>SSGX01000018.1 GCA_008017155.1 Neisseriales bacterium | reverse complement strand
TTGCAGCAAATTTCAGGCAAATTAGCTAATACAATCACTAGTATTCGTAAGAGGATTGAGACAAGTATCAGTCAATTAACCGAATCATTTAGCATTAATGCCACTAAAGCTAGGAGCTTTCATGGCTTATTGGGCAGGATTAATCGTAAGATATTATCCTATACGACTGCGTTATTTTTTAATTACCAACTTGTTAAAGATCAGTTTACTCAGCTTAAGTCACTTATTCAAGCATAAAAAAGTGAGGACTCGGGTAATGAAATAATTTAGAATAATTTTAGCAAGGAGTAATGAAATGCTAAGAAAAACTATTTCAGTATTAATATCGGCAGGAATTTTATTCTCTATTAATAATGTAATGGCAGAAGGTAATTCACCAAAAAATAATAATAGCTCAACAACCTCTTCACCAAGTCTCGATCTATCCCCTTTACGTAACTTAAATACCGTAGATAACCCTATGGATAAAGATTATAACTATCACCAAGCATTTAAAAAGCTTGATGTGAATCAGCTGAAAAAAGATATGCAAGCATTATTAACCCAATCACAAGACTGGTGGCCAGCTGACTATGGTAATTATGGTCCATTCTTTATTCGTTTATCATGGCATGATGCCGGAACTTATCGGATCTCTGATGGTCGTGGTGGTGCAAATCGTGGACAACAACGTTTTTCACCACTTAATAGCTGGCCAGATAATGTTAACTTAGATAAAGCCCGTCAACTACTCTGGCCATTAAAACAGAAATATGGTAATGCCGTTTCATGGTCAGATCTGATTGTTTTGGCAGGAACAGTTTCGCTGGAATCAATGGGGATGAAACCAATTGGTTTTGCTTTTGGGCGTGAAGATGATTGGCAAGGTGATGATACTAATTGGGGGGCAAGTCCGGAAGTATTATCATCGAATGTAAAAAATGGTAAACTATTAAAACCATTTTCTGCTACACAAATGGGCTTAATTTATGTAAATCCTGAAGGCCCAGAGGGCAAACCTGATCGTGCCGGAGCTGCTAGTGGTATTCGCCAGGCATTTGGTGGCATGGGTATGACGGATGAAGAAACTGTTGCACTTATTGCCGGTGGACATGCTTTTGGTAAAGCGCATGGTGCAGCTCCTGCAAATAAATACGTTGGTCCAGCGCCAGACAAAGCTCCAATTGAACAACAAGGATTTGGTTGGCAAAATAGCTATAAAAGTGGTAAAGGTGCTGACGCAATTGGTAGTGGGCTTGAAGGGGCATGGTCATCAAGCCCAACCATGTGGAATTACGACTATCTGAGGAATTTATACACACTAAACTGGCAATTGACAAAAAGTCCGGGTGGAGCTCATCAATGGGCACCTACAAATGCTACTCAACAAAATATGGTTCCTGATGCATATAAATCAGATGTAACGCACAAACCAATGATGTTTACGACTGATCTGGCACTAAAAGAAGATCCGGTATTTAATAAATATGCTGAGGAGTTTTACAAAAATCCACAGGAATTCCAAAAAGCTTTTGCTAATGCGTGGTTTAAACTGACACATCGTGATATGGGACCAAAATCAAGATATATGGGTCCATGGATTCCACAGCAAGATTTTATCTGGCAAGATCCTTTACCTAAAGCTAATTATAAACAAGTCTCACCGCAGGATATTGCACAACTGAAAAAAGACATCTTAAGTTCTGGACTTACGAATAGTCAGTTAGTTAGAACCGCATGGGATTCGGCATCAACTTATCGTAAGACTGATTATCGCGGTGGTTCAAATGGTGGCAGAATAGCCCTTGCTCCAGAGAAAGATTGGGCGATAAATGAGCCAGCTCAGTTAGCAAAAGTTTTAACAAAATTGAAGGCTATTCAGACCAATTTCAATAATAGCAAACAAGATGGTACTAAAGTATCATTGGCGGATTTGATTGTCTTAGGTGGTAATACCGCTATTGAGCAAGCAGCTAAAAATGCAGGCTATAATATTCAAGTTCCATTTACTCCGGGTAGAACTGATGCCACTCAAGAGCAAACTGATATTGCAGCTACAAATTACCTAAAAACCAAATCAGATGGGTTCATAAACTATACTGATGGTAGTGAAAATCCAAATAAACTACCACAGGCATTGGTGGAAAAAGCTAGCATGCTTAATCTAAATGTGCCGGAGATGACTGCGCTTATTGGTGGTTTACGAGTATTAAATACTAATTACCAAGGCTCTAGTGATGGAGTATTTACAGCTACACCGGGTAAACTTAATAATGCTTACTTTGTGAACTTGCTTGATATGTCAACTGCATGGAAAAAAGCGGCTAAAAATGGTGAATATATCGGTTATGATAGACAAACAGGTAAACAGAAGTGGACAGGTTCATCGGTTGATTTGATTTTTGGATCTAATTCCGAGTTAAAAGCGGTGGCACAAGTTTATGCTGAAAATGGTAATGAGCAGAAATTTGTCAATGACTTTGTCAAAGCTTGGAATAAGGTCATGATGTTAGGCAGATTTGATTTACAAAAATAACTTATAGAACCTTTAAAAACTTCGTCTAAATAAAAACATGGTGCTACTACCATGTTTTTATAATTTATAACAGTGCTGCAACTAACTGGATTTCTACTAAGTAGTCTGGATTTGCCAATCTAGCTTCAATACATGCACGAACCGGAGCTGTACCAGCTGGAAGCCAGGCATCCCATATTTCATTGAAGGCACCAATCTGATTAATATCAGCAAGATAGATCGTTGCCATTAAAATATTGCCTTTGCTACTACCAACTTCAGCTAAGCGCGCTTCTATTGCAGCTAGCAAATTTTCAGTCTGTTGGCTAATATTTCCATCAAGATTTGATGGTACCTCCACCAAATATACTGTATTATTGTGAATTATTACATCAGACCATCTGCTTGTTGTTCCGATTCTATTGATTAGCATGAGCATCCTCTTAAAAATATGCTATAACAACATAAAGTGCGCTATAATTAAATCCCGTTCATAAAGGAATATAAATGGACACTAAACCCTTATTATATAGCAAAGCTTATACTATCCGCTGGGATGACATGGATGCATTTAGCCATGTTAATAATGCAACCTATTTTACTTACTTACAAGAATGCCGTTTTGATTGGTTGTTATCACATAATATTATAATTGACCCAACAACTTTTGGTCCAATTGTCGGCGAAGTTGGCTGTAAATACCTAAGACCAATTACCTACCCTGCAGAAATAGTCGTTGAACTCTATTTCAGTCATAAAGCTGGGCGTAGGATATATCTTGAACACATAATAAGAGATAGAAATATCCCAGATTTAATCTATGCAACGGCAACGGCAACAGTAATCTGGATTGATTTTGCAACTGGACGCAGTATATTACCTCCACCTCAGTATAACCATATACTGGAAATGCATCATAATGAGACAAAGGAAACTTAATGAAAAATACTCTCAGCGTGAGTGCGTTAATCACAACTTCAATTTTTACATTAGCAACTGGTTGTGCCAACGCTACTAACAACTCAAATGATATACAGATAAAGAAAACCACAATTATTTACATAGATGATGAAAGTAATGTATTTAAAAATAAAAAACTAGTTTTTTTCCGCAATAATAAATTACCAAAAGAACCAACTGCTAAAGATATATCGGAAAGAATAATTGAAAATACTAAGAACTTACCAAATGTAGATATTAAAATTACATATAAATATGAGTCAGACCTAGCAAACCAAGTTGCAAATGAGGTTAATCAGAAGATAAATAATCAGATTTATATAGATCATTGTTGTAACATAGACAGCGGACGAGTTAATTTGAAAGGCAACCAGATAAACATTAGCTATTATAAATAAAAAATCGGGAAATATCCCGATTTTTTATTTCAAGTATATCTAATATTAAGGAGCCGCACAAACAAACCCACTAACGGAAGCATTACAACCGGTTGAGCTCGTACTATCTTGAGCCATAATCTGCTGTAGCTGACTAGTAAATGGTCGAACATCAGCAGAAACATCATTAGCCCCAGGAGTCAAAGGGTCAACATACGGATAGCTAGTAGAAGCCTGTCCACAAGCGTTAGAACCGTAGGAATGAGCACCAACTAAATTCCAATGTGTACCATCCCAATAGAAATCACCACCACCGGAATCTCCTCTACAGATAATACTATAATATGCATTTGATCCGTATGGAGAATAGCCATTCATTATAACTGATTGGCCAGTATTACCCTGATAACTATTGTCAGCAAAATATTCGTAAGTTATATAATATAAACTTGTATTAGAAGAATAATTTGGGGCTACATTAGTATAACCATAACCTAATGCCATAATATAGCTCGGAGAAGCCATTGATAAACTACTTGGTGCTAACTGTACTTGCGAATTAACATTTAAAGACTTACCAACCCCAATAGAAACCTTAAGTAAAGCAAGATCACCATTTTGAGCAGTCAATTCACCACACGAGTAGCTACCACTTAATGGATCATAGCTAAATTCAGGCACTTGGCAATATTGTTGTGGAATATATATCGCAGTAATAGTCCCAGTTGTTCCACTTCCATCATATGCATTTAATGTTTGATTAATATAGTTACGTTGATTAGTGAAAGTAGTTATGTTATTTGCTGTAACTGGTTGATTAGCAGGTTTAGCATTACCAACTACACAGTGTGCCGCACTTAATACATAAGCAATCCCCGTTGTAGGATTATAACTTAGCGGAGTACCAGTACAATAGCGGTAACCAGACGAATTAGTCAAGGCAACCGCCATACTTTCTAGTGCTGACTGAATTGCTGGACCTTTATTTGGATTTGAACCAACGTCTCCGACAAGACAATTACTTCCATAAGCAATTTTAACACTATTGCTAGAAGAGTCTAGAGATGGAAGATCTGATGGTAAACATTGAAAACCAGATTGTAGGTTATTAGTTGGATCTTGTGGGTACGTCGTCGAACCACCACTTGAAGAGCTACCACCACCATTACAAGCAGTTAGACTTAGTAGCGATAATAAAACCAGACTTATTTTTTTCATTTACTGCACCTTATAATATTTTTTTAATTTTATCATCTGATACCCTACCTTAGCAAACCTCATTGCGCCAAATAAGCCAATTTAAGCATTATAAATAATTTAACCATTTCAAATCAGTAAACTATAGATAAACCAAAATCCAACACCCACCACTTAATCAGAGAGTTAGCTTTTGACTATCAAGCCCATCATTAAAATTAATTGGCTGGGTAAGATATAAATCAGTAATAATTATCCTCTCACCGATTAAATATAACAAGGATTGATTATGACAACATCACATGGCAAATGCCCAGTAATGCATGGTGCAAATACTGAAAGTGCTAATAATGTAATGGCATGGTGGCCAAAATCATTGAATCTGGATATTTTGCATCAGCATGATAGCAAGACCAATCCACTTGGCAAAGATTTTAACTATCGCGAAGAACTAAAAAATCTTGATGTAACTGCGCTCAAAAACGATCTAAAAACATTAATGACGGATAGTCAGGAATGGTGGCCTGCCGATTGGGGACATTATGGTGGTTTAATGATCCGTATGGCATGGCACTCTGCTGGAACTTACCGGATTGCGGATGGACGCGGTGGTGCTGGGACAGGAAATCAACGCTTTGCCCCGCTTAATTCATGGCCGGATAATGTTAACCTAGATAAAGCACGCCGTCTTTTATGGCCAATCAAGAAAAAATATGGCAATAAAATCAGCTGGGCAGATTTAATGATTCTTGCCGGGAACATGGCTTATGAGTCAATGGGCTTACAAACCTATGGTTTTGCTTTCGGGCGTGAAGATATTTGGCATCCAGAAAAAGACATCTATTGGGGTTCAGAAAAAGAGTGGTTGCAGCCTAGTGGTGGCGAAGGTAGCCGGTATTCGGGAGAACGTGTTTTAGCAAACCCTCTCGCGTCAGTAATGATGGGGCTTATCTATGTTAACCCAGAAGGTGTTGATGGTAAACCTGATCCACTTAAAACAGCGCATGATGTCCGAGTAACCTTTGCCCGGATGGGAATGAATGATGAAGAAACCGTAGCTCTTACAGCTGGTGGACATACCGTAGGTAAAGCACATGGCAATGGTAATGCTGCAAAACTTGGCGACGCACCAGAAGGGGCAAATCTTGAAGAACAAGGGCTTGGCTGGATCAATAACTCCTCACGTGGAATTGGACGTGATACCGTTAGTAGCGGGCTTGAAGGTGCATGGACAACTAACCCAACCAAATGGGACAATGGTTATTTTCAGCTACTATTAAACCATGATTGGGAATTAAGAAAAAGCCCGGCTGGCGCATGGCAGTGGGAACCAGTTAATATAAAAGAAGAAGATAAGCCTGTAGATGTCGAAGATCCATCAATTCGCTGTAACCCAATCATGACTGATGCAGATATGGCAATGAAAATTGATCCTGAATATCGTAAAATTTCCGAACGTTTTTATAATGATCATAAATATTTCTCAGAAACTTTTGCCCGAGCATGGTTTAAACTAACTCACCGTGATATGGGACCAAAATCGCGTTATATTGGTCCGGATGTTCCAAAAGAAGACTTAATCTGGCAAGATCCAATCCCAGCAGGAAATAAAAACTATGATATTGCTAGTATTAAAGAGAAGATAAATAATAGCGGTTTATCAATTTCTGAACGAGTTGCAACAGCGTGGGATAGCGCCCGAACTTTCCGTGGCTCAGATAAGCGCGGTGGTGCAAATGGTGCGCGAATCCGACTTGCGCCCCAAAAAGATTGGGAAGGGAATGAACCTACTCGCCTTACTCGCGTTTTAGCTATCTTTGAGAAAATTGCGCTAGAAACCGGAGTAAGTATTGCAGATATAATCGTCTTAGCTGGCAATACTGCTATTGAAGAGGCTGCTAAAGCGGCTGGTTTTGCGATTAATATTCCGTTTATTCCCGGGCGTGGTGATGCTACAGCAGACATGACTGATAATGAAGCTTTTGAAGTACTTGAGCCTGTTGCTGATGGCTTTCGTAACTGGCTTAAATCCAATGATTATGTTGTAACTCCCGAAGAATTACTACTTGATCGTGCCCAACTTATGGGTTTAACGGCGCAAGAAATGACAGTGCTAATTGGCGGCATGCGTGTACTTGGGGCTAATTATAGAAATAGTAATCATGGAGTCTTCACAAATCAGCAAGGTATCCTTAGTAATGATTTCTTTGTTACTCTTACGGATATGGCTTATAGCTGGAAACCAACGGGTAAAAATTCATATGATCTGGTTGAACGTAAAACTGGCTTAACTAAATGGACTGCTACTAGAGTTGATTTAGTATTTGGTTCAAACTCAATTTTGCGGGCTTATGCTGAAGTTTATGCGCAAGATGATAATAAAGCAAAATTTATTAATGACTTTGTTAGTGCATGGACAAAAGTGATGAATACGGATCGCTTTGACATTCTATAATTAATCGCACTCAAAGTAGCGCTTGGGCAGCCACTATTCTTTTATAAGTAAATTTATAAAAGCTCTGGTGCGCTGCCCATTTAAATCATTTAATGTGTACTGATCCAAATAATCATAAAATGCATTTATTGCTCCACGTAACATACCACGTAGATCACAATTGGAATGAAGGATACAGGCATCACAATCAAGTAATTCTTCCCGATTTTCCAAAATCATGATTGCCTGACCGAGCTTTAGGCTATCACTAGATAAATTATAGAATAATCCCCCATTGCGCCCACGGACTGAACCAATCCACTTTTGATGAACCATAAAATTTAAAACTTTTATTAGATGATTGCGTGGTACATTAAATTTCCCAGCGATTTCATCGATAGTTACGAGATCCGATGATTGTTTAAGATACATGATTGCTTTTAGAGCAATGTCAGTGAATAGGGTTAACTGCATTTTATCTATCTAAATATTTACTTAATTATCCATAAATATACCATAGATAAGCCTCGTATATCCAATACTTATATTTTTAATGCAATTATTTTAAAGCTAATACTTGTATTTAAAATACAATATTTGTTATAATCATGTTATCGAATAAACAAATGGAGATAAAAATGAAAGCTACGCATAAATCAGTTAGTTCTATTCATGATGCAATTGCTTATGGATTAGTCAAATTTTTTAGGGCACTTGCAGACATCTACTTTGGTAAACGATATGCTAATCGAGCAATCATGTTAGAGACAGTGGCAGCTGTTCCGGGTATGGTAGCAACATGGCTACTTCACCTTCGCTGTTTACGGCGGATTAAAAATGATAATGGCTGGATCAATCAACTATACGAAGAAGCAGAAAATGAGAAGATGCATCTGCTCGTTTATATCCAAATTGGTAAACCAAGCTATTTTGAACGCTTTGCTATTTATCTAGTCCAAATTTTGTTCACGCCTTTCTATCTTCTAATGTATATGCTCTCAAGCAGAACTGCGCATCGCTTTGTTGGCTATTTGGAAGAAGAGGCAGTGGTTAGTTATAACCACTATCTTGAGGCAATTGACAATGGACAAATTGTAAATACACCTGCCCCAAAAATCGCAATAAACTACTGGAAACTTAATGAAAATGCTACTTTACGTGATGTTGTAATTGCAACTGGAATTGATGAATGTAAACATCGCGACGTTAATCACCAACTATCTGATAATATCAATGCAGGCAATAAAATTCTACAGAATATTTATCCTGAAACAAAATGAATAGCTGAAAGCAGAACTAAAATGAAACAAGATCTAGTAAATCGTAAAGATATAGAAAAATTGGTAAATACCTTTTATGATAAGGTAAGAATTGATCATAAAATAGGCATATTTTTTAATGAAGTTGCACAAGTCAACTGGGAAGAGCATTTGCCACAAATGTATGATTTCTGGGAAAGTATCCTCTTTAGTAAAAATGTGTTTAATGGTAATCCAATGAGAAAACATATGGAATTAAATGCAAAACAACCGCTAGCTATTGAGCATTTTGATCATTGGTTACAATTATTTACAAGTACTACCGATGAAATATTCTCTGGACCAAATAGTGAAAAAATTAAACAATATGCAGCAATTATAAAAGAAAATCTGTCTACCCGGGTTCTTGCCAAAAATGTAATAGCAGAGCCAGAAATAATGGCGTAAATCTAAAATAAAATAAGAACATACTCTCAAATCAAAGGATAACCTTTATGAACAACTATAGTATTACTAACTTTTATGAAGGAATTGAATTTTCCAAAGACAAAGTAATGGTTAAGAAGATTTTGGAAACTTCTGTATCCAAAGAGATCAGAATTTGTCTGAGTAAAAATCAATTGATGAAAGAACATACCGCTCCAGCACCGATTATAGTCATGGTAATGGATGGTGCAATTAAATTTAATGTCGAAAATAAGGAATTTATACTAATTAAGGGCAGTAGCATAAATCTTGGTGCAAAAATTCCACATAGTTTACTTGGACTTGAAGATTCCATTATCAGACTTAGTTTAGCTCAAACTCCTACAAATTAAATAGAAGCCAGATCTGGCTTCTTATATTTTACCTCTTCATTACTCAATATTCAAATTTTATAGCTTTGTGTGCTAATTTAACTTAATTCAGCCTCCCACAAAATAGTATAATCAATTCCATAAATATAGCCGTATTTTCAGTTTATTTAAAAAAGATTAAAATTCATGCCTAAAGCAAAAAATGTGGAAACTGTACCGTACTTAATGACTGGACTAAATAATTCTGTTGGTTTTATTTTAACCGATGAAAAGCTTAATATAAGCCAGATTAATGATAAAGCAAAGGAGCAATTGTCTATAATGGACAAGATTGACGGTAAGATTACAGACATATTTAAGCTGGCTGATAACCAATATTTAAAGCATAAAAGTAGTGATAACTCACTGAATAAGTTTCATCGTTCTAGTGATATTGAAAAAATCATTAAGATAATATATGAAATTGTCATTGATGACAAAACCCCCGTACAATATATCGCATTTTGGCCATATCAGGGAGAATATAAATCATTACTGATTCATGCTATTCCATCATTCAATCAAAACTCGCAAGTTATTGGAGTAGAACACATCATTTCAGGATATAGTATGTGGGGAATTCAAGAGTATTTCTCATTAACCGAATCATTACAAGCAAATTTTCTAATCCCTATGCCAGATGATCTTAAATTTAAGGTGCAATTAACTAATCGCCAGCATGAAGTTCTTTTTCTAATGGTCTCAGGAATCAGTCAGCGGATGGCTTCACAAATTCTTGAAATAAGCTATGGAACATTATCAAGGATAGTAAGAGAATCAATTTGCCCAAGATTTGGAATTGAAGACAACGACATAAATAGACTAATAGTCAAAGCACGCAAAATGGGTTATGCAAAGTATATTCCACAAAGTCTTTGCCGTCCATGCATCCTTGTACAGGATCATAATTTGGTTGTTAAATATTTCAATTTTTAATATAAATCATGGGTGTCAAGTGCAATCGTAGTCGATGGTAGCATTTCGGTTGGAATTAAGCGATTGTAGCCAAGCTGAACCAATTTCACATACAATGCCTGCCGATTATATACTCCAAATTTGTGAAATAGTTGATCAGTAAATACACAATCAATGGTACCTTTACTAATTTTTTTACCCTCCATACGATGAATAACCTCAACCATTTCAGCACTATTCAGATTAGCTAAAAAAAGAAATACTATTTGTTTTTCGCGTTTGGTTAAATGCGGCAACTGTTGATTCTGTTGTCGAGTAAGGCTTAAATTTTGATATAGATTAAGGATCTGCTGTGCCGGATCAAGAGTTGCAAACTCAAATACTTGACATAAAATACCGATTACATTATCAGTGCCTCCATCAATAATTGGTGATTTGATAAAAGTTAGCGGAGTCAATCTGCCCTTAATTTTATCAATATGGATAAATGGTAATGCTTTTCTTTCATGAATAATCTGCTGATCTTCACAAATTCGTGAAGCGTTATTCTCTTCGCCAATAAACATATCATGTTTTCCTACGATTTCTGCTACTGAATAACCGAGAAGTTCCGCAAAATTTGGTGAACAATAAATATAGCGCGAGTCAAGATCTTTGACCCCGATTATCTGCGTTGGCAGCATATTCGCCAATCCAGCAAGCTTGTCTACAAATAATTCCAGCATATAATTAAAATCCCCTGGCAAAAACAAGGTATGAAAATATTGGTTATTTCAATATAATCATGACATTAACTATTTTAGAGCATAAACCATGATTTACTTGATTCTTTTTCTCGCATTTAATGCAATTGCCCCTATTATAATCTATTTCTGGGGACAAGGGATTAATCACGACATTCTAATATTCATATCGGCAGCAACTGCAGTAATAAGCTTTCATTTATTAAATTTTGGACAAAACAAACCAACTTATACGCGAATCTTCAAAGATAGAAGTCTCTGGGTGGGAATAACTAAAGTAATTGCAACTACGACTTTTATGTGGGTTGCCGGATTTATTATTCCGATAGTTTATACTCCATTTATTTTTGTCTTTAGCTATCTTGGCTGGCCTAGCTTTTTTGGTGCTTTAGTAATGGCAATTACTAACCGAAAACCAGTTTATATAATTCAGGTAGCTTTGATATTTATTACTTTTGGTTTATTTTACTTTGCAACATTTAATAGTTTCTCTATGCCCAAAATTATCATTGGAGTATTAATCACAATGTTAACCGGATTATCACTGTATCTTTATTTGCGTGCTTCGAAAGGGCTTAATCATAAAGGATTAAATTCACGTCAGATTTTGGCATTACGTTACTGGCTTTTACTGATCTTACCATTAGGGCTAATTACTTATCGTCATGAATTCCATTTATTTACGAATTTAGTTGTGATTAAGGGAATTATTATCGGTATGATTACACTAGTATTGCCACTTTACTTCGGACAATTATGCATTGAGAAATTTGGTTCAGAAAATTTTTCTTTAGCTATGGGCTTTACCCCAATACTCACTTTTTTAGTCCAGTTTTTCACCCTAAAAGGAGCTCTATTACCAGTTACTATTGCAATGCTCTTAGCCCTTGCGATTGCCTTACCTTTAATAGCAAGTAGAATCTATCCAGCACAGCTCAAATTTCGTAAAGATATTCTCCAAACCTGCAATAGATAACAAAAAATACTCCTAAAAATAGGAGTATTTTAACTTAATTAACCATATAAGCACCTTGAAGATGACTTAGTAACTTTTGTGGAATCTGCTTATAAACTTCATTTTTGATCAAAAAATCTTTGAGATTGGAAATATGATTAAACTCAAGATCAAATTTATTACAAATTGCATTTTTCTTTTTAATGATTGCATCTAATGTTCTTTGTTGCTCTGGATACAAGCGATTAAGAAAATTTTGGATCTGCGAAGGACTCCAACCAATTGAAACTAGAAAACAAACTTCATGTTCATATGAAGTTAATTTGTCAATAACCGGATTATAGTCAGTATCAGGAAATTTGATTGATGAAGATTCACCTAAAGAATCCATTATTGACATACATTCATTATTTAACCCGGATGGAATTTCTTGACACAACATACCAAGCACCTCGCCTGTCTCTGGATCTTTGAGCTTAGTCCTCAATACCAATCGTACCTGAACATTATCAGCATAAGAAAAAAAATTAATTACTGACATTGTATCCGCATCTGAACCAATAAAACGTTCCTCAATCTCCATAGTTTGTTTGCTTATCTTTGGATGTTTTTCACCTAAAAGTTCAAACATTGACTTACCGATTGCTAATTCGGGACTTTCAATACCATACACGTGAGCCGCATAATCTGTCATAGCAAGATAATTACCATCTTTATTTTTAAGATAAAAAAGATACTTTATCTTTGAGAAAAAATTAATACTATTAACTGCCTGCATTAGAACAGGATGTAATTCTCTACTCATATATATCTACCTCTCAGATTTCTTATGACATATTAGACCTCTTTCTTAACCTGCTTCTTTAACTCTTATTCGTTGTCATAAAGTCTAAGAGCAAAATAATTGGTTATGAAAGAGCTCTATTGAATATGGTGGGATTGTAGCAAAACCAATTTTTTTTAACAATCTGCCAAAATGGCAGTGTCTAATAAAAAATGCCGGAAAATTTCCAGCATTTTTTACAATATGACTATTAGATCGTAAAATATCTTTATCAAAGTTATCTTACTATCTAATATATCATTCCCAACAATGTTTAGTGGGGAATACTTTTTTTGCACGATTCGGAATGTGAGGGTCATAATAACGCATATGCCAATCCATATATTTTACATTCATGAGGGCAATTTGAATCGTTCTAACTTTCCAGCTATAACCATCACCATAGACTGGTTGATAACTAGTTATACCAGATTCCTCAATAGTAGCCCACTGGCGTTTTGTATAGATTAAATTATAGGTAATAAATCGTTCAATAGTTTTAGGGTACAAATAATAATTCGTACCGGCAAATTCACCCGCAACTATAAATCGAACTCTGACGCTTGCCTTATTTCCATTTATCATTAAAACATGGCTGGTATAGCTTTCAATAAACATACCACAGTCTGGCACACCTGCATCAGGAAAATCAATATATGGAACTAAATTAGACCAAGACTCATTATTATTGAGTGTCGTTAAAAAACCGTTCATTGATTCAAGGATATCTTGCTTTTGAAACCCAGAAATTGCGAATACAGAATTAACCATTCCGATAATAAAAAATAACGGTAAAATTAACTTAGTCTTCAAGCTTCTAATCATATCTCGCTACTTCTTTGTTATAGCTGCATCAATAATATCATACATATCAGCACCATAAGACCAGACACGATCAATATACTCTTCACCCCAATCTTCAAGAAGCATATTCATCTGATACGCAGTTACTTCATCAGGCATGGCTGAAGATAAGAATGGATTTTCCGGATTGTGATGAATATATTCTACATCAAATAAATCTCGACTCATTTTAAAATAATCACGCGTATTTAGTATATATGCATGCCAAACCTCGTCAAGATAATGCAGATTGTCCATCATAAATGGTTTGTTACTTTCTAGTTCGCTACGGTGTGAAGTATAGAGCCAACGCATAAAATCAGTAAACCATTGACTAGCAATATGCTTATTCCAGCGGTTTTCATGCATTAAACGATAAATTGTTGGCAAGTTTTCCCAACTATCAATTACTGATTTTTCAGGTAATTTCATTATCATATCCAAAAACAAAAGCTGATGGATTATCCATCAGCGATGTAAAAACTAATTATTAAGAACTAGTTAGAGTGATTACAGTTACTTTTACTTGAGCAGCTGCCTTTACAACTACCTTTAGAACAGGAAGTACTTCCTCCACCACCCATGCAAGATTCTTTTTTACAAGCATTTACTGTCCGTAGAGCAAGAATTTTCTGAATTGTTGTCATAAACATTCCTTAAAACTAAAAATTATATTCTATAATTATAACTAGACTTTAAGAGCAAATCACTCATAAAGACTATTCTATTTAGCCGTGCAATTGACGCTTATCACAAGCTAATGCAGCCTCATGAGTTACTTCAGATAATGAAGGATGCGCATGAATAATTCGTGCTAAATCTTCACTACTCGCCATAAATTCCATAGCCACTACTGCTTCACTAATTAGTTCGGAGACAAATGGACCAACCATGTGTACGCCCAAAATACGATCAGTTTCTTCACATGCTAGCATTTTAACAAAACCAACATTATGCCCTAGTCCAAGTGCACGCCCGTTTGCCATAAAGCTCGCTACACCTTTTTTGAATTTTATACCTTCAGCAGTTAATTGCTGCTCAGTTTTGCCAACCCAAGCAATTTCTGGATTAGTATAAATAACCCAAGGTATCGTATTAAAATCAAGATGCGGATGTTGTCCAGCAATGCGCTCAGCAACAATAATTCCTTCATCAGAAGCTTTATGCGCCAACATTGGACCACGGACAACATCACCAATTGCCCATACATTAGGTAAATTTGTCCGGCAATCAGCATCTACCACGATAAAGCCACGCTCATCAAGTTTTAGCCCTACCGCTTCAGGATTTAGTCCATTAGTATTTGGAGTTCGCCCGATTGAAACCAGCAATTTATCACATTCAAGTTTCAGTTTCTCACCACCAAGTTCATAGTTAACCGTTACTTTTTTCTTAGCATTCTTGATTTCACCGATTTTAACACCTGTTTTTATTTCAAGACCTTGCTTAACTAGATTTTTGTGTAATTCTTTAGCTACCTGTTCATCCGCAGCACCTAGAAATTTATCAGAAGCCTCTAAAACTGTTACTTTTGCCCCAAGGCGTGCCCAGACACTACCCATTTCCAAGCCAATTACTCCAGCACCAATCACACATAACTCTTTTGGTGTTTCGGTTAAATCTAAAGCACCTTCATTATCAAGGATGTTTACATTATCAGTTGCAATTTGTGGTAAATGACGAGAATTAGAACCTGTGGCAACAATTACATGAGTTGCGCTTATTTCTTCTTTTTTGCCCTGATCATCAATGCTAATTACCCACTTACCATCTTTATTACCGGCAAAACTTGCCCAACCATGTAATTCAGCAATTTTATTCTTTTTAAACAAAAAAGAAATCCCATTTGAATTTTTACCAACAATATCTTCTTTACGAGCAATCATTTTCTTGACATCAATTTTGGGATTATCACAGCTAATACCATGATCAGCAAAACTATGCGTCAACTCAGCATAATTTTCCGAGGACTGTAATAAAGCTTTGGAAGGAATACAGCCAACATTTAGACAAGTACCACCCAGTGAATATTTATCCTTGCGGCGATAGCCATCGATACATGCAGTGCTAAAGCCAAGTTGTGCAGCACGAATTGCCGCTACATAACCACCAGGTCCACCACCAATTACTACAACGTCAAAGTTTTGCATATTTTTCCTATCATTATAAATATCAGGACTATATTCAGCTCTCAAGGCAATTAAAAATCACTACCTAATAGAGGTTAATCATGCCATAATTATAGCATACTCATTTATACTAAACAGATAAGCTCTTTCTGCAAAAGAGACCAACGAAATAACGAACCTATGTGGTATAATTTTAAAAAGTTCGCTAGTTTTCTTCATAATTTTTTTCTTTTATAAGGCATAAAATATGTATGATGATATTTTGCTATTTATAAAATTAATTGAAGTTGGTTCATTTAGCAAACTATCTAATATTACTGGTGTAGCGCAGTCAACAATAAGCCGCAGAATAGCCAACCTTGAAGAAGAATTTAAAACTGAACTAATTATAAGAACCACCAATAATTTTCGTATCAGCAATGCCGGAACTTTTCTCTATGAAAAATTCAAGAATCATAAACTTTATCTTGAAAACACGATTTCTGAAGTAAGACAAAATTATGGTCTTGATACAAAAGGAATATTGCGGATTGCCTTACCAGTGTTATTATCAAAAAACATTATTGCGCCTTATCTAGGACAGTTTCTGGAGGAGTTTCCAGAAATTGATCTTATTTTATCATACCGCTCAAGTTACATTGATCTAATAGAAGAAGGATTTGATGCCGCAGTAACTACTTATGAACCAACAGCAAAAAGTTACAAAGTAATTCTCCTAAAGAAATTTTATATTCAATTATATGCTACACCAGAGTATTTGGCTAGCAATGGTCCAATTGATACCTTAGATATTGCAATAAATAAATCAACCGTT
This sequence comes from Neisseriales bacterium, assembly GCA_008017155.1. Lineage (GTDB taxonomy): Bacteria > Pseudomonadota > Gammaproteobacteria > Burkholderiales > UBA11063 > Aquella. The sequence goes on along the minus strand of SSGX01000018.1, from coordinate 73,209 downwards.
GGCTTCCTGAATGTTGATGGCTCTTATACAAATGACTTTGTTGCAGTGAATACTATTACGGGAGAGACAAAAAATGGCGCTATCCCCCATCCAAGAATATATATCGACAATCTAATCAATGCGTATGAATTAGCTAGTTCACATAAAATGATGATAACTGCATGGGATTCACTACTCGAAAACGAACTCGCAACTAGAAAATTGATAAAAATTCTACCTGAATACTATTTCCGTGAGATTGCTTGTTATTTAGTTCTTCCATCCCACACTCTCACCCACTCTCAAAAATCCTTTGTTAATTTCATACAAGACTGTTATACCCAGATAATAGACTAACCCAAATAATTCATGGTAATTATTAATTTAATGGCAAGGATAAACGTTATCCATAAATAGCTATGTACAATTAAATGGCTGTAACTATATAATAGTGACATATAAAATCTCTAGAAAACCAATTTAAAGAAAAAGGAAACCATGAATAATTCTCTATTCCGACTAACAATATTAAGTAGTAGTATAGGCCTAATCTTAACTGCTTGTAATAGTGGTAGCAGCTCTACAACAACTACAGATCCAGTTGCTCAGGCTCTACCAGCAAGTTATCAATGTTTACCATCAAATCTACCTACAGGGACTAATAGTTCAAAAATTGCATATGCAGGGAATTGTTCTGTTGAGTCTGCAACTGAAACAAACAATTTGCAAAAAATGGCTGTTGCTCTAGAAAAATATAATCCGCAAAATAGTCAATTCCCGGAATCAGGATTTTATAATAACTGTTCCGGTACACCAATTCAATACAATTCAAACACAGGTGTAACATTTGTTCTTACAGCCGCACATTGTGTTATTGGCACAACGACACCAAAACCAGCAGGAGCGCCAACCACTGCAGCAAACATTAATACTTACGTAGAATCATTAGAACATAATCAGGCATGGATTTATCAGGGAACTAATGCCGCTCCACTTTCACTAGATCAATTAAATGCACAAATTCTTGCAGTTTATGTTCCAAGCCAATACTGTCAAGGAGCCGCATATAATTATTCAGAAGACGAAGGTATATATTTATGTGGTGATGATTCCAATATATCTTATATGAATGGTGATTTTGCTGTATTGAAAGTACAAACTCAGGTTGGCAAATCAGTAACAGTTGCATCAAACATAAAATTAGCTCCTTCAAATCTTAATTTGATTAGCACTAAAACTAATTTATTAGTTTTAGGATATGGCACAACTAATCCGAATGGTACAATTGATGGCGAAAGCTCTCTAAATAGTAAACTAAATTATATAAACACACAGTATTTTGGTATAAATAGTTATGGAACATGGTCGGGATCAATGACAATTATGAATGGATATCTATTTAATAATATTTATTATGGTCTTATCTGTAATGGTGATTCTGGTGGCGGCGACTTTGCTTGGGATGGAAGCAATTGGAATCTAGTTGGTGTTCACTCTTGGGGTCAAATAGCTAACTCATCTATTTCACCAGTCGGAATGAGCTGTGGAGTATATGGTCAAACATATGTTGCAAATGCTTCAGCTGATGTTCGCCAATTTAATTCTTGGATTAGTAATGTTTTAAATAATGATAATCAGCCGACGGGATGTGCAGATCTTGGTAGTGCTTATGCGTGTGCAGCAGGAACTGGCAAATAACCCACATAAACCAACTGACCTGTTTACATTTTATTACAAATCAATATAATAAATCCGGATAATGAATCTTGACTTAGACAAAAGGTTTATTATCCGGCACGATATTTATTAGCATATAGCATAAGAGCTCAAAGCCACCTTGCACCATATGATTTTCTTCGAGATCAAAATTCATTATTAATTGATCTGCCAGAAAAAACAATAACCAAAAGCTCAGGCTAAAAATAAACGCCAGATTAACTCTATTTAGCCATAACGGCTTTTTCATAGTACACGCAGCATAAACAAATAGCCAACTACTAATCGCTGAACAAAAAATAATACAAAGATATAAAAATACAGATACCAACTCTGGTAAATGATACATACTCAACGATTTAACCAGAAATGGGTAGTTATTATCAGGTGCCCAAGTTGCCTTAATATACCCCAGATGAGCTAAGCCACCAACGATATCGGTCCATAGTGCAATAAGCCACCAAATTGCAAAAAATATAACAATAATCTGCTTAAATTTGCGCTGCATATTTTTCTGCTAAAAAAGGCAGGAAAATCCTGCCTTTAATTAATTCTTAAAGATCAAGCAACAAACGAGCAGGATCTTCTAGCGCATCTTTGATTGCCACCAGAGTCAGAACTGCTTCACGTCCATCAATAATCCGGTGATCATAAGATAATGCCAAATACATCATTGGACGCACAACTACCTGACCATTCTCAACTACTGCGCGCTCTTTGGTTGCATGCATACCAAGAATTGCCGATTGTGGCGGATTAATAATTGGCGTACTCATCATTGAACCAAAAGTACCACCATTAGTAATTGAGAAAGTACCACCAGTTAATTCTTCAATATCAAGCTTACCATCTTTAGCACGTTTTCCGAAATCAGCAATCTGCTTCTCGATATCAGCAATAGACATATTTTCAGCATTACGCAAAATTGGCACAACTAATCCACGTGGTGAACCAACTGCAATTCCAATATCAAAATAACCATGATAAACAATGTCTTCACCATCAACCGAAGCATTTACAATTGGATACTGCTTCATTGCTGCAATCGCAGCTTTAACAAAGAATGACATGAACCCTAATTTAACACCATGCTTTTTCTCGAAATGATCTTTGTATTTAGCACGTAAATCCATAACTGGCTTCATATTAACTTCATTGAATGTTGTTAATATAGCATTCGTATGTTGGCTCTCAAGTAACCGTTCAGCAACACGTTTGCGTAGGCGACTCATCGGTACACGCTCTTCAATTCGTGAACCTTTACCACTCATAGCACCTAAAACATCTTCTTTAAGTACACGACCACCACGACCGCTACCTGCAACGTTCTTTAAATCAACTCCGTTATCAGCAGCAACTTTTGCTGCAGCAGGCATTGCAGCTACTTTTTCTACTGAGCTAGCAACATTTGCAGCAGCTTGCTGAGTAGGGGCTTGTGCTACTGTCTCTGCAGCTTTAGCAGCTGGAGCTGCGGCTTCTGGTTTAACTGAAGTATCAAGATAAGCAATTAATTGACCACTAGTAACTGTGTCACCTGGCTTGCCAACTATCTCAACTAATGCACCATCTTCAGGTGCAGGTAATTCTAAGACTACTTTATCAGTCTCCAAATCAATCAAGTTTTCTTCACGCTTGATAAACTCACCAACTTTTTTATGCCAGTTAAGTAATACCGCTTCACTAACCGATTCTGGCAGCTGAGGAACTTTAATTTCAATTTTCATAAATTATTTCCTAAATAAAAATTAATCATTTTGAACTTGACTTGGTTTATACATAATAGCTGAAATCAGGAATACTAGCTGTGCTATTCCCTGAATTAAGAACCCAACCAAAATAGGCATAGTAAAAACAGCTATTCTAAGAGTTACTAAGGTTATCTTGAACGATTTATTTCCAGTAATAGTAACGGTTTCTTCCATTTGCTTCATTAATTTATAAGTGCACCAAGTAGCACCTAAACCAACTGCATAGGCAACTACTGACATGGTTAAAGATACTGAAATCTTATCTTGATATAAATAACCAATAACGGCAAAAAATACTGCAATAATACTTAAAACAGTAATGCCAATAAACGATTTCCATGCACCTTTGATTAAACCAAGCACTTCAAGCTCACGATAGGTAAGGACACCAACTATAAAACCAACAAGGCTAAATACATGTCCAATTTTTGGCAAATATCCAAGTATATTGAAAATCAGGGCGACTAGTGCCAGTTTATTTAATTTACTCATGCAGTTTTTTGAATTCCTTTAAATGTGATGCAACCGATTAGAAAAATAGGTTGCGCAAGAATCAGTAGCATAAAACCAATTAAAACCGGTACTGTATAAGCACCAAATTTGGTAAGAACGCCACTTATCTTAAACCATGCATTATCACACTTTTCGGCTACTATCAGCAAGCTTTTAGCAATAAAATAGTTAAGTATTGCAACAAATAATAGTAGCGCAAGAATTACTACTGCTACTAAAAACATAACTCCATGACTTTTATCTGTGTACTGGCTAACACCGAAATAAACCATTAACCCAGTTGGAACTCCCGCAATCAGATATTGCGAAATACTAAAATTAAATAAACTGGTACCATAACCCATATCATCGATCCGTTTATACAGCATAGTTGTAATAATCAAACTGATAATCGAGATTATGATACCAATTCCGAATGAGGAAGTGACACTACCCAGTATTAGGGTAATTAGTGCCATCCAACCCAATCGGTTAATACTAGAAACAGTCATGCCTTATTTTTTACCAAATGCAGTAGCTAAAAGATCCTGCAGTTGCTCATTATGCATGTGCGTAGAACCACAAGCTGGCGCCGCCGCTCTTGGTCTGGTAGCAGAAACAAATCTTCCTTTAGCATCCAGACAATTATCCAGATCTTCACGAATCTGTAACCATGCACCCTGATTATACGGTTCTTCCTGTGCCCACATAAATACTTTAGCTTTAGTATATTTAGCTAATTCAGCCTTGATAAACTCGGTCGGGAATGGATATAATTGTTCAACGCGAATTATTGCCACTTTATCCTCAAGCTTGTAATCAGCCCTAGCTTTTACCAAATCGTAATAAACCGGACCACCACACAAAATTACTCGCTCAGCAGTCTTCTTAGCAGCCTCATCACCAATAACAAATTTGAAACCACCTTCAGTCAACTCATCTACATGAGATAACGCATCTTTAAAGCGTAGTAATTTTTTCGACATAAAAACAACTAGCGGTTTAACGTAGTTACCTTTAACCTGACGACGCAACAAATGGAACATTTGCGCCGAATTTGAAGGCATTACGATTTGAATATTATTTTCGGCAGCTAATTGCAAGAAACGTTCAAGTCTTGCGGATGAATGTTCTGGTCCCTGCCCTTCGTAACCATGTGGCAACATTAGTACTAAACGGCTCAGATTACCCCATTTAGCTTCACCTGAAACAATAAACTGATCTATCATTACCTGCGCGCCATTGGCAAAATCACCAAATTGAGCTTCCCAAAGTACTAAGCTTGGAACAGCCTCAAGGCTATAACCATATTCAAAACCAAGAACACCTTCTTCATTAAGGATAGAGTCATAGATCTCAAAATAACTATTGTTTTTCGCATTATTAAGCGGGTAATAAATACCCTCACTCAAACGTTTACGATTCATATCATGCCAAGCGGCATGGCGGTGGGTAAACGTTCCACGACATATATCTTCACCAGTCAAGCGAATACTGATACCTTCATCAAGTAATGCGGCATAGGCAAGGGTTTCTGCCATTCCATAATCAACTGGCTGATTACCGGCTGCCATTGCAATCCGAGTATCTACAAGTTTGTTCACAGTTGGATGAAGTTTGAAATCACCATCTGGTTTGCGAGTTACTTTCTCGGCTAATTCAGCTAATTTTTTCTTACTAACTTTGGTCTTAACTTCATCAGTCCACTTAGCTTTTAACATTGCTTTAACATCGATGAAATAACGTGGTAACGGTTTCATTTTATCTTTAGCAACATGCTCGCCTTTGGCAAAACTACTACGATAATTATCAACCAATTCCTTTTCTTCAGCTTCAGTAATAACACCTTCGGCAATCAATTGTTTGGCATATAGCGCACGAGTTCCAGGATGTTGTTTTACTTTCACATACATTAGTGGCTGAGTTAATGTTGGATCATCTGATTCATTGTGCCCATGACGACGGAAACAAACCAAATCAATCATGATATCACGTGCATATTTGTGTCTAAAATCAATAGCAAAATCAGCAGCAAAAGCTACCGCACGTAAGTCATCCGCATTGACATGAATCACTGGTGATTCAACCATCTTACCGATATCGGTACAATAGCGCGATGAGCGATTATCATTGCGGCGTGAGGTAGTAAAACCAACCTGATTATTAACTACAATATGAATTAGACCAAGCCCACCATAAGCACGAGTTTCAGACATATTGTAAACCGCCTGATTAGTTCCTAGCCCAATCAGCGCAGAATCCCCATGTATCAAAACACCCATAACTTGATTTTTATTATCATGTAATCGATCTTGTTTGGCACGAACAATACCTTGTACCACCGGATTTACCACTTCCAAATGTGATGGATTATAAGCTAGAGAAGTATTTACTTTTTTGCCATTTACGGTAGTATATTCACAGGCATAACCTTTGTGATATTTAACATCACCACTAGTTACAAAGTCATAATGAGGGTAATTACCATCAAATTCATCAATTAATTTCTGTGGTGCCTTACCTGCAATATTTACTAGCGTATTTAGGCGACCACGATGTGCCATTCCTAGACATACATCATTAACACCATAATCCGCAGCTTTAGTTATAACTCTATCCAATAAAGGGATTAAAGAATCACCACCTTCAAGAGAGAAACGCTTTTGCCCGACATATTTAGTATGTAAAAACCGCTCTAACCCATCAGCCTCAGTAAGCTTTTGAAGGATTTGTTTTTTCTCGGCATTATCCAGTTTAAATTTAGGATAATTTTCTTCAATATAGTTGCGAATCCACTCTTGTTCTGCTAGTTCACTAATATAAATAAACTCAAAGGCAGCAGAAGCACAATAGATAGATTCGTAATGAGCAATAATATCTTTTAATTTAGCTTTTTTAGCTCGTCTTAAATCATAATCATTAAAAAACTCATTTTCAAGTTCACCCTCTAGACCATAAGTTTTATAATCTAACTCAGCCGGACGTTCAATAATCTCACGCTCTAATGGATCAAGTTTGGCAAATTTATGCCCAAATGTCCGATAAGAAGAAATTAATCCGTAAACAGCAGTTTGCGCACTATTCATTACTTCACTACCACCAGCTAGAGCCAGTGGGTTACTAGTTAAAATCGTAAACTTCTCTTTTATGTCATTATGATTAACATCACGGGTAGAACCATCTTGAATTGAATCAAAATAATTACGCCATTTACTATCGATATTTTCAGGATTTTCTAGATAAAGCTCGTATAGCTCTTCTATAAAATCACCATTTGAACCAAAAAGATAAGAGGATTTCCACTGATCGCGCATGTTTTGCATTTTTTCACCCGTAAGTTAAATTGCATTAATCAAAATATTATTATCAAAAGATAGAAGAATCAATTTTATACTAATTTTATTACTTGCACCATTAAAATCTCAAATATGGGCTTAAATTTGTAAGTATAAAATAAATACCACATAATTATAAACCATAATTTGTCACACAGTTACTATTGGTGGTATCACACCAATCTTGAGGACTTGTCGAGGTTATAATACTTTCTATCCAACTATAATAGCTTCCAACATTAGTTGCTGCATTTGGCAGGTAGTTATAATAAGTACCACAAGCATCATCTGGTCCATAAGTATGTTCAGATAATAAAATCCACTTTTGTCCAGTCCAAAATAAATCACCGCCACCTGAATCACCACCACAAACTAATGCCGCATACCCATTAGAACTGCTATTATAAAAACTATTATACAAGTAATGATAACCTGTTGTATCAACTTGTTCATAAAAATAATTAGCTACATAAAACATTGTTCCACGAGATAAATCACTATCCGGACTTGCTGGAGATTGAGTATTCAAACCATAACCAATTGAAAACACAGGAGCCATGCTTAATTGCTGTGGGTACTGACTTTCAGGTACCACACTCGGATAGGATTCTGGATTAGCATACTTACCAGAAATTTCGATTACTGCTAAATCATTCCCCTGTCCTCCTGAGACACCATCACTACTAGTAAAATTAGGACAACCACCAGGGCTACTAAAAGTAGCTCCGTAACAATAATTTCTCATTAAGTATACAGCTTTAGATGGAAATGACTCATACCAGCCATCTTCTTTACTTATACCATTATAAACTGAAATAATTTCATTTGAAATAAGGTCAGAAGAAGAAAGGGTATTTGCATAAGATTTAGCAGCGACAAAGCAATGAGCAGCACCAACAAGATAAGTAACGTCCTGCTGAGAATTATAGTAAACTGGAGTAGCCGAACAGATATACTTACCCATTTTTACAAATGCAGCGAGATTAGTAATTGCTGACTCCGAATTTTGACCATATGCAATCTTTGGACTTGCCATACTTGTAACAGAATTAAAAGTAGGAAAATATGCACTTGGATAGTTATTCAAATAAGGAGGACTTCCTAATTGTGAATAAGGAACTCCATTATAACTTCCCTCTTCCTGGTATGGATACGGCGATACTGTACTATTTCCACTACTACCACCATTACAACCTGTAAGTAAAACAAAGCCTGATAAAATAACCAAGCTAATTATATTTTTTCTCATTTATTTGCTTTTAGAAAAGCAACAGGCAGAAATATGCTTTCTGCCTGTTAGATTAGAACTACTTACGGTCTGCTACCGCTACATAATCACGAGAACCATAACCAGTATACAACTGACGTGGGCGACCAATTTTAAGATCTGCATCTTCAATCATTTCCTGCCATTGAGCTAACCAGCCTACTGTGCGCGCCAAAGCAAAAATAGCAGTAAACATTTCGGTTGGAATACCGATTGCACGCTGAATAATTCCAGAATAGAAGTCAACATTTGGATATAGTTTTTTCTCAATAAAATAAGAATCTTCTAAGGCAATTTTTTCCAATTTCATTGCTAACTTGAATAGAGGATCATCGTGTTTACCTAAAATATCTAGAACTTCGTAACAAGTCTTACGCATAATGCTCGCACGTGGATCCATGTTTTTGTAAACACGGTGTCCAAAACCCATTAAACGATATTTCTTATCTTTAACACCTTGCATGAAGGCATCTACACGTGATTCATCACCAATTTCGTTAAGCATTTTTAACACAGCTTCATTAGCACCGCCATGTGCAGGACCCCACAAACATGAAACCCCAGCTGCAATTGCCGCAAATGGGTGAGTTCCAGAACTACCAGCTAATCGAACAGTTGAAGTTGATGCATTTTGCTCATGATCTGCATGTAATAATAAAATACGGTCAAATGCTTTAGCAATTACTGGATTTGGTACATATGGTTCACATGGAGTAGCGAACATCATATATAAGAAATTTGACGAATAGTCAAGATCATTACGTGGATACATAAATGGTAATCCTTGACCATAACGATAACACATCGCTACAATTGTTGGCATTTTTGCAATCAATCGCACAATAGCAATCTTGCGGTGATCAGCGTTTTTGAAATCAAATGCTTCTGGATAAAATGCAGCCATGGCACTAACTGCACCTGCAAGCATTGCCATCGGATGTGAATCACGACGGAACCCTTTGAAGAAACTTAAAAACTGATCATGTACCATAGTATGATAGCGAACAGATGTTTCAAACTCTTCTTTTTGTGCTTTTGTTGGCAATTCACCATTTAGTAGTGTATAAGCACCCTCAAGATGAGTTGAATGTTCAGCAAGTTGCTCAATCGGGTAACCACGATAAAATAACTGACCTTTATCACCATCAATATAAGTAATTTTCGATTCACAAGCTGCTGTCGCCAAGAATGCTGGATCGTAGCTCCAGAATCCAGATTTACCAAAGGTACGAAAATCAACTACATCTTGCCCTATAGTTGCTTTATAAATAGGATATTCAGCAGTTTGTCCATTGCCAAAGTCAACCTTAACTACGCGTTGATTCTGAACTTCAACCTTATTTTCATTAACATCTGTCATAGTACTTTCCTTATAAAAATCAACCTGAGCTATTTCATCAATTAACTTCTGGAATAGAGGATCAGTCAATCTGACCTTCCCCTGAAAAAGCTGCAATAGATCACCATCCTCAAACTCAAGTAACTGTTGATAGTAACCAAGTTGCACTTCATCCATTCGGGCAAACTTGCCTTCATTAATAAAGCGCTCAAAAAAAAGATCAAGTTCCAGAATTGACCGACGCGAACGCCATTTCATTTTCTCAATAGATATATAATCCATGACTTTCACAATAGCCTAAAAAACACAACTATAAAAATACACTCATTTAATCTAAGCAATACGTGCAACCATCATTTCTTTGATTTTACCAATAGCTTTTGTCGGATTCAAGTGCTTAGGACATACATCAACACAATTCATAATTGTGTGACAACGGAATAAACGATATGGATCATTTAAATCATTTAAGCGCTCATTTGTTGCCTGATCACGACTATCAGCCAAAAAGCGATAAGCATGCAATAGTGCTGCTGGACCAAGAAACTTATCAGGGTTCCACCAAAATGATGGGCATGAAGTTGAACAACAAGCACATAAAATACACTCAATAACCCCATCCAACTCCTTACGATCTTCAGGTGATTGTAACCTTTCCTTTTCAGGCATTGGACGTTCATCAATCACATATGGTTTAATTGAATTGTACTGGTGAAAGAATTGCGTCATATCAACAATTAAATCACGAACCACTGGCAACCCAGGAATTGGATTTAAAACTACAGGTTCTTTTAAACCTTCTAAATCAGTTAAACATGCCAAACCGTTACGACCATTGATATTCATAGCATCAGAGCCACAAACACCCTCACGACATGAACGGCGGAAAGAAACTGAATCATCAAGCTGCTCTTTAATCTTTACTAAAGCATTCAATAGTTTTTTATCCTGATCACCTAATTCAACCTCATAGTCTTTATAATAAGGCTTTTTATCAACTTCAGGATTATAACGATAAATTGAAAATTTCATTTTTTTAGACATCATATTCTCCTAGTATACCCGTTTTGCAGGCGGAATATAATCTACAGTCAATGGTTTAGTATGAACTTCTTTATACTCCAAACGATTACCATTGCTATAATATAGTGTGTGTTTCATCCACTTTTCATCATTACGATCTGGATAATCCTCACGAGCATGTGCTCCACGTGACTCGGTACGTTCACGAGCAGCAACCATAGTTGCAACTGCAACTTCAATTGTATTCAAAAACTCAAGAGCTTCTACTCGTGCAGTATTAAAGACTTTTGACTTATCATTTACACCAACATTTTGGGCACGTTTATAAATCTCAAGAATCTTTTCAACTCCTTCATCCAAAACCTTTTGCGTTCTGAATACTGAAGCATGCTGTTGCATACATACTTGCATATCATGACGTACATCAGCTAATTTATCGCCAGTGTTTGCTTCTAATTTAGCCAATCGTGCCAATGTAAACTCTGCAGCATTTTCAGGTAAAGGTTTTGGCTCATCAAGAGTTTTTACAAATTCAATTACACTATTACCTGCCGATTTACCAAACACTACCAAGTCTAATAGCGAGTTAGTACCTAAGCGATTTGCACCATGCACTGAAGCACACGCACACTCACCAGCGGCATAAAAACCTTTTACAATCTTCTCATCTACGCCGTCTAATACTTCACCTTTATAATTAGTAGGAATTCCACCCATCATATAATGGCAAGTCGGCACAACTGGAATTGGCTGTTTAACTGGATCAATACCTAGGAATTGAATCGAAATCTCTCGGATACCCGGCAAACGCTGATCAATAACCTCAGCACCCAAATGATCAAGCTTCAACAATACATGATCTTTATTCTTACCACAACCGCGACCTTCGTTAATCTCGACCTGCATTGCGCGTGAAACAACATCACGCGAAGCCAAATCTTTAGCTGTAGGTGCATAACGTTCCATGAAGCGCTCACCTTTATCATTTAAAAGATAACCACCTTCACCACGTACACCTTCAGTAATTAACACTCCAGCACCAGCTAAACCCGTTGGATGGAATTGCCAAAATTCAATATCTTCAACTGGTAAACCAGCACGTAAAGCCATACCAACACCATCACCAGTATTGATAAATGCATTAGTTGATGCTTGATAAATACGCCCTGCACCACCGGTTGCAAATAAAACTGCTTTGGCATGAATAATATAAACCTGCCCAGTTTCCATTTCTAATGCGGTAACACCCACTACATCACCATCTTTATCACGGATAAGGTCTAATGCCATCCATTCAACAAAAAAATGAGTTTGCAGTTTAACGTTACGTTGATATAAAGCATGTAGCATCGCATGTCCAGTACGATCAGCTACAGCACAAGCACGACGAACTGGTTTCTTACCAAATTCAGCCATATGACCACCAAACGGACGTTGGTAGATCTTACCATTCTCCAAACGGTCAAATGGCATACCATAATGCTCAAGCTCTGCAACCGCATCTGTTGCATGCTTACACATGAACTCAATTGCATCCTGATCACCAAGCCAATCGGCACCTTTTACCGTATCATACATATGCCAATGCCAGTTATCTTCTTCAGAATTACCGAAAGAGGCTGAAATCCCACCTTGTGCAGCAGCTGTGTGTGACCGAGTAGGAAACACTTTTGATAACACTACCGTTTTCACCCCAGCTTCAGATAATTGTAACGCAGCACGTAAACCAGCTCCACCACCACCAACTACTACGGCATCAAATTTTAATACAGGAACACTCATCTAATTATCCTTTTCTATGCCCAAAGAATTTTCACAGAGTAAATCAAACTACCTAGCAACCACAACACCGTCAAAGTATGTAGTGTAAGGCGTAGACCCATTGATTTAACATAATCCATCCAGAGGTCACGAATACCAATCCAAGCATGCAATATCACAGCCAAAATGACAACTTGCATAAAAACCTTTACAAACGTAAAGCCAAAAAACTGCTGCCAGCTTACAAAACTTGAACCAACTACTTTATTTGCCAAAAGCAAAAAAGCAAATACAACAATAATACCTACCAACATTATTAATGCCGTTATTCTCTGCTGTAACCATCCGTTCAAACCGTAGCCAGCGCTTAATACCCGACGTTGTTTTACCATATCATCACCCCTAAAACTGCAGTCAAAATCAGACTAACAAGCAAAACAATTTTTGCAGTCTTCTGAGCTGTAGCCCGATCTATTCCTTTATGTATGTCCAAAAATAAGAATCTTACACCAGCACACATATGATGCATAATCGCCCAAACTAGGATAATGTATATAACTTTCACAAAGCTACAAGTCGCGAGACTATAAGAAGCAGAGTAAAATTCGGCACTTGTTAAAGACTTATGAAGAAGATATAATACAAAAGGGATTGCCAAAAACATCAGAACACCTGATGCACGATGGAGAATTGAAACTTTAGCAGTAATAGACATCTTGGAGCCAAGTTTTGGCAAATCCAAGTACTTTGGTCTTTGTTGCTGTTCCATAGAGACCTCATAAAATGTTAAGAAACAGCTGAATTTTACCATAATCTAACTAGTCTTGACTAACAATAATTAATAGTTAAATTTTCTATCAACTTCAAAAAAGACAAAAACTAAAATCTTGTTTAAGAAGTAAACCTAAGGCAAACAAAAAAGCTACGGAGAACCGTAGCTTTAAAGTGAGATATACAGTATTACTTAATAGTATTAGCAACTGCTCTACCTGTCTCCCAAGGAGTATGGCTAAAGTTATATGTACTATTGGTATAATTAGTATTATCCCAATCAGCTGCCCAGTTCATGAATCCACCAGCAGATATACCATAAGTATTTTTCATAACCTGCCATGAACTTGAAATCAATGCAGGAGTCATAACATATGCCATATAACCACCAGCAGCACCCAATGTCGCCGGAATACCAATTACAAACTTGTTTGCAGGAATAATAGGCATAATATCACCAGTCATACCACGAGTATTCACGGCAAAACCTGATTCTGTAGTAGCAGCCCAAGTTAATGCAGCAACAAATTTATCCATACCAGAACCTGGTTTAACTTCATTTTCAGATGAACCACATATACCATTTGCAGGTCCCTGATTATAAGTTTGTGGCCAAATATAGTTAATATTGTTTATACCCAAGCTATTAACTAGTTTTGCATAGAATGTATTGTGATAACTATGACTACCCCACTGTCCACAGCCATAACCATAAGGGATAACATACACCCACTCAGGCGCCATAGTTAACCAGAAATCTTGACCTTTTGTACGATAGTTATTTACTACCTGCATTACAGCCTTAGCCAGTAATACTGGATTTTCGGCAGTTGCACCACCTTCAAGATCAAGATCGATACCTTCAAAGCCATATTTATCAATAATTTTATCTACTTGAGTTGCAAATGTAGCTACATCAGCATCAGTTTTCATTGTAAGATGGAATTTTTCACCACCAAGAGAAACTATAATTTTACGCCCTTGAGCTTTCACTTGTTTAACAAAGTTAATAATCTGATCATCGGTATAATATTTAACAGGATTGGTTGACCCCGGATCATATGTTGACAGAATATAATTACCATTACTATCAGTAATAATAAACGACGCTATAATTACATTATATGAAGAATCAATATTTGGCGCATCCACAGCAACAGATGGATAAGTTCCACCTACATCATAGGAAGTATTACTACCCCACATTGCCCAATAGGTTGCATTGATTTTTTTAACCACAGGCGCTACTTGCTTCTGAAAAGCCGCAGATATTGTTTTATTCGAAGTCACTAAACCAGTATCAGTAATTGGATTCACGGCATAGCTACTACTACCGCTAGCTGTAATTGTAGTACCTAAATTTAGATTATTTTCAATCTTATACGTAACACTACCATTTGCCAAATTAGAATAGTTCACATAACTATATTTTCCAGCCCCATCACTAAATACAACGCTAGCTTTGTCACTGCCTTCAAGTCCAGTTACGGTAAGAGTAACAGTACTCTGTGAAACATTCGACTTAACCATTGGTATATTGAATGTTTTCGTTGTATCTTTAGTGATTGTCAAAATAGGCTCACCACTTTCAACATAGTATAAGCCCTGTAAAGGATCAGCAATTCCAGTCAATACTTTCACATGATAAGAAGTATTAGTATCGCTCACAGGTAGATCAACAGTGGCTACAGAATCACCCTGTTTCATTGTAAAGGTTCCACCGTTAACAGGATTATTCTTTTGATCCAAAATTTGTACAGTCAAAGTCCCCGTATAATTAGCAACATAATTACCAAGCGAAATAGTAGCTTTACCAGTTGGCACAACTACCTTATCATACTTAACAGTTACCGCCGAAGTATTACCAACAGTAACTGCTGCTGTAGCCGAAGGCTTATAACTTACAGTTGCACTATTAATCGCGCTACCTGCTACGGTATAGCTACCAGCAACAAGATTATTAACTTGCTGAGAATAAGTTCCACCCAATGCAGAAGAAGGAATATTAAAGCTACTAACTGCTGTACCATTTGAATTAAGAATACTTACAGTTACGTTACCACAAGCAGCACCACTGCAACCAGCTTCGCTGGTATCAACAGTAATATTCATACTACCCGCTGGAGTAGGCGTTGGAGTTGGTGTAGGTGTCGGTGAAGATGCTAGCTTCCAAGCTTGTGACCAATAGCTACCTGAACCAGGGGCATATGCCCATGCACCATCACTGCTATTACACCATGGGGCAACTGTCGTAGATAAACACTCATATAATTTCCCATCACTACCGTAAACTAGAGTACCGCCAGTGTACGTTCCACGCTGTGATGGATATACAGGATAGTCACCACTTGGAGTCGGTGTTGGAGTTGGGGTAGGAACAGGGGTCGGCGTCGGCGTTGGAACCGGAGTAGGCGTTGGAGTAGGCGTTGGAGTAGGCGTTGGAGTAGGCGTTGGAGTAGGCGTTGTGCCATTGATTGTAAATGAACTTTGCGCCAAGTCAGCATTAAAAGAACTATCATTCAGGTTTAATCCACCAGTAAATGATATCGTCTGCTTAGCTTTAATGATAGCATTACCATTATCGGCACTAATAGTACCTATTTGCTGATTACCATTTCCTGGGGTAAAAACTAGTTTATAGGCAGAACCATTTATCCACCAGTTATTAAGCGTTCCAACATTAACTTTGCCACCTTTGCTGTCTTGAGAGGTAAAGCTAATGGTATTTCCAGCTAAATCCAGATCTGAGTTACAGCTATTGATAATATCTATGCTGCCACCCAAATACCAAGGGGAACTACCAGAAAAATTTATTTTCCCTGTTAAACAACTACTTGTTGCAAACAAGCTTTTAACTGCAGTTGCACTTATTGGTGCACCAGTCAGGTTCTGACCACCTGTCGATGCTGTTCCACCATTACAACCTGCTAAAGCTACACTTCCGGCTATAACTAGGGCTGAACTTACTTTTTTCATTTGTTTCATCTTCATGCTATTTTCCCTCTAGAACAGTTTATTTGTTTATTATGATAATGACGTGATTCTACCAAACAGTTCCCGAAGATTGAAATAAACATTTTTGTATAACATTTATTCATTTTTGTATAGTTTATAGGCTCATGCCTAGAATACAGCTTATTTCATTACAAAAAATTAGCCTTCCTGCTAAAATACTATAATGAAAACTATCAAATAGTTAGGAGACAACCATGTTAAATCCAATCTATCAATTTTTGCAAAGTAAACTACACTCACCATTGGATATCCCAAAACCACAGCTAGCCGATTTACCAATGGGTAAGATGGAGTTTGCTATTTATGGTGAAGGTATTCCAGTACTATTTCTTCATGGTGGTGCTGGTGGTTATGATCAATCAATTTCACTATTTAAGCGTTACATGCCTGAAGGTTATCAAATGATTTGCCCTTCACGCCCTGGGTATTTGGGAACTGCACTAGAAACTGGACAATCAAAGGAGGCTCAGGCAGATGTATTAGCTGCATTACTTGATTACCTAGATATTTCTTCAATTATCGCAGTAGGAATATCGGCTGGTGGTCTATCTCTTTACTCATTAGCGCTTAGACATCCAGAACGAATTAAGGGAATCATTGCGATTGATGCAATTGCGGGAGAGTACTTATTACCAGAACAAACAGGCAAAATTGCTCAAAATATGTTCTTAACTGATTTTAGTCTCTGGTTTACAAAAGAAAGCTTAGCTTATTTTCCGGAAACTGTCATCAAGAATCTAATCAAGTCGGAAGGATACCTCGATCAGAAGAAACTTGACCAGCGTGTAAAAGAAATTATCGAATCAAAAGAACAGCTAGAGGTAATTGCTGAACTTATATATAGCATGTCAGACTATGCACCACGTCAGGTTGGTACATTGAACGATATGAAAGAAGGTGCAAATTCAAACTGGAATGATTTAGCAAAAATTAATTGCCCAGCTCTAATTATTCATGGCACGCATGATGCAGATGTAAAGTTTTATCATGGGGTATTTGCTTATGAAAAATTAGGAAGCAAGCAGAAGTCAAAAATATGGATTGAATATGGCACTCACTATTGCTTCTTTTTTGCCAAAGAAGCTCCCAATACGCAACAAAAATTTCGCGACTTCATTATTGAATATGCTTAAAAGATTCGAATTGATGCACTGCAAACAAAGAATATCGGTAAAATTGTGTCAGGAAAATAAATAGTAGGAACTTATGAATCAGCAACAAATTCTCGAACAGCTAAAGACTCTTTCAACTGAAACAATTAATCAGAGTTCAATTAATATTGATATCTTACCAACCATTGAAAAATTAAAAATCATCAATGAAGAAGATCATAAAGTAGCCGAAGCAATTTCGCACGAGTTACCCATTATCGCCAAAGCAGTAGATATAATCACCAATGCAATGAAGCATGGTGGTAGATTGATATACATGGGGGCTGGCACCAGCGGACGACTTGGTATTCTTGATGCCGTTGAATGCCCACCTACCTATGGTGTCGATTACAATACTGTTGTAGGACTAATTGCCGGAGGTAAAGAAGCATTTATAAAGGCTCAAGAAGGTGTTGAAGATCAGGAAAGTGCAGGGTTTGCTGATCTGAAAGAAATAAACTTGACGGAAAATGATGTTGTCTGCGGTATTGCTGCTTCTGGTCGAACCCCATATGTTATTGGTGGATTGAAATACGCTAATAGCATCGGGTGTAAAACAATTAGTATTGCTTGCAATAAAAATAGTGTTATTAGTAATTATGCCGATATAAAAATAGAAATTAGCCCGGGACCTGAGGTAATCACAGGTTCAACGAGAATGAAAGCTGGAACAGCCCAAAAACTCATCCTAAATATGTTAAGTACTACGGCTATGATTAACTTGGGGAAAGTATACAAAAATCTAATGGTAGATGTCAAAACTTCAAATGAGAAGCTACAGGCACGCGCTAAAAAAATCATTATGGAGGCAACCGAGGTTGATTTTACGACTGCAACCGAGTATCTTGAATTAGCCCATAATCATGTTAAGTCGGCAATCGTCATGATTATTAATAATTGTAGCTATGAAGAAGCTCAGAAAAAACTCAACAAGGCACATGGAGTAATTCGAAAAATCGCCTAATAGACTTAAAATAGAAATATAAAACTGATAGTGATTACTACTATCAGTTTTTTTACAGTATTTGAATCAAAACTAAGAACTACTTATTTCATTAAGCTTGAAGTTATATCATTATTTGGGTAAATAAGTTTATTTATAGGATAAACTATTTCTTTCTGTCCAGCTAATTTCGTCATATCAACTACAATAAAATTACTTCTATGTGCATAGTCAGAAAAATTAAGCTGATTATTTTGTAAGTCTTTAACCGCAATCCATTGTGTATAGTCATTATAGGTATTAGAACCTTGCTTATCTGAAACAACCCCAATCGGAATATCAACGGTATTCAAGATATGATCAACCAAATTCACTGCACCTTTTGCATCATTTGGTTGAGTCGAATAATATTTCAGAAATGTTGTTCTGACAAATCTTGATGGAGATGTATAATCACCGGGAAGCCCAAAAGAAGATGTTCCCTGACTAAAACCTGTAACATCACCCAGAGATGAAACTTTTGCTACATTACCACCACTACTAGTTAAATTTACATAATTTCGAATATTTGTTAAATGCCAGTCATAGTTTGGTGCATTTGTCATTACTCCAATACTCTTGTCAAATATTTTCATCTGTCCATTTATAAATTCGATGACGATAGAGTTTCCTGTACGATCGGTGATTAAATAATGAACAGTCGGCTTAACGGGAATTCCCGGTACATCAGCACCAAAGACTTTATATTTTATTACATCCTTCTCTACATCTGCTACAGATTTATAATTTGCCAAAATAAAGCGTCCAAATTCTAGTATAGACATGTAATTCTTATCCGGTTTCGTTACTGTCTCATATTCTGTATATCCCGGGAGGAAATTCCCACTTAATCCCAAACCTTCAGAATTTTGTCCTTCAAGAAGAGTATTCCCAGCAAGTCCAGAACCAATACCCAAAATATCATATTTACCTGTCATTTCTCTAGAAGGTAAATTACTACCAGCTGGTGAGGATAATTTAAATTTACTGCCCTTGGGATAATATAATAATTGCCACTTCATTTCATATGCCCACTCCATCGTACGTCCAGCTACAACAGCGCCATTTTTAGCTTGAATATTGACATCTGTACAAGCCAATGTGGATTGAACGATGCCAGTGAGCATTAGAGCTCCAAAAAAAATACTATTTTTCAATTTTTTCTGCTTCATAAATTATAAATCCTATAAAATAAACCGTGAAAATTAGTCAATCGTTTACCATTACCAATATGAAGACAACTGACAAGCAAATATGGTCATTTCATAACCACCACTATAATCTTCTAAATCCCATGAACAATAAGGTGAAGTTATACCGTAGGGAGATGGCATGTTTGGTCCAGTATAAGAAACTGGGTTCAAACTCAAATAAGTATCTTGATAACTATATTCGTAGTCATAAAGATAAATTCCAGTCATTGGTGCACCGTTAACAAAAAGTAAGTTCCCGTTAAGTAATAAACCACTCACATAAGTGTTATTTGGTGATGGATGTGTTGGTGTATATAACGTCATATTTAATAAAGCTGCAGCCCAATTATATGGATCGCCATCAGGATTACCAGGATAATTCCAGCGTGCATTTTCAGTGTTCAGGCTGATACCATTAATCTGGACTATATCAATATTTGGGTTATAGGATATACCTAGTGTATTAGTATAATAACCATTACTATTCTGAATTGGGTTTATACCAAATGATGCAATAAAGCCATCAGGAAAAGTCGTCTGAACTGCAGCAACTACAGTAATATAATTATTGCTGGTAGCATTACCAAACCCTCCAGCACTAATTGATGGATAAGATTCACCGGGAGTCAGGCTAGAACCATCATACCAATCCTTACCAAAATTCCCGCTATTGCTGGCTGCCATATAAGTTATATTACTAGCAGTGCCTTGAGGATTATTCCTAAAGGAAACAAATGTCCATGAATTTTGTGCAAGATTCACATAAGTTAGCAAATGCGCAGCAAGATAGCCAAAGTTCTCAACTGATCCGGCATATGCAACAAGGTTATTATTAATACTACCAGCAACATCCTCCTGATAATAACCAGTTTGCCAATTACCACACATTAAATATGGTACACCTTTTGTGCCTAAAGAAAATGTGCCATTAGCTCCGTTTGGAACGTACCAGTATAGGTTATAACCGGGAATTGCACCCACAGCAGATGGATTACACGCACTGAGATTGATATTATTTGCTAGACTTCCACTTGCTAAAGGATAACTATTCAGAGGGACATAATAAGGCATGAGTGACTGATTAGTTTGCTGATAATTTAAGCCTTCAGGATAGCCAGTTGGTGTTGCTAAATATCCTGGTGCGACAGACTGATTAAAAGCAATAAATGATTCACTACCATTGATGAATAACTGTGGTGCACTCTCATAATTAGCAGCAATCGCTTGCAATGATTCTGCCATATTACTTGAATTTGCAGAAAATACACTTTGTGCCCATACTCGGACATTATTTAACCCGTAGTATTGATAAAGCATAATAGAAGACTCTTTTTGCAGATTTTGCAATGAACTAGCTAGCGTCTCAGTATATCCCTGTGCCCCTGCGGCAGACGAAGTTTGGATATTATTAATCAAGTATGCCATAGGGGAAACTGTATCACTACCCAGATCACTTGCATAATTAACCGGAGTTTCATCTGTAACAGTATTACCATTAACCACAAAAGTATCCGGACCAGTTGGATAAGTCTGAGCACCGACAATACCATCAGAAACCATATAATCTAGGGTATTAATATATGCTTGATTCATGTAGGCAGCGAAAAGTAAAGTTAACTGCTGTTGTGCTGCAACGTAAGCATTTGTATAAACACTACTTTCATCACTCGTAGCTACAGGATTATAACCAACCACAAAATATGTACCCGACACATTACCATAAGATAATGTCTGCTGTAAACATGAAGATGGTTGACCAATACACTCAATCGCATTATTATAATTAACCTGATTATTCAGATACTCCATAAAATAGGCTTGCTGCAAGGCAAAAATTGTTTGTTGATAAGCCTGCATCAAAGTATTGTTATAATTATCATATAATGGAATATAGTTATTATATCCTTGCGTAGATATATCTTCAGTAAGAGCACTATAAAGAGCCTGATACATTACTATCTCTGAACTTAGTGGATTTTGGCTAACGCAAGTATAAGGTGCATTACCAGAATTTATACATGATGTAGATAAATTAACTCCGGCAAGACTTATTAAATTAGTTTGATAGTTTGCCTGATCTCCAGATCTTGCTACACCGGGAATATAAGTATTAGTTAGCCAAGTAGGGTTACTTTCCATATAAATAGCTAAATTAGCAGGCATAGCTATCGCAGCGCTAGTTGAATTCCAAAATTTTATATCAATCATCAGATTAGTCATAGAACCTAAGTCTTCAGCATTATTTGGCTGCCCTGAAAAGTTAGATACTGCATCTTGAAAAGTCAGATTGTCGGCTGCCACAATTTGTGAAGCATTTTGATAGTTTTCAACATAAAATGTGTTGTCTGTCAGATTAAGTTCAGACTCAATACTTTGGATTTGTGCTTCCTGAATAGCCAGCTGTTGATTAATAACATTTAATTCAGATTGCATACATGAATTTTGAGATGACCCCCCCATTAGAGATAAAACAACACTAGCTGTCCCTGTCAAAGCACCTAAAGCAGGTCCTGCCACGGGCACCATACTGATAAAACCTGTCGTTATTGCCAAATCTGAGGCTGCCGCATCATCACTTATACCACAGTTGTTATTTGAAGCTTTTGGAGCAAATGCTCCTGAATAAGCTGTTTTAGAATGGGTAAACATTGTTTGTAATGCGGGATAAGAATTGGGGCCTATTGGTGGCTTATACTGGGTACTACTATTTGAACTACTACCACCACTACTACATGCAGATAGGATAGTAGCACTGAATAACAAACAAGCAAGCCCCTTGAAACCGCATGTTATGTAAGCTTTCATGAAAAATCTTTCTATCATATTAGATATACCTGTTAGAGTATATCATGCCTGAATTAAAGATTCTACTCAAACCACTAAATTCGCTACAAATAAATAACAATACATGGCATTTAAGCTACAGTTAATGATTCGAAAACTCAGATTATTCTATAAACTCTAGAATAAAGATCAATTAGTCTTAGGCTTAGGCTTAATTGGCAGCTCGAACTAGAATTGGTATAACTGCCTTCAATCCAGAAACAATCATTTCACACGCAATTGCCGCAATAATAAGCCCCATTAATTTAGTAAGGACAATAATTCCCATATCTCCAAGCGCGCGAGCAATATAATTTGCTAACATAAATACGACAACTACAGAAATACTAACAAGTAGCAAGATCCCAACAATCAGAAATTTACCTAAAATTGTGTGCTGCTGTTGTCCATAGAGAATTACCATTACAATTGCAGCTGGACCAACTATCATTGGGAGAGCAAGTGGACTTATACCCAAACTTTTAATTCGATTTGGATTAATGGTCTTCTCTGATGTTTTACCTTCCTCAACTTTTTCACTTGGTTTCATTATCATGAAAATTCCGATTAGAAGAACTACCATACCACCAGCAAGCTGTAACGAATAATCATGTAAACCAAGAACTGCCATCAATGGTTGTCCAACAAATAGAAATGCAGTTAAGATACCAAATACAGAAGCTCCGCAGACTATAGCCACGGATCTTTTCTCTGAATTTGTAAGCCCATTCGTAACATCAAGATAAATAGTTATTGCCAGAACCGGATTTAAGATACTAAACAAAGAAATGAAAATCTGTAGGTAGTTTGACATGAATATTCCAAGGTTATTTATATATGTACTCGATTATAGCAGATTTAGCTATAACTATAGAATGCTACATTTATGACTAATCGACAAAATAATTCAAATCATTGATTATGTTATAATTTAGCTCTTAAACATTCTAATTCAAAACTATGCCAACAAATACCAGTAGTAATAAAATTTTATGGACAATCTTCTTAACCATTCTGATTGATATGCTTGGGGTAGGAATCTTAATTCCCGTATTCCCAATGCTTGTCGTTCCACACTCAACTTTTCGAATAATCCCTGACAGCTGGACAACTGCCGAAGGTTTTATTATGCTCGGTTGGCTTCTAACTTGTTTTCCACTTGCCCAATTTCTATGTGCTCCAATCTTGGGACAGTTAGCTGATCGCTATGGTCGCCGTAAGATTCTAGCACTTTCAATTAGTGGCACATGTATTTCATATATCCTTTTTGGTATTGGAATTGTTACTAAAAATATCCCCTTAATGTTTTTCTCCCGTGCTTTAGATGGTGCTTCTGGTGGGAATATCTCTGTCGCACAGGCAGTTATTGGTGATATTAGTACTCCACAAAATCGAGCAAAAAATTTTGGTTTGATTGGAATGTCTTTTGGGGTTGGCTTTATAATGGGACCTTTCTTGGGAGGAAAACTTTCTGACCCAACAGTTATTGGCTGGTTTAGTACTGCAACCCCATTTTGGTTCGCAGCAGGACTTAGTTTTATTAATGTAATTCTGGTTCTTGCTTTGTTGCCTGAAACACTAAAAACAGCAAGCAATAAGAGAATTGATCTAACTAAACCAATCCAAAATATAATTAAAGCTTTTGCTACTCCCGGATTACGGAATATAATTCCAACCACATTTCTATTTAATGCAGGATTTACATTTTTCACAACCTTCTGGGCAGTAGTTCTAGCTGATGAGTTTGGCTTTAGCCAAGGAAAAATCGGTAACTTTTATGCTTATATTGGAATAATGATTGTTTTTGCTCAAGGTATGATAGTTCGCCGCTTATCAGGACGCGTTCCAGATTATAAAATCCTGCGTGTTTCATTTTTCATTACTGGAACATGTGTAGGATTATATTATATTATCCCTTCTAGCCATATTAATCTTATATATGTTATACCTCCATTTATGGCATTGGGTAATGCACTTAGCATGGCTTTTAGCTCTGCTTTAATAACTAGGGTTACGCCTGAAAATATTCGCGGTGAAGCAATGGGAATTAGTTCAAGCTCTTCTGCGTTAGCACAGGCTATTCCGGCAATGCTTGCTGGTTATGTTGCTGCTCATCACGCTAAATTACCAATATTGGTTGGCTCGTTAATCATACTCTGTGGTGGGCTACTATTTTGGCTAATCTTTAAACCAGAGCAGTTTAAAGAAATGAATTAAGGAAATAACTTATGTTTGATGTTGGACTAGTCGCCAAAACCCTAATTATTCTGCTCTTAGGAGTGATTTCACCCGGACCAGACTTTTTCATGGTACTTCGAAACTCCCTTTCATCTGGTCGTAAGGCTGGACTAATCTCAGCTGCGGGTATAGGCACTGGCTGCTTTATTTCGTTTAGTATTCTAATTTGTGGATTAAAGTTTCTTTTTACTTACAAAATCGTTAAAATTGCACTGAGCCTTATTTGCGGTAGCTATCTAATATATCTTGGCATTATGAGTATAAAAAGTAAGAGTCATCATGAACGAGTAAATTACGAGACTGCACCGTCTGAACCGATGCTTGTTTATTACCGCAATGGCTTTTTTACCAATGTATTTAATCCAAAACTTTACACCATCTCAGGAGCAATTCTCACTTTTACCGAGCAACAGCATCCTAGTATTATTACAAATGCGGGAATAGTTGTAGGAAATGCAATCATGGTGTTTTGTTGGTTTGCTAGCGTTGCTTTAATTTTAAGCCACCCAACGATTCAGATTAGCTATTTCAAGCGTGAACAACTTATTAATCGAATCCTAGGTTTTATTCTTATAGTAGTTGGAGCTAGAGTCTTATTCGGCTAAAAAGAAGATAGCTACTTTCCCATATTATTTCCCCAACACCACTACTGTTACTCATCAATTTAGTATTCCTTAAATAAAAAGGTCAGTTTCTACTGACCTTTAACATATCTACACTCGATGTTAATTAAATGAGTTTACTTCCCAAACTAAGCTGGTATGACGATCAATACCATAGTCAGCAAACCAGTCATCAAATGGATAAGCATAGCCATGTATAGTATTTGAATCATTATGAATAGTGTTTACATACGGGCTTTGTGCTGCTGTAGTACAAGTTCCCAGAGTAGCATATTGTGCATTACATTGATATTCTTCACTTAGATTTTGACTAGTTGGACTTAAATAAGCTGTTTGGGTAGATGCCATTAAGAATGGACTAAAACAACCAACAAACTGTGAGCTATTATTCCATACTTCAAAGGTCGATGAAGGCGTTACAATTGAAGTACCAGCAGCAAAAAATGAACCCGGCATTTGCGAAGATATACTATCACATACACTTTGCAAACCACTTTCTGGAGCAAATTGAGAAGCAGGGCTTGAAATATCAAAATTATCAACAGCCTGAGCAATACTACCTAAAGCTGCATTGTGTGTAAAATAGCCTAACTGGTTATTGAAATAACCATCTGGCTTTGCCGGGTACATTTTATATGCAACGTTAAAACCATTAACCATTGACATATCTACATTCGCCTGATCACTTACATCACCAAGTGCTGGATATGTTACCTCAAGTAAGGTATGAAAATTATATGTTGCTGGCGGAAGATCAGCACTAAGAGAATTTTGGCTATCTACTGCAAAATTACAGCTAGTAACACCACCATCAGGAATACTATATACATATTGAGATTCTGAAGCAATTACCTGTGATGAGAGAGATGCACAATTAGTTGGTGTTACCGTTATCTGGGCTGAGGTGTTATTTCTAATTGTGATTGTTCGTGATTCATAAACTGGTGGTTGAGGCACTGGATTAGGAGTAACGTTTGGCAAAGTTACCGCTGCATAGGTAAGGACATGCTGATTGCCATTAGTATTTGCCACCATTCCAGTACAGGTAGATGAACTAAACTGTTTGCCACTAAGACTAAAAGAACAACCAACGTAAGAAGAATCACCTTCTGGAATAACAATCTGATATTCCCCATCTGAATCTGAACTATTATATTTCCCCAGAAAAACCGGCTGCGAAAAAGCTTCAACATATGCCACAAGTTCACTCTCTTTATATACATATAATGGCACTGTGGTATTCCCGCCTTGAGGAAAATGTAGTGCCCAGTACTGATGAGAGTCTCCATTATCAGCACTTAAAGCATTGCTAACTAGATTAGATGTTGATTGTGCTGTAGTTTGATTGCTAGTAATTACTTCTGCTACATTAGATACTGATACCCCACTACCAGTCGTAGAGCCTTGATTAGCATTATTACTTGCTGAACCACCACTATTACACCCAGATAAACTAATCAGTAAGAGACCTGAAACAATCGTTAAATTTGTTTTTAATTTCATTTTGATTACCCCTCCTAAAATAAACTTACCAACCTTATTAAATAGTAGCAAAGTTTTTGATGCCATGATTCTACGATGACTGATAAATTCATACAAGCTGCCAAAATGGCAGAGAGATAACCACATTTAATCTGTAACGAAGCAACTTTTAGTCAGGAGAATTAGCCAATGCATTATAATAGAGTTCTTTCATAACCCATTATTTGATTCTTAAACTAGGAATAAGGACTTTGAGAAACGGAGTTGTACACGTAAGTACATGAGTATAGCAGAAGTCTTTATGACAACGCATAAGAGTTAAAGAATCAGGTTAGGAAGAAGTCTAAATATAGGTTCAGTCTATTAGTCAGGAGGGTAATAATGGTTGATGAAATTTTTCTATTTATTGACTTGGTAGATACTGGGAGTTTTTCCAAGCTATCTGACAAACTAGACATTAATCAAACTACAATTACCCGCAAAATTCAGGCTTTGGAACAACAATTTGGTACTTTATTAATTCGAACCCCACAAGGTGTCCGTACTACAGTTACGGGAAAGAATCTTTATGACTCATTTATTGATGAGAGAAAATCTTTTGACAGGAAGCTAACGCTATTTAATAAAAAATCTACCACAACCGATTCTATTACTATTCTGATTCCACTCTGGATTGCCTACCATGTTGTAAATGTAATGATTCCTAAATTCACCGAAGAGAACCCCGATATTAGTCTAAAAATAATCTACGGTGACCGTGATGTTGACTTTATAAAAGAAAATATTGATATTGCCGTCGTTACTGGAGAACAAAAACAAAGTTTTCAGATCATGAAATACCTTGGACAATACAAGAATGTTTTTTATTGTCGGAATGACTATGCCAAAATTGATCAGCTACCAAAGACACCAGCTGAACTAAGCAGTCATACCTTCCTTGGTTACTGTTATGATACTAAAGAGCATAAAATTGATGCCACGCATCAGATAAATATTTTCTCAGAAGCAGATAATAAGCTGGTTGATACTTTCAGTATTGATTCAAATCTGACTGTTAGTATGTATACAGGAGCAAGCCAAATTATGCTAAATTCCAACCGCTATATTGCGCTTGATTATGAATTTGCCTTGACTGCAAAATTTGCTAGTGGTCAGTTTCTGCGGGTATTACCTGAATTTTATGCCGGAACGCGTGAGTACTATATTACTTTACCAGAACGCAAATTGAGTGAGACCAAACAAAAAGTATACAATTTTTTGGTGGATGCGGTAACCAAAGAAATGACTTTTAAAAAATAAGTCATTTCTTTCTATAAATACAATCATTGCTATGCTTTGACTAGAACCAGTTCGGATTGTAATAATTTACGTGCAGCAAGAATAATTATGGAGCCAAATAGGATCATTATTGCACCTAAAGCTATTTGATTTTCATGATGAACCATCGTAACTAACGCACTTCCCGATGAACCACCAAGCATTTGGATAAATGTAAAGGCAGCTGCTGCTGACCCCGCAATTTTACCAAACATGCCAATGGCTCCGTTACTTGTATTCGGTAAAACCAGTAAAAGTCCAACTCCAAATATAAACATTGGTAAAATAATCAGAAAAACATTTAACAACTTATAGTAACCACATACCAGATAAAATAACCCAACAATAGTAACTATTACTCCACCAGCAAAAATCAAGCTATCAATATTATAAGCTTTAGCAAGATGCCGATTTAAGATACTTCCACAAATTATACCAATAGCTAGCAAAATATTAGTATAACCATATTGAGTGGCGCTAAGATGCAGTTTAACCATCAAAATATCAGGTGAAGCGGTTAGATAGGCAAGCAACAACCCAAAACCCGCGGCAGAACTAAAAGCATAAAGTAAGTATCTGCCACTTAGAAATACTTGCAAATAATCACGTCCAACAGTTATAAATGGAGTAGTTAGCCGATTCAAATTAGTTTCATCCAAGACAAAAATACTCAAAACCAAAACTGCAATCGCATAGACAATTAATATTATAAATTCCGCCTGCCAGCCAAAATAAGTTACAATGTAACCACCGATACATGGAGATAAGGCAATCCCAGCTGCCCAGAACATATTAAAAACCATGCCGGCAACTGTCATTTGCTGTAAATCTTTTGATATATCTTTAATCATGGTTCTAGCTAGTAAATTCACCCCACCAAATCCCAGTCCTTGAATAATCCGACCAATAAAGACAGCCATTATTGTAGCTGCGCTTACACAAAAAACAGAACCAATTATACAAATAATTAGTGAAATAAAAATTACTTTACGGCGCCCGATTCGATCAGATAACGGTCCATAGAATAAAGCGCCCAGCAAATATCCAACAGTATAAAAAAACATGGTTTTTTCAAGAGTAACAATGTTACTATGTAAGGCCAACGCCATTTCAGGCAAAGCTGGCAAATACAAATCGGCTGCCATTTGGGCTAAAACCATCATAAATGAAATTATCGCCACATAAGTTCTGAATGAATATTTCATATAATTTCCCCCTATTTAAATTAGTAAGGGATTATAACTACTGGCAAAAATCTTAGCTACAGCGGAATTGCATAATCATTATTCAAATAATCATATCCCTACGCTATCCCAAAGCATTTATAATGGATAATGATTAAACTTACCCTGTTTATCATAACAGAGAGAGATTTTATGTAGTAATGGTAAATTATCTCCAAAAGCTAAATTTAACTCAGTGTCAGTCTCTGAACGACTAGGTCGAATTTCAACGCTATAAACCCCACAAATTGCTTGATCAAGCTGTTGAATTAATTCCATAACCCAGATAACAGCTCGGTCAGAATCATCAATTGAATTAGCAAAGCCAGTGATTACTAGATTCCAGTCAGCTTCACGCCCCTTAAAAACAGAGCCATTCTGGATCGTTTTATTAGCTCCACCTATATGTTGTAAATCAATCCGGCATAATGCATTAGGTGCAATTTTTATGGCATTAATCAAGATTTGGGCATTATATTTTAGATATCGATTATTTATCAGATAGCTTTTCACAAATGGAATATATGTTATCTCACTATTATCTATTTCTAGTTGAGGAATATCAAATGCTGGCAACTGACAATATTGCTTTGTTTGTGGGGGGGTATACCAATTAATCCCAGTACCATCTCCCAATAAGGCATTAACTGAACTAAGGGTATCACTTAGTGCATTCTCGCTAATATCATTATTCACCACATAGCCAAATAAAACTGGAGCGCTTTGTTTGGAACTGTTATAGCCGAGCACTAAAGATGCAGAAATGGTAGCTGGTAACTTATCGGCAGAATCTAACCATCGACTCAGTGATGATAAATTGCAACTAAAAGTAGCCACAGTAACCTGATTATTTGGTACTGCAGCTAATTCCACCCAACTAACAACCCCAAAACGAGGCGCAGCACCGCGCAGAGCATTCCAAAGCTCTGGGTAAGCACAGCCATCAAATAATTCAAGCTCCTCTCCATCAACACTGATAAAACCAATTTTACGAATATAATCAAGGCTTAATCCTTCACTACGAGTCAAATGCCCTATTCCACCACGTAATATCAATCCAAGCCCTGGCAAGGGTGAAACCCCAACAGGTAGATGACAACCAACCTTATCCAGCTCTTCTATAATTGTCCCAACCTTTGCCCCTCCTTCAACCCGGATTAAATAGCCATTACTTAATTGATCTGTGCTTAATTCAACTTTATTATAATACTGACTTAGTGCAAGACAAATTAACCCATTTTCAATCGAAAGACTACTCAAACCACCACCACAAACGGTATAGCTTAATTGCCGCTCATTTGCATAATCAATAAATAACTTCACTTCCTGATGATTACGCGGACAAACAATAGCACTTGGCTGTTTTCGTTTTGCTTCAGTAGAAAAAATCTGGGATAAATATCTACTGTACTCCTCTGTCTCTGGATAGTAAACTTCCAATTCCATTAAGCTCTCTATTTTATTCATTTTTATCTTCCAATATTCTTAGCGTAAGCTATTTTGTTTAAAGAACAAACTTGCAATAAAACTTGTTGCTACTGCCCCAAGAACCAAATATAAACCATGATTATATTTAGTCCAGCCATCATTTATAGCGCCAGTATAAAACCATTCATTTAAATTAGCCTGAATCGAGTGGATTTTATCAAGACTTGCGTTAGCACTCGAAATCAGACTTCCAACTAATGGTTGCTCAATCAAACCTGAGAAAATATACGAGAAAGTCAAAACAAATGAAGTTGCTAGTGGACGAAGCAATTCATTTTCAACACTATTTTGAACACACTGGAAAGCAAGAATTGAACCACTGCATCCCATACCAAAGATAAATGCCACCACCGCAATAATCTCCACTGCGTAGCTGAGTTTAAATTTTACAAACAGCATCACTCCAAGCATAATAAATGCCAGTAAGCTAAAAACACGTGCTGGAATAATATAGTTTTTACTTTTCTGCGCCCAATAGCCAGCAACAATACCACCAATAGTTAGTCCGAATGGGATCATTGAGTTAATAATCGTTGCTTCAGCGTAACTAACATGGAATGCCTCAATCTGAAAAGATACATTAAATAAATCAGCAAAAGTTAGAATTGAACCAAATAAGCCTGTAAAATATACAGTAGCAAGCCAAATATTACGACTTACCAACAGAATTTTTATACTCTCGCTAAATCCAGGCTGTTTCTGATTCATGGTTACAGGCTTATTATTTTGGAAAAATAGCAGAATTAAAGTGCCACAAACACCAAATATGCAACCAAGTATCTCGAATGATATTTTATAGCTGTATCTGGCAATAATAATACTGGCAAGAAACCCGAATAAGCCAGCACTTAAATTGGCAATACTCTGGCTTAATGATGACATTAGCGGAAATGATTTACCACTAAAACCATTTTGAATAACAAACAGCACGCCAACAAAAGTCGAAGCCAACCCAATACCAAGGAGAATTCTAGCAATAAACATTAAAAATAATGAGTTTGCCACTCCAAAAGTAACGGCTCCAATTGCGGCAAGTAAAGTACTTAGTAGCAGCATATTCTTTACTGAAAAAAGTATAAATAAGCGCCCGGAATAGAACTGGGTAACTGCATAGGTAATAAAAAATGTTCCTGATAACCAACCAAGCTGGGTAGAACTCAAATGCATACTATCGGTTACTGCACTACTAAAAACACCAAACATGATTGCGGATACAACACTAAAAACAAAGAATATTTCAACACTTAACCACTGAAATAAACAAGCTGATTTTTTCATAAATTTCCCCTTCAAATAGACCTCTATTTTAGCTAATCCAACTAATCTTTGAGAATAGTCAAATCTGCATAATCATTATGCAATTCTATATACCTATTGTTTTAAACAAGCCATAAAAAAATTACTAACCGATGTTACGCACTCATGTGATTTTCAGAGGTATAAAATGAACTTTGACGATTTTGCAGATTGGTTTGTCGTCTTGAACCAATCCGCCATGAACAAAAATTTATTTTATCTCTCTGTAATGGCTTATCTGTGTAACATCAGCTACTAAACAATTATAAATAAGACGCATCAAGAATTCTTACAGTACTGATATCTGGAAGAGCTGTTAGAATAAAACTGCAAATCATTGCCAGAATAAAAATAGAATGCTGAACTTGCATATACGAGAAAGAAGCATGATGAAAAAAACAATTAAATAAGCAGCTACTCCCTTTATAACTTCTAGCAAAACTTTTAATAAAATGATTATCAACAATAGCCCCAGCTGTAAGTATATATTTGACTACTTGATAAAAGACACATGAAACTGTTAAAACAAAAGATGTAGCAAATGGCTTTAACAACGGATTAGTTACATAATTACGAATATACTGAAATGCCAAAATAGAACTACCACAAGTTACCCCCAGCAGAAAAGATATAACATAAACTGAGTGAACAGGGTAATCTACTCCCAATTTACAAAACATTATCATTGAGAAAATAATAAAAGTTGTCAGACTAGATGCCTGAAAAAACCACCTATAATTTATGGCTTTATTTGATAGATACCCTGTAAAAATTGCACTAATAGCAAACCCCAATGAGGTTGGTGAAGTTAGCAAATAGTATTTCAAATTAAAAACATTTGCTTGCAATACAGTAACTACATTTATGTAAATCAGAACCGCGCTTGACAGCCCTGAAAAAAATAATGTAATAAACCATAATTGTTTATTACATAAAAGTACTTTAATTTCTGAATAAGTACCTTTTAGGTCTACATTAATTTCATTATTTCTAAAAAATATTAGTATCAGTAATGCACACAATGAAAAATTAATGCTAAGACTAATAAAAGATAGTTTATAACCAAATTTAGTAAATAATATACTTGCTGCAAATTCAAATACCCCCATGCAAAAGTTTATTGTATTTTGCTCCATGGATCGAATTAAAATTGAAAAATGATTGCTAATATTAGTTTGTCTGGTAAGAATAAACCCTATAAAAAAAGAAGCTCCCCCTATAATCAAGAATGCCTGAGCAATACAAAGGATTAATTTATCATTGGTAGTTTCACTAACAGACTTTCCTAATATCACAAAGAATGTGCTAACAAGAAAAATATACTTTAAAGGAAGTATTACCTTTAATTTTCCAGAATAAACTTGGCTGAATGCATATAACATGAAGAAAACAGTGCTTAGGCAGCTAATTTCAGTACTCGATAAGTTTATTATATCCAGAAAAACACTTTTATTTTTAGCACCTAAGAACACGGTAAAAGCTAAGCTAGAAATAAATAATAGCTCAGCCGAAAAAACTCTTAATAAACGAAACAACCTTATCATTATTAACCATCCCCTTTAGAATTATTGAGGATTATAACTCACGGTATTAACCTCTGAGAATAGTAAAAAATGAATAATGATTATGCAGTTATTATTATAGTTCTTAAATTAAAACATGGGGTTCTTAACAAATACAAACTCCGCTATAAGTTGAATTAATATATACAGAATTCTAATTTTAAATCAATATGTAACTCATATAGCTATGATTCTGTCCACATCAATTTAATTATCATTAATTGTGAGATATATCAAATATATTACCCCATAGTATAATATTTACCTAAAATTTAAATTACTAGAAGATGCATCAGCGCAAACAAAATTGTTGTTATTCGCAGCATCTCCATTACAACCGCCAACATCTTGATCCATATCCATAATATTTGATAATTGACTAGCAAAAGGACGAACATCTACAGAAACATCATTTGCGCTAGAATAAACCATACTAGCTGCCCCACATTCTGAAGTTCCATAAGAGGATTAACCACATGACTTCAAAACGTAGAACCTTGGGGATGAAGCATATATAATATCTTAAAAGATTATGATTTACCTCCGATACAGCTACAAGTCACTTTACCAGTCTGATGTTCAATTGAACAACCAACTAAAAACTTGTTTATCGGACACCCTAAATTTTGAGATGATCTCATATTCCATAAAAAACCGGGATGTGAAGGATCATCTGCAGCACATATAACCTGTGCTTTCACGTCTGAAGAAACATCTTGCGATAGCTGAGCACACCGATACTCAAAATCCCCCTTATCCTTGAAAGAACCTACTATATTATTTTTTGGTGACGTACATGCAACT
This sequence comes from Neisseriales bacterium, assembly GCA_008017155.1. Lineage (GTDB taxonomy): Bacteria > Pseudomonadota > Gammaproteobacteria > Burkholderiales > UBA11063 > Aquella. Next base: position 38,581 of record SSGX01000018.1, on the reverse strand, counting down.
ACCCCATTAATACCCAAATCTGAATAATAAGGAAATTTAGTGATCCCACTACCATCATTACAGGCAGATTCATATAGAGTAGACACTCCTAAATTATTTACTAAACTAATTTTATGCGCATCACCATCCCACATTAAGTTGGATAAATTACTTAATCCAGAATTAAAGTCAATCCCAGATGCAATAGCTGCTGAAATTCCACCATTATTATATGAAACTGTTACCTTTTGATTTTCATATGAAAGAATATTTGTGGTATATATATTCCCACTATTAACATTTATTGCAGTAATGGTATAGTCATAGACTAAATCATTATTGCCTGTTTGACTAACAAAATGATTATCAAGCTCTTTAGTTGCATTAGTAATTAAAATATCCTTGCTAGTGAGAAATTTTGAATTAGCATAACTATCACAAACCAGCGCCCCATTTGGAATTGCCCACTTGGAATCTGGATTTATGAGCTTTAAAGAAACCGTTGATCCTGGTGCACACAATTCATCGTAACTTAGAGTATATTTATCAGTTTGCCCTTGCGCTCGATGGCAAATTGCGCTCAATATACCATTAACATAATTTATAGAAGAATTGTCACAGTTATTTAAATAACTTCCATTCGGTGATTGCAATCCATACCCCAAGGTTAATACTCCTATAATTTGATCAACATTTCGGTCTTCTATTGGAGAATAATAAGACGCGATTAAAAGAGCAGATAATGGCTTTTCAGAAAACACTTTTGGATCTCCGTTATAATTAACTTTAATAGTACATGACCTCCCATCTAAATCATTATTTTGTGAAAAGTCAAACCCATTAAAACAATCTGATTCATAACCAAATGTTATTTTTCCAATTAAATCATTTATACTAAGATTAGTTGAATAATCGCCATATGAGTATAACAATTTGTTTGTATTTAAATCTCTAAATATTCCAATATCAAATTTTGGATCATAATCCAGTGAAAATTTAATATTACTAAGTTGAACACTATATGAAACATAGTTGTTTCCAGAATTTCTTTTGTTTATCACAATTTGATTATGTACCCAATCTGTAATGTAATAGTTATCATAAGAAAAATCACCAGAGCTAAGAACAAATCTACTGGTCATATTAATTGGCTGATCTCCATCATCATATGTAAAGATCAATCTTCCCAATTCGGATTGAATTGAATTATTAATTAAGTTGGGTATAAATGAAAATCCGAATAAACAATTATCTCCAACACTTAAACCTACATCAGAACAAGTAGTTTGTAAACCATTTAAATAGTATAAATTCGTTAAATCATAATCAAAACTCTTCCCAGTACGTACTATAATACTTGGAGTTCCCGTCCTCTCTTGTATTGGCGCTGTCCCAAAGTTAATCAACTGTACTGCGTTTGAAAATTCATGAATATAGTCTAGTGTACCAGAGCTAGTATCAGGATTAGAAACCACAACTCCAATATCATTTGCTTGGTTGGCAACACTTAAAGCTGGGGTATTTAAATTTGTCAAATATATATTATGTACTGAAAAAGTATAGTCAAGAAGAGTTTTGTTACTTGATTTAAACTCCATATGAATATTATTCACTATTTGCTCCATAGTATCGCCAGTATATGCTAAATTTATCGTACACGTTGAACCAGGAGAAATTCCTGAAACGGCTAGTTTCTTACAAGAGCTATCATCAACTTCTGTTAAATGCCCCGCCACTTCACCTTGAGATTGACTTAAATCATTATATATACTGGCTAAGTGAAAGTCATTAGGTAATGATTTATTGAAAGTAAGTTGTAATATAGTCGGATAATCTTGTTCTACCCAATGATAAGAGCGATCTTCTCCAAGAACATATGAAGCAAAAGGAACTGAAGAAAGTTGGGCACAAACCTCATTCCCAATAGAACATAACGCTGTTTTTTGGGGTACTTTATCTAATACGGTTGGAATGGTATACTCTAACGAGTATAAGTTGTTAACTTGTTGTACAGATGATTGAATCGATTGTAATTTCTTGGTAGTAAGATTCGCACCAATTTTTTCTGAGCTCATATTTCCATTATTACATCCCGCAGTAACCACTGTCAATATACAAGAAAAAATATTGACAATTTTTTTATATTGCATTTTAATTATTCCTTAATAATATAATAGCTTAGTATAGTAACCTGAGTCCTCACTTTTTTATGCTTAGTATAGATTTAAGCAATTCATAGATCTTTAACAAATTGGTAGTTAGAAATGAAAAAGGCATAAGCCCTAATAAAATCATTATTTAAACGCAAATAATCAGATTAGGCAGGATTAATCGCAAGATACTTTCTTATACGACTGCGTTATTTTTTAATTACCAACTTGTTAAAGATCAGTTTACTCAGCTTGAGTTACTTATTCAAGCATAAAAAAGTGAGGACTCGGGTTATATAGTATGTTTATTTGTCTAGTTTGACCAAGTAATATTAGGTGGAGAAATATTTTGCGGTAGTAATTTAGGATCAATTAATTTACCCTTAGAGTCTGAACTTAAGGTGACATCCCATGCATAACCAACTGAGTTAGATTGATGCCTCGGACCACCACGTTCTTTACATGAAACTTGATCACAAAACACATTTCGAGCAGGATCAGCACTAACAATTAGGTTATCATAATTTAGAACCACGGCAGGTGTCGATTTTGCACTAATTGTAGCATTTAACTGGGATGAATAAATTGTATCAGGAGAACCAAAATTAGCATCAATGCATGCATTTGAGTTAATATTAAATTCAACTGGAATTGAAATATTGATACCATTTTTATATTTAACTCCATAAATAATAATTCCATATACATCATTCAGTTGAATAGGACTTGTCTCAAGATTATTTTCTGCAAGTAAATGATAAATTTGTGTATAAGTACTATTTATCTTATGTCTCTCGACCTCTATTTTAGTACCATTCTCTATTCTGTATATACTGTAAAACAACCCCTGATTGACATTATAATCAGGAATTCGTAAATTAACTATCAGAAATTGGTGAAAATTATCACTATAACTACCAACAGGTAATTCACCGCCACAAGCATGAGCTAAGGAACTACTACAAAACACTAGAAAAACAATAATCTTATATAATTTTTTCATGAATAATCTCCAAACTAAACCTTAAAATGTCGATTGTCAAATAACAACCGACACACACTCATCTACCAGCCACCAGTTACATTAATTGTTAACTGTTCCGTGTCTAAAGATGAAACACCTGAGATAGTGGAACCTTGATAATTATTTCTAATTCCAGTTAATGTAGCAATATAATTTCCATTAGTAGTTACATTACTAAAGTCAAGGTCTACTTGACATTGCTCACCTTTAGATAAACCATTATTACAGCTATTTGAAACTATCTTTGTTCCTTGTGGTAGTCCATTTATCTGTACACTAACATATCTTTCTAAACCAGCATTCATAAGTGATAATCTATAAACTCCAGGAGTTCCTTGTGTGTACGTAAATGCTTGTGGTTCACTTATCAAATTATAATTTAAATATACCGGTATCGCAGTTGTATGGCTATTTAAATCACTTATATACAATTTACCTTTAGAACGAATTGCCTGATTAGCAGAATCTGAATAACCTCCTAACGATAAACTTAATGGGCATTTAATTCCTACAGGATTTGGAAACTTACAATTAAACTTAGCGTATAAATAATGAGGAGTAGCACTTTCTAAACTATCAAATGATGATCGTAGTTCATCACTTTTTATTATCAAAGGATTTGTAATTTGACTTTCTAGACTTGTGTCAGCAGGATTGTCAACATATCTTACAGAAAATCCCCCACCATTTATCAGAGTTTGTTTAGAGTTAATGTTCGATGGTAAGAATACAGTCAAATTAGCTTCTTGATTATTATTGAGAGCTAAAGCACCATCAAAAGCGCCACCCTTAAGATTAGATTTAATCCCCTCTCCACCCTGAAAAACTATATTACCATTTTTTCTATTTTTAATATTACTTAAAGTATATTCAGGCGCAGGTAAATTTAAATCAGGAATTAAGTTTGATAATCCCATATAATCAATTTGCGATTGATTATATTCATTATCTAGATCTTTTGTTGGCGATAGATTATTATCTGAAATTGTAAGTTCTACTACAGCATCCATTTTATGATCACTTGAATCTCCTACAAACCCTAGATATGGATCTTGCATATTACGAGGATTATCATTTTCATCATATCTTAACCATGGTGTAGTTAATGCTGATAGGCCAATTTGTAGATTTAATTGATCATCTAAATTTGGATCTGTAAAATTAAATCTAGCCAGATGAAAAACAGAGTTTTTCGTAATATAAGTAACATTGGTATTAGCTAATATTTGATGATCTTTGTCATGAGAGGCATTCCAATTAATAGCATCATCTTGAGTTATTGGCTGAAAACTTAAATGATTTAAACTAGTATTAAAATTACCTATCGCTGGTGGTGAACTTAGACCATCCATCCATGTTTGTAACACAAACCACTGAAAAGCTACGAATGCAAGATCGACTCCACCGGATAATGCAACAGAGCTTAAATCAAGTTCTAATGGCACTTCTTCTATCTCAGAAAGATCTAAAGCTTGCCCTAATTCTCCATCCTGATTAAATTTTGAATCTACAAACTCACCTTCAGAATACTTCCCTCGCGCAAATAATTTTTGCATAGCTTCAGTATCATTATCTTGTATAGCAAGTCGGTTCATCTCAGATTTAACATTAAAATCATTAGCTTTTACTTTCAATGGAGTATTTTCAGAGGCTGGACTTGTAAATTCTTTTTTGACCACCCCACGCATATCAAATTCTTGCCAAGCTATTACCACCTTGTCTTGTTCAGGGATATAATTAAACACATTTACACTCACGGCTCCAGGTTTTGGCATATATTGGGCAAAATGAGCATCATCCATTACATCAAAACCATATTTTTCAGCAGTTAATTTAAAATTATTATATCTCTGCTCACGAAGAGAAACTAGCTCAGGTTTAAGATATGTTTCCTTATATTCCATATACAATAAATTTAAATCATTAATAGCAGAATTCATCCGACTATCAATTTGCTCTTGCACAAAACTTGATATTTCAACCCCAGGTACTCGCTTAGCAAAAGCCACCCAACTACCATAGCCAGCTAATATATCTACTGGAGTGGCTTGGAATGCATCCTGGAGAATATTGCTATCTTTAGTAGTATTAAAATCAGTATGTGGTTTATCTAAACTACAACCAGTTTCCACATCGGAACAGGCATTATAAATATGATTAACTAACTTGACATACAAACTTTGATTATTTTCAGGAACATACGCACTATAGTAACAATTAACATCTTCTCCATCACTATATTTAGGAGTGCCTGAAAAATGTAGACTATTACTTAAACCATTTGATATGTATGACTTATCATATATTCCATCACCGCCATCCATAAACTTCCACTTAGGATCATAATTTTTTGTTCTCGGAAATCTATAGCCAGAAGGAATATCTCTCATTTGACTTGAAGAGATCCAATTCTTGTCATCACAACCAATAAATTTTAAATTATATTTACTTGTATTATTCGCCACTATTGACAAATATCCAGGCTCATCAGATGCATCATCTTGAGTAATATTTACCCATAAGTCATCATCGTCATTTGGGTCTCCCAATAATTTGTTAGAGTACTTCACCACTCTTGCGGTTTGAGAATGTGGAATTGATAAACTACCTCCAATGTTATTTTCATTATTACCATTACTACCGCTGTTACAACCTACTAAAGTAAATAATTGAGAAAATAAAATTAAATTTAATACCTTATTTTTATTTATATTTTTCATAAAACACCTTTACTAAATTCATTAAATTAAAAACTCTTAAAATTAAAATACTAAAATAGCAATGCTAAGACTGCTTAATGCAGCTTCCATAACCATGTGAACCAGTTTTAGCGTAAACAGGCTCATAAAAAAACTTATCCAGATGCTGTACATATTTATTATTTCCCGTTACCTGTTGGGATACGGTTGCTAAGCCAACCCCCTTATCATTAGGATTCTTAACTCCCTCAAAATAAAGTGCAACCCTATTGCCATTACTCACAGCAACCCCAGTATAACCATCTAAACCTGGCACATTAATTTTTAGATCATAAGACATGTTTCCGTTTTTGGCATCAGAATGCGCTGAATTAGTTGTCAAAGTAATAGTTTCTTTTGCCAAATAACCATCATGACTATCCATTTCTTGACATATCCAAGTACCGGAGAAGTCCTGTGCTGCAACGAATTTAGTTACCAAAACTACAAATATTGATAAAATTTTAAAAGAGTTTCTCATAATAAGTCCTTTATTAAAAATAGATATTGATGAATTGTTATGTACAACTTTGCTGATAGACTCATCCAGACACTAACTATTTGCTAGTATCTAGACGGTTACTACTAAACACCCTAGATACGATAAGTTGAGAGGTTATTTGCACCTCAACGGAACGACTAGCAGTTTTAATATAAGCATTAATTATTTTTCTGAGCCAATTAACACTTTTCTTATTAAGGGAATTTGTAAATTTTGTATTAGCATCAGCTGTTGAAATATCATTTAAGGCTAAATTTTTCATAGCTTTATTAACCACCTTTTCTATATTGGAAATTCATTATATATGGCGCATTTATACTTGGATCATCAACATCCTGTTGGTTAAGTGCAGTATGCCCCCAGTAGAAATTGTCTCCATTTGTAACACTTACAAATGTATCTTGCACATTTTCTATGCACGTGTCTCCTGTATCATGACAGCCATCCATATAAATAGAAAAACTCCCAGTATTAGTACCATCAGTATATGTTACATCAAGATCCCCAGCACTAGGCGACACCCGATTACCAGTCGTCCATGCATCTACATCAAAACAATCCCCATGAAACATATTAAAACTACCTGAGGATTGACCATTAACCCGCATCGATCCATAATACGGATGACTATTGGTAAATTGTAATACTACCGTATTGTTGGATGCGTTACATACTTTAAACCAAGCATCATCAGCAGAAGCATTATTTCCAATAACAAGTAAAGATATAAATGATAGGCTTAGATATATGTTTTTCATAGTTTTCTCCAAAGTTATATTTGTTCTAATTATTTACCTTCCGATATATTACCTAACACCGCTATATTTTGAGAATAGTCAAATTTGCATATTCATTATGCAGATTTATACATTCTCATCTAGGTTATAAAAATGAGATAAGGTTTCGCAAGGTGAACAAATATGGAAAAAGCCACAGATAAAATCTGTGGCTTGACTTTGTGATAATAAGCATCAGCTATTTAAATAAATTTAAAACATCTGTTGTTGTCGCTGCAGAATTCAAATCACTTTGCGTTAAATTCGAAAAGCTACCAGTATAACCAAGATCTGTGGTTGGCTTATTTAGCTCCCAGAAAATTATACCATTTGGTGTGCTCATTTTAATTTGATCAATACATGACGGTGCCTCCCCATTAACTACTGCTGCACTACAGTCAGCAATACCGGGTTTGAGTGGTACATTGTAGTACTCAGTTTGATTGGATGTGTTACCGGTAGGATAGGCAGGTTTTCCTGTTTCTATACCACCGAGTAATGGAACATTTGAGGCATTTACCTGACTTAAGAAAGAAGAGAAACCGGTTAGATAACTTTTTACCTGATTAGCTAAGATACAATTACTATTTCCTGTATTATTATTAGCAAATCCAAGTTGATTACCATCAAACACATATGGACAATATCCGGACATAATAGTAGTATCTAAATCATACGTCATTACCCCAATCAAACTTAGATTGCTAAATAATGTCGCTGCGGCAGGCAATCCACTTGGAGTTGGAACATCAGAGGTAGACTCTAACTGATAATAAATTCCTTTTAAGTTTCCACCCCAATTTAGCTGACCATTTGTACCGTTATCCGCATCAATATTAACCGAACCAACCGGAACAGCTGCAATTGACACGCCTAGTCCACTAGCCTTAGCATCCTGTTCTAGATTATATAGAATACTAGCAAATTTTTGCGAGCCAAACTTTATACTATATGAACCAGTTGTATTATATGGACTAGCTACATGACTCAAATCAGCATAGTAGGTTTCTTCATAATCCAAATCAACTCCGCTCGCACCAACATATTTCGCAAAATCCACCCAATTTTGAATATATTGCTTAGCTTGAGCTATAGTATCCTGCAAATCAGGATTAGTTAATGACTTGTCAAATAAGGGAACTCCATTTTCTGCATAGTCCAATGGATTTGGGAAAAAATCAAACCGGGTTGGGTCAAAATTATAATCGGCCTGTATATATCCATCTTGTGGAGGCTCACAATAATTGCTACCACCTAAATCAGCATTATAATAATCTGTAATAGTACCATTAGTACCAGATACATAACAACTATAATCCCAACCACCAACTGAAATATAAACAGTAATTCCTTTAGCTTTAAGCTGACCAATGAAGGCTTTCAAATCACCTAAAGTATAATCGCTCGCAAAAGATAATCCAGTATTTGAATTAGCTAAATCAGAGTCCTTAGCAGTGTCAATATTAAATGTTGAGTGCGGTTTCATAAATGCTATGTTAACCTGAGTGACTGGCCAAGTACCACCTGTTAAGTTTGCTAAAGTAGCACTCTCAACACTAGGTACCTGAAAATCCAAGGAATTTAAGTAAGCAACCACTTTACTATTAGCATTACTGTTGGCAATATTTAACTGTTGGTTAGCTTGTATGGTCGGATTAGTAGTAGTACTAGCCTCGCTACCTTCTGAACATGCGTATAAAGCAGATATTGCAGATGCAAGAAACACACTACGCAATACAATATTTAATTTTTCCATAAATTACTCCTATAATTATCATTAAAATCTCGTTCAATTTACCAATCACCATGGTTTTACACTTTGCAAATGTAACTGGCTTGGTGTTATTTTAGATCCCAATACATTAGGCATTGTTTTAATCGTCATACTCATGGCTGATATTGGCTGCGGCATACATCTTAAATTTCCGCCATCGTTCTCTATACCCCATTTACATTGTTGGAAGTTAGGTAAAGAAGTTGCACCGTAGTATCCTCTATAATCTGCACAAAATGCCATTAACGTTCCAGTATCAGTATCAACTTTAGGATCCAAGCATGATTGCTGATAGCTTCCTGCTGGTGCCGGGCTATCGCAGGTTAACACACCGCTAATATTGGAAACTGTAGAATCACGTAAACACATATTACGATAGTTTAGTGTAGAATGATTTGTGTATCCGTATTGCTTATTACAGTCAGCCTCTAGCCTACCATTATCTGCACTATAGGTATAATTTTTACAACTATGAATCCAAGAACCGGAGGGTGGCGTCTGTGAAGTGCCTTGAATACTTATATCTACATATGAATGTGTACTTCCCTCCGTAGCATCAGTTTCAGATAGCCTAGTAACTATAGCACCACCAAGCGTTCCAACTGCTAGCCTATGATATGTATCTTTAACAACATTGCAAGATACTGTGTCACCAAGAAAGTTGGCATCATGACATACAGGAAAATACCCAACAGGATAGTCATACCAAATATCACTAGGATTGACATTATCATCAGCATAGAACCTTATCTCTGCATAATAATCACCATCCTTAAATACAATGATACTTCCACTTGATGAGTTCCAAACCGTTCCCTCTTCGTCGCCCTGAGCATTTAACTTACCTCCAGGAGGAATAGACGGGGATAAGTCACCACCTTTAAAGTCAAAGTTATCAGGGGCATCTTGTCTAAATGTCAGAACTCCATCCGTATTGTTTACAATTCCAAAATAAATTGTATTATGTGCATAAGTATACCCCACAGATAACATTGATATTCCCAATATGGCTAATAATTTTTTTGATACTTTCATGGTTATTCCTATGAAAAAAGTTAAATATTTTTAAGACTGCTTAATGCAGCTTCCATAACCATGTGAACCAGTTTTAGCGTAAACAGGCTCATAAAAAAACTTATCCAGATGCTGTACATATTTATTATTCCCAATAACTTGTAGGGTATGCTTGCCAAACTAACACCCCTATCACTATGTAATCCAGTATTACTACCTATACTTAAAAAAGCGGGGATTCAGGTAACATAAATGTAATTAATACACATATCTGAATGGTTCAATTGCACGAAAATTACCATAACTCTATTTCTTTAAGTAGTTTGTAGCAAAAAACCGTTCTAGATGCTTTTAGCATTTTTGCTTATTATACGCATTTGTGATTCAACAATTTACCGCCAAAAGATCTAATTAGTTAATGCAACAACTGCTTTAAAGTCTTTTAGCCACAATATATCTCCATTTTTTATCTCCCCACATTGATCAACATTAACTATTATGTTGCAACCATTTCGCATTTTTTTCATTATCACGGGTTTATTCTTAAGCTCGTCTGGTTTTAAATCAATAATTTCAACTGCAACATCACATGCTTGCCAACCATGATAATCATAGACATTGCCAATAATTTTTTGAATCAACATTTGTTTATCCTTTATTATGGTTATTTTATTTCTAACCAATATATTACCTAACAAAGCTATATCATAGGAATAGTCAAATATGCATATTCATTATGCAGATTTAGTCATTCTCACCCGGGTATTCTTTAATATATAATTCCGAAACTTTAAGCTTAAACTGACTGTAATCAACCAAAAGGGGAAAGTTACTCAATTTTATGCTTATGGAATATTTATTTAAAGGTAAAACTTATGCAAAGGAGGGATCGCATGAGTAACTATTATAAAAAACTAGCAAAAACAATCATAGCTTCTATTTTTGCGCTTACTGCATTAAGTGCTTGTAATAGTGGTACACATAATACAAATGCAAATTTAATAAACAGAAATCTTTCAGCCAAAGATGATAGCCAAGAACATTATCCACTAACTCGCATCTGCACCGTAAATGGTTCAATTAAAAATTCACATACATACACCTTGCAATCAGGAGGGCAAAACATCAAACAGCAAATTTACCCTGGTGAAATTAACTGTCATAATATTAATGGACAAAATGGATTTAAGCTTATTTCTGATTATAAAAACCAATCCATCACATATAATTATCAAGGCATCGTTGACCCATCATTTTGGGATGTCTTTGCAAATACATTTCTTGATCTATTTGCAAAAGCAATTATGCTTTCTTATTTACCAGTTGGTGATGCAATTGGAGTAATAGGCATAGCTACCGGCATACTTAACCCACTTAACCCTTTTAGTAATTTTAGCGTGTATGGTGCAGGGTTGAATATTTTGACCAATCTTGATAAGGATCTTCCAATTTGGGCACAAGATTTGATTAATTCAGGAATCTATATCACAGTATTTGGGCCTGCTGGAGGATGGGATAATCCATTTATTTGGGTGACCCAAACTGAAAAACCAGACTGGATAGCGATTGCCCATCAACTTCAAGATCAAACTAATGATTATGTTAAAAGCTTATCATCTGATCCATCTAGTATCTATGGGGGTGGGCTTGTTCCAGGTAGTTCACCAACAAAAAACCCAAATATTTTTATTTTAGGGCTTAAAGGCGCTGCAAAAGATATTGGACCTGGTATAAACCCACTTCAGTGGGAACCTCAAGGCTCGGCAACGGGTAACCCTGGGGATATGGGGATTCTTACATGTGAAGATTTAATTGGCGGAGGTAGTAACCCTAATCCTTGGAAATTCTTAAATGACACCTGTAAAACTACATTAGTAGACTTTTCTTTAAATAAAAATGGCGTAATTATCACTTCCAGCTTAGATAGGGTAGATGATACAGATCAAAGTGCTAGCAATATAGCTACAATCACTACTGATGCAATATATATCTGTCTAACTGATGATAGTAATACCAATGGAACAAACTGTAGTTATAATGACAGAGCTTTTCCATTAAACTTTACTGATCCAAGTGTCGATAATAATGGGAATCCATATTCTGGGACTGTGGCATTTACGAATAATACTCAGGGTTATATTATCCCAATTTTAAACCTATATAAAACTTCAGATCCAAATGAGAAACCAACAACTATTGCTGGAGGCTTGGTAATGCCAAATGGTTCATACAGATTTGAAGAAAGTACAATTCCAGCTGATACCAAATTCTATGAAGTTGGGGTTGATACTTCTACTTATCTTGCAAATCCAAATGTATTTATATGTAGTGGCAAACAATCATATAACAGCAATTGGGCAGAACAAAGAGTATTTGCAAATTACAACTTTGCAAGCCCACTTTTGAGCAATATGAATCAAGAGGGTCCATATGGTTGCTACTTTTATAACCCAGCATCCATACAAAACACTGATAATCCAATTTGGCAAAATTTTGGTGTTAGAGCTTGGCAAAATATTAAAATGGCGAAAGACCTTGGGACTAAACAACAATTAGCAAACAAGATTGTTATTCAAGACTGGATCCCAAATTGGCGAAACACCTCATTTAGCCCAATTAATGATCTTGATTTAGCAGCAGACCAATTATATTATGCGTTTGAAAGTATGACAGCAGAAGGAATTGTAAAATCGACTGACAACTGGACAGATTTTGTTTTTCAACCAGATGGAAGTATGGGGCGCGGTTTGGTTGCTTCGTTACTTGCATTGAATAAGCCATTCTATCTTGGAATTGGTGGTTGGAATAATGCAAATGAATTTTCCGAAGCTATTTCCAATAATAAAATTAGCACGATTGTGTCAAGTACGGTGGGTTTAATTAATGCATTAAATAATGATGCCGCAGCCATGGGGGTAACCCAGAAGATTGCTGGAGTAAATATAGACTGGGAACCAAACAATGGATTATGGACTATTGATAATGGTAGTAAATATGTAGTTACTAAAGCTGACTTACAAAATTTGCTTGACTTAATTGATTTATTTAACCAGCAGAATCTTCAAGTAAATATAAGCATACCACAAAATATAAGCGTGTATCGGAGTGTTGATTCAATTTGGGGTGGTAGTGGCAAGGGCAGCTTCTGGAACATATTGGCACAGAAAACTCAAACACTTAACGTAATGTCTTATGATTATCATGCTGCTACCTGGAATGGGTTAGATAATCAAACAGGTTATACTAACTTCAATTCGCCTTTACACAATAGTCCAAATCAGAAAATAGATGAAAGTGGTATTTTTACCAATTATAATATTGATTCAACGCTTGATTACTTAATAAGCAATGATAATATTTCTTCTTCAAAACTAGTATTGGGTATCCCCGCATATGGTTATGCCTTCCCTGTTAATACCGATAACTATGGTGCATATATTCCTTTTATAAATGATAGTGCTGCTATAGCAGGGGTTACTGGTCTTGAGGTAGCAGATTCATCTTTGATTAGTTATAAAGCTATTTACTTTAATTTGCTTGGAGGTTGGAACCATCAACCTTACCCCGTTAGCTTTAATATTCATAATACTAGCCAATTTGCTATTGATCCAGAGGCAATGGAAGCATATACCCAAGGAGCAACTAGTAAAGGATTTAATATTTGGACTAGTTTTGAAAACAGCATTACCGCTGCTGCTAAAGCAAAATATGCCAAAGATAAAAGTCTTGGTGGAATGATGCTTTGGGAAGTAGATCAAGATCTACCAGCACCGATAGTTAATTTTAAACGGTCTAACCCAGACTCAATAATTAGTGGTTTAGTTAATGGACAAAAATAATTTTACTGAGCCAATTAAAATTTACTTTAACTTTTTGTTATAATCTTAATATATGCTCAATCAGATTGAAGAGGTAGGGAAAGGCATGAGCGAAGCGGTTTACAAGTAATACGTAAGGAACTAAACCACTCCTCTAAGAACTTCAATCTATCTGGTAAAGTGGCAACCAACTACAGGCTTTTTTGACTAGTTGGTTGTTAACAATAAATGTTATTTATAAGGTAATATAAATGGGTATTAAAGCCAAACAAACAATAATAGTGGCAATAGCTATTCTTCTATTTATTTAACTACAAGTTACAACACAATGGCAAAACAAAATCAGGCAACACTATCTTCCTGGGGACAAGTACAAAATCAGTACCAACGTCGCATGGATTTGGTACCAAACCTTGTTAATATTGTAAAAGGTGAAGCAAACTTTGAAAAGTCAACATTAATTGAGGTTATAAATAGTAGAGCAAAAGCTACTCAAACCGATATAACTCCTGCAATAACAAGTAATCAGGAGCAACTACGGCAGTTTCAGCAAATACAAGATAAATTAGGATCTAGTTTATCTCGCCTTTTGGTATTGGTAGAAAAATATCCAGATTTAAAAACAAACCAACAGTTTTCTCAACTGATGGATGAGTTAGCAGGAACAGAAAATCGGATCTCGGTTGCGCGTAGAGATTATAACAATACAGTTCAATCCTATAATGCTAACTTGATAACATTTCCACATAATTTACTTGCTAAACTATTTGGCTTTAGCACTAAAGCGTATTTTCAATCAGATAATAATGCTCAAAAAGCACCTATTATTAATTTTTCTAATTGATGATAATGAAACGAATTCTACTTACAGTTTTTATTCTAATATCTTCCACTATAACTAGTGCTTTAACTTTACCTGACACACCACAAACAAGGGTTATAGATTTAGCGAATGTATTTAGTCGTCAGCAAGAGCAGAATCTGGAAACAAGGCTACAAAAGGTTTATAAAAAAAACCAAGGTACCGAAATTGAAATTTTAACGATTAATAGCCTGGAAAGCCAGAATATTGAAGATATCGCACTTGACACAGCAAGAAAATGGAGACTAGGGAGAAAAGGAATTAATAATGGAATGCTTATTTTAATCTCGAGAAAAGATAAAGCTGTTCGAATAGAAATAGGCTACGGCTTAGAAGCTGCTATTCCAGATGGGCTAGCTGGAGAAATTGAGAGGCAGATTCTTATTCCAAGTCTTGAGTCAGATGATTTATATAATGGAATTAATACAACATTAGATAAATTAATGAATCCAATAAATAAAGAATATCCGACACCAGCAACAAATCAGATTAAGAACCAGTACCCACCTTACTATTATGTGATTGGATTTATTATCCTGATAATTTTCCTAATTCTAATCATAAGTGGAAATTGGCGAATGGCTTTAGATATATTACAACTAATTTTAGGAATAATAAGTTCAGGAAATAAAGACTCTAAAAAGGACATCGGCAATGGTGGTGAATTTGGTGGTGGTGGGACATCCAGCAAATTTTAAGATAAAGCAAACATTGTTTGTTTTATCTTAAACAGTATCAAAGCTTACTATAAAGATAATGTCCCTTAAACATTTAGAAAGCTAAGCTAATGTTAGACGATATAGCTATATTTATTGAAGTGGTTAATAATAATTCTTTTAGCAAAACTGCACAAAAATTAAGAATTAGCCAAGCAACTGTTAGTAGAGCAATTCAGAATTTGCAAAACCAGTTGAGACAGGAATTAATAATCCGTTCAAACCCTGGATTTATCCTTACAAAAGTTGGAAAAGTATTGTATGAAAAGTCAACAGACTCAATTGTTAAGATTGATAATGCAATAAAATACTTTACTGGACGCACCAATCAAGTGCATGGCAACTTAAGAGTTGCTGTAAGTCCAGGACTTGCATCAGTTAAGTTAGATCCATACATACATGAATTCAAAACTAAATACCCTAACGTACGAATCAAAATATATTATGAAAACTATCTACCTGATAACCGAAATTTCGATGTAATAATTACTCCATACGCCCCAATAGAGAATAAATCCAACGATTGGGAGAAAATATACTCATCAAATCTGATCCTAGCTTGTACTAAGCAGTATATCTTTAAAGAAAGTCTTCCCAACACACTTAAAGAACTTGAAAGTCACAAAACAGTGGGAGTTATTCGTAAAATTTTCAGCCCAAAGATAACTAACATAAACAACCCACAAGAGGAAATTCACTATAGATTCAAGCCTAATGTAGTTTCTTCAATTTTGACTAAAACCACTTTTCTGGCATATTACAACCATTTTATTGCAATGACCACCAACGAACAATTAAAGGCATTTGGAATGATTCATGTTTTACCCCAATACAATTTTGGCAGAATAGATTATTATTTGATTAAAAATACTTATAATAGTCTTATAGTTGATAGTTTTGTTGAATTTTTCTTAATGCTTCTTAAACGGGATATTTTACCACTATTTGAAGGATAAAACCATGTATGATAATATTCAATTATTCGTTGAGCTTGTTAATAGTGGGTCTATCGCTAAAACTGCAGCAACCCGAAATATCAGCCCTAAAACTATAAATAATCGAATTAATGATTTAGAAAAAAACCTTAATCTGATACTTTTGGAAAAGAATGCACAGGGAGTAAAGCCTACGAAACAAGGTCAGCAACTGTATGAAATGGTATTTCAACCACTAAAAAACCTAAGCTTGATAAATGATGAAATTAATAAAAATCAGAGTCACATTCCAGGTGAATTGAGGATTTCAATTCCACAAGGATTAGCCTCAATAAGACTGGATCCTTATTTACATGAATTTAATGCACTGCATCCAGAAATTCAATTAAAATTGTACTATCTAAATACTGATTATAATCTTAGCCATGACTTTGATATTGTAATCACGTCACGATTCCCCAAAAACGATAATGTAAAAGTAAGAAAAATCTACTCAACAAGCTTAGTACTTGCATGCTCCAAAAGTTACAATCATTATAAGTCCCCTCCTATCAAGCTTGATGAGATCAAAAACCATTTAATCGTTGGACCTCGCAGAAGGAGCTACATTCCATATGTAATTAACATTAAAAACCCAACAGAGAAAATTGAATTTGAGCTTCAACCAGATATTATTGTTTCAACTCTTTCCAGACCACCATATCTAGCTTATTACAACAATTATATTGCACTATGTATGTATGAGCAGGCAGTCTGTTTTAATTTACAACATATTTTACCAGAATTTCAATTTGGTAAGATAGATTATTTTCTTATTAAAAGTATCTCGCATAAGAAATCAGCTAACCTGTTTATCGAATTCATTGAAGATGTATTTAAACGAACATTAATTTCTTTATTTTAAATATTTGTTGGTATAATTATTTTCAGAAAATTTGCCTACAATCAGATTATTAGCAGCATCAACAATAAGTTCAAGTAATTTTCACCTAATATAACAATCACTATGATATAATTTTTAAAGAGTCCGTAAAAATAATAACTTGAAATAGCTACAAATCTGACAACATCATTGAGTACACATTAATGGTTGAAGAAATTATCTTATTTATAAATCTTATTGATGCTGGTTCATTTAGCAAACTATCTGAACAAACAGGAATATCGCAACCAACAATTAGCCGCAGGATTCAATCTCTTGAAAACTCATATGGAACTTTATTAATTAGAACACCACAAGGGATTCGTACAACAGAATTAGGTAAACGGTTGTATGACAGTTTTTTGCATCATAAAAAAAGTCTTGATGGCTGGTTTAGATCATTTGGTAATAATCAGAATATCAATGAAGCAACAACTATAGCAATCATGCTACCGCCTTGGCTTGCAAGCAATCTGATAAATCAGCAACTAATGTTATTTATACATAAAAACCCATCAATAAAATTAGAAATATGCTATGATGATCGCCATGTTGACATGTTAAAAGATCCGTTTGATATTGTAGTATCAAGATTTGAACCCAAACAGAGCTTTCAAATTGTAAAATTGGCAGGACAATTTAAAGCTATTTATTATTGTAGCAATAACTATATTAAAATAGGTCAACTTCCTGAAAATCTGGCGCAGCTGACAACAGAGCATAAGCTAATTAGTATCAACCATACTCCGCAGAGACTTGTGACAAATTCAGTCAATCTCACCCGTTACTTAGAAATTAATAATAAACTTGAGGAATCTATTCACGCCCAAGCAGATATTCAAGTAAATAGTATCGCAGCAGCAAGGCAACTTATGGCTTATTCGAATGAATATATCTCGATTGACTGCGAATTTGCTATCAAGGAAGAATTAGAGCAGCAAAAATTAATTAAAGTATTCCCCGATTCGTATGCTGAAACCATAAGATATTACATAGCAATTACAGACCGCCACTTACAAGGAGAAAAAAAGCAATTATTTGACCTCCTGAATAATATAATTAGTAATTGGACACCTTAGATTACCAACACCGGAGACTTAATAAATGAAAAGCATCTATAGAGGAAGAATCTTAACTTTCCATCAAGATACAGATTTTGACAAATTATTACAGATCAAGCCTCATACACTATTCATAGATAAAAAGCATTTAACGTTTATTCGCGATGGTGCATTGATAGTAGAAAATGGCATAATTACCAAAATTGATGATTTCCATAAAATAAAGCATGAAATCACAACTGAAGATGATTTTATTGATTATGGTGATGCAATTTTAACTCCAGGATTTATTGACATGCATATCCATACCAATCAAACCTCAGTGGCTAGTTACTCAGGAAAAGATATAGTTAAATGGCTTGATGAGCAAGCTTTTCCAACAGAAATACAATTCAGAAGTGAAGAATATGCCAAACGCGAGTACACGATGCTACTCAAACAACTATTCAAAAACGGCACTACCAGTATAGTTGGAATGTTACCAAGTTACTATGATACTGCTGACTTAATGTTTGAGATTACAGATAGTTTTAGTATGCGTGCTATTCTCGGGAATACAATTATGACGGAAGGACACCCCGCGCTAACTACAAATCCAGAGTCAAGTATTTTGATTAGCGAACATATTTATTCCAAATGGCATGGAGTAAATCGCCTTAGCTATTCCCTAAGCCCAAGGTTTGCGCTTAGCTGTAATGAGATGACCTTTGCCTTATGTAGTCAATTTCTGAAAACACATCCAAATACATACTTCCATACACATTTAGCAGAAAGTATTAAAGAATCAGTAGATAGCGTAAAAAAATTTCCTCATGCAAAAGACAATCTTGCAATCTATGAACAATACAATCTTATTAATGATAAGTCAATATTTGCACATTGTCTACATTTAACTGAAAACGAATATCATAGACTAGAACAAAAAAAAGCAATCATTGTTAACTGTCCATCCAGCAATAATTATATGGGTAGTGGTTCATTTGATTACTCTAAACTAGATCACTATAAATTCAGATTTGGCTTTGGTAGCGATTGGGGTGCAGGCAATACATTATCTATGCTAAGAGTGATGGACGATGCACATAAGTTATCTACTCAGAAAGAGTATCATTGGGAACCCTTATCTCGTTGGTATCTCGCCACTCTTGGTGCAGCAAGAGCACTGGGGCTGGAAAAATATATCGGTAGCCTAGAAGTTGGCAAAGAAGCTGATTTTATTGTAATTGATCCAAGCCAGAATGAATTGCTCTTACATCGGCTGGAAAGTAGCTATGATTTACTTGATTATTTATTTAATTTATGTGCATTTGGCGATGATCGAATTATTATTGCCACATATATATTTGGAAATAAAGTATATGGAATATAAAATGCTTTCCCTTGCATCAATAATTGGTTATAGCGGAATGTTATTAGCTGTTATATCATTTACACTTAATAACATGATTTGGCTAAGAATAATAAATTCCAGCGGCTGCTTGTTACTGGTAATTTACGGATTAATGATTAGTGCTTATCCAGTTTCAATCCTAAACTGTATTATTTTAATTATCAATTTATATAAAATGGCTCATCAGCTAATCACAAAAAAAAAGCCATACCAGAAATCTGATACAACCTTAGAAGGGAAGCCCTTAGAATATGGGTGCTATAAAGCACATTAATATAGATAGTATTATTTTGAATAAACCTTGTTACCATAGATATAGGTGGCGGCAATAATCCGATCGTCACCCAAAGCGCTGAGTGAGAATAGATAATCTAATAAATTATAACTACTTTCCAAACGATAACCTAAAAGATCATTAGCTTCCGGATCAATTACGATAAAATCAGCTTCTTTGCCAACTTCAAGACTACCAACATATTTATCAAGTCCAAGTGCCTTGGCAGAACCTAAAGTAGCACTAAACCAACGAGTCAATGTTTCAAGTTTGAATGAATTTAAAATAGCTACTTTATATGCATCATCCATCACTCTTAACATAGATAATGTATTGCCTGCAGCCCAGTCAGTTGCTAATGTCAATTTAGCATTTCGCTCAACTGCTGTCTTATATTTGAATAAACCGCTACCGAGATAATTATTACTCGCTGGGCAATTAGCAAAGATTGCACCTTTTTCAACCATACGTGACCATTCACTATCGGATAGATGAATACAATGACCATAAATTGACTTATCATTTACTAGACCAAATTTTTCGTAAACCGCCAAATAATCCTCTGCCCACGGAAACTTACTTATCGTATCTTCAATTTCATTAACATTTTCACAAATATGAGTTTGGGTATACGCATCCGGATGTGACTCAAGAAACTCACGGCATAAACCCATGGTTTCTTCGGTACAACTCAATGCAAATCTTGGCGTTAATGCATAACTTATCCGATCAGTACCATGCCATTTATTATATAGTTTCTCACTAATTTTCATACTAGTTTGCGGATCGGTTATTAGATTTTTATTGCCATCAGTCATAATGGTATTACCCATAACTGCGCGCATATTATAACGATTAGTCATATCAAATAATAAATCAGCACCATCATATGAAGTAGGCAGATAAGCACAAATTGAAGTAGTCCCATTTTTGAATAACTGATTTAAGAGAATATCATATTCACGACGACCAGCCTGTTCACTATTAAATGCCACTTCACTTGGGAAAATATAATTCTCTAGCCATGTAAGTAGTTTTTCACCATAAGCACCAACCCCAGATGTTTGCGTAGCATGCATATGCGTATCAAAAAACCCTGGCGTAATGAGTTTATTACCGTAATCAACAACTTTATCTTCTGGCAATAACGTTTCTTTTAGTTTATGATAATCACCGATAGTAACAATTTTACCCTCTTCAACTATCATTGCACCATCACGCAAAAAGGTAAACTTCTCATCATCAACAAATAAATTACCCGGAATTACACCCTGCAAATTTAACAATGTTGCACATTGATTAAATGTGAAAATTTTTCCACGGTATACTGTTCTCATTTTCTTTCCCTTCTAAATGATTACATCGGTTATTTTGGATTAAAGATTATTCTTTACAGCCATAATACTAACCGCTGAAGCACATCATTGGGAATAGCAAAAAAAGCATAATCATTATGCAAAAATGAATAATATAATTTTTAGGACTAAGAATATTAGAAGATAATAAAAAGGGCGACTAATACAGTCGCCCGGTGGTCTAAACTTAATTACCAAAATTTAACACTGGTTTGCGCTATTGGTGCAGGTTTCTTTGATTGTACTGTAGGTTGATTTGTAGTAGTATCTTTCGTTGTAACTAACGGATTAGCTGGAACATTATCTACATAATCTTGCAGAGTAAAATATAAGTCATTATCACCCTCTGTTG
This sequence comes from Neisseriales bacterium, assembly GCA_008017155.1. GTDB lineage: Bacteria > Pseudomonadota > Gammaproteobacteria > Burkholderiales > UBA11063 > Aquella. The sequence goes on along the minus strand of SSGX01000018.1, from coordinate 16,939 downwards.
AATCTGCATTACCTTCGATGTAATCGGAACCTAACTGATATTCATGCATATGAAATTGTTCTACATCAATATACACGCCATGAGTTACTAGATCTGCTGCCCAAGTACGATTCTTTATATGGAAAGAATTATGGCTATTGTTTAAATCAGTGAACATCAAATCTGAATCTTCTGTTTGCATATAAAAACCTATAGTGTTACAACTCCCAGGGCTCAATACAAAATCGTAACTATTTGAAGTGTTAACATCAGCATCATGCTTGTAATTTAACTGAAAGTGAAAAGTAGTATTTTGAGTCTTATTGCAAACATGAGCACTCGAAGTAAATGTAGAAAAAGCAAAGCTTTTAGCTGCAACAAGAGACATAAATAATAAAGAAATTAATTTAGCTTTTTTCATGAGAAAAACCTTTACAAGAAATCAAATTTATTGATAACCTATAAAGCTAAGATAGATCATAATTGCGGTGCAGAAAACTACATTACTCCAACTAATTTCTATTTTAGCTTAATAGAAACTTGTAGGAGTCATTAGTCATCTGACATTTGGCGGAAAACTCCATTTCCGGTATTGATTTAAGTCTTGAGAAGTAATTCACTCTACCAAAATCAATACCGTATTATAGCAATAGCTAAAGTTTATCTACAATAGACAATTTTGTATAATTTAATTTGGCGCTAGACAATCAAAGCGGATTAGAGCCTCTTTTTATTTAACAACCGTTATTACACTTTACATCTGGATTTTGTTGAAGGATCCTTACCAATAAACCACCAGCCTCTCTAGTTGCACCACTACCAGTAGATAAAACTTTTCCATCAACAGGAGACTTATATTCTTTTATCAAGTCACCAAATGGATTGCTTTGAATCGCAATTAACTGGTCTTTTTTTACATTATCTCCAACACTAACCAAAACCTCCGCATAACCACCAGTCGATGCTCTAACCGAGGTCATATCATTCCCAATAAATGCCCCTTGAGTTTTAGCAGTTTGAGTAATACTACCTTTGATAATTCCAAGGCTAATCATAATGTTGTTTATTCCAGTAACTGTTCTACCTACGTATTCAGGCTGATACTCACGCCCTTTACCTATTTCTACAGTAATCGCAGGAATACCCGCTTCAATAAAAGTTGTCTCAACTGAGCCCTTCTCTCCGGGATCTTTCTTTATTTGATCCGCAGGAATCAACTCTGCCATTTGCTGAGCACTGGGAACCCGATAATCAGCATAAACCATCAGTGGATAATTTGTATCAGTTGACTGAGTATGTAAATCAATAACATACTGAGCGTTGCCTTTCCATAAATCATTCCATAATTTGTATGCTTGTACTTGGGCGGTATTACCATTTTGTTTACCGGGAAATATTCTATTCATATTTTCATACTCACCACTATCGGTTGCCATATACCAGTTTCGGCTAATGTGCATTAGCGAATTTGGACTAGCTTGAAATACACCAACAACAGCCCCAGAGACTTTATCTGGCGAGAGTGATTTCATAACCTTTTGTAAGGCAAAAGCTCCATTTAACTCATCACCATGAATACCAGTATTTATCAGTAGATTTTTACCACTATTATTTCCCTTGACTACAATAACTGGAGTGTACCAACTTTGCCCGATATTCATTTCTGAACCTTTAAACATAAATCTATATTTCTTGCCAGCTGCTAAATCATTTACATCCAAATGAGTAATTACAGGAACGCCATCTATCCTGTCTCCAGTATAAATAGTTTTTGCAAAGCCACAACTACTACCAAGTATAAGTACACTCGAAATAATATATTTTTTCACTACTGAATTCCCCCTTTATTTTATGATTATTCAATTTATTTCAATAAAAATTTACTAATCTCTTGGTAAGTATTATTACACTCATCAGGACAAAGATTTTCAAGCATCAAATAAGCATGGACAACTCCCGAAACTTTGAGAAGCTCTGAATCAACCCCAACCTGAGCGGCATATTTCTGATAAAGAATCCCTTCATCAACTAGCGGATCAAATTCTGCAACTATCACCATTGTTTTTGGCATGTTAGCATAAAATTCTCCATGTAACGGTGATACTTGCCGCGCACCCTCACCATTTTGGAAATAACTTCGGAAATAATACTGCATTTTGGATTTTTCAAGCAAATACCCTTCACCAAATGTATCTGTCGATGGCAAACTACAGGTATAATCAAGCGAAGGATAAATCAAAACCTGTTTTTTAATAGAGTGCATAGCTACAAACTCTTTATCCATCACAATTGAAGCGCAAAATGCACCACCACCGCTATCTCCGATGATAGATAAATCTTTATTCAGGTACTTAATCTTACGCTCATCAAGTATTGCAAATACATTCCTAATTACAGCCTTAGCATCTTCGATTCCAGTTGGATAAGCAAATTCCGGCGCCAATCGATAATCTACTGACACAATAATATGCCCGGTCGTTTTGGCAAGCTTACGCACTATCCCATCATAAACCGTCACACTCCCAGCCATGTGTCCGCCACCATGAATAAATACCGCTACAGGCAATGCCTTAGTCAGATTTGGTACATAAGTCCGCACCGGCACAGGATAAAAACCATTTAATACGGTATCATCAATGGCAAATATACTATAATCAATATCCGTCATATATTTGGCAGTCATCATTGCCAGAGCTTCACGGACATTAGTCTGATTTGGTTTAAAATTAACTGCTGCCAGTTTTTGCTTTAATATTGCAGCATTATCAAGTAGTTCTTGAATTTTAGGTAATACAGCCATTTATTCTCTCCTGAAAATTAATTTTCATCTCACTAACTGATGTTACGCACTTATGCGATTCTCAGAGATATAAAATAAATTTTGACGATTTTGCGGATTGGTTCGTCGTTTTGAACCAATCCGCCATGAGGAAAAATTTTTTTACATCTCTCTAGTGGCTTATTTGCGTAACATCAATCAAGCGGTTTTGGGTATAAACATAGCGTGGAAAACCCGTCAGATTCATACCGCTAAATGGCGACCACTTGCATTTACTAGCCATTTGTTCATCGGTGAGTTCACGATAATTTTTTATGTCCACAAGCACTAGATCATCATTTGCGGGGAGGCTAAATAATTTCTGTGGATTAGAATGAAGTAACTCAAGTAAACGCGATAATTTTACCCTACCCTCACGCCACGCAGTTAGCATCAATGGTAATGTAGTTTCAATCCCCGGTACACCAGATGGACATTTACATAATGGCTGAGCTTTTTCATGCAGCTGATGCGGCGCATGATCCGAACCAATGGTATCAATCACACCATCATTAAGTGCCTGCCACAGGTAATCCTGCTCGGCTTTACTGCGTAACGGCGGATTCATCTTCGCGCGTCCATTTAGTGCTGGATACATACTTTCATCAAGAAACAGATAATGTGGGCAAGTCTCAGCAAAAACTTTCACCCCACGCGCTTTGGCAGCTTTTACCAAATCCAGTTCACCACGGGTACTAAGATGCAGAATGTACGACGTCACCCCGTAAATCTCACTTAATTTAATCACTAGATCAACTGCCTTAACCGCAGCTTCTGGCGAACGAATTATCGAATGATATTTATAATCAGTTTCATTGACATACTTAGCGGCATTCTCACGAATAATTAATTCATCTTCAGCATGTAGCGCAATAATCAGATTATGTGCTTTTGCCAGCGCATAAATCGCATGTAATGATGCCTCATCATCCATTAATAAATCACCAGTAGATGCCCCCATAAATACCTTGATGCCGACTATCTCGTCTTTGACTTTGACTATTTCATGGAACTGGTTTTTATCAGCCCCAAAGAAAAGCTTATAGCGTAATGGTAGATTTACTTCAGCTAATTGACCATCAATTATCCTAAATTTATTATATAGGCGCTCTTGTGTCGTAGTTGCTGGTTTAGTATTTGGCATATCAAAAACGGTAGTTATCCCACCTTTTAGCGATGCTTTTGAAGCATGTTGCCAATCTTCCTTATCTTCCATCCCCGGCACCCGAAAATGCACATGCGGATCAACTAGCCCAGGTAGTGCCAGTAAATCTGTCCCATCAATGGTTATATCTTCGTGGTATGGTCTAGTTATAGTTTGCCGAGTTTCATCCGGCATCAGTACGTTGGTTATTGTTAGCATATTATTCCTTATATTTTAATTTCATCAGCCATAAAAGCTACTCTTTTTTCACCAGTGGAATCATTTTCACTAGTGTAATCAATTTCTTTTTTTACTTGCATAGCTCTATTCCATATTTTCTTGTATATTCTTTAATGTGCTTTAATTGTTCTTTGCCATTTGCACTCTCAGTATCAAAATCCCGGCCTAAGTAAATTTTTTTTGGAAAAGGTAAATAAATTTTAGGAATAAACCCAATATCTTCACCTGAACTCTGATGACTAAGTTCAATAGGATCGACTTTAATAACCTCTGAAAAATTAATAAAATGTAACTCTGCTCTTACTCTCTCTAATTCTTCATCCACAATAACATAGCGCCGTGAATCCGTTCTTAACTCCGATAATAAAAAGTTGCTTTTATTTATAATGTTTGAACAAACATCCATTACTAAAATACGAGACTCTTCCTCGTGTTCCCAAATTTGGTTTTTAGTTACCATAAACTCAGAAACTAAATCTAATGGAGATTGATTATTTTCTAGTGTAGTAATAAAGTCTTCAAAAATTGATAAAATGTCTCTTTGCTTATCATAAACGACTGAATGCAAAAATTCACCTGTATTTCCTAAACTCTTGATCATTTTAAGTTCTAATAATTTATTCAGTAAATGTGCCTGTTTCTTAACTTCAGCTATCGTTAACCTAGAGAGGGTTGATTCAAAGTAAGTTAATTCTTCATCACAAGCTATATAATCAGGAATTAAATGTATAGGAGCCACATTACTAATAATTTCATTTGCACCAGAGTATCTATTTTCCGCCGAACATATGACTTTAATCTGAGCTAATATTTGCTTCGTTAATTTTTCTTTGATATAAGTGATTTGATTTGGAAGATCTTTTTCGTTTAACTGAGAGTAAAATTGTCTTAAATGGAATAAATTATATTCTTCTACGCAATTATAATCAAATTCAAAAGCTATTCCTTTTCCACTTTTTGCGTATAAGCCCCACATATTTGCTGAATCTGCGTCTAAAGCATGTTTTCTACTCAAACTAAGAATATGCACTGTTTGCAGGCGCTTAGCATAATACAATACTTTCTCTATTGGGATATTATACTTCTCAGATAGTTTTTTTGTATCATTCTCACTAAGTCTTAGCTGTGAATCAAAAGGATCATTAAAATCAGCAGGTAAAGTAACTTTTAAACGAGGATAGCAAAATATCTCTGGTCTATACTCCATAAATTTTGTTAATACTCTATTACTTACCATTTCTAAGCGATCCAATAAAATTTATTTTTCAGTTTTCATGCGCACATAAAGATGTTTTTTGCCCGAAGTTGGCGATACTCGCTCATCTATCTCGAAGATATTCTTACGCGCTTTTACCAAGCTACTTAGCTTCTCATAACCATAATCCCGCGGATCAAAATCTGGCTGTACCCGATTCAGATACGAGCCAAAAGTTGCCAAATTAGCCCAGCCATCATCACTACTCGCTTCTTCTACCGCTTTAGCGGCGAGCTTCAGTGGAAAGCGTTTTTTACTTGTGGCATCCTTCTCATTAGTGGCTAGTTTACCATTATTTGCTTCTTCGGTAATCACTTCCAGAGCTGGTAATTCATCTTCACTATTATCATCAAGGCGTAGGTTCTCGGTACGGATAAATTTATGACAGGCATTCCGAAAAGCTGCTGGGGTTTTCTCTTCCCCGAAGCCATATACCCATAAGCCTTCTTCGCGAATCCGCATCGCTAGTCCGGTAAAATCACTATCGCTTGAGACTATGCAAAAACCGTCAAAACGTTTGGTATATAACAAATCCATCGCATCAATAATCATGGTGCTATCGGTTGCATTTTTACCTTTGGTATAAGCAAATTGCTGAACTGGTTTAATCGCGAATTTATTTAGGACGCTTTTCCATTGCGAGCTATATTTAGAGGTAAAATCACCATAGATACGTTTAACGGTAGCTTCACCATAACGGGCAATTTCCGCCAATAACGCTTCAATCACTGAAGCCTGCGCATTATCCGCATCAATTAGCACCGCTAGGTGCAGGTTCGCTTCTTCACCTTGTTTTGGTATATACATTTTTAATCTTTTCTATTTAAGTTGTAACTGTTTTATTATATCTTGTGTAATCGCTTTTGCTTGCGGTCCACCAGAAGTATCATGTTCACTACCAGTTGGGGTTTTTATATCCGTCAGATTAGTTACGACCACATAAGTCTGACCAGATTTTTGCAAATAGCCAACGAACCAACCATCGCGCACCCGTTCAGTCTTACCTTGATAGCTAGTATTTCTGCGTCCACTACCAGTTTTACCATACCAATCCCAGCCATCATCAGTCAATTTACCCAAGTATATATTTTGCATGGTGTTATCAATCGCGGCATGAGTTATACCTAGATTATAATTATGCATATTTATCAAAAATTTTAGCTGCTCCTCACCCGAGATTTTAGGCTACCGGTTAACCAAGCATGAGTAAGCCCGTTATTTTTGCCCTTATCACCACTAAAATCCTGATTACCATAATTAAATTTGGCTAGATAGTCTTTGATTGCTTTCATACCAAGCTTAGGTGTAATCTGCTGCGATACCCAAAGCACCGAATATTGCTCCCAGGTGCGCGGCGTTTGGTTTTGATTCCAGCTCTCCATCTCGCGCTTTTTACCATCCCACTTAAATATCGTACTTTCAGTAATCACCCCTTTATCAAAAGCCATTAGTGATAGCGGTACTTTAAAAGTTGAGTTGGGCGCAATTCGTTCTTTACAACGCTTGGAGTTATACTCCTCGATGGTTTTCTTTTTATTTAAATCATACAGGATAAAGCAGGCATTTTTACCCGCAAAAATCTGAGCATAATTTACTTCCGCCGCATAACTAACACTAGCGATTGAGCTTGCAATCATCGTTGACACAAAATATTTTTTCATAAACCCCTAAGCTTTCTATCACAACAACTATTAAGTTCTTACCCCAATTTTACCATAATGAGAGATTCACTTAATATTAGACCTCTTTCATAACCAATTATTTAGCTCTTAGACTAGGAATAAAGGCTTTGAGAAACGGAATGTACATGTAAGTACATGAATATCTCAAAAGGCTTTATGACAACGAATAAGAGTTAAAGAAGCAGGTTAGGAAAGAGGTCTATTCTGTCATTTAAGGTCAAATTTAGGAATAGTGTAAAAGTACTATTTTAGTTTTTTAGCCAAAGCATTAAACTAACGGCATTAGGAAATAAATTTTAAGGGATTCACAAATGAAAAAATTACTTACAACTTTATTGGCTACTTTGGCTTTAACTGCGTGCAATAGTGGTGCTGGTTATAATCATAATCAAAATAATCCACAAGGAAATAATTATTCGGTAGTAGCGGCAAAAAGTGCAGTAGCAATGACTGGCGCTAACGTAAGCTCTTCAGGAAATGTAGCATATCAATATAATTATGATGGCAATACTTATGCAACGCTAACTCTTAGCACTAACTATGATGATCTTATTGTATCAAATTACATTGCGGGTGCTATGCTAGGACATTTAGTTCGTCTTCATATACCAGGAATAGCGATTAATCGTGATCATCTGTATGGTTCAATTTTTGCTCATCTATTACAAGAGAATATAAATACGGCGGATTATCAATCCACAAACCAACAAATCGAAGCAAATCCGGGGCATTTGATGGATCCAGGACAAGGTGGACCATACCAACTAAATTCTTGGGATCAAGCAAATTATGCAATTTGGTACCCACAAAAATTATCTTTTGGTCTAGTAAATTTGGTAGCTCTTCAAAAAGGTATGTCTCCATTTACTGCTGAGGATGAAGCAACCCAAAGTGGAGGTAAGTTCGCAACTCCAGATAACTTGAATAATAAATATTTTGCACCATTGGCAGCAGCATTTTGGCATTATCAAAATCTGACAGCAATTGAAAAAGATAATCCTGCTGGTAGTACCTTCGATATGACTGCTTGTGAAAAAAACCTGCAATCAGGCTCAGTTAGCGATAAAGATAATATTCTTGATTTGATCTTAAATGCTTCATATAATAGTGGTGCAGCTACTCGTAGTGATGGTACAACGCCAGTAGAAGCATATATTCAAGCTTGCCAAACAAATAATAACCAGTTGATTGAAAATACACTTACTAATAATACTTTAAATAGTACTGACTACTTACAACAAGCTGGAATTACAAGTAAAGCAGCTAACCCGGGATCAGCAGGGTTCCCATTTTATGGTAACTATGCGCGCCAGTTACGTTTGACTATTGATGAAATTAATGGTGATACCAATGTAAATGCTTTTCCATCAGGAGTATCAGCAGTTAATGAAGTATTAACACTTGATTTAATTAAAACTATTTTTGTAAATCAAATACAAACGCTTGCCTACGTTGATAGCAACGGTGCTTATACTAATATTCAGGCAAGTGATGCAACAAACGCGATTACAGCTGCAATTGCCTCAGCTGATACAAATGGACAAAGCACTTTCACATTGACTAATGGCAGTGATCGTCAAGTATTCTTCAATATTCTTGATGCTGCGATCAACAATCTGGAAAACACATTAAGTCAAAATGGAAGCAACCCGAACTTCAAAGACTTTAGTGCAACGACACAAACTGACATTCAATAAGAAAGAGCCGAAAGGGCTCTTTTTATTGAATGATTAATTATGACTATTTGATTGAATAGAATAAAGTTAGCGCTTAACGATAGACACAGTTACTACTAGACAAATTACACGTACTTGCGGGATTTTTGGAATCAATAATTAACTTAATCCAGTCATAGTAGTAACCAACATTAGTTGACCCAGATGGTAAATAATTATATACCTTGCCACAGCCTTCTAAAGGAGCAAAACTATGCGTTGCAATTAAAATCCAGTTACTACCATTCCAGTAATAATCGCCTCCCCCAGAATCGCCATTACACACAAGGCTAGTATATCCCATATTGTCTGGACTATCATTGAAATAACTACTATATAGCAAATGATACCCCTCGTTATCTGTCTTTCGGTATAAATAATTAGTAACGTAATAGGTTGTACCAGCAGAACCATTATTTTCAGTGATGCCGTTGCCTACTGATAATATTGGTGCCATCGTATAAGCTTCGGGAAATTCACTTTGCGGTGCTAATTTAGCATAATCTTCGGGTAAACCAACTTTTCCTTCAGCATAAATTAGCCCAATATCATTACCCTCTCCCGTAGCACCGGAATCATAATCAGAAGTAAAATTTGGGCAACCAGCAAAACTGCTAAAACTAGCACCGTAACAATAATCACGTGGTACAAAGATTGCAGTTACATTATTGGCATTCCATTCTCCATTAATGGTGGTTTCAACCAATATTTCCTTTGAACTTACTAGTTCAGTACTTTGTAAATTATTCTCGTCTGTTTTATCTTTTACAAGACAATGAGCAGCAGTTACAAGCCAAGTACCTTTTCCATCATAATAGACTGGTGCTGCACTACATATGTATTGATTTCCAATATTAAGCTGAGCTGTAAGCCGCTTCACCTGCTCCGAATCACTATCACCATAAGCAATTTTAGCACCATAATTTGCAGAGTTGCGAACTAGATCTGGAATTGCCCACACTGGTGGAGTTGGATACTCTTTAGCTTGGGGGTATGGATTAGGATCAAAATTGCTAGAATAAGCTATACCACCGACTTGGCTAGATGAACCGCCACCACCATTACAAGCCACAGTCATGATACTAATTAAAGCAACTAATGAAACTTTTTCCAACTTCATACTTACCACCCCCTATGGAAAAATACTTACAACTAATAATCCAAAAATACAATGTTTGTAGTTATCAATAACTATTTGCCATCATATAATGTTGGCAAATAGCTTTATTATGTGATAGCTTTTTTTACTTAGAATTATTGTAGCATGCAATTTATGGTATAAATTTTGTTGAATTAAGAGAAGTTATTTAAAGCTTAAAATAATTACCTGACATTGCTTAACTGATGTATAATGATTGTCATTCTCAACCAAGCAAGCCTATTTTAAAAACATTAATTAACCACCTTAATCAGTCAACTATTTGAATTACAATAAAAATAGTGTCCCCAATGTTAAATTTCTAAAACAATTAACCCTAGAACTTGCTTGTGGATAATTACCAACATGCCTTATTGTTTGACATCCGTAGTTGTATTTAATGATATTTCATGACTTATGAGATAGGTGAAAAGATAATATAGAAAATAGTTAGTATTCCCCTTCATTTATTGATAATATGTTAACGATCCTGAAAACTATGTCCTTCAATAGACCCCTTTCATAACCAATTATTTTGCTCTTAGACTAGGAATAAAGGCATTGAGAAACGGTATGTAAACGTTAGTAGGAGAGCATCACAAAAGGCTCTATGACAACGAATAAGAGTTAAAGAAACAGGTTAGAAAGAGGTTTAATGCCCTATCTCTTACCAGCTAGAAGTGAGTGTAATATTATTTTGTGGTTTCTCAATCTTGTGTTCCGCATGCAACCATAACATTAAAACGTATAAATTATAATCATTCGAGGTTAGCTTTATATTTGGATAAAAATAATATCCTGCCTTACTAACCATAGAAATTGAATAACTACCAGTATTGGCAATACATAAATCTCCAATTTAATCCCATAAAGAACTATTGGCAACAGCCTCTAGCATCAATCTTCCAATAATCCACTACAGTATCATTATCGGTAATGTAAAAATAATCAAACAAATTTATTGTTGGATCACAATGCGCAACAACCAGCTCAAGAACTTCACCAAGATCAGGTAATTTGGCACCGTTAAGCGCAGTCACCTTACCGTGCTCATCACCAAACCCGTCCCAATCATACTGCAAATCTGGATGGCTAATTACAAAAGGCTTAGTTGCCACTCGATATAAAGCTTTCGTTCCTGCATCTACCGTGACATGTGTATCCTGATTAGTACTAATCACTGTTGTTAGCATCGTCATTGCTGGTAAAAACTTTGGCTCTTTATATTCGATATTACTATATTCCTGATCCATTACACAGTATGAGCCTGGCTGAATCTCGGTTACACAATCAAGCTCAGCATCGATACTGAATGTACCTGTTCCACTACCTGTTTGGATTTCACAATTTAATCCACCAACCAATAGTTCACGTTTGATCAAACCTACGCTACTTAATATCTCGTGAGTTCTGATTCTGCGCTCTGCCAAATCTGGAATATGCTGTAAATGTCCTGCGTAACACTGGATTCCACGAAATAGTAGGTTAGGTAATTTATCAATAGCCAAGGCTAACTCAATAGCATTATCAGGGGATACGCCAGTACGACTAATTCCACCATCTATATCAAGGAGAATATTTAGCTTACAACTGTGTTTCTGGCAAAACTCATTTAATTGCAATGCATTACTAAGACTATCAACAACGAGTAAAGTATCTGGCGCTAAATCAAGAACCTCAAGTAAAACCGCAAATTTCCCAAAAGATACAATTGGTGAAGTGATTAAGATCCCTGTGATGCCCGCTTTTGCCATTATCAAAGCTTCAGAAACCTTGGTTACACAAATACCAATTGCACCATATTCAAGCTGTAAGCGAGCAAGCTGACTACATTTATGAGTTTTGGCATGCGGACGTAAATTTACCTTTTTTTGTTTAGCTAAATCACGCATCAATTCAAGGTTATAAATCAGTTTATTTTTATCGATTACTAAAGATGGTGTAGGTAATTCATTTTTATGCTTACCGATATATTTATTCATCACGCACCTACCATCCTAATCCCTGTCGAATGATTAAAGTTACCATTAAACTGCGTACAATCTGTAAGCGTTCCATCTAAATTTACATTACACCGCATTATGCTACTCGCATTACTAATATAAGCCATATTCCCAACCGAATTTAAAGTAAAATCAGATGGTGCATTAAAACCACTTCCGGTTGACTGGCAATTAGAAAATTCACCACTGATAGAATTTACTTGGCACAAGCTGACACTATTTGCAGATTGATTAGTGACATAAGCATATTTTCCATTTGCACTAACTGAAACTGATTGTGGTGAAACAAAACCATCTCCAGTAGGATGACATTTAATCAATTCTTTGCCTGGACCTACCATGCAAAAGAGTATCGTATTATTAGCAGTATTGGCAATATAAATATGATTGGTCTCTGGTGCAAAATTAATATCTGAAGGGCTTGCTAGATTATTCAATATCGTATTGCAATTAGATAAAGCCTTATTTGTCTTATCATGCAGACAAAGACTCACAGTACTAGTAGCCTCATTCATAACATAAGCAAATTGTCCATTATTTGAAATGGCAACTGCAGCAGGCGCATTAAACCCATTACCTGTGGGGGTACAATTATTTAATTGCCCATTCGTTCTATCTATAATACAAACATCTACCTCACTAGATCCTTGATTAGTTACATATAATGCCCGTTTATCATGAGTAAGTGCCAAACCACTTGGTGCATTTAACCCATTACCCGACTGTCCACAACTAGCAATTGAACCATCTGGCATAAGAGGACAAACTGAAACGGTGGTACTGTTTAGATTAGAAACATAGATGTAAGCATTTATCTTGCTAATCGTAGAACTGGAAGCCGATGCTACAGATTTATTTGTGCTAGGATCTCCAGCTACTGGAGGCATTGGAACAGGATCACTTGCAGGATGTTTCACATCGGAGGCAATCGCGGCGACATCACTATTAAAATCATCAAAAAGATTATGAATAATATAGTATGCTGATATAAAAACAATTGTTATGCCTAAAATAATATATTTTTTCATTTCCCTCCCCTTTAACTATATTTCTGTAATTTATACTCCAGATTTCTTCTAACTGCAGGCCATTCCCGATTAAGTATGCTATAGACATGACTATCATAGATTGTACCATCATCCATTAGCCTTGCACCACGTAAAATACCATCAAGTCTTGCGCCAAGGCGGCTAATTGCCCTCTGGCTTTCAAAATTAAAGCTACTAGTTCGAAATTCAACTGCAATTGAGCCAAGGACTTCAAAGGCATGACGTAATAGCATAAGTTTACATTCGGTATTAACCAATGTCTTCTGATAACTTTTACGATACCAAGTAAACCCAATCTCAAGCCGTTTATTCGCTGGCTCTATCCTACAATAGGTGGTCATCCCGATTACTTTATCAGTAATTGCATCTACAATAACAAAAGGAACCATTTCCCCCTTATCCTGTAAGCCAAGTCTACGTTCTATTTCTGTTGCCATATTTTCAGGAGTAGGAACACTAGTAAACCATAGATTCCACAGCTCACCATCTTTAACCGCTTCAATTAATCCATCTTTATGCTGAATTGTCAATGGTAATAGTTTCGCATATTTTCCAAGCAAATTAACTGGCTTCACCCAATAACTCATTTTTCGCCCCCTATTGATATTGTTTTTATACTTTAATAATTATAATTTGATTTTAGCATAATCAGATTATTTATGACGATCAAGCTTACTAAAAAGATTATTATTCCTTATAACATGATATAATTCACATGATATATCAATTCACAACCATAATTAAGTTCTGACCATGAAAAAACCCACTCTTACCATAGCAGCTCAAGATGCAAATCTTAGACTAATAAACGAATTTATCAAACACGGAGCTGACATTAATTCCCGTAATAGATTAGGATTAACACCATTATCATGTGCCGCAGCCTATGGACATGCTGAAACCGTAGAATTTCTACTTGAGCATGGCGCCGACCCTAATATTCTTGATAGAGATGGATTATCACCACTACATAAAGCAGCTGATGGTAATGATATATTAACTTGCGAAATTTTACTTAAATATGGTGCAGATGTTAATCAAACAACTCCATCTAAAACCACCGCCCTAATGATTGCCGCAAGTGGTGGCTATCTTGAACTACTTAAACTATTAATTGAAGTTGGGCAGGCAAAAATCAATCTAACAGATATTGGCGGTAGAACAGCGCTTATGCGTGCTGCTGATCGCGGTAGAAGTGAAATAGTTGCAACCCTTTTGAAACTAGGTGCAGATTTATATTCTCGCGATTGCGATGGGCGCAGTGCAACTTATTTTGCTGAGACACAAAACTATACTAATATTTTGACGATATTCAAACACTTCATGCAGATTAATCCACAACCAAGCTTTTAGTTATTCATAAATTTTAAAAGGCTGAATTACTTCAGCCCTTTTTTTATTTAATCATTATTTGCTTGATTCTTAAATGCGTATTTAATTGCATCTTGAACCCAAGTTTTAGCAATTTTCTTAAATTCACCAGATTCAGAACTCTGTAGACGGAACTTATCACCACCAATCTCTGTTGCACTTGTAGTTAATAATTCATTTGTCTGACTATCAACAACTTTTGTCTCAATAATCAAGATAGGCTTTTTATTCTGCAAGTTTGTTGCATGTTGTGCAATTTGTAAAGCAGCAGAAATAGGCATTAAGTAACGCGGACGGAATCCATCACCTTCAAGCATCGCACCAGTAATAGCAACACTTAATTTAGCTGTTCTTGGTCCAGGCTTATTCGTAATTGTAACCTTTTTAGAAAGCATCTCTTTAAGATCTTTGGTAATTACAGATTGAGCATCTGCGATTTTATCAGTAGTAATCCCTTGACTTTCAACAGCTTTCTGGTTAAGTGAAGCCTCTTCAATTATCAACTTGTCATAATCGCTACGATGGAAGTTTGGATTTTTATAAACAAAAGCATGTACATCATCCTGATCTGTTGGAACAGGTTTCATTAAATTAATGCTATACTCGGGTAAAAACCCACCAGAATTTTCAGCTGTTGGCGTATATGGAGTCGCACAAGCAACTACAGCAGCCCCAAGACTTGCAACTAAAGCCAATTGTAAAATATTTTTTCTCATCATCTACCTTTATAACAATTTTTACAAGATAAGTTTAACATATTAAATAATCTATCAATAATCCAAAATGGCTTAGATGTACAAATAATATAAATTTTTATATAATTGAGTCTATAATTATCAATTAACCTAGACAGTTACTCTAATGTGTCATTTACAAACAGCTATTTATGATATGCTGCTTTCTCCGGGAAACTGGCTGTCAAGGATAGTATCGTTATAATTACAGCAAGGAAAGCCAAAATAAAAGTAAATGGAATAATACTCTTAGCATCAAAAAAACTTATTGCTGCGGTAAATACGAATCCAGCTATAAATTGAGAAGTA
Organism: Neisseriales bacterium; assembly: GCA_008017155.1. Taxonomy (GTDB): domain Bacteria; phylum Pseudomonadota; class Gammaproteobacteria; order Burkholderiales; family UBA11063; genus Aquella. Next base: position 1,502 of record SSGX01000018.1, on the reverse strand, counting down.
CTCATAACAGCTGAGGAACTACCTATATCTGTATCTACAGAACTAAGTGCCATGGTTAACCCATTAATCATAATGATACTACCTGCAACAGATCCCAAAACTACAAAAACTAGCATAATAGACAGAGATAATTTAATAAAAAGACAAACGGATAATAAAATTGCTAATCCCCCCCACATCATAGCTATAGCAATGATAAATATTTTCTTGATTGATAAATAAGCAACTATGCGGCTATTTATAAACGCTCCAAAAATATAAGCTACTGAAATTAATAGAGCAACCAAACCAAATTGAGTTGCAGATAAACCTAAATCATTTTGAAAAATAAAGGTACCAATTGCAGAATAGGTAACCTGAATCGCATACACAGCACTAACAATCCCATTAAAAAATAGAAAAGTTTTATTCTTCAAGAGTTGTACTATCGGTCTAAATAAATTAGATAAGCCGGGAAAAGGGATATCAGCCTGCTTTAATTTAGATTTAACACAAAATGTCGCCAGTATAACTAATAAATTATATACTAGAAACACGATAAACACGGCTCGCCAACCAAAATGGCTTTCAATAACCCCTCCTAATAGTGGCGAAAGGCAAATAATCACAACATCAAGCATAGTTAAGAGAGAAAAAATCTTTGCCAACTCTGAACCAACTGAAATATCACGGGTAATAGCCCGACTAATAATCCAGACTCCGCTTAAACCAATTCCTTGAATAAACCTACCGATAATTAAAAAAGTTACATCCTTCGCAAAAATACAGCAGCCAGTCCCAAGACAACCAAAAATTAGCGCAATAAGCATTATTCTTCGCCGTCCGAAATAATCTGACAGATAGCCAAGAAAAATTCCCGATAATGCCATTCCCAATAAATAGGCGCTAATGCTTCTTTGTACCAAGCCGGCACTAACTAAAAAATCTTTAGCAATAAGGGGCAATAATGGTGTCGTAATCTGAGTTGCCACCTGAGCAACGGTACTACTTAAAACCAAGAATAAGATAAAACCTATTCCAAATGATTTATTATTAAGCATGATAATTATCAAATACCTTTATTAATTCTGGTGTATTAATCAACTCCTCAAGATATTTCTTATCAATATCATCAAATTCAGCATAACTTGTGCTATCAACATCCAGCACTCCAATAATTTTAGCTTGTGAGGTTTTTAGTGGAACGACGATTTCAGACTTTGCCAATGAACTACAAGCAATATGTCCGGGGAATTGATCTACATCAGTAAAGTGACCCCATTTGTCTAGACCAATTTTCACATTTTTTAAGAGAGTCTTCCCAATTAGCCATAGTACCCAAATTTTACGCAAAATAAATCATTTGCGGAGTTTTATAATTTAATGCCTGATGTGGTCGTTTAGTATTATAAAATAGGATATAATTCCTAATCCCACAGTAAAGTTCATTATAATCACTATACTCATTTAAGTAAATAGCTTCATATTTAATTGACCGCCAAAAGCGTTCAATGTAAATATTG
>SSGX01000011.1 GCA_008017155.1 Neisseriales bacterium | reverse complement strand
CACTCCGGGATCTCAGTCGTTTTTATTCCACACTACTGCTGTAATTATAGGTATCCCCAATAAATCATATAACAATACTTTATACTATAAAATATCAGAAGAAGAGAAAAATAGTAATTTTATAATAGACGTTGCTATTGATAAGCAATATAATAATTTTAATTTCAATGATAAAGTAAAAATTGTTGGACAGTTTTATTTAGATTATTTTTATGACAAAATTCAACTAAAAATTAAAGCCGAATCAATGTTATTACTCGAATTAGAAACTATAACAACAGAAAAACCAATAGATACACTAGATGAAATTAAACAGATTCAGCCGAAACATACCCTCTTTCCATTTACTGAATCTCTAATAAGAATGGCAATTATTCTACCTAAAGACCCAAATTCAGAATCACGAAGTGATTTTATACTTAAGATTGATCATCCAAAATATAAAAATATTTTAGAATACAAAGAATACAATTGCGCCATTAATAATAAGTCAGATTTATTGAAAACTTTAAGTGAGTTAAGTAATTCTAATTACCATATTATTGCAATAATAAGAGGTGGTGGCAGTCTGGATGATTTAAGTGTTTTTGATGATTTAGAAATTTGTCGACTTTTTTCAAAATTTAATTCACATAAGATAATAGGAATCGGACATGCAAAGAATAGAAATTTACTAGAATTTGCAGCTGATCATGTATCCAATACTCCAACTGATTTGGGTAATTATTTATGTAAATGCCTTGACTTAAAATTATCAAAAGAAGAAAACAATAATCTTAATAGATTAAATCAAGAACTTAAAGCTCAAAACAATATAGCTGAAAATAAAATTATAGACCTGGCCGCTCAACTTGAATCAAATTCAAAAAGTACAAATAATAATCAATTAGATAATTCAAAAGAAATTCAAATCCATAAACAAAAAATTATCAATTTGGAAAATGATTTAAAATCAGAACGAACAAGGAGCAATAATTTAAAAGAAGAGATCAATCAAAAAGAAATAGAAAATAGTAATTTGCTACAAACTATTTCAAACTTACAAAATTCAGAAACAGAAATCAAGACAAACCAAAAATATAATTTTTACCCTATATTATTTGCTGTTATAACATTTCAAGTATTTATCATAATATACTTAGCATTAAAATAATTAGATAACCCTACAGTGGTCTAATTCATATTTATTGTGTTGTTATTTTACTTACAAAAAAGCCCCCAATATGGGGGCTAGTCAAATCATTATTTATCTATTATATTTACTTATTTTCTGAGCTAGTTCATCAACAAAAGCTTCATCATAAGATGTTAATTTACTGCGTAATTGTGGGTTAGCTTTATAAAACTTACTTACTCTTATAGCACTAATAATTATAAAAGCAATAAATGAACCTACAGCTAATATTAGCAAAACTTCCAGGACTTTATCAATATAGGGATAACAAATTATACATCCTTTATTGTTTTAAGGCTAAAACAATAACACCCTCAGTAAAACTATAGCCATATCCCCACCCCGCATCTGTTCCGATTGTCCCCATGTCATACCTTGCTGAGGTAATAGGTGTAATGCTTATAACGTTATACCCATCATTATTCAATGACTTTATTACAGTTTCTAAGTCTGAGTTTAATCTGTCTGCGTCTATTTCCGAGTCGATTTTAATTTTTCTTTCACTCAATCCAAACCATTTTTTTTGTACAATTTGATAAGGTGGCTTAAAATAAGCCTGAACAAATATTGATTTATTAGCCATTAAAATTACCTCAAATTAGTCTGTGTATCTCACACATAGTTCTAAACCATCAAAATTAACAACAACTGCCTGCCCATCACTAAGACACCATAGCAACAAAGACAAACTTAAATAGAAATATTTTCGTAGATCTTCCGATAAACCCTTAAATTAACAGGATTATCCTTTATTCCAAATATTAAATCTCAGATCTTTTATTTGTGATATAAGTTATGAGAGAGAGAACTAAAACTAGGGTCAGAAATTGTATCAAAATTTTCATTAGTATTAAATAAACTTTCTTGGCTGCAATTATTTACGTTACTCTGTGAACAAGGTAAACTTTGAGCATTTGCTTTGTTGAATTTCCAAACTCTCATAGTACTAATAATTATATAAGCAATAAAAGAACCTACAACAAGAATTAGTAAAATTTCCATGACTTTATCCTTTATTTGTTATATAATATAATCTCTTATTATATACAATAACATTTATACCTAAATAATGTTTTCATGCATTAAAATATCTTAAGAATGTTCATATATATTAGTCAATGTATTAAAAAAGCCCCCAATATGGGGGCTATCTAATCATCGTTCCAAACATTACAAAGTAGAGACCTATACTCTGGGCTAGTTATGTAATCATCATCATTTACCTTATTCTGTGAACAAGGTAAACTTTGAGCATTTGCTTTGTTGAATTTCCAAACCCTTATAGTACTAATAATTATATAAGCAATAAATGAACCTACGCCAAGAATTAGTAAAATTTCCATGACTTTATCCTTTTGATTTAATTCTAACATTATATCATAACATTATTATTTATCTGTCAGATTTTCTTCAATATTCGTGGGTTTTTCTATATTCTCAGTTTTGATTTTTTGTAATTCATCCTGTTCTAAAGCTCCACGCTCTTGTGCTGATTTAATTCTAGCATCACTAATTTGTTTTGCTTCTTCAATATTATCCGAAGCTTCATTATAAGTTTGTTGTATATTATCAGCAACATTATCCATACCGACTCTTACAGGTTCTTTGACTACATTATCTAAGTTTACCTCTGTATTTGAAGGTTCTGAATCAGTTTTAAATTTGTTATATTCGGTTTGATTTTTATCATACTCTTTCTGTTGATGTTCGCTATATTCCTTACCAGCTTTAACATAGCTATCAGTAATAGCTTTGCCTGCTTTTTTAGCTGGTGCAGTCAATTGTCCATCAGCAGTAATTATATCTCCGGCAGCACTTCCAACTTCAACCATATTTTGACCCATTGCCCTTCCTTTATGATTATTATAGTTGTCTGCCTGTTTATCATAACTCTGTTTTACTGCTTGCTGATCTGCTGCAATTTGCTGCTTCTCATTATTGATACCAGCCTGAGCTTTCTCAGTATAACGATCTATATTGCCATCATTAGCATATCTTCCTGCATGCTGATTAATGGCTTTTTCTGTACCTGCAACATCAACTTCTTTAACACTGTAATTAGTATTATCACCCAATATTTGCGGTACAAATTTTTCTTCTGCGAATTTCTGAGCTCTGCGGTTAAATTCTCCCGGATTATGTGCTTGCATATCGTTAATTTGCTCTCCAGTCATACCTTGAGCCATTAAATCCTGAACAAAAGCATTATCCCCATTAACCTTAACAGTATCTCCCATTGAGTTAAGTGTTGTTTGTGCCCTACTAACACTGAGTGCATCACTAATAGTTTTGGATGAGTTTTGCGCAAGTCCATTTGCCGACTTAAAGCCATCACCAACAACGTTATCGGTTGAAATATTGTGCTTATTAGCAAAGTCTTTGAAGTTATCGACTGCCTTCTTATAGTCCTGAGCTGCTTTTGTTGATAATTTCCCTCTAATTTCCATTCCAGTTGAGGCATCTAATCCAGTTATACTACTCAACGGTATGCCTGCTTTAGCCATTGCATAAGCGGCAACTGCCACATCACTTGCTAATTCTGATACCTTACCATATACATCCTTATCACTCATGCCAGTACCACTGCTACTACTATTACCTCCACTATTATTAACCGCAGCATTATGGAATGTTTCAGCAACTTTATTCCATTGACTGGCTTCTTGCCCTGCTCGTTGATGAACTGATTGGATCATATTTGAGATTTGACTTTGTGCTGTTTTAGCATAATCTACAGATGTAATAATCTTGTTATCCATTGCTCTAGACTGAACAGTTTCATATCCTCCTACTTCGGTGGTACTACCAGTTGAGCCGACATGAGTATTTGTGAGTAGTCCATCTTTATTCTGTCCGGCAGTATCCGTATTCCTGACACTTACGCGATTAATATCTAAACTACCAAGAGATTCTTGCTTACCAGCACTCTCTGCTGTATTAGAAATTGATCCCTGGAACTGTCCAGCTATACTTGATATGCCCATTTCAACACCTTGAACCATCATCCATGAAATAACAGGAATCATCGTTGTTAAGTATCCGGCAGTTGCTACAACACCAGTATTTAAATCAGCAATCGCGTAAAAATTATCAAAAGTAATACCAGTATATACTTGTGCCAGTGCTTGACTCTTTGATGTTGCATATACAGCAATAATACTATTTAGAGCTGCATATAGCACTGGCCACAACTGAATCCAAAACATTACCTTGACATATTTAGTTAGCGTATTCCAGCCACCGGGTAATAAAAACAAGAAGCATAACAACGGAAAAAGCACATAAATTAAACACTCAACTACAATATGAAGCCATATCATACTAACTGAAGCTTGCTGACTTCCCTGCCTCCATGCAGTAATTTGTTGCTGTTGGACTTGTGCTGATGTTAAAGCATCAGCAAGAGCAGGATCATTATTTGATACAGCCATAGTAACTGCTGTTGCTTGAATTGCATTAATCATCATAGCCTGCCGGAGTGAATTAGCTGACTGTGTAGTTGCTTGAGCGATATAATCATGATCTACATCGCTAATTACCTGTGCGTTTGCCACCCCTATAGATATCGACAATAAGTTAAGTACCGCATCACTATCTGAGACTATTGAGGACTTTAATTGTTCACGTAAATCATAACAGGTTACAGAGACATCACCAACATAAACGTATCGATTCTTTAAGAAATTAGGATTCATCCTACTTATAGCACCCTCATAATCTGGTGATGAGAACAAATCATTTTTAGTTATTCCACTCCACCTTGAATTAATCGGACCAACTGCTGGAATTAGACATTCACTAATAAATGGTGACACACGTTCCATATTCTTACTTGTAAATCTTGCAATACTTGGCAAAGTTGTATAATACCTTGAACCGAAAGCGATCCCATTATGACTATACTGTTCAACCGGATTCATACCACCACCAAGTATAGTTTCATACATATTAACAAAACCCATACCTATTGAGGAGGTAAACCACCCAAGTATACTAACAGACCATGGTGCACCAGATACCTTATAAGTGGCTTTGGTTGTAATATCTTGAATTTCGACATCTGATTTTGGAACGATTACAATAAACCAAACAAAAAAGAATCTTACAAAATAAATCCAATCAATTGATGAAGCGGCTCCACTTGCAGAGCGTTGAGCAAACGATTGCAAAATAACTATTATAATTCCTAGCAATGCTGATATACGAAATAACCAAATCAAAGAATCATTTTGAGAAAAATCAAAAAGCATGGACATACTCTCAAATACACTATTGAGATACTGTCCACCCCCGAATGTATAAATAATAGGAGTCATTATATTACCTTTATATTAGTTTCTTAATGTAGTTCCGCTGTAAGCTAATTTATCTTGAAGATTTGGTGAAACATTTTTTAATATAATTCCACGAATAATAGATAAGCGCTGTACCAATTCCATAGGATCAAGCTTATTACGCTCAACGTCTTTCTGTACTTGTTGATTAATATCATCTCTGACAACTTTTAACTGCTCTTTAATACCAGTTAATGCAGCTATCTGAGCTTCATCTGAACTTGCAGATAAGGCGGTTATTTGTGTTGCAGTTTCTTTATAAACTGTATCAACGATGTTGTAATAAATTTTATGAATTGCATAATCCATATACTTTAAGACTATTGGATAAATCGTAGTATCAAGTCCAGAATCAACTCCAGCCTGCATTAATTGGAAGATTGGAGCATCCGAGATTGTTAATACAGTTAAATCTGCATCTGTAACCTGGCCAGAGTCACTAAGAAGAGAATTATGTAATTTGGTAATTTTGTTATACACAAGAGTTTGAATTGCTGTTACTGATTTAGCATTGTCAGTTTTATAGTTTTTAGGTTTAACAAAGCAATCATTTTTTGCTCTAAAATTATCCTTATCCCATGTAAAGTCACAATTAAATACCGAGCCTTCACTATTTGCTGATTGATCTACTACATCTGCTGTAGTATAGTTAAGTAAGGTATCAATTTTAAGCGGTGGATATATTGATACTGGTGTTCCTAGTCCTTTGCTATTATCTCCATTTTTATCAATTGGCGGAATATAGACATCACCAACTATACTTAATACCAGATTACCCAGATCCTGCTGCATCTGGTTTGATTTACCCATCTTATCGAAATAATCAGCAAGAATATTTTGGAGTATCCCACCTTGAAGAGAAATTTGGGCTGCCGCTGCTGCTTTAGCATTCTTTGCTTCATCAGTATTAGAACCAAAGAGATCATTCCAGGCTTTAGCACCCTGATCATAAGTCTGACAAGTTGACTGGACGGTATTTTCATCTGAGAGTGAGCCGTTAAAACGAGCAGCATTCTGGCATAGACCAACTGATTTATTTACTCCACCCATTAATGCGCTCGAAGCTTGGCATGAGTTTTTAAGTACACTTAACCATTTATTCATCTCATCGATCCAGTGCTTCATATTTCCAGCAAGCGAAGCTGAAGTAATTTCAATTGCTTCTGTAAAAAGTAATGCTTTTGCATTCTGACCTATGGCTTTCAATGCATTAACAATTTGATCACCATTAATGAACGAAAAAGCCCCCATATTAAAGTCTATATTTCCACAACCACCCTTTAAACTTGGTGGTGTGATGTAGCCCATTGTCAAATCAACGTTTGCCCCACGCTGATAGTAACCTCCAGCAGTAAAACCATTAGTGGTGTAACTTGGTCGCTCTATCTTGCTATTTCCCTGTAGTGAGTTATAGTAATCAGTTAAAGCACTACCAACATCAGCTAGAGCAAGATTAATTGAACTACCTAATGCAATTAATAACCATAGTCTTTTCATTAAAATTCCCCTAGCTGTTTAGTATAAAATCGACAGATCCGGTTATTAACCTGATCTAGTGGAATATAGCCATAACCAAGTACCTGGCTCTGCCCTGTTTTAATATTAAACATTACAGTTACAGGTTTCCCTTCATTGATAACATTAAACTTCTTAGACATTATTCCTTTATCTTGTCCAAATGGAATATCATCCAGATTATTAGGTCGAGACCCATCGAAGCTAACTACCATGGAACTAACTCCATAAGCTGTACTTACCTTCTTAAGAACGTTCACTTGCGCATCACAATACTTACAGTTTGCAGATGTAAATAGATATAATCCATAGGTATAGCCGGACTGACGAATTAAATCAGCTGTACAAGCATTCTGCTCCTTACGATTAATTTCCAGTCCTTCACCACCAGTGGGATTATTAGCTGAATATGAATCTGGCCGACTCCAATCATTGCGTACTTGCTGATCAGTTAGAACACCACTCATATCATAAATTTTTGTTTTTAACTGCTGATAGTTCCATACATTTTCAGGTGTCGGGTATAAAAGAGCCAGAGCACTTGCTTCTTTAAGTTGTTTCTGGAGTTGCTCAAGTTCCTGACTCGCTTTTTCACCAGGTGTTAGCTGCTTTATAGGTTTACTCTCAACCTGAACACTTTCAATCACAGGCTTGGACTCATAGAAAAACCAGCCACGATTTGAATCATTAAATATTCCTGCATTAGCTCTACCTAGTATTAAGGTTAGAATAATGGCGAAGCCATACCCATTATTCGATTGTCTTTTTCGCATATTAATCCTATATCTGTATAACGACTGTCATAACTGAATAAATCTGGTGTCCAGGCAAAGTAACATCCTTCCGCTATTATCTGATTAGGTATAGGATACAACTTATGATGTGAAGGTAATGCCTCATTCCAAATTCTCCCCATTTTTTGATCATTAATAAATAATGTTGTACCTCTTACTTCAATTTTATCTCCATGCACTCCGGCCACTTGCTTAACTAATGGAGTATTTTTAGTGGTGAGATTGACATCATTTGGCGCCATAAATGTGAAATAATCACCTTTATTAAATTTTGTCTTATGGCTATAATCAACAAGCCAGAGGCGTTCTGGTAATGATGAAGTAACATTTATTACAAAACCATGACTTCGCAGGAACCAAAACTTTGATATAAAAAGTAGACTCGCAAACATAAAAAACATTATTAAGCCGTGCGCAAGTATTGAACGCTGTTTTTGATTCAGATTTTCAATACTATTTTTTACTAAGGTTATAGATTTCATTTCTAACTTCATTTGTATAGTCCGGAACATTTTTATCGTATGCTAATGCTTGTTTTTGAATGATAGTGCAATTACATTTAATTGCAACAATCTCAATTGCTTTCTCAATTCTGGCTGCGCCTTTCTTAATGTCTGTTGAAGCAACTTCTGATTGTTTATCTTTACTAGCTGCATCAAAGTCATTAAATGCTTTCAGTGTGACCTCCTTCATTAATGATTGCAGATCAACAGTTACAATTTGATGGTTCGTAGATTTAGCCAGGACTAATACATAAAATGCCAAAACAATTAATGCTGTAAGCAATGATATTAAAAATGTCATTATTAATTGCCAGTTATTACTAATTGACAAATTAAGTTTTTTTATTAATCCTATAGATTCTTTATTATTCATGTTAATTTTCCTTATTTTTGGGTAATAGTAAATATGAAACCTGATTCTCCTGAGTTCGTTTAATTATTTTCGTCTCAAAAAATGAATCATCAACATCATCAATTGATATTTCTTTCGTAACTTTATTGATAAAGACAGGCTTAGTTTTTTTCTTATGCTTTTTACGATTATTATTCATGTTGTAACCTTATGCTGCCGATTGTTCTTTTAATTCAAGTACTTTACTTATTGCTTCATGTGTTTCGTATCCAGAAGATTTATAATCTTCAATTAATTGGAAGTCCTTCGGATCAGTTGTATAAACCAAATTTGAATAAGGATCTACTACCAACCTAACTGGAGTCCCAATTCCATTAGCTTTAATGAAGATATCAGAGTAAATACCCTTCCTTGTTTTAACAGTCTTAATCAACTCCATTTGCCATTCGCTTAGAGATAATTTTTTGTCATCCTTAAGTTGGTCAATTGACTCTTCTTTCTGTTTAAGCATAAATTGCCAGTCAGAATTAGTTAAACATGCAGTAGCACCTTCATTAGCATAGTAATCTTGAATACGCTGCGTAATTGTTATAAATGCACCATTATATTTACGAGCACGCCTGTATCCAGTTTCTATAAACTCTTGTGTTCGGCTACCTCCTCTTAGCAAATCCCAGCCCTCATCGATCCCACAAATTTTCAGTTGTTTTTTATTACCAAGATACATTTCTTGGCTAATTCGTTGCATTAATATCGAAAATATTACGTTCCTGAGATCTGGTCTCATATTTAATTCTTCAAGCTCGAGCACTACAAATTGATTATTAAAATCAACATTTGCCTCGCCATTAAAGTATCGACTATACGTTCCTCCTTTCGAATATGGCTCTAACTGAATACCTAAATTACGAACTAATACTTCTTCGTGTTTAAGTAACTCTTGATAAACGTCATCAAAGCAAGCTTTTCTTCCTTTTTCAGCCCAAACTTTATTAATTATCATTCCAACATAAGTAACTTCAAGATTAGTTAAACCATTAGGATTAATTGCAGTACACAATACATCACGAATCATTTTGATATCATCAGCTATATCTTGTGCATCGCCCATGATGTAACTAAATGGATTTAGACAGACGTTCTTCTGTTCTTTACCAAATGAGATAAACTGGCCACCTAGCACTTCACATAATTTCAAATATGAACGTCCCACGTCAATCATGAAGACTTTAGCTCCTATACCTAAATAGGAAATGATCAAGTCATTCATAAAGAATGATTTTCCAGCACCAGAATCAGCAGCAATAGCAACGTTATAATTCCCTTCAGATTTGAATATATCTAGGTTCATTAACTGTCCACGTCGGCCAAGAAGCATCATTCCTCCGCCATCATAGCTATTGCCTGACCACTCACCTATCATTGGAATTAAATTAATGATGTTCCATTGTGGCATTAATCGATTCATTTTGAATGCTTTGTTTACTAAGAACATATCATTGTCGAACTGCATAGGCATGCAACTTAAGAATGTAGGATAATTTATGAAAGAAGCTGGAGCTACTGTCCATCCTTTTGATCTAAATAAGTCAACCATATCCTGTTCAGCATAGTTTGATGTACCTATTTCAGAAAAACTAAAAAATGCTTGATTAAAATAACATAGCCCTTGGCCATCTGATAGAATGCCGGAAACTTTGCGCCAATCCTCAGCTTTAGCTTTGAAATCTGGAACCCATTTAGCCATTGGTGATTCAGCATTTTGAATAGCTCTCGCTGATTTTGCAGAAATTTGATTTTTAAGAGCTGAAATATTCGGAAACCAGATATTGGTACAGTACAAGAACTGCGAAGATATCTGAGCGTTATCATTTACAATATCTCCAATTAAATCCATCGCCTGTGCCAATGATGCCTCGGTTGGATATTCCTTAACTGTTAACCCCCGAACTATCGTTCTATTGAAAGACATTCCATCTTTATCGATAAGGATTCTAGTATCCGGACCTGAAATTTGTTTTTTTATTGGTGTATAAGGATTATGTTTATAGTTGGTATTCTTAAGACCAGATTGACGATTAAATATCTCATCGCAAAAGTCTATAAGCATATCCGGATTCATATCTTTAGTTGAGATACCAAAGTTTCCAAGTGTCGAGATAAAGGACTTCTTAAATATTTCAATTTCACGGCGACCGTAATCATCTATCTTTCCATCAAATGTCACGCTTATTATCATACGGTAGTCACGTATTACTAGCTTCTCTCCTTCAATAAGAGTTTTATTAATAGCTTTCAGGTAATGATTTACTCGACGCTTAGCAATTTCGGCACAAACTTGATTTTGCGCATATTTACGCCTATCTAGCCAAATTTCAAATTTATTCTTTAATTCTTTACAGCCGTATAAACAGAAAGACAAAGTTGCAGACATTGGAAAACGTAATGAGAATAGCCCCATTAGTCTATTAGCTAAATTTTCGCTAGCACCTGTAAGAGGTGTACTATACAAAGCAAAACCATATGAATTATCATTCAAAAAAAAGCCAATTTTCTTATCATAACTACCATAATTTAAGAAGTCAGAAATATTATGAGGAGTATTTAGTTGATTATAATCATCAATTATTTTTTTATCTGACTCCATTTTTCTAGTGGCTGTCTTTTCCTTGATTGTATTAACAATTTCATTGTATCTCTTAACATAGACTTTTTTAGTTTGTCCGAGATTCATCTAATTCTCCTATTGGTAAAATTTCCGCCAGCTTATGAGTTGGGAAGTATTGATTTATTGATGAATTAATGAATTTTTCATCGATTGACTTTGTGTGTTGAAGTGGCAATGAATTAATGAATTGAGCCAATGAAAAGCTCTTATTTGGATATATATACCAATTTAATTGATATCTAAAGTATTTAATAAAGTCTTCTACAGCCTTGACATTATTTGAAGCATCATCTTCAATTAATACAAATGTTGTATAAAATCTGTGATTTTCCTTATTTACATCTGGTGTTATTGTTATTGAGTAGTAAAATTCTAATTTAGTATTTTTAATATCTTCTATAAAAACGATAAATGGATTTGTACTATCTTCACCAAGATTTGGGTATTGCTTTGTATAAAATACATTATGCAATACCCCATTAAAGCTAATGGTACCATCATTATCAATATCTTTACTCTCACAGTCTTTGACCTGATCAAAGATAAACTTCTCCTTGTCATATGAGTCTATATCCTCAAGAGCTAAAACTTTATTATAGAAATTAAGTAAATGCTTTGGTTTAACAATCGTACACGAATGATCATGATCATTAAACCAACTTATTATTTTTTCTCGGATTGACAATAGGATTTTTTTGTTAATCTTTAAGTTTCTCGATGTTGTGGTTATCGATACAGACATTAAAATATGGCTCTCACCATTCGAGTGCTTAAGAAAAAAATTTACAAAAGCATTTTGAGGAAAACCAAAATTGATTAAAAATGATAGTTCATTGGCAATACTTGGTGTAATCTGGATATCTAAAACCATAGAAATGTCGTTATTATGGTAGTACAAATTCTCAGCGGAGTCATACAGTTGAGCGGTTATAATAGAATTTAACTTATAATTAGACAGAAAGGCTTTACTCCGAATAATCGAAGGATACAAGCCACCATTTAATAAATACTCTTCCGGAGTCCTGGAGGAATTGATAATCCTATCCAAAAACTTAAATATACGTTTAATCCTATCAAACATAATACTAATTTCCTGTTGGTACTGGAGTATTGTTAATTATTGAGCTATTACGATTTGAAACCGATTGTGTAGAAAATGGAGGAAGACCATTACCTGACATTAAACCCTGATTTTTAGCAATCGGATCTGATTCTTTAGTTGGACCAAATGGCTGATAGTTTGTAGCGGCCGGTTGTCCAATAGGAGCAGTATTTACATAAGGACTCTTATTTAAGCCCATTAAGCTGGTGCTCTTATAACGCCAGGTTGCTTTCTTAACAACAGCATATACATATTGCTGATCATGATAAAGACCAACATCATCTTCGTACGGCAAGATCCAGATTCGCATTGTTTGTTGCTGATTTCTTACAGCAACACCAGACTGTGGTACTTGAGAATAAACCCCTTGCTGTCGGTATGCCCTCAAAATATTACTAGCACTATCCGGATCGTATGGGTATTCTTCTGAAGCACTTCCACTAACAGTTTGTCCATTTGGTAAATCTGTTGGCATTACTGTATCTTTCAATGATGCATTATAAGCATCAGTAACACTCGCACATTTTCCTACCCCTTGAGGATTACAAGGATTATCAAGGGTTGCACACCCCGATAACAATCCAATAAGACTTAAAAGTATAATTTGATTTTTCATTATTTGGCTCCCAGGTAATTATCAAGTGCATTAGTGTCAAAACCACCTATTACAGTATTACTGTCAGTTATAATAAAAGGAGTAGCATTGATTCCATTTTCTGAACTAAACTTCTGTAACTCAGCAATCTGCTTATCAGCTTTTTCAATACAAGCCTTATCAGGTGTATCTGCTTGTAACTTCTTAATCATAATAGTATCAATAGCTTTTGATGGATTTGTGGAACATAATATCTGTTCAATATGTTCTTTGGCCATAGGATGCATTGGTAATGGAATGAAGAAATAATATACAGTTAGTTTATTGATGTTTTTATTCAAATAAAGCTCTAGCTGTTGACAGTACGGACAATCCGGATCAACAAATACTGCTATTTGCTTTTTACCATTCCCAACTTTAATTGCTTTAGATAAAGGTAATTGAGTGAATTTATAGCGTTTGTTTTTTTCTGCACTTATCCTCAAATCAGTTTCATCTTGCATTGTCTTAATATTAAGCACATGGCCAACAATAATTTCACTTTCATTTTGAGGGTTGACATAAAATGCATTATCCCCAGCCAAGACTTCATACATCCCAGGAAAAGGAGCTACATTGATCTCAGTAATCTTAGTATTCGGTAACATTGCCTTAATTTGTGATTCAATTTGAGGTGTAACTGAAGCAAAAGAACTTGATACAAATAATGATAGAAATAAGATTGATAATTTTTTCATGATAATCCCTAATTAACACTTATTGGTAAGCTTTTATTTTTTTGATAGTCTTGATTAATATTTACTGGAAAGTCGATTCCCTGCGTATTTATAATCGTTACATTTCGCTGATCAGTAATTTCTATTACTGGGAATGTTTTTTCTGCTAGATTAATGTAATACTGAGCTAATTGATTAAATCCACCCGATACTCCATTTGCAGCTGCAAAGCCGACAGATTGTCCTGGATTAACATATTGGTTAGTACCTACAGAAGTTTGCTGCAATGTTGTAGCCTGATTTGCAAATGCACTTGCAAGACCTCCTACAGTTCCAGATAATAGTGCCAATGCTACCTGACGACCTTCTTTAGACACTAGTCGTCCTCGAAGCCCAGCTTTACCATCTTCGCCTGCAATATATCCTTCCATTTTCATATCAATAACATCTCCATTTTTCATGGTACAAGAGATTTTCTCGGTACGAAAGTATGCTCTTTCTGATGCAACATCACCATAACCAGCTGCAAGTACAAAACAACCTTTAGTTTTAGTTCTTACTCCATTTGGAAGTTGTGCACTATCAGTAATATTTAACAAAATTGGAAATGGATTATCCTGTGCAGTACCACCACAGGGAGCATCGATTGAAGTTATCAATTTAGCTTTCATAAATGAAGTGGGCAAATATGTTTGTGTGTTTTTGGGTTTATTTCCAGCATTTTGTAAGCCACTGCCACCAGAACTACTCTCTGCTGATTCAGTACTCATTCGAATTGAGATAATTTCAGGTTCTTCTTCAATATTAATGCGTGATTCTTCAGATAATTGTGGTAATCCTGGACCATCTTTTCCATTAGGTATAATTTTTCCTAGAGGAGTATCCGGAGCTGGAGCACGTTTAATATCTTCAAGCGCTGCCATTATTTTTGTAAATTGCTGTTGATTATATGCTTGTGCATCACTTTCAACTTTATTCTGAGCATTCATTTGAGATTTAAGATCATTCACTTGATTCTGAACATCTTCAAATCTTTGCGCTGATTGCTGTATCCAAACTTCCTTATCGGACACATTATCGGCAACGTTTGCATTAATATCACTTACATTAGCACCCTTAACAGGCTCTGCCTCATTCTGATTTCTCTGTTTAGTACTTAATGCGATAACTATAAAGAAAAATACAATTGCTACTACACAACCGATTAATATCTGATTCTGTTTCTTTTTGGATTTTTCTGAGTCAAATTCACTCATCTTGTTTTGCTCCAATAACAAATACTTTAGTTAACTCTCTATTGGCAAGTACAGGCTTTTCAATGGCAACTGCAACTGTATTAGGCTTCCAAAATTGATTCTCAGCAAGATTGATTTCCTTACCTGAAATATTTTGCAGAATAAATACAGAGCCAACAAATCGATTGTCTGTATATGTCTTATAAAGCATGAAATTGACTTCTTTCCATAGCTTAATCTTCGTATTTTCTTCACTTACAACATACCCATCGTCATTTTTTCTGTCGAGATACATATCCTCAATCATTGTGACGACTTGATTAGTAAAATCCGTACTTCCACCAACAGAACCGCTAGCTCCTCGAAGAGGTCTAATCAGTATAGTTTCACTTGGTACTGATTGAAGTCTTAATCTAAGTGTATAAGTTCTACCCTCAACATCGGTTACAAACATATTTACAGTACTGCCTGTAACTGCTTGTGCCTTTAGATTTCCTATTTTTATTGTGGATACCGTTGATTTATTTGGTTTGACAGGTCTTACATAAATTTGTCCAGTTTTATCATCCGTATCAACTTTTAATTGTTTTGACGATAAAGTTACGTTATCAATTCTTGAGTTTGCTATTGTTATTCTACTAACGTCATAATCTGACACAACTGCTGTTATTTCGCCGTTATTAGCAATATCAAACTCTTGAAGAGCAAATGCACTACCATTGACCATAATAGTGCTAATAAGTATTAGTGTTTTATTGTTTATCATTAATTATTTCTCCGAATGGATCATTGTTTGATACTTCACCAAACTCATTGATATATAGTTGACCATTAATTATCTGGAAGCTTATTCTGTATGATTTCTCAAGCGTTGATACCACTTTATCACCAATGATTGATTTTAAGATTCCGTTAACTACTACTATATTTGCCGTAGAATCTACTTTAAATCCAACAATTGAAAACATAGTTGTAAGTTGATTTCGCTTAATTCGCGATGCTTGTTGTGCAAGTTGAGTTTTTAAATAACTCTGTTGTGATGGGTTGACATAGTTAATAATTAATGAGTTCTGATAATCAATGTTATCAGGGTTTATATTATTTGCAAGAAAGATAAAATATGTAGCCATTTCCTGTAAATATTTAGGATCTGCATCATTACTATCTACCCAAAACCGGTCATGTATGACAGGAGGAACAAGAATAGTTCTTTCCCTCCCCATGTTTTTTACTGCAAGAGTTAACGCTAGTAATAAACAAATCGCAAGGATAAGTAAGATTAAATCATTCATCCTTATTCGTTTAACTGCATTTATCAGCTTATTTTTATAGACTGTTTTTTCCATAATTTATCCTGAAATTTCACGAATATGTGAAGGTGGTAGTCGTTTTAGTTTTAATGCTCCGAAGTTCCAATAGAAAAAATGGATTAAAAAACCCCTTAGTTTTCCTGCTTTAATCTTTGTATATTGATAAGTAACAAAAAGTGCAATTACAAAAACAAGCAGAAATAACATAAATTTTTTCATTATGATTCCGGGAAACAAGATCACCGCAAAAACGATGATCTCGTCAGCATCAAACCATAAGGCTTTTGGAGGATCATCAAGCCTTTTTGGAATGTAATAGCTTTTATTTGACATAGTAATGCCTAAATTGCCATCTGAATGAATTGATTGTTAGTCTTATTTTTGGAAGCAAACCAAAATGAAAGACCACACATCAATACTATTGCCCATTCAATCATATAATTAGAAGACCCAGCCATAGCTGAACTATCAATTATTTGTGATGAATTAACAATACCTGTAACCATGTCCGGACCAAAGGCAATCAACAATGCAAAAATTACTCCACCTACTACTACCATTGCAGACTGTTTAGCAATGCCAATAATAAGAGCAATAATGAAACAGGCAGAAGCCAAAAGCGTTCCTAACCCACCATGGATAACTGAATCCATCCAATTATAGCCATTTTTAAATGCAGCATCATTTGTTGTAGACGTATTAGCTCGACTCGCCGAACTAACTCCAAAATAACAAATACTAATTGCCATTAATAACAATGATGCTCTATGACGTTTAGTAACGTTCATTCCTTTAAGTACATTTTTCATAGTTATTCACCTTTAAACACCGGCTTTCGCTAAAGCCAACAACATTAAAAATCCCCATATACCCATTACACTGATGGTTATATAGACTTTTGTTCGTTTAGGTAAGCTTGTTCTGATTAATCGTGGGATTTCATAAAAGCTTACAAAAAACATCACAACTGATAGCATGGCAACGCCAAACCATATTACGGTATTATCATTTAGCATTAAAACTCCTCAAAAAAGTACATAATAGATATTTACTGGATAATGATTTCTATTTCTGCCCTCCTATTCTCGTATCTACCCAGTTTGTTTTTATTACTTGCAACATAGCAGCACAAAGGTTTCGCCTCAATTGTTATGTTAGATGCTTTAAACCCATAGTGATGTACAAGGTAATTTTTAACAGCCGATGCCCTGTTATGTGCAAGACGCTTATTAAAGTGTGATTTGTGATTCACAGCTTCAACATTATCGGTATAACCAATAATTCGGATAGCTTCACTTTTGCTTAAATGAAACTTATTAATATCTCTGTTAATCTTCTCAATAGCTGCTTTAGTTAAATATGACTTACTAAATGGAAAATTAACTGTAAACTTTTCAATTCTCTTTTCAACTTCAACTGGAGTAATAAAAATTGGAGATTCTGGTTCATCAGGTTCATCATCCAATGTAAACTGAGTTGGCATTGGACAAGATTCGGCATTACAATAAGAATAATCATTTATTGCGGTGTTAAAATATGTTCTGGCTTCAATTGGTGAGGTGTTATCTGAAGCACAACCAAATAAAAAACTAGTTGTTATAACCAAGCTCAATAATTGCTTTATGGACTTTCCTTGCATATTTTTCCCTTTTTGATATAGTTTTTGCATTATAGGCTCCGACTGCATTCCAGTTATAGCCTAGCCTATTTATGTTATCTGCCAATATCCATGCTCCAACCATGATATTGGTGCATGGGTCATATAAATCATTTTCTGAAATATTGTATTGCTGAAGTTTTTTTAACCAGCCAGAATTAATCTGCATAAGCCCTATGTCATAGCTACCGTTATCATTCTTACCTAATGCCCTGGGATTAAACCTACTCTCAACTTTAGCTATTGCAATAAGTAAGCTAGCCGGAACTCCATATCTCGCTTCAGCTTGATTCCAGCATGCCCCATTGGACTTTACTGATTTTGTAAACTGATGATTAAGAGTAAAATAGTTATTACTTTTAGGTTTATCATCGCTATAATTTGTTACAGTAATTCCAAGACAGTTTTCAATATAAATTGACATACTAATGAAAAATAACAGTCTGATTATTTTCATCAAAATTTCTATTCATACATTCATTAATAATCGAGGCATACGCCTCTGAAATATGTTTTTGATTATTGTGACGAAAGCTTCTAGCCATTGACATTAATATCTCGTCATCTGAATTTTTACCTCCAATAACAATACTCATAATCTCTTGATCAAACCAGTTATAAAATCTGTCCGTATAATAAAGATCAAAGTCTGGACCAACTCGAACAAAATAATCGCTCTCAAACAATAAATCATAAAGAATTTGTAATTTTGTTTCCGTGAGGGAAAATTGATTAGCTGCCTTGTTTATATGCATAGCTTGTAAATTACCTATTAATTCAAGACCAAGATCTAATGCTTGAGAAAATAATATGTTGAAATCTTTCGGATATCGTCCAATTTGTTCAAGTGTGCTATTTACATGGTTTAATATTGACTTTATATTTTTGGTACCAAGATTATTTAAAATGAATGCGTTAATAATTTGCTCAATAGCATCTTCATAATTAATTGATACTTGAACTGCATGATTTCTAACAATAATAAATTTATTCATTACTTTGCCCTTTATAGATTTTTTACAATAAATGAAGAAGGTTGAATTGTCTTTAGTAGTTTGTCGGGTATATTTTGCCCATAACCCAATATCTCAATGATGTGACTAGCCTGATCTTTGTTATCAATTTCATAACCAAGCATGTTTAGTTTCTTGATAATTTTTCCGTATACATGGGTTCTAACTGTACCTGGACTAATGAATAATATTGAAGCTATCTCATCTATAGAAAACTCATTGGCCAATAAGTACATAATGCACTGTTCTTGAATACTGAATCTGACTTGATGTTTTGAATAATTTCTTGATACTGGCTTAAACTGGTTACATAATAGTTTTTTTGCAGAAAGTTCGCCTGTAACTGTCTGTTCAACTAATATGACAATTTCATTACCAATAGCGATAAGTTTCTTAGTCCAGTAAAATATTTGAATAGATCCGTTTATTACCAAGCTTTCCATTACAACTGCATCTTTCATATTCTTAATAATAGAATTTTCAATTTGAATAATTTGGTTTTTAATAGGCTTAAATGCATTGTTCTCCAGCATGCTTACTTTCGACTTTAAACCCAAAATTTCTTTTGCACTAGAAGTTGCGAATATAACTTCATGAGTCTGTGTTTTTACATACGCTATTTCATCATCAAAATAGCGATTTGAAAACCAAACTGCAAATGCTAATTCATGATCAAAACTTCGCATTTTTACTCCTATTATTACATAATTTATTTAATTAAAACATATACATAAATGTTGATTTATTTGCTTATTTACAAATAACTTGCAGAAGATTTACCAGCTTTTTCTCTGTCGATATGGAAGTAAACTCGGTAACCTTACGATGTAAATATGCCCAAACGATATAGCAGCAATAATCAAAGTTAGGTATTCCTTTAACAATGAATCTTTCTGGATACTTTAACTGCTCAACCATTGGTTGTATTTCAACTGGTACTGAATAGATGTGTGTTTTGGAGATTAGATCCTTGAAGAATCTCGCGTTAATTTTGCGTTGTTCTTCAGGTAAGTTTTGATACTCCTGATACTGGAGTTTATGAATATTGCTTATAAAATTAACCCGCTCACGCTGATACCATGACGGATTTTTAAGCACGTCGCGAAGATAAGCATACGGATGGCGAATCTCTCCTGACTGGCTACGTTTACTAACATAGATACAGGCTGCTTCAACGTCAATTTCCGAATAATTTTGCTTAAGTTTATCTTTATAATCTTCATTAATAACTATTAGTTGATCTTTGATTTCATTTGTTTTTCTTCGCTTGTGCTGCTTCAATAACGCAGCTTCACTAGGTATCAATAAATAGCTATATTTGTCTGTGGCAGTTATATCTAGTGGGATAACTTCCTTTATTTCGGTAAGAATCCTATTAAATACCCTTCTAAATTCATTTAAGGTTGGGATTCCACTACCGAATAGTTCATAAAGTAATTCAATTTGGAATGAATAGTTAATTTTTTTAATGAATAAGTTATAATTTTGATATAGCAAATAATTAAGAATATCAAGCTTTAGTGAATTACTGAACTCTTCAAGAGCTCTAGCAGATATTGGGACTGCTGTTAGCTTAATTAAGTCAAAAAAATCATCGCTTAAAATAATCTGTTGTTGCCAATTTAGGTTATCATCATAAAGCCATGCGTGATCACCATTAACAAAATTTATTGAATCACGTTGCTTTCTAGATTTATCATTTGGGTTACTATAAGATAAGGATAATTGACATTTAATAAATGCTTTCAACTGTTGTGAAATTGCATCTAAATCCTTACTACTAGGTACATAATTTATTCCTAAAGCTTCTTTATAAAACTGTGCTCTACTTCTAGGTATAGCTATAATAGGAGTCTTGGATCTAGTTCTAATGATTTGTTTACAAAGATAAGAAAATAGCCGACGTGGATATATTCCAGTCGGCAATACATCACCAATATACTCTACAGTTAGTGAGTCTGACCCTATGATAACTGATTGTTTGTAACGGCTCTTTATTGTTGTTTTATTGCTGCAATTATGTAGCGGAATTGGTACATGTATGAGGGGTGATATAGTATAAGTAACGTCCTCTAGAATCGGAGATAAATCTACTCCAGAACCAGGATTTAAAAAACTTGTATTATCTTGATATGTTTGTGAATATTTTGATTGTTTATTTGTAGAATTTAAGCTGCTATAGTAACAATAATAGAGAATATATGGATAATTGAAAATTGATTGTAACCTGCCGCAGTCGTCCAAGAGAAATAATTACCGTAGCCAGTATAAAAATCCTTTACCCAAGAAAAATATTGATTGGAATCTCCATTAAAACTGCTAATAGTATAAGGATAAATAAAACCCAACGCAATAGTAAAAAGGAAAATAATAATAGTTAGTTGACGATAAGTTAAACGTGGTTTTTTCATATTTTAGCCTAAAATAAACTTATTACTGCATAAGTGCAGTGCAAATAAGATACGTCATTCTGAACTTTTTGTTACGTTAAAAATAATGCTTATTATACGCGAAAAGTAGTTTATAATGACAGTATATATAATCTAGACAGTGTCGTCAAATTAATTTACTCCGAAGAACCATATCTAAAAAAGCTATTTTGCTTATAACTATACCACAACTATCTAATTCAAACAAATATAGTGGCAAACATACAGCAAAGTACGCAAACTGATAGAACTAATAGATTTGTGTGTTTCTTCCCATACATCCAATTTGTTCGGTCTAGTGCTAAAGCTAATTTGCAATCATCAATGTCTAGCATCTTTAGGGTAACATTTGGCTAAATTATTCTGACTTATTTTGCAAATATGAACCAATCTTTGAAAGTTCTTATAAATGCTATTTGCTGATATATGTCATTTATCCTAATTGAATTATTTGCCATTTGACTTAAATTCACTGTGCGTGATTTATCATTGTATCTTACAAAAAATGTTATTGTGATAGAGCCTAATCCATAAATACTCTTTAGATTTGCATATCCTTGCATATCTAGGTAATTTAGAAGCTAATTCTTTTAATTTTTACAGACAATATTTGTAAAGAATCAGTTAAAGCAGCTTGATGGTTAAATTGATATACCAGCTCATCACTTAACAAATTTTGTTAAGCTATAGTTATTTAATAATGAACTTATTAATATGTAATGAAAGTAATAAAAGGTCATATATTTATGACCTTTTATACCTTTATTTTCCTTCTTTATAGCGCTCAGAATATTCTCGAGTCGCAGTTTTTATAACGATTTTCTCGCCGACATTAACGAAAGAAGGAACAACCACACGAATACCATTATCGAGTATTGCGGGCTTATCCATTGCTGTAGCTGTAGCCCCTTTGATTTGAGGATCAGTTTCAACAACTGTACAAATGACGGTTGTAGGAAATTCCACAGCAAGAACACTTCCATCAACTAATTTAAGGCGAACATTTATACCATCAGATAAAAACGCAACATCATCGCCGATTGTCTCTGCGCTAACAGTAATCTGGCTATAATCATCCATATTCATAAATACATAGTCTTCACCTTCTTTATATAAAAAGGTACATTCCAACTCTTCAGTTGATAATCGTTCAATTGTATCTGTTGATCTAAATGCTGTTTGCGCTTTTGAACCGGTTTGAATATTTCTCATTTCTGTTTGAATAAAAGCACCACCACCAGTTCCTGATTTTACTGTGCGTGTGCTTAGTACTGCAAATTGACGTCCTTCATATTGAATAATCCAGCCTGGACGAAGATCGACTGCTTTTTCTTTCATATTAATTTCCTTTACTATTGAATAATTTTATTTAAGTAATAATTTTACACTATCTTATATTTGCTTAGCCTATCCGAATCAGAAAATATATTGAGAAATAACTTTGATTTGATAATTGACAAACAAACTACTTTACACTTTTAACTCTTGGATTATTTCTAAAATGCTCCATCTCAGTTTTTCTTAGCTCATTTGCTAGCTTATCCACCAAGCCATTAACAAATTTGAATGAATCTTCACCGCCATAAAGTTTTGCCAACTCTATTGCCTCGTTAATAATAACTGGCGCGGGTACGCTGATACTATTTTTTAATTCAATTGCTGCAATAGCTAATACTGACTTTTCAATTGGCTGAATATCATTTATTTCTCTTGAAGAGTAATTGCTATATAAGTCAAGGCTAGCAGCAAAATTAGTGGTTACCATATCAAGAAGAAAGTGAAGAAGTTCATAATTTGCTTTAGCAAATAGTTCATCATTACTGTTTTGCAGGTAATCTTCAATTTCGCTAACAGATTTGGGATTGGTTTGAAAGTGATAAATCCCTTGGACTGCTAATGACCTTGAAATTCTCCTTGGTGATAATTTTGAATTGCGCATAAACTTCCTGATTTGACCTAAAAATTAGTGCATTATTTTAACATGTATTTGAGCCGCTAGTCTTTCTATATGTCAATCACCTTGTTGCAGTGCACCATGGATTGATCCGCTGAATGCCTTGATATGAAAGAGATTTTTAGGCTATAATAATGCATATTTTTGAGTTTTTATTGAGGAATTTTATGAAATTAGTTACGATTCAAGATTTGGCGCAGATAGTTAAAAAGCACGGATTTGAAAATTTCATGGGTGATTTGGTTACTTACCTAAAAAATGACTTTGTGCGCTGGAATGAATTTGATAAATCACCTCGTTATGCCGCACATGTACCCGGCGGTGTTTTAGAATTAATGCCAACAGCTGATAAACGATATTTTACCTATAAGTATGTAAATGGGCATCCGGGTAATCCGCTTGAAGGTAAACAAACTATCGTTGCTACCGGGCAAATGTCTGAAGTTAAGTATGGTTTTCCTATTCTTTTATCAGAAATGACTGCCTTAACTGGATTTAGAACTGCTGCTACGACAATGATAGCAACCGAATATATGGCACGTAAAGATAGCTCCACATTGGCTTTAATCGGAACTGGTGCGCAAAGTGAATTTCAGGCATTAGCTCACCGCATGGTACGTCCAATAAAAACAATTCGCTATTTTGATATTGATCCATTAGCCATGGATAAATTTGAACGTAATCTTGGCGATAAAGGATTTAATTTAGTTCGTTGCACTAGCGCAGAAGAAGCATGTAATGGCGCAGATATAATAACCGTATGTACAGCATGCAAAAAACACGCTGTAGTAATTGAAAACTCATGGGTAAAACCAGGAGTACACATAAACGGACTTGGTGGTGATTGCCCTGGTAAAACTGAGCTAGATAAAGCTATTTTATTCCGTGGTAAAGTTATCGTAGAATACACTGAGCAATCAATGGTTGAAGGCGATATTCAGCAAATTACTCCAGAAGAAGTAAAACAAGTTCTTCATGCTGAACTATGGGAGCTTATTAATGGTAGTAAAGTAGGACGCGAAGAAGACTCTGAGGTTACTATCTATGATTCAGTCGGTTTTGCTATCGAAGATTTCTCTGCACTAAGACTTACTCATGATCTGGCACACAAGTATGGTATCGGTCATGATATCGATATGATTCCACCAATTAACGATCCTAAAAACCTGATTTCGGTTCTAGATTTACACTAGTAAAACTCCCAGATAATAATCAGATTAAGATATAAAGGACGGCTTAAAACCGCCCTTTATTCATATAAAACTTTTTTTAGGATAAAAGATGTCTAGAAATGTCAAATTCATTGGTTCGGCAATTGGTAATTGCGGTCGAGTTCTTGGTTGTGAAAGTGCTCCGTATTACTTAATCAATGCACTAGCTGAAGAGGATGATTTTGTTGATTGCTGTAGTTACGCTTATAAAGGTCATAAACACGATCAATTTGCGCTAAGAAACTATTTCATCAAAGTTGCATCACATATTAGCTTCATGCTGAATAAGAATACCTTTCCGATATTACTAGGTGGTGATCATTCTTGTGCAATAGGTACTTGGAGTGGTGTTGGTGACTATATCCTTAGTCAGGGTGAAGAATTAAGCATGATTTGGATTGATGCACATATGGATGCACATCGTCCTGAAACTTCACAGTCCGGGAATTTACACGGTATGCCAGTTTCTCATTTGCTTGGTTACGGACATCCTGAATTAACTTCCATACTAACTAAAACTCCTAAATTAAAACCTGAAAATCTAGTTTATTTTGGGATTCGCTCATATGAGCCAGAAGAAAAAGAATTTATTGACAAACTAGGTATTAAGGTATATTATCAAGATCAATTAAACGAAGAAAACTTTATCAAACTATTTGCGAGCGAATTTGAGCGCCTATCAAAACAGACAAAACATGTTGGAATAAGTCTTGATTTAGATGGACTATCGGCAACTGAATTTACTGCTGTTGGTACTCCAGAAGAAGGTGGGGTTAGTGGTGAAACCTTTATCAAAGCCCTAGATGAAATTGATTTTAATAAGCTAGTTGCTTTTGAAATATCAGAATACAATCCAAAACTTGATTATGAGCGGGATTCATTAGCATATATGATACATTTGATTAAGTATCTACGCAATAGGATTGAAAATGCAAACTAGAGTTCAGATAAAAATCATTAATGAAAAAATGCGTGATCAGCTCCCTGCTTACGCAACGACTGGTTCAGCCGGACTTGATTTGCGCGCTTGTATTGATGAAGCAATCATTTTGAAACCTGGGCAAACAGAATTAGTACCAACTGGTTTGGCGATTCATATTGAAGACCCAACTTTATGTGGAATGATATTACCTCGTTCTGGATTAGGTCATAAGCATGGAATTGTTCTTGGTAATCTGGTTGGATTGATTGATTCAGATTATCAAGGGCAACTATTTGTTTCTCTTTGGAATCGTGGCAATACTGAATTTACGCTAAACCCGATGGAAAGAATGGCACAACTAGTTATTGTGCCTGTAGTACAAGTTGGTTTTGATATTGTTGATGAATTTAGTGAAACTCATCGTGGTGAAAGTGGCTTTGGTAGCACCGGAAAACACTAAATGGCACTTACGATTTATTAGCAATTAATCCCCGTTTTTGAATTCTTGTGAGCACCTCGGGTAAAATACTTAAAGTGTGCTCATAAAGAATCTGCGCCACTTTGTCTGGATCTTTCCTCATTATTGCCAAATCAGCAATTTCCTGATGCTCAGTATGATTCGTAATAAATAGCTCTTCATCTAGATTGGGATATGCTAAATTAAAATACCAGTCACGCAATAAGATAAAATCTTTTCTGATATTTTGTAAGCTTCTAATTCTACAGCCAGCGACTAAAGCATCATGAAAATCTCTATTTAAAATACTCCAATCGCCATACCTAACTTTTTGCAGATCCTTTTCTATTTTAGTTAATCGATATAATGCTGCGATAATTCTTGCCTCCCAAGCATCATCACCATTTAAAATGGCATCGGACAATAATAATGCCTCTATCTTGGCATAACCAGTATAGCTATCGGTCAACGAATCAACGGTAATTTCTCCAACCTTAAATCCCGCATTATCAGTAAATTCAACCAACGGTGTAGTTGCAAGCCGAGATAAAGCTTCACGGATAGGACTTAGTCCGACCCCTAGGACATTACGCAAATACTCGCCTTTAATTCTGTCTCCTGGTAATAGCTCACCTGTTAGAATCAAATTCTGGATTTTATCTACACATTGTGAAGTCATGGTTTGAGCTGATGGCATAAATTCTTACTTTCAAATCTTCGAATATTTTATAACTTACCGATATTGTAACTGATCTTGGGTTGTCAATAGACCACAAGAAGAATAAACAAAAATATAATAGTGTCCGTAAGAAAGGAAACATCATGAAAAAGACATATATTTTGGGGTTAATGCTATTAATCTCCTTTGGTTCAATTGGTGCCGTGGCATTTACTCCCGGATTACCGCAAATTGCACAATATTTTAATATCTCAGCACATACAGCTGAATTAACGGTAACTTTATATCTAGTTGGTTATGCTTTTGGTCAGTTATTATATGGACCACTAACTAACCATATGGGTAGCCGGATGACAATTATAATTGGCGCTTTACTTGAGATGCTCGGTTCCGGATTATGTATTTTGTCAAATTCACTACATATATATTATGTGTTACTTATTGGACGGGCAATTATGGCGATTGGTGCAGGCTCTGGATTAACTCTGGCGTTTATAATCACCTCAAAACTGGCGGAACCTGACAAGGCAGCAAGAATTATTAGTTTATTGACTATTTCTTTTGCTATTACACCTGGGATTGGGGTATTTATTGGTGGACTATTACTTGATTATTTTAGCTGGAACAGTAGTTTTATTTTCATGTTTATCTATGGCATACTAATCCTAATTATTGGATTTATATTACCTGAAGTAATAACAATAAAAGACTCAAAGGCATTAAATATATCGGTAATTATAAAAAATTATATACTACAGCTTAAAACTAGTACCATTATATTTGGTGGCTTACTAGTTGGGAGTGGAACCTGCTTTATTTATACCTTTGCAGCTCTCGCACCTTTTATTGCGCTTAGTCATATGCATATGTCACCAGCACAATATGGAAGCTATAATTTTATCCCTGTAGCGGGAATGATTTGTGGTTCTCTATTAGCCAATCATCTAGGTAAGACAATGAACTCTACAAAAATGATTAAGCTTGGATTGACTATTGCCACAATTGGGGTTATAGCATTAACATTAAGCATGACATTTGCAAATCATTTATATCTAAGCCTATTTTTGCCAATGTTTATTATTTATCTTGGATCTATTTTCATCTTTGGCAATAGCTCAGCTTTAGCATTGAGTAAGTCAGACGATAAAAGTAATGCATCAGCAATGAAGAGTTTTATCAATATGGGTTCAGCTGTAGTTATCGTAGCGATATTATCTTTGCTAAATAACGAAAATATGCTTTTGTTACCTTTATTATATATAGCATTCCTAATAGTTGGCATCAGCTGTTTTAAAATTCTTTTGAAAAAATTAAGATAAAACAAAAGAAACAAGAGCTGAAATTTTCAAGCTCTTGTTTTAATTCTTGGAATTTAACTAAGTTTAGTTTCCCGAACTAAAAATTTATGAAAATGCATAAGCCCCTCTTCAGTTGGTAACTGATAAGGTCCATATGATTCGTTACCTGCATTATATAGCGTGCGCCTGCCCTCATGCATTCGGTAACAAATTTCATCATCCTCTTTTGCAGTTTCCATATATACTTGCTGTTGTAGTTCAACATATTCTTCATCAAAGCCTAGAATTTCATCTGGATAATAAAACTCGGTAATTACCCTGCATTTTTCTGGAGCAGTAGGCACAGCAACTGAAATAACAATAGTTTTTGGATAGCATTCAATCATGATGTTAGGATAAATAGTCATCCATACCGCACCAAAATCAGGATTTACTCCCACATGAGCTTCAAGCACCTTCTTATGCCAATCTTGATATAACTTGCTACCTGGCTTATTTAATGCATTTTTGGTAGGGACAACCTGAAAATGATACCAGTCGCCAAACTGCCACTTAAGACCTTTACAATCGACAAAATTGCCGAGTCCAGGATGAAATGGGTCAACGTGATAGTCTTCAGCATAAACCTCAATAAAAGTCTTCCAATTAAAGTCATAATCAGTAATAATTGTATTACTATACTGAAAGTTCTCAAAATTTATGTGATTAGCATATTGCCCAATGTTAGCTAAATCCTGATTTATATCCCGATCAGATTTGAAAAGTAATCCTTTCCATTCCTGTAATGGATCTATTTCCAGATTTTTGCAAGCGGGTAATTGATCAAACATCGGTGCACCAATTAATTGTCCATTTACTGGATTATAAGTCCAACGATGGAGATCACAAACAATATTGTGGCTATTACCCTTGCCTTTTAGCATTATTGCTTGCCTATGCTTACAGATATTGTCAACCAATTGCAACTGATTATTTTTATTATATAAAAGTTTTGCATGATTAAGCCACTCGATTGAGTGATAATCATTTGGCATTGGACACATTAATTTATGCCCAAAATACTGGGGAGATTTTTTAAAAAGAGTTTCCTGCTCAAAGGAAAAGTACTCTTTATCAAAATAAGTAAATAGTTTAGGGAAGTTCATATGTAAAACCTTCTAATCCAAATTAAACCGTTAAATGTAATTTAATTTAACACCAGAGAAATTTCCATTTCTAAACCCTTAGGTTAAGGGGAGGATTTTACACCCATTTATAGGACGAAAGCCAATTTATTTTAAAGAAAGAAACTAAAATGAGATATTATATAAAACTAATTTACCTTAGTAACTTACTAAGTAACAAACAAGAGGTACATTTTACAGGTTGATTTAGATTAAGCTTGGGATAGGTGAGCCTTTACCTTGGCACTTGCGTATCCGCATATGGCTGCTTCGTTCCCGACCTGACCAGGTTTTGCGGCAGACAATGCAAGGAGACCCACCATTGTTGAGATAGAGATTATATCCTATTTGTGATCCTATAGTGTTAAAAAACAAGTAGAATATGTCAAGTGACTTAAATTTTACATAAAAAGCACAAAATTATTCGCTTATTAATTGCAATTTAGATATAAACATGGCATAATAACTCCCTCGTTATGTGGGATCTTAGCTCAGTTGGTTAGAGCAGCGGACTCATAATCCGTTGGTCACTGGTTCGAGTCCAGTAGGTCCCACCATTTCGATTTCTTTCCAACTTTCAAAAACTAAATCTAAAAAATCAAACAAATTTACTTTTCTCTCTTGAAATTCGATAAATCGTCACTATAATAATTGATATAGAGATTTCATTATTTTTATTTAACAGGGTGAAAAAATGTCAA
Source organism: Neisseriales bacterium (assembly GCA_008017155.1). Classification (GTDB taxonomy): domain Bacteria; phylum Pseudomonadota; class Gammaproteobacteria; order Burkholderiales; family UBA11063; genus Aquella. The sequence continues at coordinate 18,757 of SSGX01000011.1, read as the reverse complement.
ATAAACAAACTATGTCGTTTCAGACTGAAATTAAACAACTTCTTCATTTGATGATCCATTCTTTGTATTCAAACAAGGAAATTTTCTTGCGTGAATTAGTGTCAAATGCATCAGATGCGATTGATAAATTCCGTTTTGAGCAAATTAATAAACCAGAGCTAAATAAAGGTGATGAACTAGCGATCACTATTAGTTTCGATAAAGATGCCAAAACAATTACGATTAAAGATAACGGTATCGGTATGACTTATGATGAAGTTATTCAAAATATCGGTACAATTGCAAAATCTGGAACTAAAGAATTTTTAGATAAACTATCAGGTGATGCTAAAAAAGATGCTAATTTGATTGGTCAATTTGGGGTTGGTTTTTACTCTGCATTTATTGTTGCAGATAAAGTTACTTTAGTTACCCTTAAGGCAGGTGAAGTTACCTCCAAAGCTACCGAGTGGATTTCTGATGGTAGTGGCGAATTTAGCATTGAAACAACAGATAAACTTGATGGTAATGGAACCACAATTACGCTATACCTTAAAGATGATCAAGATGACTTGTTGTCCGATTGGAGCTTACGTTCAATTATTCGTAAATACTCGGATCATATCAACTATCCAATAAAAATGCAGAAAATGCCTGAACATGATAAAGATGGCAAAGAGATCATTTCCACTGAAATGGAAACAGTAAATAAAGCGAATGCTCTTTGGACACGTAGCAAAAATGATGTTACTGAAGAAGAGTATAAAGAGTTTTATAAGCATGTTTCGCATGATTTTAATGAGCCAGCAAAATGGATTCATTCACGTGTAGAAGGAGCACAGGAATATACTATGCTTCTATACATGCCAGCTAAAGCACCATTTGACTTATATGATGCTAATCGCAAATATGGCATTAAATTATACATCAAGCGTGTTTTCATTATGGATGATGCTGAGAAATTATTACCAAATTATCTGCGCTTTATCCGTGGTGTGATTGATTCGCAAGATTTACCGCTAAATGTATCACGTGAGATTCTTCAGTCTTCCAAAGACATTGATGCAATTCGCTCAGGTTGTACCAAAAAAGTTCTAAGCATGATTGAAGATATTGCGAATAATGATAAAGATAAATACAGTGAATTATGGAACGAATTTGGTCCAGTAATTAAAGAAGGTATCATTGAAGATCACGCAAATAAAGAGCGCATAGCTAAATTATGTCGCTTTGCTTCTACAGCTAATGATTCAGATGCCAAAACTGTAAGTCTTGATGATTATATTGCCCGGATGAAAGATGGTCAAGATAAGATCTATTATATTACAGCAGATAGTTATAATGCTGCTAAAAATAGTCCACATCTTGAAATCTTCAAACAAAAAGACATTGAAGTATTATTACTAACCGATCGTGTTGATGAATGGGTAGTTAGTCATTTATTTGATTATGAGAAAAAATCTCTAGTGTCAGTAGCTAAAGGTGGCTTAGATCTTGGTAATCTTGATGATAAAAAGCCAACTGAAGAAGAGAAAAAAGAGCAAGAAGAAAAAGCCAAACCAGTTCTGGAAAAAATCAAGACCGCCCTTGATGGCAAGGTAAAAGAAGTAGTTATTACTAATCGCCTAGTTGATTCTCCTGCCTGCCTAGTAACTGATGGTTATGGAATGAGCATTCATATGGAAAGACTACTTCGTCAAGCGGGACAAGCAGTGCCTTCATCGCAGCCAACGTTGGAGATTAATCTGGAGCATAGATTAATCAATAAACTAGAAAATAGCATTGATCAAAATCAGATTAATGATTTAAGTTTATTGATATTTGAACAAGCTCAGTTAACTGAAGGAATCCAACTTGATGATCCGGTTGGCTTTGTTAAACGGATGAACTCGTTTATTGCCTAAATAATTATAATAAATAAAATTTGCTCCATTCTGCCACTTTTAGTGGCAGTTTTTTTATTTATACTCTTAAATAGGTCAGCACTTCAAACTGTTGTAATATATTCCAATGACTTGCATTAGTAAGTCTAATTACTTGTAGCTGCTGACTATCAGTTATAACTTTATCAACATTATTTGTATCTAGACTTAGAATATAGTCTATCATGGAATCATTAATTTCACCGTCAAACTGATTGCCCTGCCGCATCGCTTTAAATAAAGTAATCCGCGCATGCACCAACTTGCGGCTTATCTGACTTTCGGCTAACTTTATTTCGCTATCGTAATTAGCAATAATTTTCGTCACATATTCAGCATCATAGGATTGTGAGTGCAAAAACCTCTCAAGATTAGTCTTTTGAGTTACTGATTGTTTCTGATAGAAACAAAGTTTAGCATCAAAAATTACTGTATCAAGTAGAAAGATATTAATATTTTGATAACCAAGTTCTTCAAGAATAGTAGCAATCTCAAGCGCAATCAGTCCACCCAGTGACCAGCCCAATAATGTAACCGGAGTATCCCTATCAATTATATACCCTTCATTAATAATAAATTCTAGGTACATTGCAGCTAACTCTTTAAAATCGGTAACTTTCTCTTGATGATGAAGATTATAATTATCAATCCCATAGCAGGAATAATGATTTTCAAGCTCTTTTGCTAACTTGGCATAAACTTCACAACCTGCTTGCCCTGGATGTATCATAAACATCGTTGGCTTATCAATTGCTGAATTAAGTCTAGTCAATGGTTGATAAGCTACTTCAGTAGTATTAATAATCTTGGCTAACTCACCAAGACATGAATTAGTAAGAATATCCGATAGTTTTAAATTAACCTTTAACTCTTTATTTAGTCTAGCAAGCAAACGAATTGCAAGAATTGAGCTACCGCCAAGACGGAAGAAATCATCGTTAACCCCAACTTTCTCTTTATCAAGCTTCAATATTTCAGCAAAGGTGAAACTTAACTGTTTTTCAATTGACGAAGAAGGTGCAATATAATAATCTAAGGTATCAAATAATTCAGGTTCGGGTAATAATTTATAGTCAATCTTGCCATTAATATTTAAAGGGAACTCATCAAGCTGAATCAAAAATCTTGGCAGCATATAGTCTGGTAGATTCTTAGCTAAAATAGCGCTCAACTCATCAGCTTCAAGGGTAATTTCGGCAACAAAATAAACTATTATTTGCGGCATTTGCCTATTATCATTTTTAATAATTGCAACTGCCTGCCTGATATTATTACAAACACGAATGACTGTATTCTCAATTTCGGATAATTCGATACGATGACCATTTATCTTAATCTGGCTATCATTACGCCCAACAAAAATCAGCCTACCATCCGGCAAATATTTTGCCATGTCTCCAGTTTTATAAAGCCTAGCATTTTTACCTTGCTTTTTATCATCATCTGTCTGGTAGGGGTTTAGAATAAATTTCTCGCTCGTTAACTCTGGTTGATTTAAATAGCCACGTGCCAGCCCTTCACCCGTAATATAAATCTCACCTACTGCACCAATTGGTAATAATTGTAGCTCAGGATCAAGGATATAGATACCAGTATTCATTAGAGGCTTACCGATAGTAGTGATTGCATCTTCTGGTGAAATATAGTTTAGTGTCGAACAAACGGTTGCTTCAGTTGGCCCATACTCATTTACGATAGTCAAATCTTGTGGGATTCGCTCAAAATCAATATTGGCTAATTTATCACCACCAGCAAAAATCATTTTTAGTTTGCTTGCCTTATCTTTGATAATATTTAGAAAATCACCAACTAGCACACTTGGAATAAATGCCAGATTCACATCATGTTTAAGAATAGCTTCAAGCAGTTGATCAAGTGACAAACGCTCTTCATCAGACAATAAGATAAGCTGATTACCATTTATCAAAGGAGGGAATAACTCACAAATAAAAGCATCAAAAACATAGTTGGAATAGACAGTCACTACCTTGTTTTCGGATAATTTATGTAAATCCACCATATTTTGTAGTAAATTAAATAAGCTCTTATGTTCGACCATTACACCTTTTGGCTGTCCGGTAGTGCCGCTAGTGTATACTACATAGGCAAGATTATCTTTAGTTGTATCTGTTTGTGGTAAAGTAACCGGATAAGAAGTAAATTCAGTCTCTTCATCATTGACAATCAACATTGCTATTTTTTGCCCATTATTTTCACTGGCGGATTGGTTTAATATCTCAGTTAGTTGTTGGCTATTCTCTTTAATAGTCAGAACTGCTCTTGGATTACTATCATTAAGAATAAAATTTATCCGCGCTTCTGGATAATTAGGATCAATCGGCACAAAAGCAGCACCAGCTTTCATTACGGCAAGAAGGGCAATAACGATAAACTCACTTCGCTCCATACAAATGGCAACTAAATCATCTGCTTTAAGAGCGTATTTTTCAAGCAAATAATATGCCAACTGGTTAGTTTTTTGCTCAAGTTCATTATAAGTAAATTGATGATTATTATAAATTAAGGCTATTTCATTTGGTGTTTTTGCTGCCTGCTGACTAAATAATTCAGGTACGGTAAGTGTTGAGCCAAAATCATAATAATTATTCGTTACTGCTGCAATTTGCATTGAATAATCTTTAGCTAAAATGGCTGGATTTTTGCCAAATTCAATTACATTTATAAGTGTCGCTTCAATATTTTTTGCCAAATAATCAAGATATTCTTTAGAACAAAAATTGTCATGGGCAATCAGATCAATAATAAAATAATCACCCTGTGCGACATTTAAGACAAATGGAATATTCGAACGTTGATAATCATTGTTTTCGCGCTTAGCCTGCCCTTCCCGATTTATTTGAAAATGTGTATAATTAAATGCAAATTGATACAAATCATGAGTAAATAGTTCCTTAATCTTGGCATAAGGAAAACCCTTATATTCATAAAGTCTTATTTTCTCATTGTATATATCTTTTATTGCTTCATCAATACTGTTTCTTTCAAGTTTATAACGATATGGAATGGTATTTAAAAATAAACCAAATAAATCATCACCTCCAGCAACTTCTAGCCGATTATTAATAACAAGACCGAGCGTAAGATCTTTCTGATTTATGAACCGAGAAAGAACCGATAGATAAATGAATAGAAAGATACAATCACTAGTAACATTTAATTTATGCGCATAAGCCTGAATCTTCTGACTGATGATTTCATCTAGAGTAAAGCGACTTTGATTTAAACCATCCGTTGATCCTGACTTATCACTACTCCAATTGATTGTTGGCACAATAATTCCGTCCAAATACTCTTGCCAGAATCTAATCATTTTATCGTTGTTAACATTTTTCTGTTCCTGCCGGATAAATGCACCATATGAAAGATGCGACTTCCCTAATTCAATTGTTTTTCCACGTAAATACGCGGCTGAAAACTCATTAAGTAAGCGAGAAATGCTCCAACCATCAGTAATCGCGTGATGGAAGGATAAAATCATATCAAATTCTTCTTTATCCACATACTGATTGACTAATACCCGGAATAAGCCAGCTTTTGAATGATCAAAATTTAACTGACTCTCTTTCTTTACTAACTCCTTCAATGAGTAGTCATCATATTTTGAAAAAGAAAAAGGTATATCCTTATAAATCAAGCAATCATATGAGTTTTTGGATAGGATAAACCGCGCACGTAATAAAGCATGTTTACGAATTAGCGATTCCCAAATTAGCTGGAATTGAATAGGATCAAACGCTGCTTTATATTTCTCTGAAATTACGACATGATAGGTACTATACTGGCTATTCATACTTTCAAAAAGCATTCCCAACTGCAAATAACTAGCTGGAAAAGCATCTTCCAACTGATCAAACCCACTAAAATTAGCATAATCAACACTATTTATCAGACTAAATGGAATATAGTTATCTTGAGTTTCTTTTTGCAAATTATTCGCTAAGATATAGGCTGCAAGTTCAGAAATATTTCGGTAAGTAAAAATATCCTTTACCGTAATATTTAAACCAAGCTTTTTATTCAGTCGACTTACTAGACGGATGGCAATAATACTATCGCCACCTAATTTAAAGAAACTATCATTGGTACTAATTGCTTCCCTATCTTTTTTTAATACTTCACTGTAGATATCAAGGATATTTATTTCAAAATCATTTACAGGCTTTTGGTAATCATTTCTTTCAGCATCCATTTCGGGGATTGGTAGCTGACGAATATCTACCTTACCATTGACTGTCAATGGTAATTGTTCTAGCGTTATATATAAGTGAGGTAGCATATATTCTGGTAGTACATTCTGAAGACTTAGGTTAAGCTTTTGGGCTAAATCTTTTGAATCTAAAGAAGCAGAGTTTTTATCCACTACCAAATAGGCAATCAGGTAATTTTTACCATCAATTTTAGTTAGTTGCACGAGAGCGTCTTCGATTCCATCCAATTGTAAAAGTTTAGCTGTTATCTCGCTTAATTCTACCCGATAGCCATTAAGTTTTACCTGATTATCCAGTCGCCCCATAAATTCAATATAACCATCAGAACATAGCCTACCAGAATCCCCTGTCTTATATAATCGCCCAAGCTCAGGATGATTAATAAATGCAGCAGCGGTTTTTTCATCATCATGATAATAATTTGGGGCTACACCAGCACCACCAATATAAATTTCACCGATTACACCATCAGGACAATGATGCTGATTATGATTTAAAACGTAAATCTGCTGATTTGGCATCGCAACGCCATAGGGAATACTCTTCCAATTGGAATTAAGCTGATTTATTTGATACCAGATAGACCAAATACTTCCTTCCGTAGCACCGCCAAGACTAACTATAGTACTTAATGGACAAGCTTCACGCAACCGCTTTGGTAGCGTGATAGGAATCCAGTCACCACTTAATAAAAATAAACGAAGCGTAGAATCGTGTAATGTTTCCCAATCCTCAAGCAATAATTCAGCTAATTGCGGCACACTATTCCAAATGGTAATTTTGTGCTTAGCAATTAATTGTTGCCAGTGCTTAGGTTCTTTAACCCTATCCTGATTAGGAAAAATAATTGTCCCACCAGCACAAAGCATGCCAAAAATATCATATACCGATAAATCAAAGCTTAAATCAGATAACGCAAGAACTTTATCATCTTGGTTTATCTGATATTTTGCATTAACAGCACTGATAGTATTTAACGCGCCTCGATGAGATATGGTTACGCCCTTTGGTTTACCTGTCGAACCAGAAGTAAAGATCACATAGGCAATATCATCTGGTTTAATTTTTGGTAAAGAAATTTTATCGAGCCTTACTAGCATTTCAGGATTTGTTTTTGATAGTATGTCTTCAATAATTATCAACTGGTACTTTTGTGATAATAAGGCCTGATTAAACCTAGTTACCATCTTACGTGAAATTAATAATAAACGAACACTACCACCAGTTAATACTTCATCAATTCGCTCTACTGGCCAATCAACATTTAATGGTAAATAAGCGTAACCAGCAAACATAATACCAAGACTAGAAGTTATCTGATTAGCACCTTTTTCAGCCAATATAGCGATTAATGTATCGGCTTGATTAAATCCTAATAATTGAAGAATCTGGCGAGCAAGGAATTGACTCTTTATTAGCAACTCTTGATAGCTATAGACACAAACACTCTCACCGCTATTATCAATAAGCGCCGGATGTTCTGCTAACTGATATGTATCGATTACGGATAGAATACTATCACAAAGGTTATTCTCTGAAACTGGCTGCGTTGCAGAGTTAATTTGCCGGATTAATGCTAAACTTGCAGAATTAGGTTCAGAAAAAACATCTTTATCCCAATCTGCATTAGCCAAGAACTCAATCAACCGACAATAATCCTGATGCATCGAAGTAATAGTTTTTTGATTAAATAATTGTTCAACATAGTTCCATTCAGCAATAAAATCATCACCGGAAGTATAGGCATGATTAACTAGCCATACCTGAGAGGTTTGGTTACTTGAATATTCCTTCCCAAGATATGATTCATCAAGAAACTGCTCCTTATCCTTGTTATCGCCTAGTACACTAGTAAGAACTACAGGTGCAATAATCTGATTTGTAGCTAATTGCTTCTCCTCACGAATCAAGCGCTGAAAATCGATTCCATCAAAAAGATTATGTTCAATATCCTGCCATAATTGCTCATGATTAATTCGGATTTCATCAATAATACTTTTTTGCCCTAAGCCCGGGTTTTTATAATCAAATAATTCAAGAACTGTAAAATCACCAAGAATTTCATTTATTTGAGGATGTAATGGTATCCGGTTAAATAAAGTAAGATTGATGCATAAACTAGTCTGATTGCTCCAGTAACTTAAAACTTTGCCATAAATAACCATTATGATACTGGTTAATCCTACATCATATTTTAGGGCTTTAGCCTTAATTTTATTCCAAACTTCGCCAGCTATAATTTTGGTCAATTTATTAAAGCGTGGATTAGCTATATCTGTTGCCCGGCAACGTAGCGGCAATTGCAAATCAAAATTATACTCCGGAAGTTTATTTAGCCAATACTCCCGATCTTTGATAAATAAATCACTAGCACGGATTTTCTCCACTTGAGTGATATAATCACGGTAACTAATGTTCAGTACTGGTAATTGTAAATCTGGATTATGATAAAGACGAGTTAATTCATCATATAATAATCTGGTGCTATTACCATCAATTAGAAGAATATCAAAACTAATATGTAATATATAGTAAGGCTCTTCATCATTAAATAAACACCGACTAACGATAAAATCAAATAACGGATATTCATCAGTTGGATAAACCTTATGCGAAAGGCTTTCCCGCAGCTGATAAAAATCTTCATAATTGGTAAATTCAGAATAGTTAACTCTATAATCAGGAACATCTGAGAGATATTGCTGTTGTCCATCCTTGAAAATAGCTCTTAAGCCCGGGTGACGTTTGATTAGATTATTAAGCGCAGTTGCAAATCGTTTAAGATCAAGTTTAGAAAATTTATGTTCACTATATGAATGAGTTGATATATTCCCTAGCTCAAAAGAAGCATAACGCCCGAGATAATACGCTTGCTGAACATTATTCAGATTAAATGGTAAATAAAGGCTATCCGCGTCACTTTCTTTTATCTGATAACCCTTAAAGATAAAGTCCCCTCGCGTCGTACGAATCAAATTAGCCAAATGCCTAATCGTCTTTAAAGCAAAAACATCAGAAACTTTAATATTAGAATCAAAGGAATTATTAAGGTGGCTAGTTAGGCGAATGGCTAATATACTATTGCCACCAATCCTAAAGAAATCATCTTCAACTCCGATAGTCTCAGCTTCTATACCTAGCTCTTTAGCAAAAATCTCACAGAGTTCTTTTTCAAGCGGAGTTTCTGGTGCAATATACCGCGTATTTTGGCTAGAGAATTGTGGGACGGGTAGTTCTTTCAAATCTACTTTGCCATTGGCTGTCAGCGGCAGTTTGTTGACAATTAAATACTCATACGGTAGCATATATTCAGGTAATTCGTGAACAAGACTTTCTTCGATATATTTACTAATTGACTTATCTTCTACCATACTTTCAGATTTATGTTTTTCACCCTCATCAATTAGCCCAAGTACCATTGAATATAATACATTCTCATAAATATCATAGCCAAGCATACAGCTACCAATATTATGTTGATAAAGTAGCTCACTTACAAGTTGAAAATACATTCCAGCATAAAGCAGATTTTCAGGTGATCTACCACCATCAAAAGATAATAACATACCACCAGTTTCCAATAATCTGCCACTATACCAATTAGCTCGGGTAAATATATCCTGCTGATTTATATCAACCTGATGTTTATCATTTATATAAATTCCGCTACTTGTCTTAACTAGTTTATTTAATTCAACTAGAGGTTTAATCTTGATAGACTCTTCTTGCCCAAATTTAAGGCGGATAAGCTGTGTATTATCACTATCAATAACTTTATCTAAGATTTCAACTGTAACTGGGATGTTATACTTAGTTATCACTTCTAAAATCAGAGCTAACATATGTCCTGCTTCAAGATAAGCAAACCTAAATGACTCTTCTTGGTATAGTGGAGTAATCGCAGGATAATAAACAATCAGATCAATTGCAGGTAGCTCAGATAAATTTTCTGTTAACGGAGGGGGTTCAAGATTAGTGAGAGTCTTAGCTAATGGATTATAATAATAGTAGCCAGATTGATAATCACCAAACGCAACGGGTAAATTTAGATAACTCCTCACCGAATAACTGCTTCCAGCTGAAGGATAGAGGTATTTGGGTAAAATCCGTTCTTCAAGATTAATCGCAGAAATTGCGGCAAATATCTCATCTAAAAATTTGGCGCTAACTGTTCCTTGAAAATTTTGTTGTTTATCCGAGTTAATCCATTGATTGATAGTATCTGCACTATACTGGAGAATGTCATCAATAGCTACATCATCATTGATACTAATCGGTAAGTAGCGCCGATAACTTTTTCGGAGGATAAATTTATTCTCGGGTAAGTCTAAGTTTAGCTTATATGTAGCTAAAAGTAAATCACTTCTAATCCCAGCTAATTTTAATTTAAACCCCTGTAATTCACTACTATCAGATGCAAGATAGCTATATCTGGATACTAGATAGGCAATAATATAATCACGCCCAGCATTAGAATAAACACGAGCAATTGAACTCTCAATTCCATTTATTTTATTCAGTTTTGCCGTAATTTCTTCTAGTTCTATCCGATAACCATTGATTTTGACTTGAAAATCCTTACGCCCATGAAATTCAATATACTCTGCTTTATTCCAACAGCCAAGATCGCCAGTTTTATAAAGCCGCCCAAGCACTTCATGCTGAATAAAACTTGCTTTGGTTTTTTCACCATCATTCCAATAAGCAATTGCTACGCCAATACCGCCGATATATATTTCACCAATCACATTAGCCGGACAATGCCTACCTTGTGTATCTAAAATATACATTTTCTGATTTGGCATCGCTACACCATATGGAATTGATTTCCAGCTTTCATCAACTTTCTTTATCTCATACCAACACGACCAGATAGAGCCTTCAGTGGCGCCCCCAAGACTCATCACCGTGATATTTGGATTTAGTGATTTAATCTGCGTGGGTAAACTCAATGGAATCCAGTCGCCACTTAGCAAAACCACTCGTAGTGAATTGAGTTGTTTTTTCTGGCTAATGATGTAGTCAATTAAAAGCTGCATAATTTGGGGCACAGTATTCCAGATAGTTATCTGATGTTTTTCAATCAATTTATACCAATGAGATGGCTCTTTAACCTTATCCGGATCAGGAAAAATTACTTTTCCACCAGCGCCAAGCATTCCAAACATATCATAAACCGATAAATCAAAGCTTAACTCGGATAATGCCAGAATAGTATCATCTTGGTTGATATTGAAACGCTCGTTGACTGCTTTTATGGTATTTATCACGCCAAGATAAGAAATAACAACACCCTTAGGTTTTCCGGTACTTCCCGAAGTAAATAAAACATATGCGGCTTCATCAAGTTCTGCCATCGGAATCGCAGCAACATTAGTTTGCTCATGATCATTAGCTTCATCAATCACTAAAATTTGATATGCAGATTTAATTGTATCAACTGAAATTTTAGTAAGCTGAAATTTAGATACTAAGATATAACGAACCATTCCTTCTTGAAGTACTTCTTCAACCCGTCCGATTGGCCAATCTATATTTAAGGGTAAATAAGCCGCACCGGTTTTCATGATCCCCCAGGCTGCGGCTATTTGCTGATAGCCTTTTTCACTAAAGATTGCAACCAATTCACGTTTTTGTACCCCAACTTTTTTTAGTAAACTTGCAATTGAATAGCTTTTATCCATTAACTGGCCATAAGTATAGCTGCCATTAGCATCAATAACTGCGATTGACTGTGGCTTAGCTAATGCTTGATCTTTAAGAGTTACTATTTTCTCCATGCTTTGATGAGATGAGTTTGCAGTAGCAATTATTGCTAAATCACTAGAATCAATAAGATCAGGAATCTCATTGTCCCAAGCATAATGTGCAAAATGTTCAATCAAATTTATATATTGCTTATGTAAGCTCTCAATCTGTTCTATAGCAAAAAGCTGCGACACATAATCCCAGCCAGAAAGGAGGTTACCATTATTTTCAATCGCATTATTATCTAGCCAAACTTGTGCTGTTTGTGAAAGATAAAATTCCTCATGAGCGTTATTTTCAAGAAAAGTATTTGTCTTGGAATCTTCAAGTAAACTAGTAAATACCAGTGGTGCAATTATGACATCTGAATCAAGGTTAAATTTCTGGCGAATAATTGAAAATACTTCAATCCCATCTACCACTCGATGTTCAAGATCTTTCCATAATAAAGAATGGTTATGCCGAACCTGATTAATAAATTGCGTCTTATAACCTGCATATGGCAAAAATGCCAAAATATCAGTAAAATCACCAATAATATTATCTGCAACTAAACTATTAGTTTTATCAAAAAGTGATATATTGATCAAAAAATTAGGATTTGTTGAATATCTGGCTAATACATGATAGTAAATAGTTAATAAAGCTGAAGTTGGTGAAAGATTATTCTGATAAGCTTTATTCTTAAATTCCTGCCAAATATTTGCTGAAACTACCCGGCTATCCCGAGCAAAAATAGGATTAGTTACTGATTCAGGCAATTGCAGCGTTCTAAGGGGAGCAAAATTAGGCGCATCTTTAAAGCGTTGAAACCAATAAAACTTACTAAGATAAGCTAAGTTATTATCTGATTCAGACTTTGATTCAATATAGTCGCGAAAGGTAAATTCAATCTCATCTAACTTACTACCTTTATAAAGAAGGGTTAGCTCTTCCCTAAAAATATTTAAGCTATGTGCATCCATTATCAGAATATCAGAAAGAAAATGCAATCTGTCGCCATTTGCCCCACGAGAGATTTTTATTTCAAATAATGGTAACTTAGTTAGATCAAGTTTTTCACTCAGCATTTGATTGCGGATTTCCAATATTTGCTGCTGAAAATCGCTCTTAGAATAAGTTGAATAATCATTAACAGATAATTTGTAATTATATTCAGGATGAGTTATTTGTACCATTCTATCAACAGAGAAAGTAGTTCTAAGCATAGCATGAAGCTTAATTAATTGATTAATCGCAGCTTCTAAACGCGCATAATCCAGATGCTCGCTATAGCTATATTCAACATAACGCTGAGTTGCAATTCCACCCAGTTTATAATTACCAAAACGCCCTAGAAGATAGGCTTGCTGAATGTGTGTCAACGGGAAATAATCATTGCTATACTCTTTATGAATTAAAGCTGATTTTATTGTCTGACTTTGATTATCCTGATTGACATGAAGGTACTGTGCTAGTTCGGCAATCGTTCGTTTTTCATAGAATATATTCAATGTTGGCGTATGATTGAATACTTCTTTAATTTTACTGGCAATCGCCATAATTAGAAGCGAGCTACCGCCCAAAACAAAAAAATCGTCATGAATAGAAAATGGTTGTGGGAAATATTCCTGCCAAATCGCAATTAATTTTTCTGTTATCGCATCATTAGTAGCTTCATTTTTATTGGCCGTCAATGGAGCTAGAGAGTTTTCTTCCTGAATAATCTGACTTAATGCTAATCGGTCAATTTTATTATTCCGGTTTTTGGGTAAATTATCCAGATAGACAAATCTGGCTGGCAGCATATAATCGGGTAAGCAAGAAGAAAGGTATTCTAAGACTTCACTTTTACTCGCATTTCCAACTAATACTGCGACTAGCTGACCTTCCTGACTATTATCTTGTAACACATATAAAACAGCTACTTCTCGTACACTATCGACATTTAGGATATTTGCTTCAATTTCACTAAGTTCTACTCGCATGCCACGAATCTTGATCTGCGAATCCGCTCGCCCCAAAACATGCAATAAACCAAGTTGATCCTTATAGCCAAGGTCACCACTACAAAAAGCTTTTTTGCCGTTAATTTCAATAAAAGGAGCATTTTGGCTAATATTACAATAGCCGTATGAAATATCATCCGTAGCAATTATAATTTCACCAGTAACATCTGGTTCATCAATCAAAACTCCAGAAGCATTACGAATATACGCAGTGGTAGCATCATTAATTGGTAACCCAACTGGCATCATTTCACTAAACTTATAGTTATTAAAATCAAGCTCATAATAAAATTTAGCTTGTGTTGTCTCGGTTGGTCCATAAAGATTGATTAATCGACAATCACTGTTAAATGCCTGAAGATGTTTGTTAACTAGGGATTTATATAAAATCTCACCGGCAATAAAAATAAGCCTTAATTTAGGCTGTGCTCGCTTGGATAAATAATCTACCAAATAATTATAATAACTAGGGCCGATTCCCACGATAAATGCAATTCAACCTTACATAAAGTAAGCTCTAATTAACGGAATCGATATTTTACCCTAAAAGCAGTGTTAAATAATTAGATTTTGCCTGATTTCTATCTAAGGGCGGTAATTTAGAGTGGTTTCGTATATGGTTTGGACATGCAGCAGCGCAACCATTAAAAAATGGCCGCCAGACTTGAATTAATTTTTAATTAATTCAACAAATGGTGGTCTAATAAACCGCTAATTAAGCCGCTTGTAAGTATTCTAAAAATACTTCATTCGGAGTTTTATAGCCTAACGAGGCTCGACCTCTAGTATTGAGAATGTGTTCCACCTTAGCTATATCTTCATCACTTACGTTATTGAAATCAGTACCTTTAGGAAAAAACCTTCGTATCAAGCCATTAGTGTGCTCATTTAAGCCACGTTCCCATGAACTATAAGGGTTTGCAAAGTAAAAGTCTGCTCCAGTAATCTCAGATATTTTAGCGTGATTAGTAAACTCTGTGCCATTATCAGAAGTTAGTGTTTTGAATTCATAAAGTGTTGTAGCGACAACATTTTCAAATGCAGCCACAACAGTATCTGCTTTTTTATTCGGTAGTTTTCTAATAAATACGCCTTTATGTGCTTTATCTACTCCGGTTAGTAAAAATGACTCCTGATCCTTACCAAAAATAGTATCTAGTTCAAAGTGACCAAATTCTGTTTTTGCATCAGCAATCTTTGGTCTATGTTCGATACCAATACGACCTGGAATTTTTGAGGCCGCATTATACGAATTGGATAAGCTGGTACGGAGTAACCAAATATTACAATATCTGATAGATCCAAACATTATAAGTACCACCCATCGCTCACAAAATCGTTTGGAATCTTATCATCAATTAAGATCAGATATAGCTCAAGCGTACGGCAAAAAGCATTTGATTGGAAAAACTGACTGGGCGTTAGAAATCAGTAATCAATGTGGCCGATTAATAGCTAATGTAATAATTCATTATAACTCAATGATTTTATCCAAGTTATATGACAGGTACAAAGCAGAAAATAATCAAAAAGCTTTAAAAATGCTTAAAAAGATATCACCAATAGCCTGGCAGCATATTCATTTTCAGGGAAGATTAGTGTTTTCTGATAGTGCGGTAATTAATTTGGATGAGATTGTTAAAAGTATTGAATTGGCTATAAGATAATAGTGGCAATGCTTCTATGCAAATTTCAAAAAAATCTGCGGTTTGGGAATGGCACCCCACAAAGCTGCGGAAACGGTTGAGAAAGCCTTATGCAAGATATTTGAAAGTGGTTTATTGCCATTAAAAACAATCACCTCAGATAATGGTGGGGAATTCGCGTGTCACAATACTATCAAACAACTATTTGGTATAGAGTGGTATTTCTGCCATCCATATTACTCATGGGAACGAGGTCTCAACGAGAACACTAACGGTTTGATTCGTAGAACTTTACCTAAAGGAACTGACTTTAATCTTGTTAGTGATGCTGAGATTAGGAGAATTCAGAATAGTTTGAATGCCAGATACCGCAAACGTATCGGTAGAGATACACCAACCAACAAGATGGTAGATATGGTGCAGCAAGCTGCCTAAACCACAATCATTCTCTAAAACAACTAAAAAATGTTATTAAAGCTAATAGCAAAGCTGCTGCATTGCTTATTTTACACAATACAGCAGACAATTTGGGTAAAAACTTGTAAAAAGCAAAAATTCGCCTTCAAAATCCCGAAAATATCGAGTACAATATTGACATCTTCAGGAATAATCTAAATTTCACGCCCAAAAGTTTCTATTTAAATGAAAATCCGCCTTATGCTAGATAAAATGAACTTAAGTCAGCTTTAGCTGCAAAGTCTCAATAAGTTCTTTCTATGAGCTGGTAAACTAGCAAATACTATATGGCATTTAGCCAGCAGCTTTTTTCTGTTAAGTTAGTTGCTTTATAGCAATTGAATTTATTGGTATAATAGAGTCGTACAATATGAATAATTAAGTCAATAAACATTCTATTCAAAGTGAAAAAATTTATGCCAATTGTTGATCTGCCTCAACGCGTTGACGCGCCTGATTCTATCTTTGGTGAGTTACTGCAAAATTTTCAAATTTGGCAATCGTTACCTGTCAGTGCAATGTTAATTGATCGCAATGGAGTTATTGTTGCCGCCAATAGCTTGTGTCAATCAAATTTCGCCGGAGAAAATATTGTTGGTTTAAACGATGTTACATTACTTGGTAAATTTAGCTCTGAAATTGCAAAAACGAGTGAGGAGTTAAATTTAACACGTGAACATTTACTACACATTCACCAATTGGTAGTTCAGAATAAAGCATTTATTAAGGCATTGATAATCTTGCCACAAAATGATGAAATTAGGTCGTTGATTTTTAATTATATCCCGATCTTTGCTAAAGATGGAGAAGTCATAGCAGTACAAAAAATTACTTCTGAGTTTGGCTTTTTCGGATTAACTGACTATCTAAACCTCCTACAGAATAAGAAACCTACGCCACTACGAATAATGCCCAAAGATTATAAAATGCCAATCAAATTAGCAAAACGCCAACATGAAATTATTTTCTTACTAACTAATGGGATTAATCAATCAAATATTGCCCGAATACTCAGTGTTAGTCGTACTGCGGTTGCCAAAACTATTGCCGAAGTAATTTGTCCTAAATTTGCTATAAGTGATAATAATGTTGGTTTATTAATTGATAAAGCAACTGCCATGAACTATAATAAATTTATCCCACCGAGCTTATGTAAAATTGGGGTGATATTATTTGATTATCAAGCAATGGAAAGCAATTTAGAGATTCAACTAATACGTGTTGATACCTAAATGCTTTCCATAACAATTGCTATTTATTAGCAAAAATCAGGCTATAGTTTTTAGGGTTATACCGTGTTGCCATTATTATCATAAATAGTGTCACAATCAGCATAAATAACCAAGCACCAGTAAATCCATTACTTATATCGCGAATGTAACCAGCAGCAAGCGGTGAAAATGCAGCTATTGTATAGCCAATACTTTGTACAAAGGCAGTTAATTTTGTTGATTGAGCTGCATCATTGATGTGATCCATCGTTACGATCAAAGTTAATGGAAAAATTCCGCCAATTCCGATACCTAATAAACTAGCCCATAAAAGAGGCAATTTTGTCGGAGTAAGAATTATGCCTGCAAAGCCTAAAATAATAGCAGCTAAAGTAATGAACAAAATCGGTCGACGATCTAATGAACGGCTAGCAAGAGCTGGCAAAATTAATCCCGATAACACTTCCATTGCACAGACAAATGCCAACATTAATCCTGCATTGGTATCAGCATAGCCCAAATCAAGATAATATGGAGGCAACCATGCTAATACACAAGTATAAAATGATGTTCCCAATCCAAAGAAAATCCCCAATTGCCAAACGCGCTTATTTTTAAAAAATGTTGTAGTAACGTTATTTTTATGCTGCTGTACTGTTTGCGCTGGTGTAATTTTATTTTTAAAAGCTAGCCAAAAGATTAGCGCTATTACCGCTAATGCTGACCACATTGCGAGTGCAACTTGCCAACTTGTGGTAATACTTACGATTGGCGATAATGCTGCAGCTAGAGCCGCGCCACCCATAATTGAGGTCACATATAATCCCATAAATAACGAAATTAATTGTGGAAAATTCTTTTTTATGATTCCAGGGATAATTGCTTGGATAATAGCGATTCCACAACCAGCGATAATGGCAGTTAATATCAATACCATAGAGTTAGTTGCCAATAAGCGTCCGATATCTGCCATAGCAATTAGGGTTACTGCAATTGCTACGGCAGTATGAGCACCAACCAATTCAGTTAACTTATTTCCCAATGTCATGGCAACACCCATTGCCAAAACAGGTAATACAGTGAGTAAGGCTACAGTGCTAAAAGACATAGGTATGGCGGTGCGGATTAAGCCGAGTAATGGACCAATTGCCGCCATTGATGGGCGTAAATTAAGTCCAACCAGGATTATTGTACCAATTATAAATACGCTATCTTTTGTGCTTGGTGTGTTTTGCATAATCATCCTTTGTGGTGAATTTAATAATAATTTTATAGTTTATAGTTAGGACTAGATTGTACGTAAATTAGCTTTAGCTGATAACTGTCAAAAAATGACAGGTATCATGATATGTATGAAAAAAATTAATATTTTATCTGAAATTCCAAAAATTGGTATTTTAAAAATAATCTTGTATGCAATTCAACCTTACATAAAGTAAGCTCTAATTAACGGAATCGATATTTTACCCTAAAAGCAGTGTTAAATAATTAGATTTTGCCTGATTTCTATCTAAGGGCGGTAATTTAGAGTGGTTTCGTATATGGTTTGGACATGCAGCAGCGCAACCATTAAAAAAT
>SSGX01000006.1 GCA_008017155.1 Neisseriales bacterium | reverse complement strand
GTGTTACTTCAGCATCCCAATGGAATACATCAATTTTATTTAAATCATTTATACGTTTTATTTTATTTCCAAAACTGTTAATAAAAATCAGTAATAAAACTAATTTTGATATTTTCATCTTTATTTCCCTTTATTCATTAATTTTAGATTTACTTATTTTTGCATAATTGACTAAGAGTAACCCCAATTGCTGCATAATTAAATATATCGTTTCCCACCACCAAATGCTCAAAAGAAAAAATATTTGAAAGAGCTCTGTCTATTTTTTCTTTTAGTTCCTCTCGATCGGCATCAGTAGCGTTTTGGACTAATTGAGCATACACCGCACCAAATTCTTCATCCTTTACTGCTGCTACTGCAATAACCATCGCAGAAATATCAGTTGATTTCTCAATATATTCTTTCACCGTTAGCTTTTTAAGCGAAGAAAGAACACTGCTTCTTAAAGCAGCGGTTGCTTTCCCTTGAGCATCCCATGCAAATAATCCTACTTTTTTCAAATAATCAAGTTGTTCTAATTTCTTAGAAAAACTATTTCATAAAAAAAATACTAAAAACAATATTTTAAATATTTTCATTTCTTTCCTTTATTTTATATTTATAAGCAACACTTATATTTTTTATTGAGGATTTTGAACGAGGACTATATTCACTTTTTTTGCTTTTTGCTCTATGTAACAAGCCAATAAAATAAGCCCTGTATAGACTGCACCGACTCCACCAAAGAATTTCAATAAAAACATATTATATTTTGAGTTTAGTTTTGCTAATTGTGCTTTGTTGAGCGAATCCCGGAATCCTGCATATGCATTGTGAATATCATCACTGTATGCATATTTTCTGTCGTGCAGAAAACAAACCAATCTCCAAGCAGAAATCTTCTCAATAAGCTGATCTTTTAACTCGTCACTTACTTGTGCATTACTTAACACTTGAATAATCTCACGTTGCTTTTGGTTACTGTTCAAGATATCGCGTTGCCATTCCCAAAGCCCGATTTTATTGAATTGCTCAATAGTATCAATTCGTTCAACAGATTTTGCCGAAAGATCGAAAGAAGAAAGTGCAAAAAACAAAAACAAATAATATAGCATAGTCATTACTATCCTCACTAAAAATAAAACAAATTTATTATAACAAATAAACAATAAAACAACAATTTTATCTCTTTTTTGGCTATTTCATCCTTTTGAGTACGGCAATACCTTCTGTCTATCAATTAAAAAGTATTATATTTCAAAAATCTTTTTTAATTCATAGACAGATTCAATTATTTTTAAAGGAACTTCTCTTTCATCGACTGTATGCATCTTACCGGCGATAATAGATTCAATACCATATTTATTAAAGGGTATTTTTTTTGGTAATCCAGTCCGCGCAGTCACATTACCGGATAAATTGATCTCTCCTGAGTACAAGATTTTTTTCTTTGTCACTTTATGAAAATAACTGGACAAGATAGACATGACCACCGCTAGATCAATATGCGTTTCTTTTGTTTTAAAGTTTCCGCGAATTTTAGAAAAAATATCAAATTCGCTAAGCGGAATGTGCAAGTATTTTTCGATTATCGCACACAAAAGCAGAAACTGTTTATGCTCACTCCCTTGAACGATCCGTTGAGGGGTATGGCTTTTTGAGGGGACCAAAAGTGTTTCAATTTCAACTAAAAACTCACGGGAGCCTTCTTTGACCCAGGTTAAAGCAGCTCCGATAACCGGCTCCGTATTTTCAATAAAGATTTCTTGAGGGTTAACACATTCAACAATTCCCTGCTCGGTCATCGTAAAAAATCCGATCTCGTCAATCGGACCAAATCTATTTTTAGTACTTCTGAGAATACGCAAGTTTGTATGACTTTCGGCATCAAAATATAAAACAGTGTCTACTAAGTGCTCAACCGTCTTGGGCCCAGCAATCTCTCCTTCTTTGGTGACGTGTCCGGTAAAAATAAGGGTGTATTTGCGTCTCTTTGCGTCTTCAACAAGCTTCTGGGTCACTATTTTTATTTTTTGTATCTGGTTTCCTAACATGTCATTATTGATACTAATGTTTTGTAATGAATCAATAATCACAATTTGCGGGGTATGCTCTTCAATCAGTCCCAGCATTGATTCAAATTGAGTCTCTTGCACAATAAACCAATTAAATTTTTTATTGTGCAAACGGAGTAATCGAAGCTTTATTTGTGCTTCATCTTCCTCGGTCGCAATATACAAGATTTTGTTCAGATCAGAGAGTGCGCAGACCAGATGAAGAAGAAGGGTTGATTTACCGATCCCCGGATTACCTGAAAGTAAAATAACACTATGCGGAACTACTCCGCCTCCTAAAACTCGGTCGAGCTCTAAAATCCCACTTTGGATCCGGTCATGTCGTGCTTCGATCATTACATCTTCCATCACGAGAACCTTACTGCTAGAAGGATTTTTTCGGCGTATATCAGAGCGTTCTTCTTTTTCTATAATCTCATTGAAACTACCGCAATGAAAACAGCTCCCCTGCCATTTTACATATCTTTTTTTGCATACAGTGCATTCAAAAATGCTTTTTTCTTTCATCTTCGCTCAAAAGACTTTGTAAAGAAAATCGTATTAATAACCGTTAAATTTTTCTTACAAAACCTGTTCATCGTAATTTTTGATTTAAATATTCTTTGAGCGGGACATAATCAATTTCAAATCGTTCACGGCTACGAGCTTCATAGCAATCAGTTGCAGCAACAAGCACTATAGGATCAGTGTGCTTGGCAGGTTTTCCATTAATTAGTCGTTGAGAATACTGCGCATCGGCTCCCGTTTGAAAACAAACCGCTTTCAATTTCAGCACTTCGTCAGCTAAAGCAAGCAACTCCGGAATTGGGCCAAAGGGAATCCCTCGAAAATCCAAATCTAATCCGGCAGCAACGATATCTATTGCCTTATCTCTTAAACTCGTCAAAAAAATAATAATTGAGGGATCAAAAAACTGCACTTCATCAACAAACACTACTTCAGTATCAGCATCAATATATTCCTTCGCTTCTTCAACCTGCTTGATATATCGACACTCAATTTTGTCCCCTGCATGACTCACAATAAACTCTTTTTGATATCTATCATCAAAAGCATGCTTTAAAACAACAATTTTTTTATTTCCATAAGCTGCTCGGCGAATTCGTCTAATGAGCTCCTCCGTTTTTCCTGAAAACATTGGACCACAGATTACTGTCATCAGACCAAAATTCTTTTTTTTCATATATATGTTCACAAAAAAACTTCTCTACCCAGTATATCTTCTTTTTTAAAGTTTTTTAAAAAAGAAAAACTTGATTTTTAAAATATACTCGTTACACTTAAATTAAGTCGGCGCGGGATAGAGCAGTCTGGCAGCTCGTTGGGCTCATAACCCAAAGGTCGTTGGTTCGAATCCAACTCCCGCAACCATTTTCTCTGTTTTTCTATATATTTTTCTTGATTTTTATTCTTTATTTATTTTATTCTGTTTTTGTTATTTCAAAGGCAGTATATGCTTTTTTTTATTATTTTTTTTTCCTGTATTTCCCATTCCACACTAAAAGCAGCTTCCCTGCAGAATGCTCTCTTCTATTCAGGAGTAATCGAGCTGTATATACGTCCTGACAGACAGTCCCTTCAAAGTGATCTCAATCTTTTAAAAAACTATATAAGGGAACAGAAAGAAGAAGAAGGTGAACCGACAGTCATCACTGCAATGCACGGACAGCGAGACGGTCTCGCTCTCTACAAAGAAAAAACCTCTACATATGAAGATCTTTATTATATACTTGCGGAAAAAATACTTACTAAATCACTTGAAGGTATTAGCGGAGTGCATGGCTTTTATCGTGGCTACGATGCCACAAGCACAAATAATGGACGATTAGTTTTTCCTCGATTAGAGGAAAAAAATGAAATTAATATCTTGCTCACATCGGCAATCTTTCCCGTTATCCTAAAAGGCAATATTCCTGACCACTTTATCGCTTCTGATCAGAAACCCTGTCATTTTTATCTCTATACCGGAACCGTAGACGAAAAAAGCGAAACAATCACCTGGAAAATTCAAAAACAAGACACTGCAACAGCCACAAAGCAAATTCCATTCAACACATTTATTGTTCTGATCGATCCACACACTGCTTATTTTGAATCAAAAGAATATAAGACTCAATACTCAAGCAATATACTTCTTCCTAATTTGTACTTAATAAATCCCAAAGAGGCACACTACAATCACTTTGCTCTCGATGTCTTGAGATACTACAAACCACTCAGTAAAAAACAGTATACCGTCACTATTGATAACCAAACACATGACAATGTGCGGCTCGCTGATTATATCAACTAATCGCTATCCGATTCCTCCGAATCAGAGCCAGTTAATAAATAATTGAAAATACCCTTACTTTTCCTTTTAGGTTTTTTGCCGGTTTCTAGTATTTTTTGCTTATTTTTGAGCTCAATAATCTCTTCTGACAATCTTTTAATAGTTTTTTCATTTTGTTCTTTTTCTTGATCAGTCAATTCTTTTGCATAGTCTTCTCTTGTTCGCAGCTCTAGTAGCAATGATTCTATTCTCACTGCCCTATTTGCCATCTCTTTTTCATGTTGACTCATAAGCAGTAATTTTTCTTCTTCGTGCAATTTTTTTAAACTATTTTCTAAAGCAATCTTTTCATTTTTATAATTTTCAATTAAATTATTTTTTTCTTGTTCTGCAGTATTCGATAATTTTTCTTTTTCTTCTTCATGTTTATAATTAATCTTTTTTATTTCATCTGCTTTTTCAGAGTCAAATTTTATCTTCAACTCTTCAGCCTGCTTATTCTTCTTTTTTCGATAGTATAAATACATGGCAGCCATAAATGTTCCCGCCATGTATGGCTTTTGACTGACTAAAGCGAATCCTGTACCCGCTAAAATAAAGGGAAGATATCGGTCAACTAATCCATTTTCTTTCAGTCCAAATAAAAAAGTACTTTCGGTAAGCGCCAATGGCAAAAGAGTTCCTGCGACAGGAAAAAAATAAGGCAGTGTCATTTTTCCCAAAAATCCAAGCGACGAAGAAGAAAAACGTGAAGCCAAAAATGAACTACTTTTGTCAAAAAGAAATTTTCCAACTCTATTTGTAATCTGTCCTGTCATTCCAACACAATGTGTTACTTCAGCATCCCAATGGAATACATCAATTTTATTTAAATCATTTATACGTTTTATTTTATTTCCAAAACTGTTAATAAAAATCAGTAATAAAACTAATTTTGATATTTTCATCTTTATTTCCCTTTATTCATTAATTTTAGATTTACTTATTTTTGCATAATTGACTAAGAGTAACCCCAATTGCTGCATAATTAAATATATCGTTTCCCACCACCAAATGCTCAAAAGAAAAAATATTTGAAAGAGCT
>SSGX01000063.1 GCA_008017155.1 Neisseriales bacterium | reverse complement strand
GAAAACAATTAAATTATTATCATTATTAGGTATTATTATTTTAAAAGCAAATGCTTATACAACAATTAATTTGAACGCTTCAAACTATTCTTGCAATAAAGTCAAAATCAATTCGAATACAACTGAGTCGGTAATTCAAAATAACTGTAAGAACTATAAAGTCAAATATAGTCAAGATATAGTTGGCGGGAATCAAGGGGTTAATTCATACAATAATCAGCCAGTTGATCCAGTAGATGAAGCGACTAGTGATGATGATGTAACTAATTTGGCGAGAGTTAGATTTACAACTGATCAGGGTGTCAAGATGGAGTGTTTTTACAAGAATAATAAGCTTTACAAATGTAAGGTAGCTAAACAAAATACAACAACTGCTTCCTCTGCTAAATAAAACGCTAGCTCTAATGCTTTTAGGATAAAGACTTTTAAAACTATTTATACTGCAAAGTATATGAATATTAGAAAAGTCTTTATCCTATTTATCTAAAAGCTACACTATGGACTTATTTGATTCGCTCAATACTTAATTCAGCAATATTAAATAGGGCGTCACGATAGTTATTATCTGGCAAAGCATCCAAAGCACTTTTTGCTCTTGATACGTAATCATGGGCTAGTTTCCGGCAATAATCAAGACTATCACTAGTAACAACAAGATTCACTATTTTTGCTATATCTGCTTCTTTTGGCTTATCAATTGCCGCAGTAATTAATGATTTGGTATTTGCATCTCCAGTAGTTAATAAAAATATCAGTGGCAAGGTTACTTTACCTTCAAGTAAATCATCACCAACATTTTTACCCATTACTTCCGAACTACTATTATAATCAAGAATATCATCAACTATCTGAAAAGCAGTGCCAAGACAAATAGCATAATCAGCCAATTTATCTTCAACTTCTTCTGTCGCTCCACTAACAATTGCTGCTACACGTGCTCCAGCTTCAAATAATCGTGCTGTTTTACTTTCGATTACCTTAAAATACTCCGCCTCAGTTAAATCACTACGCCCAATATTTAATAACTGTAATACTTCGCCCTCAGAAATAACATTAGTGCTATCCGCCATAATTTTAAGCACTTTTAAAGAATTACTTTCAACCATTAACTGAAATGCACGAGTATAAATAAAATCACCAACCAGAACACTAGCTGCATTACCAAATACAGCATTTGCAGTTGCACGTCCACGGCGTAAACCAGACTCATCAACCACATCATCGTGTAATAGAGTTGCAGTATGAATATACTCTATCATCGCCGCCATTTTATAGATTAATTCGGAAGAGTTACCAAGCATTCTGCCACACATTACTGTAAGTAACGGGCGAATCCGTTTGCCACCAGCCGAAATTATATATTCACCAACTGTATTAATTAGGGGGACTTGTGATCCTAAATCCTTTCTGATTACTTTATCAACAAGTTCCAGTTCTGATTTTACTAAATCTTCAAACATTCTTTATGCACTTTGTAACTGATTAAAATCTAATTCCTGATTATGCCACTGTTTTAGCGTACTACGATGACCAACGCTAATTACCACACTTGTTGGTAATTTATCTTGAAGTAACTGATATAGGTGCTGCTCCATTTCTTCATCCAAAGCCGAAGTAGATTCATCTAGATAAATTACGGTTGGAGAATTTATCAAAATCCGGGCAAAAGCTAAGCGTTGCTGTTCGCCTAACGATAGTATTTTACCCCAATCACTGATTTCATCTAGACGACTGGCAAGATAGGCAATACCACATTCACGTAGCACTACTTTTAACGCTTCATCATCCGGCAAATTCTCAATTAATGGATAACAAATAGCCTCCCGCAATCTGATTGCTGGTACATATGGACGCTGACCAACAAATAATTCATTACTAGCTGCATCAGCAACCCTTATTTCACCAGTAGAATACGGCCATAATCCAGCTAGTGAGCGTAGCAGAGTAGTTTTACCACTACCTGAACGCCCACGTATCAATAAGCGATCACCAGCAGACAATTTAAAATTTATCCCTTGCACTAGATTTTTGCCATTGGGTAAATTAATACTCAAATTACTTACCTGTAATAATCCATTCTGGTCTGGTAATTTCTCTAGCCCATGCAAATTTGTAGCATTAACTACTGATTCTTCAAAACCGTATAAACGATCCATTACCGCACGCCAACCAGCAAGCGAACCATATGCATCTAAGAAATAGGATAACGCATCTTGTACCCGACCAAAAGCCGACATGGTTTGCATCAAATCACCAAGAGTCATTCCTTTAGCAAGATAGCGCGGTACATTCACCAAAAGAGGAAATAAAACTGAGGTTTGCCCATAAGCGAAATTAAAACCATTAATTTTAAGTGTTCGCTTAACTACTCGCATAAAATTATCAACAACATTATGAAATTTGCCAGTCAAACCAGTTTTTTCCTGTTGTTCACCATTATAAAAAGCAATTTCCTCGCTATATTCACGAATCCGTAACAAACCAAAACGGAAGTCTGCTTCATAAACTTGCTGTTTAAAATTTAGTTTGATTAATGGTTTACCAATTTTAAATGTGATATAAGTGCCTAATCCAGCATAAAGAACAGCTAACCAAACCATATAGCCCGGAATATATAATTTATGCCCCAATAGAGTAAAATTAAAATTACCCGATAAATGCCATAAAATACCAACAAAAGAGGACAAACTTACTATCGATGTTAATAGCCCAAGGCTCAAATCCAATGATGAACCAATAAAACTACCAATATCCTCACTAATACGCTGATCTGGGTTATCGACCTTCTCGGTAAATCTAGTCTTGTAATATGCTTGATTCGATAACCAATTATTCAAGTAACGATCCGTCATCCAACGACGCCAACCGATTTCCAAATGTTTACGAATGTAAAATGATATTAATTGTACCACTACGTTGAAGAAAGCAATCCAGCCAAATTTTATTACTAGAGGCGTAAAGAGCTTTTTATCATAACGCTGTAATGCATCATAAAATGAGTTATACCAACTATTTGCAACTACTGTAATATAGACATACGCCAAATTTAGTGCAATAACTGCAATAATCTGTGCGTAAGCTTTATACTTTTGATCGCTAGTCCAATATGGTTTTGCTAGATGCCATGCGTCTTTTATCCATTCAATTGCCTTACGGTTATAACCACTGCGTCCATTATTTAGTTGCATAAATTGGTCCTGAGCCTAAAGAAACACCATTGGCAGTATATAAATAGTATGTAGCTTGGAAAACATAAGTATTACCTTGCAAACTTACAGAGCAGGCATTAAAAGTAATCGAGCCACTTTGTGCAGCTCCGCAAGTGGAATAAGTCACAGTACCATTGAAGCATGGATTATTTTGGTTAACATTTTGTCCACCATTGACAAAACTACCTTGGATGATTGGTACTTGTCCAGCACCAATATTAAGGTCATAAAATACAGTAGTTGACTCTTGAACAATAAAAGTCAGATTTTCTGGTCCGTTACTGGTACAAGAGCTACCAGTAACACCATTTGTCAAATTACCAATTCCGGGAGTAAATGTTCCAGTAAATGCAGTGCCTCCGATTGGCATATTTTGTCCGCTAGTACCAGTACTACACGCTATCACAGTAGCAACTGAAATTATATAAAATGTAGCTTGAACTAATTTTAGTTTCACTTATTATTTCCCTTATATTTAGACTATTTTAAAATCACCAAAATTACAATGCAAAAATGAAATACCAGCTACAGCTGCCGTTTCTGCACGTAAAATTCTTTTACCCAAGTTAAGATTCTGAAACCCAGCCGCATTAGCAACTCTGATCTCATGCTCAGTAAGTCCACCTTCTGGTCCGATAAGCAAGGAAATTGATTGCGCATTATTAACTTTACCTAACTTACTTGCAGCGTGATGTGGTGATAAAATATAATTTATCTCACTTTTATCTTCATCTATAACAGTAGCAAATTCCTTTATTTCAGAGACTGTTGCTAACTTAGCTCTTCCGCACTGCTCACTAGCTGCAATAATTATTTTCCGCCAATGCTCAAGTTTACTTGCTTCGCGTTCAGCCTTGATTCGCTGAGTTTTCTCGGTAATTACAGGGATTATTCTCTGCACACCCAGTTCAACAGCTTTTTGAATAACCAGCTCTAGTTTATCATTGGAAATCAGGCTAATCATAAGCGTAATTATAAAATTAGCTTCAGTCTGATTTTTAACTTTATTGGTAACCACCACCAAAGCCTCACGCCTGCCTAATTCTACGATCTTAGCATGGTAATCATGTCCATCATTATTAAATAAAATAATCTCTTGTTCTAGCTTCAAACGTAACACAATAATATGCCGCACCACATCAGAAGGTAGCGAGACTTCATCTCCGACATTTAATAAAGTATCAACATAAAAACGCGGCATCTTAACTACCGATTGATTCTAGTTGAGTATTTATCCATGTTTCAATCTTCTTAGTCAATTCAGTAGGATCATTTTCTTCCGGGTAAATTGGCTTCCCAATAATAACCTTCACCGTTCCCGGGTAAAACCAAAAACTATTTTTTGGCAGGCAATAACCTGCATTATGCGCAACAGGAATTATAGGAGCCTCCATCTTGATTGCTAATTTGGCAGCACCATATTTAAATGGTTTACGTGCTTTTGGCTTAACTCTGGTACCTTCGGGAAAGATACATATCCAGAATCCTTGGCGAAACCGTTCATTTCCCTGCTCAATTACTTGTACTAACGCATCTTCTCCTCGGCTACGATCTATCGCAATTGGCGAACACATCCGCGCCCCCCAACCAAAAAGCGGTATTGATAAAATCTCTTTTTTCATAATCCACACTATCGGCGGAAAAATGCAATTGAACGTAATAGTTTCCCAAGCAGATTGATGATTTGAAACAATAAGTGAAGGTTTATCTGGAATATTCTCCAAACCGCTTACCTGATGCTTAACTCCCGCGACATGCTGTAATAAAAAAGAGAAATAACGCACAGAACTATTAATTATTCGATGTTTTTGCTGCCGATTTAATGGCCAAATAAACAACATCACCACATTATAAACTGGAAGTGCTGCTACCGCTAGAAGCCAGAATATACAAGAACGAATTACAATAAATGGAGTCAGTTTATTCTTCTGCATTTTCACGCTGCTCTTTTTCAATAATATATTCACTGGCTTCAAGCAAATTTTCAAATACCAGAGTACCCAAAGGTAATTTTTCTTTCATTAGCGTTTTTTTACCATTGCCAGTTTTGACAAGTAATGGAATACCTCCCGCATTACTGATTGCCTCAAGGTCACGAATACTATCACCGATCATCATTATATTGGAGATATTATCGACATTAAACCGTTCACAAATATCAAGTATCATTCCCGGCTTAGGCTTACGGCAATTACAGTTATCTTCCGGAACATGTGGGCAAAAAATAATCGCACTAATGCTACCACCTGCTTGATCTACCAGCTGATGCAATTTAATATGAATTTCATTTGATTCTTCCATACTAAAAAGCCCACGTCCAACACCTGATTGATTAGTACAAACAATCACATTAAAGCCAGCCTGACTTAAATTAGCAATCGCCTCAATACTACCAGGCAAAAGCTCAAACTCATCAACGTTTTTGATGTATGCTTCACTATCGTGGTTTATTACACCATCACGATCAAGAAAGATTAATTTCATTTAATGGTCACTTTCTGGAAAATTCCGGACATAATTACGATAATTCAGCAAAGTTGCAGATATAGTTAAAGCGAACTTGTGCAGCTTGTAATAAAGCCAAACGGTTGTTTTTTATATCTGAGTTCTCATCCATTACCATTACATTTTCAAAGAAAGCGGCAAGTATTGGCCCAGCTTCTAATAGTTTGTCAAAGTATTCTTGATAATTACCATCAATCGCCATGTCTTGTTTAACGCCAAAAAGGAAATTAGCTAGCTCCGTTTCTGGAAGGTTATTAGTAAGTTTAGAATCATATTCGCCAACAAAGTTACTAGCATTTTTCTCAAGAATATTCTTAATCCGTTTATTTGCCTGAATTAGTTCGATTGCTTTAGTATCTTGACCTAAATCACTCAGATAAGGTAAAAGCTTATCTAGTCTTGTCAATGATTTATCAATACCTAAATCATCGCGTTCAAATTGATAAGATAATGATTTTAACGCTGCTCTAACAATTGGAGTTGAATAACCACCTACGCTAGTTAGATAATTTTCTGCTCGTTGGAGAATAAACTCGTACAATTCAGCAATAATTTTACTAGTAAAATTTTTATCTTTAAATGCATCAAATGTAATCTCAAGTAGAGATTTCAAGTCAATTTTATGTTTAAGTAAGATCCGTACGATACCCAAAGCAGCGCGCCGTAAAGCATACGGATCTTTATCTCCTGTTGGAATCAGCCCAATTCCCCAGATCCCAACTAAGGTTTCTAGTTTATCGGCTAATGACACAACTATTGCCAAGTTGCTATCAGGCAAATTATCACCACTAAAGCGTGGGTAATAGTGTTTTTCTATCGCATTAGCAACTTCTTGCGTTTCTCCATTAAATTCGGCATAATATTTACCCATTATCCCTTGAAGCTCGGGAAATTCACCAACCATTTCAGTTGCCAGATCAGCCTTTAAAAGGCGGGCAGTATTATTTGCATCGATAGGCTTAACTTTTAAAAATTCAAATTTCTCTGCAATTTTCGCTGCTATCTGCTGCAAACGCTCAATCCGTTCAAGTTGACTACCCAATTTATTATGATAAACGACCTTTGCCATCTTACTGACAAATTCTTTTAATGGTGTGCGCTTATCAAACTCAAAGAAGAACTCAGCATCAGCCAGACGCGCCGATAAGACTTTCTGATTACCTTCAATAATCACCTGTGGATCTTTAGAGATTAGATTACTGACGAAAAGGAATTTATTGGTTAGCTTGCCATTATTATCAAGTAAGGCAAAATACTTCTGGTTTTTTGCCATTGATAAAATCAAGCACTCTTGCGGTACGTTAAGAAATTTCTTATCAAATTCACCAACCAGAATTTCTGGCCACTCGACTAATGCCGTTACCTCATCAATTAAACCATCAATTGGACTAATGGTAAAGCCTAGCTCACTAGCTTTAGTAGTTAGCCCTTCGCTAATCAATTTTTTACGTGCATTAAATTCAGCAATTACCTTACCACTAGCTTCAAGCTTAGTAAAATACTCGTTAGCATCAGCAAAAACCACAGATTCCTTAGACATAAAACGATGACCACTAGTCTCATTATGGCTTTTAACACCAAGAGCGGCACAATCAATAACCTTGTCATTAAACATTACAGTAAGTCCATGCACGGGTCTAACAAAGGTAAAATCATTATCTCCCCAACGCATCCCTTTAGCAATCTGAACCTTTTTTAAGCCATTTAAGATTGTTTCCGGTAAAACCTCATCCAGAGATTTGCCTTTAACTAGCGAAGTAAAATAGAAGTAACCATCATCACGTTGCTCCAGATTTTGCCAATCGGTGCCACATGATTTCGCAAAACCAAGTAATGCTGGCTGTGGATTACCATCTTTTAGCCCCATACTAATTGCTGGACCTTTACGGAGCAAAGTCTGATCTTTTTGTATCGAATTAACCCCATTTATAACGCAACCAAAGCGGCGTGGAGCTACAATTACCTTTAAGCTACTATCATCATTTAAAAAACCAGCAATCTGCTCGCGAATACTCTCGGCAAATGGACTACCAATATTTTGTTCAAGATTTATCGGAGGTAACTCCTCAGTTAAAAACTCAATTAATAAAGTACCGCTTAAATTTGTCATCTTAGATCTAATTCCTTTATTTGATATCAGCTTGCTAATCAAAGCATTTTTATAATTACATAATTTTACACTATCCAATGCTTATTCGCTTAACCTTAAATTTAGTATTGCATTTTACACTATCTACAAGGTAAATGACTAAAGCTGCCCTTAGTTAAATTTAGACCTAAAAAAAGATTGTAAAAGGTAAGATTGTGAGGGAAAAATGACCATTAAAGCGATCAGGTTTAATAAGCCAGATAGTTTAAAATCTCTGGCTTATTTTAAAGAGTTAGTTTTGTTTGAAGAAACAGCTGGCAATGAAACTAATAATTAGTGTGGCAAAAACAAAGTATAAACCCATATTGTACTTATACCAGCTATCATGGACTGTTGAACTAAATATCCAATGGTAAACAAATATTTTCTTACCCGGATTGATAATACCAAGTTCAGTATTGGCAATAAAATCACCAACTACAGGTTGCTCAATTAAGCCCGAAAATATATATGAGAAAGTAAGTACAAACGACGTTGCAAGCGGTCTTAATTCAGCTTCAGCAATATTTTTCTGAACACATTGGAAGGCAAGAATAGATCCACTACAACCAACACCAAATAATACACAAATAGTGCCAACAATAAGGTTTGCACTGGCTGAATCAAACCTTACGAATAAAATTACTGCAAAACTTATAACTGCAAGTAGTCCAGCGAAACGAGCTGGAATAACATAGTTATTTAATCTCTGAGCCAATGTTCCGAGAATTAAGCCACCAGCTGTCAGACCAAAGGGAATCATTGAATTAAGAATAGTTGCATTGCTAAAGCTCTCATGAAATGCATTCATTTGAAATGAAACATCAAATAAATCAACAAAAGTCAGTACTGCACCAAATAAGCCTGAAAAATATAATGAGGCATACCAGACTTGAGAGTTTTTCAGAATTTTCTTCAAGCCAGCAATAAATGGAACCTGCTGACTCGCAGATTTATTGTTGCTCTGGTTTTTATCAAAAAATAAAAATACCAGCACTGCACAAATTACAAATACTATTGATAAGGCAATATATGGAGTTCTAAACCCACCTTTGATTAACATGAAAGCTATAAAACCAAATATCCCAGCACATAAATTGGCAAGACTCTGACTTAATGAAGAAATAACGGGAAAGGTTTTTGCTTCAAAACTATTTTGCGCAACGAATAGCACCCCAACAAAAGTAGCCGCAAGACCTACCCCCAGCATTATCCGGGCAGTAAATAACATAAAAATGCTATTAGTCATACTAAATAAAAGTGCTCCAGCAGCAGAAACCAGCGTACTTATAAGCAATACATTTCTTGCTGAAAAAATCACGAATAATTGACCAGAAAAAAACTGGGTTATCGCATACACTATAAAAAAAATACCGGATAACCAACCTAATGCCGTATCACTTAAATGCATTGATTTGGCAATTGGACCACTAAAAACCCCAAACATCACCCCTGAAATCACACTAAAAATAAAAAATAACTCGGCACTTGACCATTGTAACCATTTATTTGCACATCTCATCTTTTTACCCCTTCAATTCAAGCTCCAAATAACACTCCAAGACCGCAACATTTTCATGCTACAGCCTTAGAAGGGAGCCTTTTAATCCTGTTAATTAGAACTATTTGTATAAACATTATCGCCATAAACATATGTCGCAGCGACTATCCGATCATCTCCGAGTGAACTCACCGAGAATAGATAGTCTAGTAGATCATAACTGCTTTCCAAACGATAATTTAATAGTTCATTTGCTTCAGGATCCAATACGATGAAATCTGCTTCTTTACCTACTTCAAGACTACCAATATAGCCATCCAATGCTAATGCTTTTGCCGAACCAAGTGTTGCTGAATACCAGCGAGTTAGTGTTTCCAGTTTGAACGAATTTAGCATTGCCACTTTATAGGCATCATCCATTACTCTTAACATGGATAAGGTATTACCTGCTGCCCAGTCAGTTGCCAATGTTAGTTTTGCATTTCTTTTAATTGCTTCATCATAACGGAATAACCCACTACCTAAATAATTGTTACTAATTGGACAATTGGCAAATATCACTTCAGCTTCCGTCATCCGGCTCCATTCACTATCAGATAGATGGATACAATGCCCAAAGATTGATTTATCATGAACTAGCCCGTATTTCTCATAAACTTCAAGATAATCCTTTGCCCAAGGGAATTTAGCTAAGGTATCCTGAATCTCATTTACATTTTCACATAAATGTGTCTGCATATAAGCATCAGAATGCGACTCTACAAATTCTTTGCATAAGCCCATGCTTTCATCCGTGCAACTTAATGCAAAGCGTGGAGTCAATGCATATGATAATCGGTTGGTTTTATGCCATTTATTATAAAGCTTCTCACTAATTAGCATACTGGTTTCGCCATTAGTAATTAGTTTAGGGTTACCATCAGTCATAATGGTATTACCCATTACCGCACGCATTTTATATTTATTAGTAATTTCAAATAGCAAATCTGCGCCATCATAGGAACTTGGCAAATATGCACAAATTGTTGTGGTTCCATTTTTAAATAATTGCTTCAATAATATCTCGTACTCACGACTGGCTGATTGTTCGCTATTAAATGCGACTTCACCCGGAAAAATGTAATTATCAAGCCACGTTAATAATTTTTCGCCATAAGCACTGACTGCTGAAGTCTGAGTGGCATGCATATGCGAATCAATAAAACCTGGAGTTATCAGTTTTCCTCTATAATCTACTTCTTTATCTTCTGCGTGAAGCTGGTTTTTAATATCTAGATAATCACCAATTGCAACTATTTTACCGGATTCAACAATAATTGCCCCATCTCTTAAAAATATGAATTTTTCATCATTTACAAATAAACTATCTGGCACTACACCTTGCAGATTTGCTAAAGTTGCCTTATTTGTAAAACTAAATATTTTCCCTCTGTATAATGTTTTCATTTTTGTAATCCCTTCTAAAAACTACAGAACGGATTATAGGTCACTAATAAATAAAAAACATCCGCGTTTTTACACGGATGCTTTTTATTTATTAGTCGCATTCTTTTAAAGAATATAACCCAAAAAGAGAAATTTCTCAATTAACAATAGTTACTTTTTTAATAGCCATTAATGGTTTTACATTAGTGATTTTTAGTGGAAGGAAAATACCGCTACAAGCGTGAATATCACTGGTTAAGCCAAAGGTAATATTTATTGTACCATCGCTATTTAGCTTGTCAATTGTAAATCCGCTATTATCCCCATTAATCGTACCAGCGATACAACCTAGCTGGCTATCCTGACTTGCAGTTAAGGCAGCACTTAATTCTTCATAGTTTGAAATTTTGCTTGGTGCTATTTTAGTTTTGGCTATACCTTTCTTTATTAGATCAGTTTGCAATAATTTACCTACTATCTGTTTTTCATCTGCAATCTGGCTAATTTTTAGCGTAGCGGAAGAATCCCCAGCTTTTGAACATAGTAATTCATTAACCGTGTATGGGTGTGCCATCGCAGTTGCCATCGAGAATTGCTGATGATAGTAACATGCATATTGATTATTAATGATTGACACAGGTTTATATAGTGCCTGATTATCAACTGTATAACTTTTAAAATCGGTATCTTTTAATAAATCATCATTATCCGCCCGAATTTTATCTGGGCTAATATCAGCTACGAAATCGTAAACTACTTTGTTATTTATTGCAAGATAATTCCAGCCAACAGTAACCGAAGATTCTCCAATAAGCTGTCGCTTATAGTTTTTATCAAGAAATTGGGTTAATTTTGGATATGTTGTTACACATAATTTACTCTCATCCTCTGTTGCCACTCCAAGCATATATTTATCAGGTCTATTACTATTATAAGCTAGCATTATTTTTTTATTATCAATTTGTGGTTTATATCTGGCAAAGCAATCTTCTGCATTTGCAGCTATATTAATCGAGACTACTGATAATACAAGTAAAAATCTAACCTTTCGCATACTCAATCCCATTTAATTTTTAAATCTGTTTATCAGAGATTATAATACAATTTATATTTGATTATTACCCTAAACTCATTTAATATAACGGAAGTAACTAAGACTAATCTAAAAAGAAAAGGTAAGCATGGAATATCGTGATTTACGTGAATTTATAGCAAAATTGGAATTAATCGGTGAATTAAAAAAAATTGACACCCCAGTTTCACCCCATCTGGAAATGACTAGCTTCTGTGATAGAGTATTAAAAAATACGGGTCCCGCGATATTATTCGAAAAGCCAACTGGCTATAATATGCCGGTTTTGGGTAATTTATTCGGTACTACGCGTAGAGTTGCACTGGGTATGGGTAAAGACAATATCACCGAACTACGTAAAGTTGGTGAATACTTAGCAGAATTAAAGGAACCTCAGCCACCAAAAGGAATCAAGGATGCCTTTTCTAAATTGCCAATGCTAAAACAACTCTACAATATGATGCCAAAGACAATATCTAAAGCACCTGTTCATCAAATTATAATCGATGCAGCAGATGTTGACTTAGGAGCATTACCGATCTGGCATTGCCACAAAGGAGATATTGCACCGTTAATTACTTGGGGATTGGTAGTTACGCGTGGTCCATATAAAAAACGTCAAAATCTAGGAATCTACCGCCAACAGGTAATTGCCAAAAATAAGGTTATTATGCGCTGGCTCTCTCACCGCGGCGGAGCACTTGATTATCTCGAACACTGCAAAGCAAATCCAGATAAGCCATACCCGGTAGCGGTTGTTTTAGGCTGTGATCCAGCGACTATCCTTGGTGCAGTTACACCAGTACCAGACACCTTATCCGAGTATCAGTTTGCTGGATTGTTACGTGGTAGTCGCACAGAGTTA
Source organism: Neisseriales bacterium (assembly GCA_008017155.1). Lineage (GTDB taxonomy): Bacteria > Pseudomonadota > Gammaproteobacteria > Burkholderiales > UBA11063 > Aquella. The sequence goes on along the minus strand of SSGX01000063.1, from coordinate 23,843 downwards.
ACCTCCTGCCTATTATCAGACTTACAAGTCCCTGCTTATGCCGAGATTGTCCTTGAAGGCTTTATCTACCCCAATGAAACAGCACTAGAAGGTCCTTATGGTGATCATACTGGCTATTACAATGAACAAGAACAGTTCCCAGTATTCACTATTGAAAAAGTCACTATGCGGGAAAATGCTATTTATCATAGTACTTATACAGGAAAACCGATTGATGAACCGGCTGTTTTGGGTGAAGCACTAAATGAAGTATTTATTCCATTATTGCAAAAACAGTTCCCCGAGATAGTTGATTTCTACTTACCACCAGAAGGTTGTAGCTATCGCCTAGCGGTTGTTTCGATCAAGAAACGCTATGCTGGGCATTCCAAACGGGTAATGCTTGGTATTTGGAGCTTTTTGCGTCAGTTTATGTATACTAAGTTCATTATTGTTGTAGATGATGACGTTAATATTCGTGATTGGAAAGATGTTATCTGGGCAGTTACGACCCGGGTTGATCCATTACGTGATACTACAATGATAGACCGCACGCCAATCGATTATCTGGATTTTGCTTCCCCAATTGCAGGATTAGGCAGCAAAATGGGAATTGATGCAACCAACAAAATCCATGGCGAAACTACTCGCGAATGGGGTGAAATTATACTACCTGAACCACAGGTTAATGCTAAAATGGAAGAATTATATAATCAGATATTTAGCAGGTAATGACAAATGTTTAATGATATCTTCATTTTTATCGCAATTGTTGAAACCGGAAGCCTCATTAATGCAGCAAAAAGATTAAGTATGTCGCAGGCAACAGTTAGTAGGCGCTTACAGGCTCTTGAAGAGGAGTTGGGCATAAAATTAATTATGCGAAGTACTCGGAATTTTGAATTAACTGAAGCAGGAAAGACATTGTATGAAGGTGTCAAAGATCAACAAAAATACCTTGATGAGCTTGTAACCAATCTTAGTGCCAAATCACAAAAAACCAAGGGTACATTAAAAATAGTACTTCCAACCGTAATGTCTTACCATATTATTTCCCCCTATTTACCGGACTTTTTGATAAATCATCCAGAAGCCCAGTTGGAAATATGTTATCAGAATCGTGATATTGACTTATTTAGGGATCGAATTGATATAGCTATTATCAATCATCGTCCAAACCAACAAACATTAAAAATTAGACATCTAGCAAGTGTAACTGGACATTTCTACTGCACTCCAGAGTATGTAGAAAAAAATGGCTTACCAAAAACCATTGAAGAACTCGAAGAAAAACATATGTATACCGGATTATTGTCAAATAGCCTAAAACCAATATGTGAAATTGAGGTTACCAACCTAGAAACTGGCAAGGTAAGTACGAGAATAATGAATAAGGCTAATATTTACAATAATAATGCTCTTCATTGTAAACCAATGGTTCTTAGCAATAAATTGATCTGTGGTGGATGGGACTATCTGTTTCAGGAAGAGCTAAAATCAGGTAAAATAATAAAAGCTCTTCCAAATTACTCATTTGGCGAATTACATTTTTATCTGGTAAGGATTCAGGAGCACAATACACAATTAGTAAAAACTTTCATTAATTTTATTGATGAATGCTTTGGAAGGATTAAAAAATAAATGTTAAATCATTTTCAAATAGAGATTAGAAAAACTGAGCCTAAGGATTTATCTCTTGTATTAGAAGCAGAACAACATCCTGAAAATGCTATGTATGTCTATCAATGGAGCAAAGAAGAACATTTATCTTCCCTCACTAATCCAAACATAAGACACTATGTCATAATCAATAAAGAGACTCAATCTCTTGTGGGTTATGTAATTCTTGATGATGTACTAAATTCTAGCAGCTCAATAAATCTGCGGCGAATTGTTATTACAAAAAAAGGGGCTGGAATAGGCAAAGTTACTCTTGAATTAATTAAAGAGATCGCCTTCAAAGAGCTAAATGCACATCGATTATGGCTTGATGTCTTCACTGATAATGAAAAAGCATACCAGCTATATCTAAAATTAGGATTCAAACAAGAAGGATTACTTCGTGAGTCATACCTGAGAAATGGGAGATATGCATCACAATATATCATGGCAATACTAGCAAGTGAATACCTTATTCTATAAATAGCTACAGTATTTTAATTATTTTAGCCAACTTTAGCGGCTAGAAGAGTAATTTTCAAATACTTTCCAAAGCTACCCCAATAGTTATGATACAATATTTTAATATTTACCAATTAATATCAGAATGCCATGAAATATAGAAGTAAGTTATATATTTCTTTAGTTGGAACTGCAGTTGTAAGTACTTCTGTAGGTCTTGGTATTACCTATTTTCATATAAAAAAACTTATTTTAAGTGAATTACACAGTAAGGTTACTTCGGTTGCAGCAACTGCCGCAACTTCAGTTGATTTAGATTCCTTAGCGCGACTTAAAAAATCCCCTAAACAAGACTCCAATGATTACTTTAAAATTCAGCACGAACTACGCACAATTCGGGACATAAATAGAAGAGATGATATTTATGTAAAATATGTATATATTTTGCAACCTGTAAGTATAAATAAAGATGAGTTTACCTATTTAGTTGATGCAGAAGAAAGTAATAGCAAAAATTTTTCGCCTGTTGGTGAGACTGCTAATGAGGTAATAAAAACACAACTAAATAAACACCTCAATCAATTATACTCTCCAAAAAAATTTATTTCCGACGAGTGGGGTGATTGGCTAATGGGCTATGCCCCAATTTTTGATAATAGGGGTAATTATCTAGCCACTGTTGGAGTTAATATATATGCTTCAATAATTACCACAAGACTGAATCGCCTTTTCATTTTTGGGCTATTTTCATTTGGTATTACTTTGATTTTAGCACTGATTGTTGGTTGGTTTCTTTCCCGTCAAGAAACAGAGTCACTTCATAAATTACACAAGGGGGTAAAAGCAATTGATAAAGGTGATCTAAGCCAAAAAATAAATATTTCCGGCGATGATGAGTTTTCCGAATTAGCAAGAGAAATCAATAATATGGCTCAAGGATTACAGGAGCGAGAACGCCTTCGGCTAAGTTTTACTCGCTATGTATCACAGCATATTATGGAATCAATCATCAGTTCCGAAGATTCGGTAAAGTTAAGTGGGGAACGGCGAAAAATCACTTTGTTATTTTCAGACATCCGACAATTTACAAAACTATCTGAAAAATCTAATCCAGAGCAAGTTGTTTCGCTTTTAAATGAATATTTTTCTGTAATGGTGGAAGTAATTTTCCGTAATCAAGGAATGCTCGATAAATTTCTTGGTGATGGGATTATGGTTGAATTTGGTGCACCACTTGATGATCCACTACAAGAATATCATGCAGTGAAAGCAGCACTCGAAATGCAGGATGAGCTAGAAAAATTACGGTCTCGTTGGCAAGCTGAAGGCAAACCACAAATCGAAATTGGAATTGGAATTCATACTGGTCTTGCAGTAATTGGTAATATTGGATCTGAAAAGCGCATTGATTATACAGCAATCGGTGACACAGTTAATGTAGCTTCAAGACTCGAGCAATTTACTAAACAGCTAAAAGTTCCATTATTAATAAGCGAAGCAACCGTTACAGCAGTCAAAGATCAATTCAACTTTACCGACCTTGGTGCACACATTTTAAGAGGAAGAAGTGAGCCAATCTCTGTTTATACAATAGAACGCGGACTTAATCAAATTTAAACATTAAATTCATAAAAATCACATTTGCCCAAGTGACATTGGTTTCAAAGTTTTTATAACGTAATGAGGTAGTTAACCCAATAAAAGGTAGAACAATTGGAGCATCACCAGTCCAAGATGGCTTAACCAGTATCTGTGGACTATAGCCAAGACCCCATTCAAAATTATCACTATCCATTATTGGATGAAACTTCTGATACATATAACCAACGTGAGCTTCTGGCTTCCAATAAGAATCAGAGAAAGCAATAGCAAAAAGAGTATATTCTTCATGTGTGTCGGTGTTATACCATGAACGTCCATAACCTAAACCATAGGGTATTTCATTTAGCCCTTGTGGATCTTGTGGCGTTTGTTCAGAAACACCAATCGGCCAATGCGCAGCAATTGATGTGTGATATGCATAGCCACTTACTAAAAGGGCATTTTTACCCTGACTCTCAGCCATAACGAGACCATGTCCAATCTCACATAGCCATTGAGAACCGGAGCCGCATGCATAGGCATTATTTACGAATATAATTATAAATAATGTTATCAGGAATCTAGCTAATAATCGCTGCATTAAGAAATCTCAAGTTTAAAGTGCAGTATTTTAGCATAAAACCATGGCTAAAGCCATGGTTCCATTGAATTTATTGATTTTAATTCAAAACAAATTAATCTTTTAGATAGTCATAAACTACTTCACCAAATCCTAGGGTCAAATCAGCAATTAAGTGCGTTCCGCTAATAACTTTACGCACAGGGAGCTTAGCAACTGGCGCAAGAGCATGTTCAAATAATTGTAAAGCAGCTGGACCTGTCCAAGCACCATGAACAGTAACATCTTTTAGGAAATAGCGAACTAACTGACACAAACTAGCTTCCTTACCATTTGCATGTGGAATTATTTTTATCAGATAGTTTGGAACCTCTGTCAAATTCTTATGCATTGCAACAATATCAAGTGGCTGATATTTGAAACCCATTGTGCCTACAGCAACAGTAACACTATTATAGTGTAAAGTTCCAAGTAACGTATCAACGTCAATTTCTACTTTTGGACTAGCATATTTTTTGGGAAAACCCCATATCTCGCGACCTGCTGCAATAGGTGCTAAATCATCCAAAAACATCATGTGGGAATAAGTACCAGGCTTACCCTCAAACTCAACTTCAATTACCTGTCCTGCTTCAGTAAAACTACCAAACCCATGAGCATCAGGCATTTTCATAAACTCAAATTTGACTTTATTACTAGTTACTTTTAATGGTTCAGGAACAACTGCCTGAAGCGCCTCTATATCTGTTTCATAAGCAATAATTAGATATTCACGATTCCCAAAAGAATAATCAATCTGTAATGCACTTGGTGACGTAAGTGGCATGGCAAAAGCATTTTTTTTGATATCTTCAATTTTCATATACTCTCCTTTAGCTATATTTTATGTATTTTTCCAGTTACTGCTAAACTATATAAAGCATAATACAACAATCTCTGAGATAAAACATATTTTATCATACTTTCTCATATATTTACCTTGTAGTGAATATTATTTTATAGCATTTCTTTAATACTATAATTTTACAAAACATCTCTAAATTAGGTAAAATCGACTCTTAATCTTAAATAAACGGAATATCTATTAATGCAACATATACCACGCAAGCGATTTGGGCAAAATTTTCTTCAGGATCAGTATATAATAAACAAAATTATCCAGTGCATTGATCCGAAACCCGAAGAGAATATTCTTGAAATAGGTCCAGGTCTAGCTGCGTTGACAAAACCATTAATTGAAATCGCAGGACACATTCAGGTACTTGAATTAGATCGAGACATCATTAAGTTTCTTGAAGGGAACTTTTCTAAAGAAGAAATTAAAATACATGCCGGAGATGCTCTTGCTTTTGATTTTGGAGGCTTTAACAACCTACGTGTAGTGGGAAATCTACCTTACAATATTTCAACGCCTATTCTATTTCACCTACAGAAATTTGATAACATTAAAGATATGACTTTTATGCTGCAAAAAGAAGTTGTCGATAGAATCTGTGCCAACCCAGGGAATGGAAACTATGGACGTTTATCAATCATGCTCCAGTATAAGTACAAATGTCGCAAACTTCTTGATGTACCACCAGAGGCATTTTACCCAGCACCAAAAGTTGATTCTGCAATAGTCTCAATTAAGCCAAGAATTGACTATGACTGGTCTTTAATTAATGTAAAACAGCTGAATCTCATCACAACTCAGGCATTTAACCAAAGAAGAAAAACGGTTGCCAATAGTCTCAAAACTCTCTTCTCTCAAGAGCAATTAATGCAGTTTGGCATTAATCCAAGCTCAAGGGCAGAGAATCTGACAGTTGAAGATTATCTAAGGCTTAGTCAAGTAGAATAATTACCATATAAAATAGACAATTAACCAGATTAGCTTTCAAATCAAAGTAAAACAAAGGCAGATCAATTGTGATCTGCCATTATTTCTACAACTTTAACTCGGGAAGATTCGCAAACAAACCCAAAGCTTCAGGATTAGCTAAAGACTCTTTATTTTTTACTTCTTCCCCATGAACTACGTTTTTTACCGCCATTTCAACAACCTTACCACTGATTGTTTTAGGGATATCAGCTACCTGAATTATTTTAGCTGGCACATGACGCGGTGAGGCACCAATCTTGATTCTCTGTTTCAAAGTTGCTTTTAACTCCTCAGACAAGACCTTGCCATCTTTCATTTTGATAAACAAAATAACCCTTACATCGTCTCCAGTTTCCTGACCGATCACAACACTTTCAACTATATCCTCAATTGTTTCTACTTGGCGGTAAATCTCTGCCGTACCAATCCGAACTCCACCAGGATTAAGCGTTGTATCAGATCGGCCATAAATAACAACTCCACCATATTCAGTTAATGAAGCATAATCACCATGACACCAAATATTATTGAACCGCTCAAAATATGCTTTCTTATATTTTATCTTATCCGGATCATTCCAAAAATAAATTGGTTGACATGGAAATGGTTTAGTACAAACTAGCTCACCTTTTTCATTTACTCCAGCTGGCTCACCATTATCATTAAAAACCTCAACGCTAAGCCCAAAGCCACGTTGTTGGATTTCTCCACGATGAATTGCTTTAGCTGGATTACCTAGGACAAAGCAGGAAACTATATCTGTTCCACCTGAGATTGAGCATAAACGAACATCAGTTTTAATATCCCGATAAACAAAATCATAGCTTTCAGGTAATAATGGAGAACCAGTAGATAAAATGGCTTCCAGAGATTCTAGTCCTGCATGTTGATTTGGTTTGTATCCAGTTTTTTCAAGAGAGGCAAGATACTTAGCACTAGTACCAAAAACGTTTATATGATAGTCAGCAACATAATCCCAAAGCACCTTAGGATCTGGAGCTGTTGGTGATCCATCGTATAACATAAGTGTTGCTTCTGATGCCAATGCAGAAACCAGCCAATTCCACATCATCCAGCCACAAGTTGTGTAATAAAATATTCGACTATCTCGCTTTAGATTTGTATGAAGCTGATGCTCTTTTAAATGCTGTAATAACGTACCGCCAGTTGAATGAACAATACATTTTGGAGCCCCAGTAGTTCCGGAAGAATACATAATGAATAACGGATGGTCGAAACCAACTTGCTCAAAATTATGGCTAGCTACAGGAGTTTTTGCAATAAGAGCATCCCATGAGATGCTATTCTTAACCGTTACCCCTGCTGTTGATCCTGCATAATTAACTATAATTGTTTTTTCTACACTCGGTAATTTATCTATAATTTCAGCTACTTTAGCTATGCATTCCACCTGCTTACCATTATAATAATAACCATCAACAGCAAATACAACTTTTGGCTCAATTTGTCCAAATCTGTCTAATACACCCTGCACACCAAAATCAGGTGAACATGATGACCAGATAGCACCAATGCTTGTAGTTGCCAGCATTGCCATCACCGTATGCGGTAAATTAGGTAAATCACCTGCGACACGATCACCTTTAGTAACTCCAATATCTCGTAGAGCCTGAGCCAATTTAGCTACAATACTACTTACTTCTGCAAAGGTATATTTCCATTCAACTTTATCTTCACCACGAAAAACGATTGCTAATTCATTATCATTTCGCCGTAGCAAATTTTCTGCGTAATTAAGTTTACTACCAACAAACCATTTCGCCTCTAGCATATTATCTGGATTTGCGAGAATATCATGGGCAGGATTACTAAATTTTATCTGACTAAATTGTGCAAAACTGTTCCAAAACTGCTCAGAATTTTCAATTGACCATTTATAAAGACTATCGGAATCAGTTAAATCTGCAATATGATTGTTTTTAAGAAAATTAATGAATTTATGTATTTGACTGTTTTCTATTTGTTTATCACTAGGCTTCCATACTACTTCTGACATTTTCCATCTCCACATTAGATTATATAATGTTTATTATACTAAGGATACGGGAAGTTATCTAGTTGCAGTGCACACTACACTACTACAAATATTGAGTCACTTTATTAACCACTTGAGTAGGTTTTAAATTAGTCGTATTTATTGTAAGATCGCTAACCGCATCATAGAACTCTTTGCGTTCATCTAAAAGATTTTGAATTTTATTTCGGATATCCTGATTTGCCAGAAGCGGTCTCTTATTTGGCGATTTGACCAATCTTTCAACAAGAACATTAAGATCAGCAAGTAGCTGTAATACCAAACTATTGCTACGAGTTATTATTTGGCGATTCTCTGAGCGTATAACACAGCCTCCTCCCAGAGAAAGAACATAATTATCCATTTGCGAAACTACTTGTTTTAAAGCCAATGTCTCACGATCTCGAAATCCTACTTCACCCTCGAGTTCAAAAATAGTAGGGATATCAACACCACAGGTAACCTCAATATATTTATCAAGATCAATAAATTGTTTATCTAGCTTCTCAGCTAAAACTTTGCCGATAGTTGTTTTACCAACACCTGTTATTCCAACGATTATTATATTTTTAGCTGTCATTTTCTAAACTATTCGCAATTACACGAGGAGTGATAAAGATTAATAACTCACGTTTTGAGTTAACCGTTTGTTGTGACTTAAACAACCAGCCTAAGTAAGGTATATCGCCAAGATAAGGGATCTGTTCTAGGACTTTTTGCTGATCGTCAACGTAAATACCACCAACCAAAATAGTTGAGCCATCCTTAACTCGTACCTGAGTAGTGACGCTATTGGTATTAATAGCAGGTGTGCCTTGTACCTGAAGAGTCGGACTTGGTGTATTCTTTTGTATATTAATATTCAACAAAATGAAACCATCGTCGGTAATTTGTGGAGTTACCTGAAGAGATAATGTTGCATTAACAAAAGCAACATTCGTATTACCAGCGCTTGAAGCCTGCTGATATGGAATTTGTACCCCTTGTTGAATATTTGCAGGTTGATAATTTGCAGTCATAACTTTTGGACTTGAAATTGTTCTACCTTGATTCTGTAATTCTAATGCATCGACTTCAAGACCAATAAGTGTATTACTATTTGGAGTAAATATCGCGGCTAAAGATGCCCCATTACTTATTCCAAAATCTTGGTTAACGTACGAGCTTGCACCACCTGCGGCACCGCCACCTGCTGCGGCACCACCACCTGCTGCACCACCAGAGCTTATAACGTTAATCCCTTGCTGATTAATAGTAACGCCATTCTCCAAAGTGTTAGCAATGGTTAAATTACCTGATACACCAGCCAATAATAATCTAGTTCCCAGATCTTTTTCAAAATAACTAGTTGCCTCTACAATTCTCGCCTCGATTAAAACTTGTTTAACGGGAATATCTATTTTGTCAATAAGTTCTTTTATATCTTTTAACCTTGATGGTGTATCATTAACAATCAAAGTATTTGTTCTACTGTCCGTTAAAATAGAACCTCGCGAAGATAATATCTGGTTTGGCTGATTACTTCCTGTAAGTGAAGCGCTAGGTGCAGAAGTGCCTGGCTGCTGATTTGGTGAATTCAATGAAGCGGTAGCACCTCCACCAGAAGTTGCTGGTTTAAGTATCATTGATTGAACGGCAGTAGCTTGTGCATACTTCAAACGGATTGTTAGAGTATCCAGCGGTTCTACAGCCTCATATGATTTCTGACTATCTTGTTGTTGTTTGTTAATAGCCGCCAGTTCAGAGGCAGGAGCGATTCTAATTACATTCCCATCACGCCTCATATCCAGACCCTTTGTAGAAAGAATAGTCTGGAGCGCCTGATCCCATGGAACGTTATTTAATTTGATAGAAATTGTACCTGTAACACTATCACTAACTAAAATATTATAACCACTAAAGTCGGCAAGTAGCTGTAATAGAGCCCGAACATCAATATTTTGGAAATTGAATGAAACTTTATCAGAACCTCCCGCCTTTAAGCTTGGAATAGAACTAGTACTATTATTTTTTGATAAGTTTCTAACATTAATAACTAACTTATTTTGTAATTGATATAAAGCATAGTCCCAAGAGTTTCTATTTACCAATTCAAGCTTTAATCTACCGTTAGCACCTTTTATGTTTACATATTTTATTGGAGTATCAAAATCAGTAGTATCTAGTTTCTTGAATAGTGAATCAGAGTAATTTACACCCATAAGTGTAACAATTAGAGAATTCCCTAGTCGCTCCTTACTAATATCAAGTTTGGTATCACCTGAATAATTTACCTCTACTACCCCACCACCATTATCATCTCGAGTAAATTTTACATCTTTAACAGTTATTGAATAATCATTACTCCCTTTTTTATCTCCTAGATCTATAACTCCAACCTTGTATTGGCTAATTCCTGATTGTCCAATTTGATCGCTTAATTGAAGAACTATTGCATTTTTTTTAGATTCAATACTATACTTATATTTACTACCACCAGCAACCATGATTCGAGTCCGACCATTTAACGAAACTAGAGTAATACGATGAATATAGCCGTTACTAATTTCAATACTCTTTTGTTGTTGAACATAATCTGTTTGGTAAAAATCAAGAACCAAATCATTTCCAGCAATAAAAACTTTTGGTGCACTCGGTGCCGAATCAAAGCTAAACTGAATATACTGAGCACGTCCAGATACTGTACTATTAATATTATTAATAGAAACAGCAAAAGCTGTTTTAGATATGATAAAAACAATTAAAAATATTAATTTCTTCATTTTATTAATTTATTTTGGTTTATTTGGTTTTAATAATTGAATAAAAATTCTTTTATTATAATTTTTATCATCAATTATCTGTAACTGATTAATTTCAACGACGGAGTTCGTGATGCTAACAACTTTGCCACCTTTTATCGAATCACCTACTTTAACTTTTATTGTATCAAATGGTGTCTTCAAAAAAGCATAGTCTATACCAGAATAATTCATATATCCAACCATTTGTAATTGATTTAACGAATAATCCTGATTATAGTTCATGTTAGCGCTAATATCAAAATTAATACTTCTACTAGCATCAAAAATATTATTTTGTGATGGTGTTTTATAATTCTCAATAATAGTTTCAAGCTTTGGTAGTATAATTGGCTGCATGTATGCAGGCTTTTGCTGTAATTCAAGTATAAGTTTTTCTAAGTCAATTATTTCTGCAAATACTGGAGTAAAGAATAACAAACTAACTATTAGCCTAACCATCACTTACTACTGAAATATATTTTTATATCAAAATTTGTACTAATAGAATCATTATCCATTCTAGATATAGTTATAGTTTGAAAATCAATTACTCTAGATAATCTAGCAATTCTAACAACAAAATCTAGAAAATTTAAGTACCTAGAATTAGCTATTATAGTAAATGTTTCAGACATTATTTTATTTTTTCCAGAAACATTACCAATCAAATTTACTTCTTTAGTTTCTTTTGGAATAAAGTTAGTTATAGTTACATCTGAATCTTCAGCAGCTTGATTTATCTGAATTAATAGTGCCGATATTTCATCAGACGATGGAAATCTAGAATTTATCTGACTTTCTAAATCTCTTAATTCTAGAAGTTTTGCTTTATACGCAGGAACATTTTTTACCTGCGCATAGTTTTTAGTTAGTGTTTCCTTTAAGCCTACTTCCATATTCTCAAGTTCCGCTAATTTCTGTACTTGACTAATTGTAAAATTATTATAAATTAATAGCGTTAACAATAAAACCGTAATTAGCAGTATTGGAATAAATATTTTTAACTGCCATAAATATAATGGCAATATTTCAAGTTTATTGACTTTCTTCTTGACCATTACTTTCAGCCATAAGATTATCTTTGATAGAAGTCACAATTAAAAAATTAAAATTACCTCGATCTGTAACATTATTAGATTTTAAAATAGGATTATAAAATATACCACTTTCTGATCTAAGTCTATCTAGAAAATCTGCTAAATAAAGAGGCCCAGCAGTAGAACCGTTAAAAGTAACTGTAGACTCACTCCATCCAATATTAGTAAAGTAAATTTGTGGAGGTGTTATTTCATTAACTTTCTGAAAAAAAGCTACCATATCATCCCGTTCGCCCTCAACAAAATTAACTAACTGCATTTGTTGTTTAATAAAATCAATTCTACTTTCAAAATCTTTTATTGGTTTAAGTCTTTCATTCAGCATACTAATGTGTGCGTTTAAAAACGAAATTCTTGTTTCTTGATACATTATTTTAACTTGATAGAAGATGTAAATACAGATATTTATAACTAAAGCGAGAATAACCGCTATAGAAATTAAAGAATACATACGCAACTTTTTATAATACAGCTGCTGACTTCGATAATTATATAAATTAATTCTTATCAATATTCTGTCCCCATGATGCTAACGCAATAGCTGTAAATAAACGCACTAAATCTTTCTTGGGATAATTGTTCACACTACTTTCAAGCAACTCAGTAGCATATAATGGAGGGCTTGAGAAGGTTTTTTTAACGGCTTCAAAGACTCCAGGTATCAAAACATTACCACCAAATAAATAACAAACAGCATCTGTAGATAAATTCATCTTTTTCTCTACTAAAGCACTTGATTTGAGTTGCTGTAGCATTTTTGCAGCATCAGAAGAGATAGCAGAAATGAGATTTTGACTAATAACTTTTTTACTAATTATTATTTCATCTAGATAGACATGACAATTTGTAAAATGTTTTATATAGCCTGGATCACCAAGTTCAACTACAACTTCTTCTATAAGATTGTTATAATTAACAGTCATTTCATTAAAAAGAATAAATTTTCTACCCAGAAAAACAAATCCTTTAATTCTAGTAGCTGCCAATTCAAGAAATATAATATGTTGTTCATAAAATTTCTCTGGAATTATCCGTTCAAATAGAAACTGAAGAGCAAAATTTTCTACATCAATAGCTGCAACTTTAATATTACTCATTTGTATTACAGCCTGATATTCTTCAATTTTTTCTTTTTTTGCAATTAGCACAGAAGCAATTTTCTCATTTGAATTCAGATTTTTTATAACGTAATCAAAATCAATATCTTCAGTATCTAAATCTTTTGTAAGTTGATCTTTAACATATTCATCAATTTTATAAGTATTTGTAACATCAGGGATTTTTAATTCTCTCATGATAACAGCATTTTGAGGAATTGCAATTGCTACATCCTCATATTTAGACTTAAAATCTTCCCATGTATTTCTGATTCCAGCGGCAACATTTTCAATATCATTGATAACTCCCTCAGAAACTTGATTTTTTAATAAATCATAAATTCTATACTTAGTTATAATAAAAGAATCCTCTTTTAATTCAACTAGTTTTATTGCTGTTGATGATATATCTAATCCAACACAACGCGGTGTTGTGTAGCCATAAAATATTCTTTTTAATCGTTGAATTAATTTATTTAGGTAGCGCATAAATAATAAAATAAAAAAGCCAAGCAAAAAGCTTGGCTAAATCTTTAGAAAGTAACTGAATTACTTAGCAGCAGAAGCAGCAGGAGCTGAAGCTTCTGGAGCTGAAGCTTCTGGAGCAGCAGCAGGTGCTGAAGCTTCTGGAGCAGCAGCAGGAGCTGAAGCCTCTGGAGCAGCAGCAGGAGCTGAAGCTTCAGTAGCAGAAGCATTTGCTGAAGAAGAACTTTCGTTATTAGAACAAGCTACAAGTGCAACACCAGCAAGTAATACAGCTAGTAATTTTTTCATAATTTTTAGACCTTTCATAATTTTATATTTAATTATTTAAAAAATAATTCAGCGAATATTTTAACATAACCATTTGAAAAATGCATGATAAATTAAGTTTTACACCTATTTATCTAGCTTCTTCTCGCTTGTTTGTTAGAATATTCTACAGCTTTTAACTGAGCAATAATTAATTCAAGCGCAGCATAAGCTTTAGCATCATCTTCATGCATTGCAGAAGTAGATTGTTTAATCCTTTCTTCTGCAAGTTTCTTCTGTTCAATTAGCTTAGCTTCATCTAAATCATCACTCCGCTCAACTATATCAGCTAAAACTGTAGCTTTATTTCCCTGAACTTCAAGAAATCCACCAGATATTGCAAAAACAAGATGCACATCATGAGTTGGTAGTTTAACTCTTAAGACACCAGGCTTCAATCGATTTATTAATTGAATATGATGTGGATAAACCCCAAGCTCGCCTTCATATCCTGGTGCAACAATATACTCCGCTTCACCAGAAAAAATTTGTTCTTCAGAGCTTACAATATCCACTAGCATAGTAGTCATAGGAAAGCCTTATTAATTAATATTTTTAGCCTGCTCAACTGCTTCTTCAATTGAACCAACCATATAAAAAGCTTGTTCAGGCAAGTGATCATATTGACCATCTAGAATTGCTTTGAACCCACTAATTGTATCTTTTAGCGAAACATATTTGCCTGGTGAACCAGTAAATACTTCTGCCACAAAGAATGGTTGCGACAGAAACCTTTGAATCTTACGTGCACGAGCAACAACAATTTTATCTTCATCAGATAACTCATCCATACCAAGAATTGCAATAATATCACGTAATTCTTTATATTTCTGTAAAGTCATTTGAACACCACGTGCCACATTATAATGCTCTTCACCAACCACTAAAGGATCAAGTTGGCGTGAAGAAGAATCAAGTGGATCAACCGCAGGATAAATACCTAACGCAGCAATATCACGACTCAATACAACCGTTGCATCCAAATGGGCAAAGGTTGTAGCAGGAGATGGATCCGTTAAATCATCAGCAGGAACATATACTGCCTGAATTGAAGTAATAGAGCCTTTTTTCGTAGAAGCAACACGCTCTTGGAATTTACCCATCTCTTCAGCTAATGTAGGCTGATATCCTACTGCTGACGGCATACGCCCAAGCAAAGCCGATACTTCCGTACCCGCTAATGTATAACGGTAAATATTATCTACAAATAATAAGACATCACGACCTTCATTACGAAACTCTTCCGCCATAGTTAAGCCAGTCAAAGCAACACGTAAACGGTTTCCTGGAGGCTCATTCATCTGTCCATAAACTAGAGATACTTTATCCAATACATTAGATTCTTTCATCTCGTGATAAAAGTCATTACCCTCACGAGTACGCTCACCCACACCAGTAAATACTGAATATCCACTATGCTCAATTGCAATATTACGGATCAATTCCATCATATTAACTGTTTTACCAACACCCGCTCCACCAAATAGACCTACTTTACCACCTTTAGCAAAAGGACAAAGTAAATCAATAACCTTAATACCAGTCTCTAGCAATTCGGTTGTTTGTGAAATCTCATCAAATTTCGGAGCTGGCTGATGAATAGCACGACGTTGCTCTGTCTGTACTGGACCCATTTCATCAATAGGATTACCTAGCACATCCATGATGCGTCCCAATGTCGCAGTACCAACAGGCACAGAAATGGGAGCACCAGTATTAACAACTTCCAATCCACGTTTTAAACCATCAGAGCTACCCATAGCAATAGCACGTACAATACCATCACCAAGTTGTTGCTGAACTTCTAGCACCAAATCCCCACCTGAAGTAAGTTTTAATGCATCATAAATTTGCGGTACACTAGTACGTGGAAATTCCACATCCACTACTGCACCAATAATCTGAACTACTTTTCCTTGTACCATAAAGATAATCCTACAAAGATTACTAAACTGCTGCTGCACCAGCGCAAATTTCAGCCAATTCCTTGGTGATTGCTGCCTGACGCGATTTATTATAAGCTAAACTTAGCTCATGTATTGCATTTCCTGCATTATCAGTTGCCGCACGCATCGCGATCATTCGCGCTGCCTGCTCTGAAGCCATATTATCAGCTACACACTGGTAAATAACAGACTCAATATATCGTCTAACTAATTGATCAAGAACTTCCTCTGCACTTGGTTCATAAACATAATCCCATGGGTATTTATGATCAAGTCTCAAATCCCGATCGCTTAATGGTAAAATCTGCTCAAATGTAGCCTGCTGCTTCATTGTATTAACAAATTTTGAATATATGACATATACTGCGTCGAGTTTTTGCTCATAAAAATCACGAAAAACTCCAGTTAGTGGACCAATTAACTGTTCCATTTTTGGAATGTCACCTAAACCAGTAGCAGAACCAGAAATATTAGCCTTGACACGATTTGCTGCCAGAAAGGCTTTTTGCCCTAGAACACAAACATCTATCTCAACATTCTGATTACGAAATTCTTTTATTTTTTCGTTGAATACTTTAATAGAGTTAGTATTAAGACCACCACATAAGCCTTTATCAGCAGTAACTAGTATTATACCAACTCGTTTTAGCTCTGAAGGATTACGCAAAAAAGGAGAACTAGCTCTAGCACTTGGGTTGATTTGAGCCAAATGTGCCATAACTTCACGAACTTTTTCTGCATAAGGTCTAGCCTGACGCATACGTTCTTGTGTTTTTCTCATTTTAGACGTTGCAACCATTTGCATTGCGCGCGTAATTTTCTGTGTATTCTGCACACTTTTAATTTTGGTGCGGATCTCTTTTCCTGCAGCCATAATTATTCCTTACAAAATTTATGCAAACGTTGCTTTAAATTCAGTTAATGCTTTAATTAATGTCTGCTCATCGTCTTTTGACAAATCACCAGTAGATTCAAGCCTAGTAAGCATTTCTGCACAATTAGCTTTAGCATAAGCAAGAAATCCTGATTCAAAAGCCAGAGCTTTATCCACAGCCACATTTTCATAATAACCATTATTAATAGCGTAAAGCGTTAAAGCCATTTCTGATACTTTTAATGGTGAAAACTGTTTTTGTTTCATTAATTCGGTTACAATTTGACCATGACGCAATTGTTTTCTAGTTGCATCATCAAGATCAGATGCAAATTGGGCAAACGCAGCCAATTCACGATACTGAGCTAATGCCAAACGAATACCACCACCTTGTTTTTTGATAACTTTAGTCTGAGCAGCACCACCCACACGAGAAACAGAAATACCAGGGTTCATCGCAGGACGAATACCAGAATTAAATAAATCTGTTTCCAAGAAAATTTGTCCATCAGTAATTGAAATCACATTTGTTGGTACAAAGGCAGACACATCACCAGCCTGAGTTTCAATGATTGGTAGAGCAGTTAATGATCCAGTTTTACCTTTTACTTCACCCTTAGTAAATTGCTCAACATAATGAGCATTTACACGAGCAGCACGCTCAAGCAAACGTGAATGTAAATAAAATACATCACCAGGATAAGCTTCACGACCAGGAGGACGACGTAATAATAACGAAATCTGACGATAAGCTACAGCCTGTTTTGATAAGTCATCATATACAATCAAGGCATCTTCACCGCGATCACGGAAGTATTCACCCATAGTACAACCAGAGTAAGGAGCAAGAAACTGCAATGCAGCTGACTCTGAAGCTGAAGCTGACACAATAATCGTGTGATCTAAAGCACCATGCTCTTCAAGTTTTCTTACTACATTTGCAATCGAAGAAGCTTTTTGACCAACAGCAACATAAATACAAATTACTCCAGTTCCTTTCTGGTTTATAATTGTATCAAGCGCCACGGCCGTTTTACCTGTTTGACGATCACCAATGATTAACTCACGTTGACCACGACCAACTGGTACCATTGAATCAATAGCTTTTAGACCAGTTTGTAATGGTTGACTAACTGATTGACGCGCAATTACCCCCGGTGCTACTTTTTCTACCGGAGAGGTTAATTGTGAATTAATAACACCTTTACCATCAATTGGACGACCTAATGCATCAACAACACGACCAATTAACTCTCTTCCCACTGGAACTTCAAGAATTTTTCCAGTGCAAGAGACCTCATCGCCTTCTTTAATATGTTCGTAATCACCCAGAACAACAGCTCCTACAGAGTCCCTTTCTAAGTTCATTGCCATACCGTAGACATTTCCAGGGAATAAAATCATTTCTCCCTGCATAACTTCCGATAAACCATAGATACGTACAATACCATCGGTTACTGATACAACTGTTCCCTTGCTGCGATAATTGCTGCTAGTTTGTGTACCATCAATCTTTGATTTTATAATATCACTAATTTCAGAAGGATTTAATTGCATGAATCACTCCTATTATTTTGTAAGTTGAGCAGCCAAATTAGTCAGCCTGCCTTTAACTGAACCATCGATAACTTTATCATCAACAGTAATTCTTATTCCTGCTATAAGGTCAGCATTAATTTGTACCTGAGCAGTAATTTTTTTGCCAAATTTATTTGAAAGTAACTTCTCAAATTCATCTTTCTCAGTTTGACTAATATCGTATGCAGACTCAATAATTGCATCAGCACGTTTTTGATCTTCAAGAACTAGTTCACGAAAGATGTTATATATATCTGATAGAACGATTAATCGGTTATTTTCAGACAATAAAGTTAGAAGATTTACAACTTCAGTGGTAGCATCACTTTTGAGAATAGTTTCTATTAGACCCAACTGCTCTTTAGTATCAATTTTGGGATTATTGATTAATAAAGTAAACTCTTCTGCCTCAACTATTACCTTAAGATCAGCCAACACTTTAAGCCATTTATTTTCACTTTTCTCTTGTTTGGCAAGATTAAAAAGCGCTTGCGCATATGGTCTAGCTACATTTGCATGCAACATATTATTGCAACTCCGCTCTTACCTGAGCAAGAATCTGCTCATGTTTTGATTTATTAATCTCAGCGCGCAAAATTTGCTCTGCACCTTTTATCACTAGATCTGAAACCTGAAGACGTAAATCTTCTTTCATCCTAGCAAATTCATGATCAATTTGAGCTTTGGCGTCGGCTATGATTTTATCTGCTTCGATGTGCGCTGATTCTTTAGCTGTTTCAATAATTTGATTAGCTCTCTTTTCAGAATTAGCAATTATTTCACCAGCTCTTTGCTGAACTTTTTTTAATTCATCAGCTACTCTTGATTCCGCATCTAGAAGCTCTTGCTTACCTTTTTCGGCAGCTGCAAGCCCATCTGCTATTCGTTTAGCCCTCTCTTCAAGCATGCCATTTAATGGCGGCCAAACAAATTTCATTGTGAACCACACTAGGACGGCAAAAGTTATTGCCTGACCTAATAACGTTGCATTAATATCCACACTTCTCTCCTTTAAAGATTAAGTAGTGTATTAGTGTGCAGATTTCAATAATTCCAGAGCTGTAGACAGAATTGGATTATTAAACACAAATAGCAACGCAATACCAACACCAATCATTGAAATTGCATCAAGTAAACCAGCAATAATGAATAGCTTAGTTTGAAGCATTGAAACTAGTTCAGGTTGACGAGCTGAAGCCTCAAGAAATTTGCCACCCAAAAGACCAAATCCAAGTGCTGTACCAAACGCACCTAAACCAATCATAATTGCAGCAGCAATTGCAGTCAAACCTGAAACGTTAGAGATAATAGCTTCCATTAACAACTCCTAAAAAGTTAAAGAAATTACAATAAAACAAACACAGTCAAAATTAATGATCTTCCACAGCTAAGCTTAAGTATACAATTGTTAAGACCATAAATACAAAAGCCTGTAGGGTTATGATTAAAATATGGAATATTGCCCATGGTCCACCAAGAATCCATTGAGCACCCCATGGTAGTAATGCAATAAGAATAAAAATTAATTCACCCGCATACATATTACCAAACAAACGAAGTGCCAATGAAATTGGTTTAGCTATAAGTTCAATTAATTGAAAAATGAAATTTATAGGACCAAGTTTTGGACCAAATGGAGCTGAAAATAATTCCTTCAACCAACCACCAAAACCTTTAGCACCAATACTATAACATATAATTAGTATCATTACTGATAAAGACATTGCAAAGGTTGCATTTACATCTGCTGAAGGAACCATGCGCCAGTGAGCCTCTGGATGACCTGCTTTATCGTTTATAAAGCTGATTAAGTCAACTGGTAGCAAATCCATTAAATTAAACAAGAATACCCAACAAAAGATAGTCAAAGAAAGAGGAGCAATTAACTTACTCTTACCATGAAATATATCTTTTACTTGACCATCCACCATATCTACAATAAGTTCAACAAATAATTGAAACTTTCCGGGATTTTCTACTTTCGCTCGTCTTGCAACAAAACCAAATATAAATAAAAAGAAAAAACCCAGAACAAGTGACACGGTAAATGTATCGATATGGAGCGACCAAAAACTACCACTTTTACCATTTAAAGAAACATTGTTAAAAGTTAAATGGTGAATAATATATTCAGTTGCTGAGGCCATAAATACTCCACAAAAGCCTAGTTTTTAGTTTTTGCTTGATAAAACAAGCAAAGCCAATAAGAACTAAGTGTAGCCACGTATGTTACAAACAGAGTTCCTGCTTGCACTTTCTTAAAAAAAATAAATATTACTAAAAAACCAAAGATTGTAAGCATAAATTTGCATATTTCAGCTTTTTTATGCTTTGCAAATATTTGCTCAGCATCAAGAACTTTATGACTCCAAGCAATTTTGATATAAACAATAGCTGGTAATACAGCTATCAAAAAACCACTCAAAGCGGATAAAATACTTAACACTGATTTACTAAATAAAGTAACAACAATAATTATTGTTAATCCAATAGCAAATTGTAGCTTAATTACTCGCAAATAATCTTTTAATGCATTTTTAGCACTATTATAGGTCACAATTATATCACACTAAAATTTGCTGACATTAAAATAAATACTAGCTTTTACGCCAGACTGTACCATCTTTACTATCTTCTAAAATTATTCCATTAACTAATAGATCTGCTCTTATCTGATCTGCCAATTTGAAATCTCTGTTTTGCTTAGCTATTTTTCTAGAAATTATTAATTTTTCAATTTCTGTTTCAGCTAAACTGCAATCACCCTGTAAAAAATCTTCTGGATTACTGGTGATTAATCCAACTGTTGCTGCTAATTTTTTTAGCAAATTTGCTAATTCAAGAGCATCGGTCTTATTTAATTCGGTTACTATTTCAAATAAAGTACTTATTGCCAATGGAGTATTAAAATCATCATCCATTGCTTCCTTAAATCTTTTGGCAAACTGATTATTCCAATCAATTATATAATCTTCCGCCAAATTGTATTTTCTTAAAGCCTGATAAAAGCGATTAAGACTATTTTTGGTATCTATCAAACTATCATGCGTAAAATTCAATGGACTTCTATAATGTGTCTTTAACATAAAGAATCTTATTACTTCAGGATTGTATTCATCAAGTACGTCTCTAAGAGTAAAGAAATTTCCTAATGATTTAGACATCTTTTCATCATTAATGTTTAAAAAACCGTTATGTAACCAATAATTAGCAAATTTACAGCCATTATGTGCTTCACTTTGAGCTATTTCATTTTCATGATGTGGAAATTGTAAATCTTGACCACCTCCATGAATATCAAAATTTTTACCAAGTATCTCTTCAGACATTGCTGAACATTCTATATGCCAGCCGGGCCTTCCATGTCCAAACTCTGAATCCCAACAAGGCTCTTCATTTGCGGCTTTCCAAAGTACGAAATCTAATGGATCTTCTTTATTTAGATCAATTTGAACGCGCTCACCAGCTATTAGATCATCAATACTTTTTCCTGATAATTTTCCATAATTTTCAAATTTTCTAACCCGGTAATAAATATCCCCATTTTTAGCCTGATAAGCAAAACCTTTATTAACTAAACCTTTAATTAAGTTTAGCATTTGGGGTATATACTCAGTGGCTTTTGGTTCAATATCTGGCTTCATTATGCCCAAGCGAGCAAAATCTTCATGCATAAAATCAATAAATCGTTCAGTTAGACTATAGATACTTTCATTATTTTCTCTTGCTCTATTAATTATCTTATCATCAATGTCTGTAATATTTTCAACAAAAATTGTCTGATAACCGCTATTAATAAACCACCGTCGTATCATATCAAATACTACCGCTTTACGTGCATGTCCAAGATGGCAATAGTCATAAACTGTTTGCCCGCATACATATATTTTTACTTTACCTTGTTCAATCGGAATAAACTGTTCTTTTTGTTTATTTAAACTATTAAATATTTTCATAATATTACTGCACATAAAAAACTAATTCCGTAGTATATAGCTACGGAATTAGTTTAATTTATTTTATTTTAATACCTAGGTTTTTGAATTTTCTGTAAAGATGAGCTCTATCAACACCTGATACTTCAGCTATTTTAGTTATATTTCCCTTTTGTTTATTCATATGGTAAAGAAAATATCTTTTTTCTAAAGTTTCTTTGATGTTTTTTAATTGATTATTTAAGTCAAGGGTAATTATTTCAGAAATATCTTCCAAAACACCTTCACTATTTGTTCTTTCCTTTAATATATGTTTATCAACTAAAGGAAGTAACTTACTTAATGAAAGTGGCTTTTCAAGAAAATCTCTAGCGCCTATACGTATTGCCTCAAGAGCACTAGTTATAGAAGCATGTCCCGACATCATAATGACTGGAGTAACTATACCATTGGATAAGAAGCGCTTAAATAGGGAAACTCCATCCATATCAGGCAACCAAACATCCATTAGAATTAAATCAAATCGATATTCTTTAACCATTTTATCTGCTTCAAGGGCATTTTCTGCTAATTTTACCAAATAGCCTTCATCTTCAAGACATTCGCGTAATAATTCACGTATCCCAAGTTCGTCATCAACAATTAATATTTGTTTTTCCATTAAAAACAACCCTTAAAACAATATAGTTTATTCTACAAGTGGTAATTTTACTACTACATTGGCACCATTGTCATTAAATACTTCAATTTTACCATTATGTTCATCTATTATTTTCTTAACAATCGCCATACCTAAGCCACTACCTTTAACTCCTTTAGTCGTTCGATATGGCTCAAAAAGATTCTCAATAATAATTTTATCAAATCCTTGCCCATTATCTTTGATTAATATTCTAACACTATTATTTTCTTTACTAAGAATAATCAAAACTTGCTTATTTTCAACTAATTCTACACTTTCAATTGCATTTTTAATTAAATTATGAAAAACTTGACGTAATAAACTAGTATCACCCATAAAGAATAATTCTTCACCATCAAAATTCTTTTCAAGTTTAACGTAATCTATATTTTCATATAAAATATAAAATTGATTGAAGAATTGAAGTATTCCAGTTTTAGACAATGTTGGTTTATTTATATTAGCAAAATCTCTAAATTTATTTACTAGCTCTTTTAAATCTTCAACCTGAATAATAATTTGTTTAACTAAGCGTTGCAAAAAACTTTGGTCTTCTTGCGCTAATTTTGGGGTAAGCTTCATTTCTATACGTTCAGCAGATAAAACTATCGGAGTTAAAGGATTTTTAATTTCGTGTGCCAATCGTTTTGCTATATCCGCCCAAGCTTGGTTTTGTTTCGCTTTTATTAAATTTGTTACATCACTAATCAATGTTATATAGAGTATTTCATCACCAGTATTAAATTTTATAGTTTTAACAAATAAAGTTTTTATATTGAACCCATCACGAATAATAACATTTTCTTCCCAGTCGTTGTTTTTATTAGTAAAATTATTTTCTATAATTTCAATTAGTCTATCAAGGTGAGAATAAATTTTACCCCACAAGTTTAATGGAG
>SSGX01000048.1 GCA_008017155.1 Neisseriales bacterium | reverse complement strand
TTCCACAGGTTAAAGGATTAACCTTCTTTGGTGGTTATGGTTATGTTACAGATGCTGATCCTGATGGCAATGGCGTTTATCAGGCTCAATTAATGGTGAGCTATTTGTATTAAAATTGATAACTAATGGCTATTCTCTCTAAAGTTATATACTCAATCAGATTAGACCTCTTTCCTAACCTGCTTCTTTAACTCTTATTCGTTGTCATAAAGCCTTTTGCGATACTCATGTACTTACGTGTACATTCCGTTTCTCAAAGCCTTTATTCCTAGTCTAAGAGCTAAATAATTGGTTATGAAAGAGGTCTATTGAAGGTTCATGGCAGGCGCGAGCGACGCAACAACCTAGGAACTTCAAACAGTTTGAGTATATCCTAGCATTTCTTTCGCATGCTCTAAGGTGGTTTCAGTGATGTTTAATCCACCAAGCATGCGTGCTATTTCAGCAATTCTTGATTCATCAGAAACATATTCTATTCTAGAAAAACTGGTTTTTTTAGCCGCTTCTTTACTAACGCGTAGATGATAATTACCACAGCAAGCAGTCTGAGGCTGATGAGTAATACAGATCACTTGCTTCGATTTACCAAGCTCGGCAAGTAAAGTTCCAACTACTTCGACAACGCCACCACCAATCCCAACGTCAATTTCATCAAAAACGATTACTTCGGGCGGATTATTAATACTCAAAATAACATATAAAGCTAAAGCAACCCGGGATAATTCACCACCGGATGCAACCTTATTCAATGGCTGTAATGGCATACCTTTATTAAAACATACCTGATATTGAATATCATCTAGACCAAAGCTAGACATTAATTCTAATTTAGTTAGATTAACCTTAAATTCGCCATTAATCGCAAGTTTATTTAATAATTGACTAACTTCTTTACCTAGTTTATTTGCAGTTTTAATCCTAGATTCAGAAATTTCTGCTGCCAGTTGCATATAGTTGGCAGTTTTTAGTTCAAGCTCTTGTAAAAGCTTATCTAAATCACTTTCGGCAGATAAATTATCTAAATCTTGCTGCCAAATCTGTTGATATTCTTGAATTTCTTCGGGACGTATCCGATATTTACGAGCTAGACTATAAATTTCATCTATCCGCGCATCAACTATTGCCAGTTGCTCAGGATCCTGCTCGATTTTATTTGCGACGAGCTGTAATTCATGCTCAAGTTCAGCTACTTCTGATTCCATACTGCTAATTAATTGAGTTATTTGCTGGCTATTTGGCAGATAATCATTGATTTTTGCTAGACGGTTATCCAAGGTTCCAAGTATATCGGCTATTGAGTTTTGTTCCCCAGATACCAGATTTACTGCAAAATCTAGTTCCTGCAATAAAAAACCAGCATTGGCTAGCTGCTTCTGCCTAATCTGTAACTCATCCCATTCACTTTCAGCAAGATCAAGTTCTTTCAGATCATTCAGTTTTTCAGTTAATATTTCTTGCCGGATTAGTATATCTTGGCTAAATTGCCGTGCTTTTTCAATTTTGTTCTTTACATTATTAATATCACTAAATACTTTCCCCAAATTGGTGACTTTATCAGTAACGCCAGCAAATTCATCCAGTAGCTTACGCTGATTTTCAGGCTTTAAAAGTGCAATTGAGGCATGCTGGGTATGAATATCAAGTAACATTTCACCCAGCTCTTTTAATACGCTCAAATTAACCGGAATGCTATTTATAAAGGATTTGGAACGTCCATTGGCATCAATTACGCGTCTACAAATAACTATATTTTGTTGATTATCATCAATAAATTCACGTTCAGCTAACCAGCTAAGAATCAGCTCGCTATCAACCTGAAATGTGGCAGTAAATGAAGCCTGCTTCTGCCCAGACCGGATCATATCCGAACTAGCTTTAGCACCAAAAATCAGCATTAGGGCATCAATTGAAATCGACTTACCACTACCAGTTTCTCCAGTAATAACTGTTAAGCCAGAATAAAAATCAATATCCAACTCATCAATTAAAAGATAATCTTTTACCTGCAAACTTGTTAGCATTCTTACCTCAGCATCTATCAGGAAACTCGTTTTGACCAGTCAAGCTTAGTACGTAAAGTATGATAATAGTTATATCCTACCGGGTGTAATAATTTCAATGGACGTTTTGCCTTACTTATTACAATTTTATCGAGATATTGCAAGTCTGTATATTCCTGACCATCATAATGAATAATAGTAGGCGTATCTTTGACAATAATCAACTCAATAACAACATCATCACTAAGAACAATCGGACGATTTGACATTGACTGTGGACAGATTGGAACTATTGAAAAAACCTTTGAATTAGGGTGAAGGATAGGTCCTCCAGCTGCTAAAGAATAAGCCGTTGAACCCGTTGGAGTTGAAAAAATTACTCCATCAGATTTTTGTGAATGGACAAACTCGGTATCAACACTCATTTCAAATTCAATCATACTACCAATTTCGCCACGAGAAATAACAATATCATTAAGTGCCAAAGACTGATAAACAAATTTACCTTCGCGTAGAACTTGAGCAGACAATAGGGTTCGTTCTTCTTGACGATACTTACGTTCGACCAGAATATCACTAACCGCCTGAATCATATCTTCAATAGCAATATCAGTCATAAAACCAAGACGTCCCTGATTGATTCCCACGATTGGGATATTATAATTAACAATTTCACGCCCAGCAGAAAGCATAGTTCCATCACCACCGATAATTATTGCTAAATCAATAATATCAAGCCATTGCTGTAAATCACCACATTTATATCCACTACAGTCTAATTCACCAGAAACACTGGAATCAATATAGGCTTTACAGCCGATGCTTTGCAGAAATCTTGCCAGCATTGTAACTTGCTCTACTAGATACTCAGAATTTCGCCTGCCAATTATGGCAACATTTGTAAAATTTGTCATTAAATTCCATAACTATGCATTAACAATGCATTCAAAACCACACACAAACAAGATCTATAATCCTAGGTTGTTACCAAGCTTCTTGCTTACTAGTTGTGGGCGGCAGGGCTTGTCGCCTACCGGTATTCTATACAATCAGGATTCAAAAATCACGATTGCACTACTAAGACTTCGCTCATCACTCAAGCTTAGATGGTAACGTAATATACCTCTAGTTAAAAGCCATTCATCCAGTATTTTAGCTAGTTTAAAAAAGGGTTTCCCAAGTTCATCATTAAGAATACTAATATTTGAAAGTAATACTGGTTCACGTAAGCCTGTACCACAAGCTTTGGCAAATGCTTCTTTGGCAGCAAAACGTTTAGCAACAAATTTAATCTTATCACTCCGTTTTTCAAGAAGCTCAAGCTCTAGCGGTGTAAGTATCCGACTCAAACTACGATTACCATATCGCGAGAGCATATGTTCAATCCGTCGGTTTTCAACAATATCATGCCCAATTGCGTAAATCATGTAAACAAGAAAGAAACCATACGAATTAATATGTAAGCAACCAGAAGGATGGTAGAAATATCGATAAACAACCATACCAATGGACGATTAAGCCGTTCAGCAAATGTCCTTGAGATAAGTGTCAAGCCAAATAACCAGATAAAATCGCCTAATATCGCCCCAGCGATGAATGCAAAATTCATTATTCCATGATAATTAGTTGATGCACCACCAATAATTACCAAGGTATCAATCGCGACCAAGGGATTTAACCAAGTTAATGCCAAAGCACGTAAAATAGCAGATTTTTTGTCAAGGATGTCCTGACTAAATTTGACTTCATGTGGTTTATTTAAACCCTTGATTTTCAACCAAAGATAATAAGAAAGAAAACCAATTCCGATTAGATTAATTAATAGAAGGAAAATCTTTGATTCGGTAAATTTTAAGCCCAGACAACCAAGTAAAATTAATGCAATATCGGCCAAAAAGCAGGTTGTAGCAACAGCATATTCATGGTTACGGCGAATCGCATGGGTCATGGTATTAAGATTTTGCGGACCAATCCCGGCAATTACTCCCAGAACGAAAAGCGCACCACCAAAAAGAGTTGTAAAAAATTGTAACATCATTATCTTGCCTCCTCAATTAGCCGCTTCATATCGCTGACAGCTTTTGGTAAGCCATGAAAAATACTTTGTGCAATAATGGCATGCCCAATATTTAACTCATGAATTTGTGGAATTGCTGCAACTGGTTTTACATTATGGTAATGTAAACCATGACCAGCATTAACAACCAAACCCAAATTTGCAGCAAATTCACTCATAATTGCAATTTTTTGTAATTCCTGATCAGCCTCGATTGAACTAGTAGCATCAGCATATTTGCCAGTATGTATTTCAATTGAATAGCATCCAGTTTGTTTAGCTGCGATAATTTGCTGCTGGTCGGCGTCAATAAAAAGTGATACTAAGATACCTTGTTGCTGTAATAATTGTACCATCTGAGAAACAGGTGCAAAATTACCAATTACATCAAGTCCGCCCTCTGTTGTTACTTCCTGACGCTTTTCAGGAACTAAACAAGCAAAATGTGGTTTTATTTGTAGAGCAATTTCCAGCATCTCACGGGTAACTGCCATCTCCAAATTCATTTCGGTTTTAAGGCAATTTCTAAGAACATATACATCCTGATCTTTGATATGCCTACGATCTTCGCGTAAGTGTAATGTTATTAAATCCGCACCATTAGTTTCTGCAACTAGGGCTGCCTCAATTACACTTGGATAAACTGTCCCCCGTGCATTTCTTAGTGTTGCGACATGATCTATATTAACTCCAAGTCTCACCTTTATTTCTCCCTATTCATTATCAGCATATATTATAAATGGATATAGCTCCACAAGTAAATGATATCATGAAAATCTTTGGATTTAGATTAAGGATTATGCACTATCACTCTTATGGTGGTAAGAATAAAAAGTATCTTTAGACATAAACCACAGACTAATTAACGAAACATAACTAAAAAATATAATATACATTGATGGCATATATAAACTGTGCGTTTTTTGGATTAAAAAACCAATGATATACTGTGAAAGCCCAAACATTATGCCAAAACTAACATTATACACAAGGCTAACACCAGCATAACGTAAGTGAGGAGGAAAGCTAGCAATCATCATTACGGGCAACTTCGCAATAAAAAAACCAAACATAAAGCAGCAAAAGCTACTTAATATCACGACCTCATAAAAATCATGGGTTACATAGGAGTGAAAAACAAAAACTAAGATAGCCTTAAAGACAAATCCAGATGAAATATAGAAATTCTTGTTTATACACTCATGAAAGAAGACGGCAACAATCATTCCAATCATATAGGCAACTACCACTGAAATTCCAAAGATTCTTGTCTGTGGCCAGCTGTAATGAAAGTATTGTGCAAGAAAATCCGGCATTATATAAAAAAAGACCGCACCACCACTAGTAAGAAATGTTCCAAAACAAAAAAGGCGAATAATTTCCCATTTATGTAAGCGCAGTACTTGTCGAATCGAATGAAAACCAGTGGGAATTGTTTTTTGTTTAGTGGTACTTATGAAATAGCTTTTCGTCATAATAAACAATAATAAACAAATAGCTGAAACTGCAAACATAATATAACGCCAGCTGTGAGCGTCTAAAAATATATACATAAAATCAGCACTAAGCATTGCAAGTAAGAAACCACACCCAGTTGCCATATTAGCGAGATTAGTGGTAAAAAGTTTACTTTCATTATCACTTTGCTCGTAGCAGTAAATGATTGCCTCAGGAATTACTGCACCTATTACGATGCCTTGGCACATCCGAATAAATAAAAGAATTATTGGTGCCCAGAAACCAAAATAGATAGCATTGGGTAGACAGGCAATAATCATACTCGAAATAGCCATTACCAAAGAGGAAAAATTAAATATCCGATGGCGCATTGGTGAGTCACCAATTGAGCTAAAAAGAATACCACCCAGTGGGCGCGATAAACCAGCTAGGCATAAGACTGAAATAGTAAAGAGCTGGTGTCCTAATTCAGAAACTTTGGGTAAAAGATCAGCGCTAATTGTTTTAGAAAGTAGAATAAATGTAGTAAATAAAAAATACTCACAGACTATTCCAGATAATACTAGAAGTAATCTTTTATTCAATAAAATCGAGAACTGTGAGTACATAAGGTCTATGCCATAAAATAGTATAGACGCCATTATAACAATAAATCTAAGATTATTTGTATCTGTATTGTAGCTTGACTATAACTTAAAATAATGTCTTAAATATATTATGAAGCTTTATTTGCATTAACCAAGATATAGCCACGGTAGTTATTACCATCCTTAGTATTCATGCTTTTATATAGGTCATAGACTTTTAGCCATTCCCATGGTGCAAAAGCATTCCAAGTTTCAATAATCAATACAGAGTCACTAGCTTCATCGTATGCACCGATAGGAGAAAAATGTCCACCATTTAATTCTGACATTACATTCAAATTATAATTCACAATCATATACTGAGTTGGATTATTCATGATTTGTTTAAGTAGTACACGAAATGTAGCAATATCAGCATCACTTGAGGTATCAACATGTTTAGCTTCTGCTGTTAATCCCTGTAAGTTTAACGCTTCAGTTAGTTGATCAAGCGTAACTCCGACAACGTATTTACCATCAACTTTTTTACGTCCATAGATGACTTCTTTATCTAAATAACCATTGACTTTATCATTAAAGAAATTTTCTTCTGTCCAAGTAAAATTGCCATCAATATAGCCGTCTTCAAGATTATAAAAAGATCCGGTTTTGGATAAAGGTGGCTGTTTACCTAGTGTTGCATAAATAGTATTTAACATAATTACGCCTGAGGCAATACCACAGCTAAGGATATTGCTTTGTGGAGAGTAGTGCGTTGACAGGTTATAAAATGGCGCTTTATACTGTGAAGAATTAAATCTGGCAATTCCTTCTGGCGTATTATACGAAAGTACCGCCATAGTGTTTGAATATGGACTAACAGTGTATTTTGCATAGCCATAATCATAGACTGTTGGGCTTGGTGTGGCTGAAGTGGTTGATGCCCCGCCAGATGAACAACCAGTAAGTACAACCATCAACAATACTGACAAGAATCTTTTTTTATTCATTTTTACCCCCTAATTTTTATTTTTGCATAAATAATGGCTTCTGATCAGAACACTTTTATATTGCATTTAAATTAATCTTAGTATAGATTTTACTTCAATTGATTTACTAATGTAAATATACATTTTCGTATAATAAGCATGCAGAAACAGATGGTAGTAGAAACCGCTTGTTAGTACAATCTAGACGAGCTGTAGTATTTACCCTCAAAGTGTTTGAAGTTCCTGGGTTGTTGCTTCGCTTCTCACCCACCATTTGTAGGGCTACGTCGCTCGTACCTAGATTGACTATAGATCCTATTATGCGGTGAAAATAGGAAAGAAGGGCAGAACCCTTCTTAGTTTAATCGTAATTTAAAGATTTAGGTTAATATCACGCAATGTCTGAAGTGGGTTTTGTGATTGGGTTATCGGGCGACCGATCACCAGATAGTCAGCACCATTCTTAGTTGCCATTTGTGGAGTCATAATCCTAGTTTGATCATCAGTCTTGCTATCTGTGAGACGAATCCCGGGCGTAACCGTCAAAAACTCGCGACTAGTTTTGTCCTTGATAGCTTGAGCCTCCCACGCTGAACATACTACCCCATCAATACCACAGTCATAAGTAAGTTTTGCCAGATGTAAGGTTTGTTCAGTTAAATCGCGGCTAAAGCCAATCTCTTTAACCTCTTCTGCGCCAAGGCTAGTAAGAATCGTTACCGCGATTAATAATGGCTTATTATCACTTTCTTCAATTGCCTTTTTTGCAGCAAGAAGCATTTCCCGTCCACCACTAGCATGAACATTTACCATCCAAATACCAAGACTGGCTGCTGCTTTTATCGCCTTATAAACAGTATTCGGAATATCATGGAATTTTAAATCCAGAAAAACTTCAAACCCAGCATTTTGTACTTCTCTCACAACCTCTGGACCATAACAAGTAAAAAGCTCTTTGCCAATTTTTAATCTACATTCATCAGGGCTAATCCCAGAAATAAATTTTCTTATTTCGCTAATATCGTTAAAATCTAATGCTACTATTATCTTGGGATTCATAAATTAACCTAGCTAAAATTATATTATTTTCTTGAACACAAATGTAATGCTAACGGCTCACTTTCGTAAGGAGTATAATCAAACGCGTAGCATTTTTTGCTAACTCCATGCAGATGACTACACATTTTACTGAACGCTGGAATTATAGTAGAAGTAATGCTTTTATGATTATCAACATAACTAACCGTTAGCATCTGGTTAGTCTTTGATTTAGGATGCGTATAATCTACCTGCAAAGTCAGTATTTTACTCTCATTTATATTAAGTACGCTATTTTGTAACTTTTCTTTCCCGGTAGTTAGTTGATATTGGGCTTGTGACTCTGAACAGTTAATCAATTGAACTGTCAGCGCATTTGCCCCTCCCGCCAAGAATAAAAGCAATAAAGCAATTCCCGAATTAAATTTTTTCATTTTCCCTGACTCTCTCTTTGTTTGACTACCAATTCGGCAAGTTTTAATAACGCTGACGGATATTCGTATTTGCCCATTTTCACTTCAATCAGCCACATTTTATCAGTTTGCTGTTTTGCCTGATTTAAAACCTGCTCCAATTCCGTAGCATTAGTTACTGTCTTAGTATAAGCATTACCACCGAATGAATCTGTCAATAAAGTATAGTTCCAGACCTGAACATCATTATAGGAAGAATTTTCGCCAAGAAAAGCCCGTTCAATCGTATAACCCTCATTATTTAGAACCAGAATCACTGGCTTTAAATTGTAACGCAGCATGGTAGAAATTGCCTGAACACTCATTTGTAGCGAACCATCTCCGGTAATCAATAGTGTCCGTCCAGCTTTTTTGGCAAGGGCTACCCCACTAGTCGCAGCTAATGCATACCCGATTGAATACCAATTTACACTACTAATAACCTTTACCTTAGCTGGCACTTTGTAATAACCAGCAGTAAAAGAGATTGTCCCAGTTTCAAGAATCAAGGTATCATTTTCGGCAAGGAATTTACTAGCCCCATCAATAATGTGGTCGTGGAGAATCGTATTTGCTGGCAGATTTGCGCTAATCTGATAATGAGGATTATGCGAAATCTCATTAAACCTACGATTAATCTGAAGCTCTGTAATTGCATTAATCAAGCTACTAAAATTAGTAATTGTAAATGACTCATTATTATAGGTCGTACTATCTAGCTGAATGTCAATGAATTTATCTTGCGGGAGATTAGCGCTAAATTCACCAAGATTAATCTCACAGTTAAACATACCAAGCGAAATAATGCAATCGCTACGCTCGACAAATTCCCGTACTTGAGGGGCAGAAAATTCGCCAGCATAAACTCCACCATAATTTGGAAGGTCTTCACGAATAATCCCTTTGACCGCCCAACTAAGGACAAAAGGTATTCCTCTAATTGCAAGAAAAGTCTCAATTTCTTGCCCTAGATTATAACGATCAATTAAATCTCCAACGATAATTATTGGATTTTTTGCATTAAGGAGCTTCTGATGAATTAGATCAACAATCTTCGCTTTAGAATCAGTCAGTGGTTCATTTACATTAAGCTTAATTTTAGTAGTTGGCGGGGGAATCAGGTGTAACGCCACATCTTGGGGAATTTGCATATAGACAGGCTGCTTATGTTTGATGCAGGCGTTAATCAAGCAATCTATCTGTTCACCGGGGCTATCAAAAGTAATTAACCCTTGTGCACAAGTTATCTGCTCGTAGATTTTCAAAGATTGATTATATTTACCATTTAAAAGCGTATGATGGAGCGGTAATTTCTTTTCTATCTTACTAAGTGCGATACCACCTGTAATTTTCAGTACCGGAACTCGTTCGGCATAAGCACCAGCAATACCATTTACCGCACTTAATTCACCGGGTCCATAAGTAGTAATCAGCGCACTAATTCCATGAATTCTAGCATAACCATCTGCGGCATATGAAGCATTTAACTCATTACATTCGCTGATAAATCTAAATCTGTCATCATGCTCTATTTTCTCGACAATCCCCAGATTAAAATCTCCCGGAACACCGATAATATCTGAAATACCTAGCTCATCTAGCCTAACTAGTAAATACTCGCAAACACTGATTAATTGCATAATAATTCCTCCTATCCATTATGATATACCAAAAAAACGTATAAGACTTATACATTTTTAGCTATTTAAATTTGTCATGATTTTACATTACAATAACAGTATATTTATTTTACCTGTAAGATCAGAAACTTTCAGATGTATGAGGGAGATAGTTTGAAAGTTTCTATATATCGGGCATTAATTATTCTCAATTGGAGGAGTATCACATGCATACCCAGAAAACATATTTGGCAATATTAACAATGGCATCAAGCATAATTAGTAGCAATGTATTTGCTCACGGTTATATTGAACAGCCACCATCACGGAATTATTTTTGCGGTGCAGTTACCAAACCAGATCAAATTTTATATGGTACACCACAGTACAAAGAATGTGCGGCAGTATTTATCATGCCCGATGGTAGTATTAATAATGATGGTTATAACTATATGAGTATTTTAAGTCATACTAAAGGAGCAAAAGAAGTCAGACCTTTGCCAAAAAATGTTTGCGGGTTTGATAGTGAAGCATTTGGACATGGTAAAACTCTTTGGGATGAGCCAATTAACTGGCCAACTAGTAATATGAAATCCGGCTCCAACCAGTTTGTCTGGAATATTTCTTTTGGTCCACACTTTAGTGATACGGATCAGTTTCGTTACTGGATAACTAAACCTGATTTCAAATATCAGGTAGGTAAGCCACTAAGCTGGAATGATTTTGAATCTACACCATTTTGTGAGATAAAATGGACAGGTCAATCAACATCAACGTTACAAGCTGATTATGCAGCTAATAAATTCAAGATGTTATGTAATGTTCCGGTAAGAAAAGGACGGCATGTTATTTATGGTGAATGGGGGCGAACTCCTTCAACTTATGAGCGATTCCATTCCTGCATGGATGTGATATTTTCAGGTGGCGAATCAACTATAGTAACCCCAGTTATCGCCAAGATTAATATTGAACCATCCAGTGACAAAATTACTGGTGCTGGCTCATTAACATTAAATGGAAGTTCGTCACAAGGTGAGAGTCTTAGCTACTCATGGAGTATTAGTGCTGCTAATACCTCTTTATATAGCATCCAGAATGCAAAGCTTGCCAAAACAACATTATTTTATGCCAATCCCAAAGAACGAAATGATGTGACAGTCTCTCTTCTAGTTAGTAATAAAAATGGTAACTCAAGTACCTCTAAAGTTATTATTCACGAACCAGCTGTAACCTCAGTCTGGCGTGATTTAGGTTTACTTACTCACGAAACAAAAGTCCTGAAGGTCGGCGATAAAATATCAATTCGTGCAGTACTTAAAAATGGACAGGACATTTACTATCCAACAAATGGCATGCTGATTAATTCATCCCTTCAATCAGCAAATGAATGGGCATATGCATTAGCTAACCAGATTAATGCACTAAATGGCGATCTGGCAATAGGAGTCGATATAAATGGCAAAATAACTCCGGTAAAAGATGCTAATAGTAACCGTATTTATGTAAAAACCAATTCAAATATTCAGAACGCATATCTTTGGATTGTAGAAACAACTCCGCTTAGCAACTGTACAGTAAAAAAACAGAGTGGTGCCAACCCATGGTGGGCTGGTTTTGATATAGCAACCGATAAACCAAATATTGATCTGGATTTTGCGAATACGGGGATTGATTTAGCAAAAGTCCGGATTGATAAAGGTGCCTTTACGGTTACAGTCAATGGTTCTATCCTAAGGCTAACTAAGCCAGCATGGGTCAATGCCACTACCTCTGGCTATATAGGATTTAATGCTGATAATTATGCACCATTAGCAGGAAATAGTTTGCCACAATGCAAATAAAGAAAGGACGCTTAGCGTCCTTTCTTTTTGTATTTTATATAGTGATGTTAGCCACATTGAAAAATTTAATTCCACTTGGGCTCAATCCTAAAGAAGCAACACGGATTTAGAATCCGAGTTGCTTTTAATAAGAGAGGTGGGAAAGAATTAGAGGCTTAGTGAATAAACTGCTGAAGTTATTCCATTCGCCGTATAAGCATATACATTACCATTATAACCTGCCGAGAAATTATAAATCTGTGAGCCAGCAGCAAGATTAGGAACAGCAATACTTAACCATGTGGTTGAACCATTTGGTAATACATAGACCTGATTATTAAATGTTCCTACATAAATGTTATTGCTATAATCCACATAAATCACCGATACATTAGATGGAACATTGGCATATTTTGTACTATCAGTCAGATTAGCAAATCCATATGATCCACTAGCGCTATTAGTTAGGGTAGCCGCATAAACTGCACTGCTACCCTGAGTCCAAGCAATTATCGTATTAGTATTATTGTTACCTTGAGGAGTTGCTGCAATCGCATTAACTGCACCAAGAGTATTATAGCCACCAGTAGCCTGATATGAATTTGCGGTAATTGGTGATGACTCGAAAGTATAGCTACCCCCAGCTTCTTTTACTTTTTGTGTTAAATTCACGATTAGTGCACTTGTAAAGGCGTTTGATTCAGCATCTGTTGGAATTATACCTACACACACATCACCAGAGTTTGTACCAGCAAGAAATAACGGTGTACCTCTTAAGCTTGAAGCAGCAACCGCTGAAACTGTTGTTGCTTCTTGACCTGCAACTTTACCACTACCACTCTCAACACAAGACGCTAATGAAATATATGATTCAGACTCAACTGGAGTGCCTAGCCCGGAATTATTTGAAAGCATATTATAGCCGATGGATTCTGCACCAGAAACACCCGGTAGTCCATAACCAACAAACATGAATTGACTATTACCACTATTACTATTAACTAGTCTTGCTCCAGTAGGTGCATTGCTTCCCGCACAACCATTAGCCCCTGCTTGTGGGCTACCAAAACAAATGGTACGATTAACATTGGTTAGTGTAGCAGATTCCCATGTTGCCGTATTTCCAGTAGTATTTAAAGGCAATGTTAGACTAGCAGTAAAATAAACGGCAACGTCGCTAGGCGCAGGTGCCGGACCAAATAAGATATTACTTGAAGTAAGCCAAGCACCAATAATGCTAGTACCAGTAGTCATCCCCAAATCCGCAGTTAGCGGAGCATATACCGAACCAGTTGCATTTCCTAGTAAATATAATGGATTTCCAGTCGTAGTATTAACAAAAACCGAGCCTGTACCCATGCCAGCACCCAAATTTTGCGCTGGAGCTGAACCTGTTGGTGCAGTAACCGAAGTTATACTTAAGCTAGCTGTGGAACTACTGCTACCACCACCTGAATTACATGCTGCCAATGCAGTAACTAATGTTGAAATAGCAATTATTTTTATATTGTTTTTCATATCATCTTGTCCTTTTAAAGTTAATTATAAATGATTAGATAACTCTCACAATGCATAAAAACTGGAATGTTTTTTATGTATGCTACATAGCTATTATAATTTAGACCTCTTGTTTTATATGATTGATTGTTACTATTGTAGCAATAGTAGTTCTCTATGATTAAAAATAATTTTTTACAAATTTTTATTCACATCAAATATAATATCAAAATAAGGTAGCTGTTGGTTTCCCACTTTTGCAAAACTTATTCCCATTTTTGTAATTAATATTTTATATTCAAATAACAGGCTGTTAAACCAACACATATTCACTCTTTGTTTTTATGGAATTACTTTCGTAAAAATGGATTGGACATATAGATATATTCTTGATAAAAAATGATGTTTGTAGCTTAGTTTAATGGTGTCAGATTTTTATGCATAAACTCAGCCACCCCCATTGTTAAGTAAATTTTCACAGCATAGTTAGCGGTCGAGAAATCCCGCGAATCAAAGAGAACATTATGTCCATCAGGAGAAAGTGCAATCTTATTTGCATCAATGTTTGTGGGTAAATCGAGTTTTGCCGCAAAATCAAGTGTAGAATAGACTTTGCCATTCTTTGCATCATAAAGATAGCTGTGTTTGGATAAATCACTAATAATTGCAATTTTATCATCTGTAATACTGTGTGGACTATGTAAATCAATGGTTTGAGGAATTGGCATAATTTTATGTGATGTTTGGTCAAACTTGACAAGCTCAGTATGTCCATGCGAATTACAATGACCAAGAATCTCTCTACCATCAGTTGAGATAGTACTTAAGAAACAGGCTCCATATTTGGTATCAGCTTTTATGTACTCACAGGATTGATTATGGTATTCACATATTAACGGATATACCTCTGTTTCGCTCAGGTTAATTGTACCAACCGCTGTTCCTTTATTATCCACAGCCGCTAGGGTTGCATTTTGAATATTTATTAGGGGGTTATTTTTCAATTTAAAATCAAGCATCAAATGTTTTGATTCCGTATCATAAATGAACACTTGCCCACCAAAGTTAAATCCAGCAACAAATTTGCCACTTTCAGAAATCTGCTGTGGATAGTTTTCACTAAGTAAAGCGGAACTTGGATTCATTATTGCATTATAAGCGCCCATCCGATATTCACTAAAATTATCTGCGACAAAATTTATCCCCACGGTCTGATTATCCGTGCTAATTGAAGAAATCGTGGTTGCATGAACAATTTTATCTGGGATTTTCACAAATGGAATCACCTCAATTAGCTTACTTGCATTTTCCCAAAGAAAAGCATGTTCATTACAAATACCATTTTGATTAATGCTATGAATTGAGCCAGAAACAATACCATGATTATTAATAACGCTTGCCTTCTCGATAAAGTCTGATTTTGTTTGGCACAAATTTATCGTAGTCGGAAAATTATTTGTAGTTAGATAGTTTTTCGTTATTGAACTGCTAGTTGTAGCATAGCTATTTAATGCATTTAGAAGTATAAAGCCCACTAATATTTTTGTATTTTTCATGAGTAAACTCTTTTTAAATTAATTATTACTAGATTATAAGATTAATATTGGTGATCCGTAAATCCACATTTACGTATATCAATGATGCATTTTCGTATAACTAATAGTTAAACGCTCTAATTAGGTCTAGCTAAATGTGATAACCATTGGATTTTATCGAGTTGTAGCAAATTACTTTATTGATCTCATATACTTTATTTATAGGGTGGGGTTTAAAAGTTAATATTTAAGAAATATAAATGGATTAATCTGTGAAACGTTCTTTCTAGTGTTACAATATCGAAGTATATTAATATGTCATATTGGTATGACTAAATAAGTTGATTTTATTTTTATTAGGCTTTTGCTAAATTAAAATGTAAAAACTTTATAGGTGACTACAAAAAATATGAATAGACAAAAGTTAAAGTTGTTTTATTTTTTATTCGGATTTGGTATTAATTTTTCTACACTTCTTGCTGCTGAATTATCTGGAGTAGATCGATTTGTGATTGACCCGAGTGGTGAATGTATCATTGATAAAAAAACAAATTTAGTTTGGGCTAGAGATGCTAGTATCTTGGGTGCGCTTACTTGGGGGCAAAAAAATAATGATTTTACTGCTCAATACTGGGTTAGTCAGATGAATACAAATCCACAATCTATTGGCTATCACTTGTGTGGTTATAGCGACTGGCGGTTACCTACCAGATGGGAAATGCTAGACATCTTAACTGCAATCAAGGGTGAAAATAGCTGTTCCATTCCTGCTAATATTTTCAATCAGTCTAAAGTTGGCTTTACGCATGTTCGTACGGAGCGTTATTGGGCGGCTTGTTCTACAGACTCGTCCCATGCTTGGTATGTTAGCATGAGTAATGGTAGTAGTGATTCGGGTGAATTGGATACCTTAGGCTATGTATGGCCAGTACGTGGTAATAATGCTGGGTTGCATAAATAAGGCACAATGATATTCAGTCGCTATAGGTTTTCTTCGAAATTTATCTATCATGTTAGGCATTTAATTCCATGGGTATAATCCAAAGTCGAGCATGACATTCATATTACTACTTTTAATCTATATACGGATATAATACTCATTAGAAACCTTCTACTATCAATTATGCAATGTTTAGGACATACTTTAACTATGCTAGCTATAAGCGTAAATAACTAATACTTCATTTCTAGTTGTATAAAAATGAATAGTATAGAGTATTTATAAGGTCGATATTTTTTAATAGCTAATAGCTATTGAATTATTAAATT
This sequence comes from Neisseriales bacterium, assembly GCA_008017155.1. Lineage (GTDB taxonomy): Bacteria > Pseudomonadota > Gammaproteobacteria > Burkholderiales > UBA11063 > Aquella. The sequence continues at coordinate 13,901 of SSGX01000048.1, read as the reverse complement.
TAATTAATTGCGTAGAAAATACTTCTGGAGTAAAATACTTTCCTATGAAAACAAAAATAAATTTAAGAGGGATAAAATCATGATGTTGAATACAATAGCTCCATTCATTCCAGGAACTTTTACTTATCTTAAAGTTGCAGTTTTAAACAGAGGTGGTAAGGTTTGTCCACTAAATACTAGCAACTTCTGTATTCTTGACAAATAAAGGAAGCTCCCAACGGGAGCTTTAATTTTGTATAGAATTCCTTTAATCAAGTTTTATTAGCTTATCTTTAGTACTGATTCATAACAAATATATATGCTAAAATTATGGTATATGGTGGTGGTGCTCACCAAATAACTGTCAATTTGACCAATGGCTCCTGTAAATTAATTTTTATGGAGTTATCATGTCGTTTCATTTTCTACCTAAATGGCTAATTTTTGCCCTTGCCTCAGCTTTTTTTGCTGCACTGACTGCAATTTTTGGAAAAATTGGAGTATCACATATTAATTCTAATTTGGCAACGTTCATTCGTACCATCATTATATTAATTGTCTCTGCATTAATAATTACCTCACGTAACGAGTGGCAAAAAGTAAGCTTTGAATCAAATCTAGATATGATTTTTCTGATCTTGTCTGGGGTAGCAACTGGTCTATCATGGCTCTGTTATTACCGTGCATTACAATTGGGTCCAGCAAGCAAAGTAGCTCCAATTGATAAGCTAAGTGTTGCGATTACAATTTGCCTGAGTATTTTTATTCTTAAAGAACAGCTTAGCTGCTCAATTATCTTGGGTGGTGCTTTAATCATTGCTGGGTCACTGATTATTGCTTTATTTTGATATTATGTTCCTGATTTCTATTTGACATTTATTTAATTGTCAGCTTTTCTAGTACGAATAGCGGATAATTAATTAGCAATAAGTACCTTTATAAAAGATAAACCTCAGTAATAATCTGAATTAATTTTAATTTATCTTCTCTGCAAAAATGGGAATAAGGTTTCCAAATATGGGAAACCATTCCAAATTTCATAATGCTATTATACCTCCTGTAAAAATAAATCATTCTTATTCACTAAAATAAACTAGAGGAAATTATGAAGAATAGATTAATTAACACATTAATGTTATCCGGGATTATTGCAGCAACTTTGGTTGGCTGTAATTCAGGCGGAAACGGTAACGTAGCTAATCAAACCCAGCTAGGCTCTATGGGGTCAAATAATCAGGGAGTTACTAGCTCGCAAATTTCAAATACTGAGAAAATTGGCACCGAGGGTAATATTTTAGTAGATTTTGCTGCAGCTACTTTAAGTGAGTATATAAATAGTACAGTTGGCAAAGTTGTATTGAATGCTATTACTGGTGGTAATGAGAACAATGGAGGCTCTACTAAAGAAATGTTAACTTCAATTGATAATAATTTTCAAAATGTAGAGAGTGGTTTAAGTGGCTTAAATACTACGATAAATACTGTATTTAACAATCTTGAGAGCCAAAATTTAGGAGATTTAAAAACAAATATTGGCAATTCGAGTCTTGTACTAAGTGATAATTATCATGATGTAAAAGGTTGGATTGAAAAAGCTGGTTTAGATAATGGCGTTAGCACAGATAATATTAATCTAGCTGAAAGTATATTTGCTGGTTTTGGACAGGCTGCTATGAATGAAGCTATGACAAACGCGCTTATTCTCTCAGAATCAACGTTTAGTCAAAATTTCACTAATTTAAGTGATCAGGATGTATACCAGCAAGAGTTGACTTGTGATAACAATCGTACCTATAACTCAGCAGAGCCTGCTAATGCATCAAATTCACATCCACAAACGGTTTTATCTAACCCTAATAATGAGTGTGCTCTATCAAACTTGTTGAATACAGAGATAAATCAGTTTGCATTAAGTTCATTAAAGCAGGGTACTAATATCTTTTATACTACGCAGGGATTTGATCAATCCTTGGATCTAGTTTATCTTCAAATTCTTACCGCATTGACTAAGGCTTATGCTGTTGATCAGTTACGCTTATTTATGGGGTTACCCTCTACAAACCCGAGTGGGAATTTATCAAGTATCGTACCAAGTGTTATTCCTATCTCACATTATGGAAACTATTCTCTGGCTGAATCAGATTTAGCTTTAGCATATAATATGAGATTAGCTAATCTACAGCAGCTTTTTTCGAGTGCTAAAGCACAGTTATTTAATCAATTTACTAGTACAATAAATTCAAATAATATGGTAAATCAATGTGGTTTAAGCTTTGAATCAATCGATGCAATTGAGTATATGTCGCAAAGTAGTTCAGATAATAGTAACCAGTACAGCTGGGATGGATCAAATTTAACCGTGACCTGCCAAAGTACACCCTTTGGTCCGATCAAAACCACAACTAATCTTGCAGCATTATGCACAACAGCTAACGGTACATATAATCTATCCTCTTCAAATGGCTATATCAGATGTGGAGCAGGAAATACAACAGCTGGGGATTTTGGTAGTAGTGCAAGTTATGGAAATTATTCATACACTAATGTAATTAACGATCCCATTGAACCAGATGCTAGGTTATATACTTCAGGCTATGATAATAACTGGGAGGTTTTAGAAGAGCAAGCCTTAACATACGGACCATATAATTATACAAATAAAGGTGACTTTAATGAACTCAACGGGCAACTAGATATAAAAATTTCATCCAAATCGCAACCATTAGTTAGCTGGGATTTTATGGGCTATAACAATCACGGACAGCAGGCTACATTTGAAGTTCCAAGTAGTAACTCTTTTGCCGTTTACTTTAATTTCTATAATGAATCAACGCATAATACAGATAGTAACTGGAGTTTTGTTGACGATGGCGTTCATGCATACATGATTTCTGCTAGTACTTACTTTGCTATGCCAATAATTGCATGTTTGCCGAATGACAATAACTGTACATTTGCTAGTGGTTCAAGTAATTCTGCTTTTGTCGGTGACAGTTCAAGTTATGACGGGTCTTTTGTTGGGCTAGTTTTCAGTAATGGTGATGCAATCGCTATAAATCAAATCATGGGACATGGTGATTATCAGATCCAAACCTTCTATAATGGAGCACCAACACCTTTTGAACAATATTCGTATGTTAGTACTAATGGACAAGCGTCTTTAGGTACAACAAACAATTTACTAAATGCATTTCCTAGTGTAGGATATAATCAAACTAAATAATAAGTAGCCAGATAATTTATTCTGGCTACTTATTATTAGATATAGTTTAGCACTATTATTGATAAAAGTAAGTCACCTCATACCCTAGTTAAATTGGTAAATTTTACAGACATTATGAAAGAAAGATTCTTATGAAAAAAATAATTGCTAGTTTAATAATACTAGCTAATATACCAACAGTATTTGCATATCAACCGGAACAATTTAGTTTAACTATTAACGGTAATAATCCAGCTGTTACTGTTTTTAACCAAAGCTCATGGGGAAATATTCCTAATTCTGTTAGTGCTAATTCAGGATCCTCGGTGACATATGGTCCAGCGGGTTTCTCAGATGAAAACCAATCTGATAGTAGTAGTGATTACGTCCAATTTCAAATTGTTCAGGGAGGTAATACACAATATCTAACCATTTTTAATAATAGTGGATATGCTCCTTTTTTGGTATTATCAAATGATTCTAATCTTAGTGATTATATAAATTACGCAACACAGTATACGACTTTTGCTGCTACAAACCCAGTTACTGGTACAAATTATTTTACTGTGAATCTATCTCCAGATGGAGGGAGTGCTACTTTTAGTATTAATGATCAAGTTCTGGGTAATTTATTTGCAACGTGTTACCTTAATAATCCGGTTTGTGTTAATAGTAAGAATTATATGGATCTAAAGTCACCTAATGGTGCTGTTGAGAAGTTCTTTTAAGGATAAATGTATACAAGGCAAACTTTAACGTAAGCTTAGAGTTAAAGATTTTGAGAAACCCATCAGCTTAGTAGGTGGGTTTTTGTATATGTCTTATTCATTTTTATATATATTTCTATTTGAAAATATTATATATTACGTTCCATACAAAAATGGGAATAAGGTTTTCAAATATGGGAAACCACAACCTATTTCATAATGCTATTATTTTGTCTGTACCAAGATGGTAAGTTTTACAGGCTACTAATGGAGAGAATATTATGAGAAATAAACTAACTAATATACTGATGTTATCAAGTGTCATTACAATTCTATTAACAGGTTGTAATTCTGGGGGTGGTAGCAATAATCTTAATACTGAAACATCGTCAAATCAGGCTTCAGTAAATTTGTCATCTACTCATACAAACGCCATTGCTTCTGGTGAGATTGGAAGTAGTATAAGTTCCGTTTTATTAGATTTTGGTGCCGCAACGCTTAATGAGTATATTAATGGTACTGTTGGTAAAATTATTTGGAATTTGATTTCAAATGGTAGTGTTAGTGGTAGTGGGGGACAGTATACTCGTCAGGCATTAACCGCAATAGGAAATCAATTAGATAGTGTAGAAAACACGTTGTCTCAGCAAAACGAAGTATTACAAACTACTTATAATGCTATTGAATCTGCAGCATTGGGGAGTTCAAATACTGAATTGTCCGAAATGAATACGGCTCTAGTGGATAATAATTCGGACACCAATGGTTGGATAACTAAAGTTACTGCCGGGCTTGGACAACAAAATATGAATTTGGCAGAAAATATTTTTACAAGTTATAATCAAGGAAGTATGAACGAGAGTATTTCGATTGCTTTACAAAATGCCTCTTCAACATTCAATATAAATGTTCCCGGGCTTGCTAATCAGGATACTTATGAGCAGTTTCTATCTTGCGATGAAAATAATGCGGTAGTGACATATGATATTACCAATCTTCAAGCAACTCAACAAGAACATCCACAAGCAACCCTATCTTCAAATAATTGTGCTGTAACGAATTTCCTGAATGATGCAATCAATAAATATGGTATTACGCAATTAACGAAAGGAACTAATATTTTTTATACTACGCAGGGGTTTGATCAAGCACTTGATCTTGTTTACTTACAGATTCTTGATGCATTAACTCAGGCTTATGCTGTAGATCAGGTTCGTTTGTACCTAGGACTACCTGTCACAAATCCTTCAAAAGATACTAGGGTTTCAGCACCAGTAGTTATTCCAGATAATGCTTATACTAATTATCAACAAGCTGAATCAGATCTGACTTTGGCATATAATATGCGCTTAGCTAACTTACAACAGTTATTTGCGAGCGCCAAGAGCCAGTTGTTTAATCAATTTACTAGTGCTATAACGTCACCAAATACGCTACAGCAATGTAATTTGAGTTTTGAGTCAGTTGATGCAGTTAGTTATTTAAGTCAAAGTAGTACAGATAATAAAAATAATTATAGCTGGGATGGAAGTGCTCTGAGATTACCTTGTGCAAATACACAAGCAGGTACTATTGTCACAACTACTAATATTCAATCGTTGTGTCAAACGACGAATGGTAGTTATAACCTGCAATCGGTGAATGGTTATATCAGATGTGGCGCAGGAAGTACTTCAGCGGGAGACTACGGTAATTACTCTTCCAGCAATATTTTGAATGCTAGCATTCAGCCAACCACAAGCGATAGTTCGATTATTAACGCTGAAGAGAACAATCTTTCATATTCTTTTGGGAGTGGAACGACAGATAGAGGTAGTGGTAACATGTGGATATATTTTACAGGTGCTCCGCTAATTGCGTGGCAATATCAGGGGTATAACAATAATGGTGGAGAAGCTGCATTTATTAATACTAATTCTCCTCAGCCATCTCCATCTCCAACTTTTGTTGATATTTATGTTAACACCTATATGTGTCTTGATTGTGATAGTATTAGTGGACAATGGAGTTATGTTGATGATGGTACCCATGCTTATATGATAGGAGCATATGTTCCTGGAGGGAACTGGGGAACACCACTAATAGCTTGTTTGCCAAATGATAGTAATTGCACGCTTGGTTCAGCCTCAAATTCTAATGGACAGGGAAGTTATCCTGATGGAGCTGCAGGTGGCTATAGTGGCTACAATGGCTTGGTCTTCAGTAATGGAGATGCCATAACAATAACTCAGCTAAAAGGGCATGGGGATTATAATATTCAGACATTTTATAATGGGGCTAGTTCACCAATAAATGTTAACCTAGCCAGTACTTTTCCAAATGTAACATATGGAACTTAACTAATAGGAGACTTATTAGATAATCTATCGAAATAGCCAGATAACTCATCTGGCTATTTTTTATGCGTGGAAAATTTGCTATTTTTAACATTGATAGGTACAATAACTCCCTATTTTACCTTTATTAATGATTAATTTGATAAAGTCATCAGGCAACTATTTCTAACATTAAACTATGAAACTAACAAATAAGCAGATAGCAACGGTAGTATTTTTTATATTATTTCTAAGTATGATTCCGGCCGCAAATTATACTTTGCTACATTTCGGTACTAGCTGCCCAATCAATCAACCATGCATAATACCTGTCTGGTTTAGTCCGGTTATCTATGCACCATCTGGGGTTTTATTTGCGGGCTTGGCATTGGTGTTACGTGATATACTCCAGCGGCTTGCTGGGCTTTATCTGGCTGTGATTGCGGTAATAATCGGTACTATTTTAAGTTATCTATATGTTAATCCTGCACTGGCTCTAGCTGGGTGTAGCGCATACTTTTTATCCGAAATGACCGATACCGTTATTTATAGTATGTTACAAAAATATAATCTGATATTGGCAGTTCTGGTTTCTGCAAGTTTTGGCGTAATTATTGATTCAACCGTTTTTCTTCATCTGGCTTTTCATAGCTATGAATTTATAGGTGGACAGATAATTGGTAAATTCTGGATGGTGCTTTTAAGTATTCCATTAATTAAATTTGCCCGCAGCAGATTAAACTATATTTAAAATGATACAAAGATTAAAATGAAAAGTTACGAAAAAGATCCTACGCTTGGGAGTAAAGTTGCACAACATCTAAAAACTCTGGGTATTGATAATCCGGTAAATGGCAATATTGATAATAATCTGGTACAGCAAAGTATTGCTACGCTTTTAAGTGGGCTGGGGATTCCATTAGATGATGAGTCTATTGCCAAAACACCCGAGAGAGTATCTCGTTTCTTTATTAATGAGTTATTTTACGGGCTTAATTATGCTAATTTTCCGAAAATGACTTTTAACCATAATAAATATGGTTATTCTGAGCCGGTTATTGCGAAAAATATTTCATTTAAATCAACTTGCGAACATCATCTGGTAACAATCAGTGGCGAGGCTTTTGTTGCCTATATTCCCGGTAATCAGGTGGTTGGACTAAGTAAATTAAATCGGGTGGTAGATTTTTTCGCTAGACGCCCTCAGGTGCAGGAACGGGCAACGCTACAGATATTTCGCGCCTTACAGTTCTTACTTGAAACCAAAGACGTTGCGGTTCTAATCAAGGCAACGCATCATTGTATTACTATGCGTGGGGTTAGCGATCATAATGTTGAGAATATCACCTATCAATTTGGCGGACAATTTTCTAATTCGGAAATGAAACGCAATTTTCTAGAATTAATCAAGGATAATCAGGCATGAACCCGGAACTTTCACAGTTAGGCAAAAAATCAGAATATAGAGCGCATTATGCTCCAGAATTATTATTCCCAATTCCAAGGAAAATCAAGCGTGATGAAATTGGCATTGATGAAGCAAATTTACCATTTCATGGGATTGATATTTGGAATCATTACGAGGTTTCGTGGCTTAATCTGAAAGGCAAACCAGAAGTAGCAATAGCGACAATTGTTGTCCCAGCAACTAGCCTAAATATAATTGAATCAAAGTCAGTGAAGCTTTATTTTAATAGCTTTAATAATGATAGATTTGCTAGTAGCAAAGATGTTGAGGATATAATGAGCCGAGATTTAACTTTAGCCGCAGGTGCAGAGGTAACGGTAGATCTTCATCCTCTGGAGTCTGGCTTATTTGCTATTCACCAGCCGGATGGAGTATTGATTGATACGCTTGATGTTGCGATAGATGAATATATAGTTAATCCATTGTTACTAAAAGTAAAAAATGATGAAATCATAACCGAGAAGTTATATTCAAATTTGCTTAAATCAAACTGTCTAGTAACTAATCAGCCGGACTGGGCAACGGTAGCTATCGAATATACTGGTCGGGCAATTGATCATGCCTCATTACTCAAATATATCATTTCATTTCGCAATCATAATGAATTTCACGAGCAGTGCGTGGAGCGGATTTTTAGCGATATAATGAAATATTGCGTAGTAAATGAATTAACGGTAAGCGCTAGATTTACCCGACGTGGTGGGCTTGATATTAACCCAATACGGACAACTAAAGCTGATTTAACAACTGATAATTTGCGTTTGATAAGGCAATGAGTATGACTAAAAAAGCAGTAGTGATTTTATCTGGTGGTCTTGATAGTTCAACACTTGCCTATTATCTGGCGGATAAGGGATATAAGTTAATTTGTGTTTCTTATAATTATGGGCAAAAGCATATTAAGGAGCTGGAAAGTGCAGCTAAAATTGCGCATAATCTTGGTGCCAAACATCATATTATTGATATTAGATTTATGAACGGGTTTTTACAAAGTTCGAGTTTGGTTAATCAGGATCTTGATAATCCAAAAGAAGATTATGCCCGCGAGAATATGCTAGTGACGGTAGTACCCAATCGCAATACCATGATGCTATCATTAGCATGGACTATTGCCTGTGCCGAAAATGCTGAGTTATTGGCTTTTGGTCCGCATAAAGGGGATAACTATGTTTATGCTGATTGTCGTCCAGACTATTTTAATGCTCTAAATTTGGCATTGCGTCTGGGAACTATCGATAGCCGCCATGAAGATTTAGAACTATCTGCACCATTTATCAATTTTACTAAAACTGATATCGTTACAACTGGTGCCAAACTTGGCGTGCCATTTGCTGATACTTGGAGCTGTTATGATGGCAGAGAAAAGCATTGCGGTTTATGTGGTACCTGTCGTCAGCGTCGGCAGTCATTTATTGACGCGGGGATTAGTGATCCAACTAGCTACGAGGTATCATGATGGGTAAATTTCAAGTAGTGCGTAAGCATGAAATCCATTGCGGTCATCGGGTAGTTCAACATGAGGGTAAATGTAAAAACCTACATGGACATTCTTATATTTTTCATCTAAAATGTGAAAGTACTGAACTGGATAATCTGGGGCGGGTCATTGATTTTTCAGTTATCAAGGATTTACTTTGCTGTTGGCTTGATGATAATTGGGATCATAGACTTATCTTATGGGAAAATGATCCGTGGTTAATGAATCTACGTGAAATTGATTCAACTATTGTAACTGTGCCATATAATCCAACAGCAGAAAATCTAGCTCGTTATCTAGTAGAAGTGATTGGTCCAGAATTATTTAAAGACCTGCCGATTAGTCTATCTGCAGTAACTCTTGAAGAAACCTCCAAATGTAGGGCAAGTTATGCAATATCCGATTAATGAGATTTTTTATACTTTGCAGGGCGAAGCGAGTTTTGTTGGGCAACCCTCGGTTTTTATTCGTTTGCAAGGGTGCAATGTTGGCTGTGCCTTTTGTGATACTAAGCACACGTGGGAGCTGGATACAGCAAATCAAGTTAAGACTATTCAGGTAATTGAGAAAACTGGTGATCGGCTTGACTGGGCATATTTTAGTTTGGAAGAGATATTGGCGGAAATTGCGCGCTACCCAGCTTGTCGCCACATTGTTTTTACTGGTGGTGAACCAGCAATGTATGATTTACGCGAGTTAATCTCTATTCTAGAAGATAAGGGCTATTCAACCCAGATTGAAACCAGTGGTACTGAGATATTGAGAGTTAGCGAAAAAACTTGGGTTACCTTATCACCAAAAATTGATATGCCAGGAAATAAAATCGTATTGGCAGAAAATGTAGCGCGGGCAAATGAGATCAAGATGCCAGTTGGTAAAGCACAAGACATTGAAAAACTCAAGCAACTACTGCAACAACATGCTGTGACTAATAAGCTAATCTGGCTCCAACCATTATCCTGTAAAGAAAACCCGACTAAATTATGTATCGAAGCAGCATTAGCCAATAATTGGCGACTTAGTGCTCAGGTACATAAATATATCAATATCCGTTAAGTTAGTGTAAATAGGTGAAATAAAAGGCATAAACTTTTATTTTGAAGTACCGACAAGGTTTGGAATTATTAATTGCTTAACTTCCACTAATAGCCTAAGAATGCAGGAATATACGACACTAGCTTTTTATACACTAAATATCGTCAATACAGGCTCTTATCCATATCCTTTTGCTAAATATCAATATTTAGCAAACTTGTTTTTCTAGCGGCAAACTCTTTAAGTAGCCTAAATTTATCATGAATGTTAAAATTTGGTTAGATTAATTGGAGGAATGGAAAATGTTTAAACGGCATATTTCGATAATAATTAGCTCACTGGTTTTGCTTACTGGGTGTGCTTCAATCGGACCTAAGCAGATAGATATTGATCGGGAAGCGTATAATGATATAGTTCGAGAAACTGACTACGAACAGGTCCTGAAAAATATTGTCCGTTTGCGCTATGCCGAGCCAACTTCATATCTAAAAGTAACCAGTGTAACTGCATCTTACCAATTTACCCGTAGCATTAGCGCCACTGTAACAGGGCAAGCAATGGGCTCGGGAAATAATGCTGTTAATCCATCAATCAATACTGGAACATTAGGGGTTACCCCGTCAACCAGTTATTCAGATGCACCAACTATTTCTTATGTACCAATTAATGATGCAACATTTGTTGCAGCCTTACAGCAGCCAGTTGATTTTCATGATTTGGCGCTTCTTGTAAATGGTGGTATTAGTGATGATGAGTTAATCATGCGTCTGGTATTTGATTGGGTGGGCGGGCTTGATAATGCTTCTAGTGCGGCGAATGCCAGAGTTAAACAGATTCCTCAATATCAAGAGTACTATACTTATGTTCAGTTAATGCTAAAAATGATTAAAACACGCCAGCTATATATTGACCCAGTCGAGATTAGTCATAGTAAAGCTGGAGTTATCATTGATTTTACCAAAAATAATTATCAATCGCCTGAAGCCTTACAGATCAAAAAGATGCTTGATATTCCAGCTAGTAGCAAAGATATCATCATGACTAACCAGAATATTTATAATCTACGGATGGGTAAGACTGGCTTTATCGAAGAAGAAAATTCGCAAGATTTAGCCAAGAATCTTGTCTTTGTTCAGATGCGCTCGCTAAATGCGATGATGGCATTTTTATCCCATGCAGTTCAAGTACCAGAGGCAGATGTAAAAGCGGGCTATGTGCCAGAACTTAAAGATAGCAATGGCAATAATTATGACTGGAGTCCACTTATGAATGGGCTAATGGAGATTAAGACTAGTGAAAGTGAGCCTGTAGGTGCATTTGTAAAAACCAAAGTTAATGGGCATTGGTTTTATATCAGTAAGTCAGATATTGATTCAAAAGCAACTTTTGCTTTACTTGTACGACTTATGAATATGAAAGCTGGACTTGGCGTAAATAACTCTCAGACATCCCCAGTCATAACCGTCCCAGTTGGTGCACGTTAATACATCCAAAGCATTTGGAGTGGATCGCTTCTTTCTTTGCTTTTCATCTTGATAAATAAGGCTATACGTTTTTGCATGCTTGTTATACATAAACGTATATTTACTTGCTCATGATCGTTTCATATAATACCGTTATCAGAAGATAAAACCAATTGTGGTAAAAATAAATTTTCAAGGGAATCATTATGAAACTAAATAAACTTTATCTGGTTGTTGCAGCTGGTGCTACTTTATTATCAACAAATGCTTATGCATGGCATAATGAAATTACTAAAAACTTTAGGGTATGTAATGAAACAGGTGTGCCTGTTAAAGTTGGATTGGCGCAGCCACATAATATCCAAGTTGAGGTTCCTGGTGGTGCGGGTATTAATACTAAATGGGAGTTTCCTTTGTCGGTTGGAGCTTGTGGAGTAATAAAAGTACAACCAGACTGGGGGGGATATGGCGAATTGACTAAATTCAGACTATCTGTATATCGTCAGGATGATAAAGCTGATGGTTCATCAAATTTTGCAGTAGATATCCGGAGTGCAACAACAGGGAAGCATGAAGATAGAACTACAGATGGCGGGCATACTAAAATGAATGTATTTAATGTGCATAGTGTCTGGCAAAAAGATGGCTGGAATATCCTAGCTCCAATCAAACATTCTTATGTTTATGAGAGGAAAACTAAACAAAGATGTACTGGTGGCAGAGATCCATACTGTTGGACTGAAGAATACTTCACTGGGTGGAAAAATCATGATGAAGGGATAATTGGTCTTAAACATTTTGCAGATGGTGCAGGGCTTGCCCTACTTTTTTCCAAGAGTGATACCCAAGATCTATATTTAGTATCTGATTCTGGCAAAGATAATGATGAGTTGTCTCAGGTTCTTAATCATGAAGTATATGACAACTTTAATAAGTTGAATAATCAAGAAAAACAGCAAGCAATAAGAACAATTGACGATAAAGAAATTAATCTTAATGAGTTTTCAAAGTTAAAATTGTGTCAGGTATTTCAACCTAGCTTTAAGTTGAATAATAATCCAAATATTGAGATAAAACAGAATAAGCCAATTGAATTAGATCCAATACAAACAGAAACACAAGAGGCTATTAATAATACATCCACAGCACAGGAAGGAAAAACATTAAAAACAATAATTAAAAACACAAATACAATTTCCACTCAAACTACAACAGGCTGGAAAGCTGGAACAAGCATCAAGTTTGCTGGTAGTTTTGGAGTTAAGGATATATCTAGTAAGAGTTTTGAAATAAATGCGAATTATGAATTTAACTCTTCTAATACTGAAACTAAGACTGAGGCTAAAGAAACTAGCCAAGAGTTACAACAGACGGTGAAGATTAATCCACGTACTAAAGTTAGTTACTATGGCAAAACATCAAGAGCCAAACAAACTGGTAGTTATAAAGCTGAATATGAATTGAAAGATTTTAAGCTACGTGCCAAAATAGCTTTAGATGGTAATTGTAGTAGTACGACCCATGCAAAAATTGATCCTTATGTGGTACTTTTTTCTCCAAATGCTGTCCTTGATAAAGGGCTTAGCGTAAATCATGTAAGTAAAAGTATTAACATAATTACAGCGGGAAATTACACAGGAGAAATTGGCTATCATCAAGAACTTGTTTGGGTTGAGAGTTCGATTGCCTTAGGATTAAAAAATCAATCAAGTAATCCAAAGGATTTTATCAAACCACTTAATTAGTCTAGCTATATTTCAAATAGTTGATCCAAAAAATAATAGCCCATCACAAAGTGATGGGCTATTATTTTGATAGTTCTTTTTTTATTTCTATTACTCAATAGAGAAAAATAGTTGTCCGGGTATGTGTTGTAATATGTAACCATGAGTTAGGTAAACATTATGGCTAACAGTCTTTTTAGCTTATAGTTTTGCAGCCTCATTTATCCATGGCTGTATTTTCTTGGTTATTTCATTCATATTTGTAAAAACTCACTTAGTAGCTATCTTAGTCGCTAATATTGTAATATCTTTTTAGGGGCTAGACAATCAAAGCACATTTGAAGGTGTGCTAATATATTGTCATGATTCATAAAAATAAGTATATAAATAGTTCAAAAATTTCAGAAGCTAAATTTAGGGAAATAGTTAGGTATTTTGTTGCAGATTTATCAGCAACGCAAATAGCAACTTTATCTGGAATAAGTCGAAACTCTATTAACAGATACGTAATGGAAATTCGCCATAGAATTT
>SSGX01000015.1 GCA_008017155.1 Neisseriales bacterium | reverse complement strand
GTTCGAGGTACTACGACAACACCTGCATTAGTACCACAAACTGGTCAGACTCCAACCTTACCTTATACTGCAACTGCTGGTTCAGATGGTGCTTTGCAGGAGGGAACTGCTTGGCCAAGCCCAAGGTTTACAACAGATAGCGGTACTGAATCCAATTGTATAACTGATAAGCTAACCGGTTTAACTTGGGTACGTGATCCGAGCACTATTAATAGTGCAACCAAACTTCCTTGGTCGAGTGCATTGTATATTGTCGGGAGCGGTAATTGGTGTGGTTATTCAGACTGGCGTGTGCCAAATATTAATGAATTTAGAAGTTTGCTAAATTACGCTTATAGCAATTCAAGTGCTTGGTTAATGTATGGGACTGGTGATTCAACGAGTCCAAATTGTGATGGAGCATGTTTCATTAATATTTCAAATAATCGTTACTGGACTTCTACTACCAATCCTTCTAATATTAGTAGCGCTTTATGTCTTGACATACAAGGTGGTGGCTACAGTAACTTTCCTAAAGATGGAACTGTAGAGGATTGGGATCCTATTCCTCGCTATGATTGTGCTGCATGGGCAGTACGTGGCGGTAGGTAGTTGAAGCGTGCTAAAATAAAGGCTGGGTAGTTACCCAGCTTATTTTATATCAGAATTAGATTATTTCAGCGCTTTCAATCACGATGGCTTCTTTTGGCACATCATCATGCATACCATGACGACCTGTTGCAACTAACTTGATCTTATCAACAACTTCAGTTCCTTCAATTACTTTACCAAATACGGCATAGCCCCAGCCATGTAAGTTTTCACCACTGAAATTAAGAAAGTCATTGTCTTTAACATTGATGAAAAATTGTGCCGTAGCGGAATGCGGTTGCATAGTACGCGCCATTGCAATTGTGTATTTATCATTTTTAAGACCATTATTGGCTTCATTTTTGATTGGCTCGCGAGTAGCAGATTCTTTCATGTTTTTATCCATGCCACCACCCTGAATCATGAAGTTATCAATTACACGGTGGAAGATCTTTCCATTGTAGTGACCTGATTTAACATATTCGACAAAATTAGCTACTGTTAAGGGAGCTTTTTCTGCATTTAATTCTAGTTTGATATCACCATGAGTGGTTTTTAATAATACTTGAGTCATTTTTTTCCTTTCAATAGTTTATTGTTTGTGAGACTTAGCGATTTTAACATAATGTTGTGCAGAATAGGCAATATGCTCGATTTCACTTTCACTAAGCTTACGAATTTGCTTAACTGGGTTTCCAAAGTAAAGATAGCCTGATTCGAGACGTTTACCTTGTGGAACCAAGCTTCCAGCACCAACCATAACATTTGATTCGATATATACATTATCGAGAATAGTTGTACCCATACCAATAAATACATTATCCGCGAGCGTACAAGCATGTAAGCAGCAGCTATGTCCAATGGTTACATTGTCACCGATTATTAGCGGGGTTTCTTTTGTACGCCCAGGATTGCTATGCGTAACATGAAGCATAGTTAGATCCTGAACATTAGTGTTCTTACCAATTTTAATATAACTCACATCACCACGAGCAACTGAATTGCACCAAATTGAAGCATTTTCAGCAATAAATACTTTGCCAATAATTACTGCACTATCGTCTACATAAGCACTATCATGAATTTCAGGCGAAATCTCCATATAGCTACGAATATTTTTCATATTTAAAAGTCAATCGTTTCGATAACGTGATTAAGGTTAGTATAAATACAAACTTCACCAGCGATAGTCAATGATTTCTTTACGATTTCAGAAGCAGATAAGTGCTCTGTATTATCAGTTAAAGCTTTAGCTGCAGAATAGGCATATGAACCGCCTGAACCAATAGCTGCAATATTATGTTCTGGTTCTAGCACGTCACCAGTCCCGGTAATGATTAAGCTATGTTCCTTATCCGCAACAATCAACATCGCTTCAAGCTTTTGTAAAACTCGGTCAGTACGCCATTCTTTAGCTAATTCAACCGCCGAACGCATTAATGCGCCACCGTGTTGTTCTAATTTTGCTTCAAATCTTTCAAATAGCGTAAATGCGTCGGCTGTAGCTCCGGCAAATCCTGCTAATACTTGTCCTTTATACAGGCGACGAATCTTTCGTGCGGTTGATTTTATTACAACATGTCCGAGTGTTACCTGCCCATCTCCGCCGACTGCTACCTGATTTCCTTTACGTACGGCAACAATGGTAGTGCCATGATATTGTTCCATTTTATTCCTTTCGCTGATGTTTGTGCAAGATTATAGCCTATATTATGATAAAATATGTGCCCTAAATTCAGGAATTCAAGTGTCTTTGTTCGCGATATCTGAATTTAGTAAAAATAAAACTTTAAATTAAGGAATATAAATGTTACGAATTACTTTGCCAGATGGTGCAGTACGTGAATTTGCAGATTCAGTAACTGTACTTGATGTTGCCAAAAACATCAGTTCAGGTCTGGCTAAAGCGACTTTAGCCGGAGTAGTTGATGGGAAACTTGTTGATGCGAGTTTTACCCTTACCACAGATAGTAAGCTCCAGTTAATCACTGATAAAGATAGTGAAGGTCTTGATGTAATTCGTCACTCAACAGCGCAC
Organism: Neisseriales bacterium; assembly: GCA_008017155.1. Lineage (GTDB taxonomy): Bacteria > Pseudomonadota > Gammaproteobacteria > Burkholderiales > UBA11063 > Aquella. Next base: position 117,660 of record SSGX01000015.1, on the reverse strand, counting down.
TTATTGGCGCAGGCAGTGAAGCAGCTTTATCCTACTGCTCAGGTTACTATTGGTCCGGTAATTGACAATGGCTTTTATTATGATTTTAGTTTCGAGCGCCCATTTACTCCAGAAGACCTTGTAGCTATAGAAAAGAAAATGGCGAATTTGGTTGATCAAAATATTCAGGTTGAACGAGTAGAAATGACTCGTGAAGATGCGATTAAATATTTTGACTCAATTGGTGAGAAATATAAAGTTGAGATTATTAGCTCAATTCCTGCTGGTGAAGTAATTTCACTTTATAAACAGGGTGACTTTATCGATTTATGCCGTGGTCCACATGTGCCAAGTACTAGTAAGTTGAAAGCTTTCAAATTAATGAAAGTTGCTGGGGCTTATTGGCGTGGCGACTCTAATAACGAGATGTTGCAGCGGATTTATGGTACTGCTTGGCGCAATAAAGATGAGTTAAAAGAGTATCTGCATATGCTTGAAGAAGCTGAAAAGCGCGATCATCGTAAAATCGGTAAACAGCTAGACTTATTCCATCTACAGGAAGAAGCTCCGGGAATGGTATTTTGGCATCCCAAAGGTTGGGCAATCTGGCAAACTATTGAGCAATATATGCGGAATGAGCTAGGTAAAGATGGCTACAAGGAAATCAAAACCCCACAAGTGGTTGATAAAATTCTGTGGGAAAAATCTGGGCATATGCAAAATTATGGTGAAAATATGTTTTTGACTTCGTCAGAAAATCGTGATTATGCGGTTAAACCGATGAATTGTCCATGCCATGTATTGGTGTTTAATCAAGGGCTTAAATCTTATCGTGATTTACCTTTGCGTTTAGCTGAATTTGGTTCGTGTCATCGCAATGAGCCTTCTGGTGCCTTGCATGGTATCATGCGAGTACGTGGATTTGTCCAGGATGATGCGCATATTTTCTGTACTGATGAGCAGATTGGAAGTGAAGCAGCCAAATTTATTGATTTAACTTATCGAGTTTATCAGAAATTTGGTTTTGATAAAGTTGATTTAAAGCTTTCTACTCGTCCAGAAAAAAGAGTGGGAGCTGATGAACTTTGGGATTCAGCCGAAGCTGCATTAGCTAAAGCCTTAGATGATAAAGGTTTACCATATACGCTACAGCCGGGTGAGGGTGCGTTTTATGGACCAAAGATTGAATTTGCGCTAAAAGATTGCTTGGGTCGTGAATGGCAATGTGGTACTTTGCAGCTTGATTTTAACTTACCTGAGCGATTAGGTGCATCATATATCGCTGAAGATGGCTCAAAGAAAATCCCGGTCATGCTACACCGTGCAGCTCTTGGTTCGTTAGAGCGCTTTATTGGCGTGTTAATTGAGCATTATGCGGGTAATCTACCATTTTGGCTAGCACCTGTTCAGGCTGTTGTATTAAATATTTCTGAAAAACAGAATGATTATGCCAATGAAGTCTATGATAATTTAAGAAATGCAGGAGTCCGCGCTGAAATTGATCTGTCAAACGAGAAGATTGGTTATAAAATCCGTCAGCAGTCAATGCAAAAAGTTCCATATTTGCTAGTAATTGGTGATAATGAAATGCAAAACAATCAAGTAACAGTCCGTAAACAGGACGGCACCGATCTTGGTGCAATGACTCTTGATGAGTTTTTGCTTTTGGATAAGTAGCCAAAGTATTTAATAAACCAAATGGAGTCTTGTTTAAGGCTCCATTTGATTTATAGTGTTTATAAAATGTGTTACAATTACTATTAATCTCTTTGGGTTTAATAGCAAATTTATTTTTGGGGTGAGTCGTTGAAGAATAAATTAATCTTATTGTCATTAATCGGCTTAATGACAGCATGTGCATCACATAGTCCGTCCTCTAGTCAGACAACAACTGTTAGCAACGCTACTGCAAATCAAACAACTACAAGTAATTCAGCTGCAGCAACAGAGTCAACATTGCCAGTATTAGTCGAGGATACAGTTATAAAACAACAGATGCCAAATGCTATTTTGTTTGATCTTTATGAGAGTAAAGTGAATGAGCAGTTTATGCCGATAATTGCTTGGAATGCAGGATATTTGCTTAAATTTCCAAATGCCAAAGTAGAGTTGCAGGGAAATGCTGATGATAAGCATAATTCCGTATCCGATGAAAAGTTAGCTATGGCAAGAGCACAAAATGTTAAAGATGTGCTTTTATATATGGGGGTTAATGATCAGCAGATTACTATTAAGTCGCTAGGTAATAAGCATCTTGTTTTTGCCAAAGACAGCGATGGGCATCAGCCACGTAATCAAAGAGTGGATATTATGTATACCGTAGCAGCGCCACAAGGCTATCATATTGATAAAATCCCAGTTGTAATTACTACATCAACAGAACAGGTAGTCATTCCTGAGCCAATCTATTAGAGGTATAAGGATTTAGTACATGAGCATGTTTGATTATGTGGTTGTTGGGGCTGGATTATCTGGTGTTGTTATGGCAGAGCGAATTGCAAGCCAGCTAAAAAAGCGAGTACTGATTATTGAACGGCGGGAACACGTTGGTGGTAATACTTATGACTATTATAATGAAGATGGTATTTTGGTTAGTCGTTATGGTCCACATATCTTTCATACTAAACTTAAAGAAATCTGGGAATATTTATCTCAGTTTACCGAGTGGCATCATTATCAGCATAAAGTTTTAGGACATGTGGATGGTAATTTAGTGCCAATTCCATTCAATTTAAACAGTATTAAAATATTATTTCCCAAACCCGTTGCTGAAAAATTAAGTAGTAAGTTGATTGATTTCTTTGGTTATGGCAATAAAGTTCATGTTCTAGAACTTAAAGAAACCAAAGATGAAGATTTGAAATTTCTTGCCGATTTTGTGTATGACAAGGTGTTTTTGAATTTTACCCATAAACAGTGGGGGCTAAGACCAGAAGAACTTGATATATCAATTACTGGGCGAGTGCCGATTTACATTTCTTATGATGATAGGTATTTCAAGGATGAATTTCAGGGAGTACCAAAGTTTGGTTATGCGCGGATGATTAAAAACATGCTTAATCATAATAATATCAAATTGATGCTAAATACTGACTATCGCGAGGTTCTAACGGTAAATCATTTAACGAAACAGATTAAACTATTTGGGCAGCCATTTGAAGGCAAGCTAATTTATACTGGTAAAATTGATGAATTATTTGATTTTTGTTTTGGTGAATTGCCGTATCGGGGGCTGGAACTTAAATTTGAAACTGTTAACCGGGAGTTTTATCAGGAAGCTGGAACGATTCACTTTCCAAATGAATACGAATTCACCCGGGTTTCAGAAATGAAAAGAATTACTGGGCAAAAAAGCGGTGTTACGACAATTATTCGTGAATTTCCCAAAGATTGTAATCGTAATGATATTCCATATTATCCGATTCCACAACAAGAAAACATTGAAAAATTTAATCAGTATAAAGAAAAAGCCAAAAATTATCCAAATATTATTTTAACGGGTAGGCTTGCTGATTATAAATACTATGATATGCATGCATCAATCCTGATGGCGTTAGATAAGTTTAAAAATCTATCCAAGGGTAGTAATTTATGACTGAACCATATGATTATCTGATAGTTGGTGCTGGTCCATTTGGGGCTACCTTTGCATATTTTGCAAAAAAGGCAGGGAAACGTTGTCTCGTAATTGATAAGCGTTCACATATTGGTGGTAATGTTTATTGTGAAAATATTGAAGGCATAAATATACATAAATATGGTGCACATATTTTTTACACCAGCAAAAAAGGTATTTTGGTTTCGCTTACTGTTTTGCTGAGTGTAATTGCTATACGAATTACAAATAAACATTTTTATAATTAATTTGATTCAATCAGCTAGTTAGAAAGCTTACCCATGGTGCTTAAACAGCAAAATAAATTATTTGAAAATTTTCTTGCAATGCTTGTTTTACAGGTATCTAATTATGTATTTCCATTTTTAACGATTCCTTATTTATCCCGTGTTCTGACTACGTCGCACTACGGGATAATATTATTTGCATTATCAATAACTAGTTACTTGGGGCTAATCTGTGATTATGGTTTTGGTCTTACTGCTACACGAGATGCTTCTCGGTTGCATGCTGATCCGCAGGCAATAAATAATTTGTTAAGTTCTGTGACGGCTATTAAATTGATTTTATTTGTAATAATGTTTATTTGTGCCTTATCATATATTCTCCTTATTCCACACTATCGGCATGATTATTTAGTTTATTTATTTACCTTTCTAAGTTTAATTTATAATGTTTTTTTCCCTAGCTGGCTATTCCAAGGGTTAGAAAAAATGCGTTATATTACATTTGTAAACGTGTTTATGCGTCTTATTTCCGTTGTATTGATTTTTTCTTGTATTCGCCAGGATAAAGACTATGTATTGATTCCAGTATTAAATTTAATCCCTATTGTTTTAAGTCTTGTATATATCCAGTATGTTTTGCATAAGCAATTACTAATTCGCTATTTGTTGCCTAAATTATCACAGTTAATTTTTCAACTCCAGCAGGGGTGGCATATTTTTTTATCAACGATTATCGGTAGTTTTTATGCGACATCAAATAGCTTTGTGTTGGGATTATTTACCCATAATGTAACTTATGTTGCCTATTATGCCAATGCTGAAAAAATTATCACGGCAATGAATAGTATTTACGGGGCTTTTTTTTCAGCATTGTTTCCACAGGCTGTAAAATTATTAGTAGAAGACAGAGCAAATGGGCTTCGTTACATTAAGAAAAAAATTTTGCAAACGGCTGTTTTGTCATTACTTATTAGTTTAATTATTTTTGTTTTGGCTAAAATGATTGTGTTATTTTTGCTAGGAAGTAAATATTTACCAACGGTAAATGTATTACGGATTTTAATTTTTGTCCCTGTTGTTATCTGTATTAGTAATTTGCTAGTTATTCAAACAATTATTCCTTTGGGGTATGAGCAGATTTTGCCAAAGCTTTATGCTGGAAGTAGCTTGCTTTATTTGTTGTTAGCTTATTTTTTGGTATCAAAGTATGCATATATAGGTATGGCACTTAGTGTTTTAATTGTGGAGTTAGTCGTCATTACTACTGCATATTGGTTTCTTAAATTTAAAAAAATATTATAAGAATTATTAAATGTTAAAGGCATTGATTATTACGGTAGCGTATAATCCATCAACTAGCGTATTAGATAATTTACAGGTTGATTATTATCCACATTTGGTCGTGGATAATTCGGAACAAGAAACGATTTGGCTAAAAGAATATTGTTTGAATAATAATCATGTCTATTTATGGTTAGGTGATAATTTAGGGATTGCCAGAGCTCTAAATATCGGTGCTGAATACGCGATTGAAAAGGGGTTTGATTATATTGTAACAATGGATCAAGACAGTAAATTGCAATCTAATATGTTGATTGATTTAGAGGCTATCATTTTAAATTTTGGTCGGACTGATAATGTAGCTGTATTTGCACCTCGCCATATTATTAATAATCAGCAATTAAATAGTAAGTCAGAATGTACAGAAGATAGTATTCACACCATGACTTCCGGTAATTTTATTAATTTAAAAATTTGGTTTGAATTGAATGGGTTTAATACGGAATTATTTATTGATGCAGTTGATATAGAGTATTATGTTAGAGCTAAACTGTCAAATTATCGTGTATTGATTTGTAATTATGTTTATCTTGTGCATAATATGGGGAGATCTACAGCCATTCATCGGTTTTGGAAATATGGTTTTGAGGTATGGAATCATCCCCCGATAAGAAAATATTATATTGCAAGAAATTACGCGTATTTGGTTGCGCGATATTGTAAACAGGTTCCGGAGTTACTTTATTATAAAAAAAATTTATTAAAAATGCCAATGACCATCCTATTGTTTGAAGACGATAAATTCCGAAAATTGATTTATTTTTTTCGGGGCTATTTAGCTTTTTTACGAGGGGATTATGGGAAATATAAATAAAACAATTAGTGTTGTAATGGCAACCTATAATGGAGCAAAATATTTACGAGAACAGCTAAATAGTATTTTAAGTCAATCCATTCGTGTTAATGAAATTATTATTGTCGATGACTGCTCTTCTGATGATACAATTGAAATCATTAAAGATTATCAACAGCAATACCCCTTTATTCATTTGATCATAAATAAATTTAATATGGGGGTAGTAAAAACTTTTGAAATGGCGATAAGCAATTGTCATGGTAAATATATTTTATTTTCAGATCAAGATGATGTTTGGTTTGAAAATAAAGTTGAAACTTTAGTTAATAATATTGGCGATAATTTGTTAATCTATTCCGATGCGGTCGTTGTAGATCAAAAATTAAATAAAATTTCGGAGTCTAATTTGGCTTTTTTTGAAACTGCTCGTGATTTTTCGAAATATCGTGATTATTTATTTGGTAATAATGTAACTGGTTGTACAATGATGGTCAATCGGGAGATTCTTACAGAAACATTACCATTTCCTGAGTTTAAAATAATGTTTCATGATCAATACCTAGCATTATATGCAGCGTTTAAAAGCAAAATAAAGAAACTTAATATTCCGTTGATGTTTTATCGACAGCATGATAAAAATGTGGCTGCCTCCTATCGCTCAATTCCCTATAGTATTATTATTAAGAACTCCGGAAAAATGGCTGATGATATTAAAACTATCAAAAATTTGGAACTTTATAGCCATAATGGGGCGCAAAATGACTTTAATTTAGCGAGTGATTTCTTTCTTGCCATGGCTCATAAAAAGTATCCACCTATAAGTTTGTTATGTTTTTGCAAGCGAGAATTTTCTTTACGAATGTTCTTTTGGTTTATTCGGATGGCTTGTTTAAGCAAGTTTTTTGCTCAGCTAAATTATAATTTAGCTCCATTGAAGGCAAAAATAAAAAAGTGGGTGGCTCAATGACGACTATGGGTAAATCAATTTCGGTTGCACTGGCAACCTATAATGGTGAGTTGTTTTTGAAAATGCAGTTAGATAGTATTCTTCAGCAATCTATTTCTATTGATGAAATAGTAATTGTGGATGATGCCTCAATGGATGGCACAGTTGAAATAATTAAAGAATATCAAATTACAAATCCTTTAATCAAATTAATAAAAAACCCATCAAACTTCGGACCAACAAAATCATTTGAAATAGCTGTAAATAACTGTCACGGTGATTTAATTGTTTTATCGGATCAGGATGATATTTGGTATAAAAATAAAGTTGCAGTTTTAGTAAGCAATATCGGCAACGCAAAATTAATTCATCACGATGCCAGTTTGATTGATGATAAGGGTAATAAAATTGGTGAATCATTGCTGGAGTTTATTGATTATTATCCTATTGAATCTTTTTTTGTGCGTTTGATGCGTGAAGGTGTTCATGGCTGCTGTTTGATGATGACAAAAGAAGTTGCTTTTGCCGCAAGAGATATCCCAGCAGGGTTTATCTATCATGACTTTTTTTATAATCTGGTCGCATGTTCATTGGGAGATATAAAAACAATTAATTTACCCCTTATGTCATATCGCTTGCATGGCAATAATGCCTGTGGATTATTTGCTGAAAAATCATATACTCGAGCAATGAAAGACTATTCAAAAAATCTTAATAACATGAGATTAATTGTAGATTTACCTATTTTTAACCAATATAAGTCTGATATTCAATTTTATATTGATTACTACAGTAAATTTATATATCAGCAATCTTCATCTATTTATTTTATGTCTAGGGTTGCTAAATTATTAGGACTGAAAAAAGCATTGGGACTATTTATTAATAACATGTTTGGTAAAGCAGGTGTTAAGTTCTTTTATGATAGAATAAGTAAGTAATATTTAATCTAGTTGAGTTAATCCCTTCTGGTTTGAAAGTGGAAGTAAGTATGTAATTCAAAAAATAAGGTAGAGATAAGAGTAGTAAATATGCAGAGAATCTATATGAATGGATATTTTTATAAGGAAAAAACAAGGGGAGGGGTGAATCGTTTTGCCTCAGAGATGCTATCTGCTCTAGATGAGCTTATCAGTTCTGATTCTCGGGGGATTGAATTAATATTATTGTTACCTCGGCTAAATGAACAATCACTACCAAGGTTTAAGAGTGTAAAGGTTAAGCAGTTAATATTTAGTAAGAGTAAATATTTTTGGGAACAAGTTATTCTTCCATTATATGTTGGACGCAATTTTTTAATTAATTTTGCTAATTTTGCGCCAATTTTTAAAAAAAATCAGTTATGTGTGATCCATGATGCTCTAGTTTTTAGATATCCAGAGTCATATAGCTGGAAATTCAGGCTAATTACACAATTTATACATAAACAGCTAGTAATGAGATCTAAATATATTGGTACGGTTTCTAATTTTAGTGCTAAAGAAATTCTTAATGTAATAGGGCAACCAAAAAATCCAATTATCATATTTGGTAATAGTGCAGACAATTTTGTTGGAGAAATTGAATCAGCTGAATATTTGCAAGCAATAGGACTAGAAAGAGGTTGTTACATTTTCTCAGTTTTCTCACAAAGAAATTCAAATTATAAGAATATTCGAGGTTACCTAGAAGCAATAGCTAAAGTTAATTATACTTTTGTATGCGTAGGTAGTGTTGAAATAGAAAAAAAATCTATGCCTAATAATCTTATTCAGTTAGGAGTTGTTTCCGATGCTCAATTACATACATTATATCAGAATGCATATGCAACTTTAGTTCCTTCACTGTATGAAGGCTTTGGAATTCCTTTACTTGAGGCAGTTACCTCTAATAGTCCTTTAATTATTTCTGATATTCCAGTCTTTCGGGAGATTATTAAAGAAGCTGCAATTTATTTTGATCCGCATAATTTAGATGATATTGTTACTAAAATAGAGTATATATTAGAGAATCCAGAACTTAGGGCGTCATTAATTATAAATGGACGAAAAATCTTGCCTCTATACTCATGGCGTATTTACGCAGAGCAGCTTAAAGAACTTATTGAGGATCATATATTATGAAAATCCTACTAATTAAGCGTGGTGCAATTGGTGATTTATTAATGGCAACTCCCTTAATTCGTCAACTTAAATTAAAGTGTAATGCCAGTATTGATCTTTTGGTTGGCAGTAACGCTGCAATTGCTTGTAGGGATAACCCTTATCTTGATAAGTTGATTAAATTACCCGATACTGATTTTTCAATTAAAGGTGTATTTAGATTTGCCGTACAACTAATCAAGCTTCGTAAGCAATATGATTATGTCTTTCTTCTTGATAAACATTGGTATTTTAATCTAATGGCTCATTTAGTTGGCGCAAAATCAGTTGGTTATTACCGTGAATGTTGGCAAAAATTTACCTTACATCATGCGGTATTATATAACGATGTAACGCGTTATCATTGCTACTATTATCTTGATTTATTAAAGCAAAGTAAACTTGCTAGTCCCGATTATACCGATATCCAGATTGATTTACCAATTAAAGATAGTGACCAAAAATATATCAATGAAAAGATTCATGAAAATAATCTTGAAGATTTTGTTGTTCTCGTAAATAGTGGTGGAAATAACGCCTATGAGAAGACAGGCATCCGGATGTTACCAGAAGATAAAGTTATTGAATTACTTGAGCTCATTATTCAGCAAAGGAAAAAAATTATTCTAATTGGTGGTAAAGTGGATCGGGTAAATTATGATTATTATACTAGCCAGTTGCTTGATAGCTCTAATTGTTATAACTGGGCAGGAGAGTTATCTTTAGCGCAAAGTGCCTATTTGATTAGTAAAGCTAGAATATTTTATACAACTGATTGTGGAGCAATGCATCTTGGTGTTGCGATGGGACTTGATGAACGGATGATGGCGTTTTTTGGACCATCTGATCCGCGACATATATTACCACCGGATTATATTAAAAAAACGTCTATCTGGCACGATCAGGAGAGTTTTGATTCAGCCTATCAATTAAAAGGTGTAATTGATATAAGTAAGAAATTCTTTCGTAATATTAGAATATCAAATTATGTGTAATAATGGCAATTTTAGCAAATAAATTTATTTCTAAATTCAGATACTCTTATAATAATGGATAAATTATTTTTTAGTGTTAAATAATGAATAAACTATGGTATAGGCTTCTGGGCATTGGAATAAGTGCATTAGTTATTTATATGCTCTTTAATCACTATGGTTTATGGTCATATTTAAGTCTGGATGGATTTAATCATTACCATCAGCAAATATTAGAGTTTGAACAAAAGCATGTAATGGGGTTTACCATTATTTATGTTATTAGTTACATCATATTGATTGCTTGCTGTATTCCTGGCACAATATTATTTGATCTCTTGGCTGGTTTTATTTATGGGGCGATTTTAGGTACACCAATTGTTCTTGTTAGCTATCTTAGTGGCGCGGTATTAAATTTTATACTAGTTCGGACTTTATTTAAAGATGTTCTTCATCAAAAATTTTCTCATCTTCGGCATATTGTTTTGCGCGATGGCGGACGCAAAAGAACCGCTTATAACCTTATCGGTTTACGATTTATTCCAATAATTCCCTTTTGGCTACTAAATATACTTGCTGCAATTCTGGATATTCCCTTAATTACTTTTATTATTACTACATTTATTGGCATTATTCCAACTTCAGTAATTTATGTCATGATTGGTAATGGAGTACGTAGTCAATTGGCAGCAAACGCAAAAGTCTCTTTAGATGTTTTAACTAATCCTGAACTATGGATTCCGCTGGTATTGTTGGCATTATTAATAATTATCCCAAATGTATATAAAAGCTTTAAGAAAAATAGTTAAATTTTATGCAGTTAAAAAAAAATACAATACAGAAAGTTGGCTTGATTGGGGCAGATATTATCAGCCTAACAGTAGCATTTCTTTTAGCAATCTGGCTTACTCAGCGTTATCATTTAGATTTATTTAATAGTCCTTGGTCAAATTTTTTTCATTTCGGGGTTTCTAAGCTCTTAGGTGTATTAATAATAGCTATTTTCTGGTATGCGGAGCAATACACCAAACGGAGACCTTTTTGGGAAGAGTTGCTTCAAACCTATCGAATTATTGGGCTTCTAATTGTTATTAATCTAGGACTTTCTTTTGTAATGGGTAAATCTTCATTAAAAGTTCTCATTGTAGGTTTTTGGGTTTCTTTTGCAATAGTATTACCATTAATTAGAATATGTGCCAAGCTGTTAATGTCAAACTTTAATATTTGGCAAAGAAATTTATATATCATTGGTACTGGTACTACAGCAAAAGAGGCGTATGAATTATTTGCACTAAATACTCTTATGGGTTATCGTATTAAGAAATTTGTTACAACAAATTCTTCAGTCGTAGATTTAGATCTTCCTGCTGGGGTTGTCCATATTGATGAATTACTTGAACTTGTTAAAGCAGATAGCGAATGTGAAATTATTGTTGCATTAAGTTATCAAGAATTAAATAATCAAATGAAGATGATAAATTATTTACAACATAATTGTATGTATTTATCTGTGTTACCTGAAATTACTGGGCTAGCTTTATATGGCGCACATATCGATCATTTCTTTGGTAATGATCATTTGATTTTACGCTTAAACAATAATCTAGCTCGTCCTTTTAATGCTTTTCTAAAAAGAGTATTTGACCTTATACTAGTTGTAGTTGGGTTGATAATTTTAAGCCCTGCATTTCTTATAATCGCTTTTATTATAAAACTTACAACTAAAGACAAGGTTTTTTTCTTCCACAAAAGAGTTGGTAAACATGGTAAACCATTTTACTGTATTAAGTTTCAAACCATGTATCCTAATAGTAGTGAATTATTAGCTAAATTACTCGAAAATAGCCCTGATGCAAGATTGGAATGGGAAAAAGACTTTAAGCTGAAGAACGACCCACGAGTTACAGCAATTGGTAAATTTTTACGTAAAACTAGTCTTGATGAGTTGCCTCAGCTATTTAATGTTTTACGTGGAGAAATGAGCCTTGTTGGTCCGCGACCAATAATTGATCGGGAGATAGAGCGTTATGAGGATGGTTACTATTATTATCAATTGGTATTACCTGGTATAACTGGATTATGGCAAGTAAGTGGAAGAAATGATGTTGATTATAAAAATCGGGTTAGACTAGACGAGTGGTATGTGAAAAACTGGTCTTTATGGTATGACATTGTTATAATAATAAAAACTTTTGGCGTAGTCTTAAAAAGAACTGGAGCTTACTAAGCTAAATCCTGCTTTTATTCTCTTGACCATTGATAAAGCTATGCTATAATTTAGTTTGATTAAAACTAATCATGGGGTGGGGTAAATGTCTAATAGTCAGTCAGGAAGTTTTCTTAAACAGCCTTTTTTTATCCTGTGTTTTCTAGAGTTTTTTGAGCGGTTTGGCTATTACGGCTTTAATTATATCTCGATCTATTTTTATATCTCAAAACTTGGGTTTTCGGAGTCTCAGGCAACAACACTTATGGGTGGATTTGCGGCGCTCACCTATGTATTTAATGCAGTTGGTGGCTATGTGGCAGACAATGTGCTTGGTATCAAAAGGACCATGTTTGTTGGAGCAGCGCTACTATGTTTAGGCTATGCGTCTTTAGCGATTGGAAGTAGTTTAAGCCCTCATCTGGTATATCCAGCACTTGCCTTCATTATCATTGGCTCATGCTTATTTAAACCCGCGCCAACCAATCTTATTGCTGCGATTTATGGTTCAGATAAAAGTAAGCTTGATTCAACCTATACCTACTTTTATATGTCTATCAATATGGGGTCATTTTGTGCCTCAATTCTTATCCCTTTATTAGCCAAGAATGTTGGTTATACAGTAGCATTATTGGTTTGCTCTATTGGGCTTCTGTTAGGGATTATCTATAACATCAAACATTATTATGTTATTCGTGAAGTGGATAATCGTATCGGGCTTATTCCTTTAAATGTAAAAAAAATAGCGCCTTTTACATTGTCTGTAATTCTGGGGATAGTATTTGTAACGGTTATGCTTGAAAATGATGGTCTTATTAATTGGTTATTAACAATTGCTTCAGTAATCATTTTTACGCTATTTATTTGGCAAATTATAAAAGAAGAAAGTCGCTCACAAAAACAAAAAATGATTGTTGCTGTAGTCTTACTATTCTATGCAGTCGTGTTTTTTGTTATCTACCAGCAAAAAAATACTTCATTTATGCTGTTTAATAAGCATCATGTGAATCTTAATTTTTTGGGTTGGGATATAAATCCGCAAACAGTACCAGGATTTTTGGGGACAAGTGGGATTATTCTTTTGTCACCAATTTTTGCTGCTATGTATCGCAGATTGGGTAAGCGTGATTTGGCTTTGCCGCAAAAATTTGCAATTGGGCTTTTTTTAAGTGCTTCTGCGTACGGACTATTATTTTTAGTCTGTTTATTCACTAATCCAAGTGACAAAATTAGTTTTGCTTGGGAAATACTTTCAATTTCAGTCTTTTTTGCTTCTTCTGAGTTGCTAATCAGTGCGTTAGGCGTATCGTTAATGGCGCAGCTTGTTCCAGATCGGATGCGTGGTTTTGCCATGGGGACTTGGTTTATCACTAGTGCTTTAGGTATAAAGCTAGGTTCATATGTTGCATCACTAGTTGCTAATAATGCAGGGAAAGGTAAAATAGATGTTGTTTATTCTGCTAGTGAACAGATCGCTAGTTTTGAAAAATACCAACATTTATTTGGTTCTATAGCCGCATTTGGCTTGGCTTGTGCGGTTATTGCTTGGCTTATCGGAGGTAAGCTAACTAGAATGATTGGGAATAATTAGCTATACGTATGAAAGTAGCTATTGTACATGATTGGCTTTACACTTACGCCGGTGCAGAGAAAGTTCTGGAGCAAATGCTTATTTGTTTCCCTGATGCTGATTTATTTAGTTTGATTGACTTTATGCCTGAAAATGCCAGATCCTTTTTGTATGGCAAAAAAGTACGAACCTCTTTTATACAGCGGATGCCTTTTGCTAAAAATAAGCATCGTCATTATTTGCCATTGATGCCATTTGCAATTGAGCAATTCGATTTACGCAAATATGATCTGGTTATAAGCAGCTCTCATGCAGTTGCGAAAGGCGTTTTAACTGGTCCGCATCAGCTGCACATATGTTATTGTCATTCTCCTATTCGATATGCTTGGGATATGCAGCATCAGTATCTGGAGGAGTCTAATCTGACTCATGGCATAAAATCTTTATTAAGCCGTTACTTGTTACATCGAATCAGACTTTGGGATTATCGGACTGCAAATGGAGTGGATTACTTTATTGCTAATTCAAAGTTTATTGCTAGTCGAATAAAAAAGGTTTACCGTCGCGAATCTGAAGTGATTCATCCTCCTGTGAATATTGATAAATTTGCTTTGAGTACACTTCCTCGCGAAAATTTTTATTTAACTGCTTCTAGATTAGTACCATATAAAAAAATATCTTTGATCGCTGCTTCATTTAGGAAAATGACAGATCTCAAGCTAAAAATTGTTGGGGTCGGACCAGATGAGACAAAAATTAAAGAGATTATAAAAGGTGCACCAAATATTGAATATCTCGGTTTTGTTAAAGATGATGAACTTGTATTACTTATGCAAAAAGCTAAAGCTTTTGTTTTTGCAGCAGAAGAAGATTTTGGTATTATTCCCGTAGAAGCGCAGGCATGCGGTACTCCTGTAATTGCATATAAACGGGGGGGTACTGTCGAAACTGTTGTTGATACTCCGGAAAACTTACAAACTGGAGCGTTTTTTACTGAACAATCCGTAGATTCAATTGTTGATACTATTATCAGATTTGAAAGATCATCAAGTATTCAACCTAAAACATGTCGAGAAAATGCAGAGAAATTTTCTGAATTAATGTTTAGATCTCGTTTTATTAAATTCGTAACCGATTGTTATCAAAAATTCATGAATCAAGCATAGTTGTGCTTAATTAACACTTTTATTGCTTGATTCTGCGTTAGCTAAAATTATTTGAGTTGTGATTAGCAGATAACAATAAAAGTTTATTTTATAAGTATAGCAAAAACTCTGGAATGATGTTTAATATATTTACCAGCGAGATATAACACAACTAGCAGTTTAGTTTCTTCAGGCAATCTAAGTCTAATCAAAGTTAATTGATAAGTACTGTTTTGCTATTGCCAACTCATGAATGGGCTTTATCCTGCATGTAGCTATTGCTGATTTGCTGGATACAAACCCTTAAATTGTTATTGTGAACTGGACTTTTTTATCATTTTACAAAAGCTGTATTCAATGATCCTTAGCCCATTCGTAGTGCAAACATGTCTTGGCGAATATCTATAACCAATATTTTATTTTGTTTGATCTAGATAGTTTAGCGCGTAAATGCCTGCCACTAATTTGCTGAAGTTAACGTAAGCATTCCAAGTTTTAATAAATATTTCTTTTATTGCCGACTCTGTATTAGCCAACATTGTTTCACCATCTGGAATACAATTAAGAATAACTGGGTAAATTTTATTTTCTTTATTTTGACTGTTTTTCATCATGATCTCCTTAATATTAATCTTTTAATACCATTATGATACTATTTTGCCATAGTGGGTAACAATAGACATTTTATCTATTGGTGTTTGATAACTTTAAGTCTAAATTAAATAATTTTATGCTTATGTCTAGCTGCAATAGAAAAAATAAGGTAATACATTCACTATGAATCTAACATTAATATTCTGAATACTTCTTCTGTAATAAAACTTGGTCAAGATATTAACTTAACATTCTTTATATTGCACTGCAGCTACGAAAGTACTGCTTTATATAACATTGTTTAACAAATTAATCACCTTTCTATAGTAAAATTTTGTGCTAAATTGGGGTCAATTTGACATAAATTTAATTTCTAATTTTAATGGGAATCTGCTATGGCTAATAAGCACAAGATTTTAGTAATGGGGGCGGGGAAAATTGGGGTAACAGTTGCGAGTTTATTGGCTCGTACAAATGATTATGAGTCGTATTTAAGCGACATTAGAGCACCACATAAGCTGCCTGAGATTGCTGGCAATCCAATTAAGTTTATTCCATCAGATATTCGTAAAACGGACGAAATCAAAAAATTTATTCTGGATAATCAAATTGAAGGGGTAATTTCTTGTTTGCCTTTCCATTTGACTATTGAAGTGGCTAAAATAGCTGCTGAGACAGGCATTCATTATTTTGATCCTACCGAAGATGTAGCAACTACTAATAAAGTATATGATCTGGCAAAAACCAGTAAAGGTTCATTTGCACCACAGTGTGGATTAGCACCGGGATTCATTAGTATTGCGGCTAACTCATTGACAGATGGCTTTGAAGAGATCGATCATATCAAAATGCGTGTTGGTGCATTGACTCCAAATGTGAATAATAATTTTCATTATGCCTTTACTTGGTCTATCGATGGCGTAGTTAATGAATACATTCATCCATGTGTAGTAATGCAGGATGGGGAACGTAAACTTGTACCAGCTTTAGATGGGTATGAGCATCTTGTTGTTGATAATGAGCATTATGAGGCTTTCTTTACTTCAGGTGGGGTTGGTTCTTTGGTTGAAAGCTATGCAGGACGTGCTAAAAACATGGATTATAAAACTATGCGCTATGTTGGGCACTGCGAAAAAATGAAATTTATCCTTCAGGATATGAATTTGCGTGAAGATCCAGAACTTGCCAAACAAATTTTAACTAAAGTTATCCCGCATACCGATCAGGATAAAGTGGTTGTATATGTATCGGTATTTGGTAAAAAAAATGGTGTATTAAGCGAAGTAACTTATACTAATACTTGCTACCCATTACAGGTTGATAATACTTTATTTACTGCGATTCAGATGACTACAGCTGCAGGTATTTGTACGATTGTTGATCTAGTAGTCCATGAGAAAAAGCTATCTGGTCTAGTTAAGCAAGAGCAGGTTTCACTAAAAGAATTTTTAGCTAATCGCTTTGGTTCATATTACAAGAGTGGAGAAAAATAATAATGAGTTTACTACAAAAGTTAGGAATAAATGGTAATAGCCATCCTGGAACGGCAATTGGTACTGAGTGGTTAAGTAGCAGTAATTTGCTAGAATCTTTTTGTCCAAATGATGACAGTTTATTGGGTAAAGTAGAACAGACTACTCCAGAACAATTAGAAAAAGTTATCGCAGCAACTCATGCTGAATTTTTAAAATGGCGTAGCGTACCAGCTCCCAAGCGTGGTGAGTTGATCCGTTTGATCGGTGATAAACTACGTGAGCATAAAGATGCACTTGGAACCTTGGTTTCACTTGAAATGGGTAAATCTAAGCAAGAAGGTGATGGCGAAGTACAGGAAATGATCGATATGGCTGACTTTGCCGTTGGTCAGGCTCGTATGCTTTATGGTCTTAGTATGCATTCTGAGCGTCCATTACATCGGATGTATGAACAGTGGCAGCCATTAGGCGTCGTTGGAGTTTTATCGGCATTTAATTTCCCGGTTGCGGTATGGGCATGGAATGCTTTCTTAGCTGCGATTTGTGGTAATACTGTAATTTGGAAACCATCACCAAAAACTCCATTATGTTCAGTTGCAGTGCATAAAATCTGTGTGGATGTCTTCAAAGAGCATGGCTATGGCGCAGTTTTCTCATTGATTAATACAACTGATATTGAATTGTCACGTAAATTTATCGATGATAGCCGGATTCCACTTGTGTCATTTACTGGTTCAACTCCGGTTGGGCGTGAAGTTGGTGCTCGCTTGGCACAGCGGTTTGCTCGTTCTATCCTAGAGCTTGGTGGTAATAATGCGGTTATTATTGACGAATCTGCTGATTTAAAAACTGCGATTCCACCATTGGCATTTGCTGCGATTGGAACTGCTGGACAACGTTGCACAACCTTGCGTCGTTTGATTGTTCATGAAAGCTTATATAAAACTGTGGTTGATAGCCTAGTTGCGGCTTATAAACAACTGAAAATTGGTGATCCAACTGATCCATCTAATCATATGGGACCATTAATTGACCGTGATGCCGTAGCTAACTACGAAAAAGCAATTGCTGCGGTTAAAGCTAAGAATGGCAAAATCGCTTATGGTGGCAATGTAATCAAAGGCAATTACGTTGAACCAACAATTGTTGAAGCGAATCCAGATTGGGATATTGTTAATCATGAAACGTTTGCTCCGATTTTATATGTTATGCCATATAAAACTCTTGATGAAGCGATTGCAATTAATAATCAGGTTATTTATGGTTTATCTTCGGCTATATTTACGACTAATCTACGGGTTGCTGAAGAGTTTCTATCTACTCGTGGTAGTGATTGTGGTATTGCCAATGTGAATATCGGTACTTCAGGAGCTGAGATTGGTGGCGCTTTCGGTGGTGAAAAAGCTACTGGTGGTGGTCGTGAAGCTGGTTCTGATTCGTGGAAGGCATATATGCGAAGACAAACAACCACGATTAATTATGGGACGGCGTTGACATTGGCTCAAGGTATCCAGTTCAACATTTAACTACTTATGCTATATCGCAATAACTTTGTTGTAAAATCCCTTGTGTACTTTTATGTACACGGTGGGATTTTACGCCGCGTTTTTGCTTCATATCATAGTAGTTCATTATAGTTGGGTTTAATGATTAAATAAAGTGATGGAGATATATGATGAATAAAATTGAACAGGTTTTTGATAAACTATGGCAGCAATACACGGAAGAAAGTCCGGAAGCTTTAAAGATTTATAATCTTTTCAAAGAAAATGGTGAAGATAATATAGTTAATGATCATGTGGCATTTAGAACTTTTGATGATCCAAGAGTAGATGTAGACACTCTTGGCAAATTTTTTATTGAACTTGGTTATGAAGAGAAGGGCGATTATCACTTTCCGGTGAAAAAGCTTTATGCTAAGCACTATGAACATAAATCTGATGCTACTATGCCAAAAGTTTTTATTAGTCATTTACTGACAAAAGAATTTAGTGCTTTAGTTCAAGAACAAGCTAAAGCATGCGTTGATCAAATTGCTACCAGTGAATTAAATAGCATTGGGCTATTATCTTCAGGAGTACATTGGGATCTTGATTACGATGTGTATCAGAAGTTATTGGCTGAGTCTGAATATGCTGCATGGATGTATGTATTTGGCTTCCGTGCTAATCACTTTACGGTTTTTGTTAATCATCTGAAAACATTTAAGAGCGTTGAAGAGATTAATCAGTTTCTTAAAGCTAAAGGACTAACCTTAAATAGTTCTGGTGGTGAGATCAAGGGCACTCCGGCAGAATTGCTTGAGCAATCAAGTACTATGGCGAATAAAGTACCAGTAAAATTTCGTCAAGGAACATTTGAAGTGTTAAATAGCTATTACGAATTTGCACGTAGATATCCTGATGCAAGCGGTAAATTATATACTGGCTTTATTGCAGCCTCAGCTGATAAGATCTTTGAAAGTACTAATGTTGGAACAAAATAGTTCTAGATATTAAAGTACAAATTCATAGCAAAAAGGAGTAACTTAGTTACTCCTTTTTGCTATTTTTGGTGATTATCGTTGGTATTTTATTAGCTGAAGACGTGTTGAAACTTTTGAGTCTTGATTAATTGATTCAAATACTTCGGCATAGGCATAAATGGTATTGTCATTTGCAAAAATATTATCACAACTGGTAGTTTCTTTTAGTTCATTGCCATTGTTATTGTAGTAAGTATATATAGATGTCGGTGGTAGCTCCTGCCATGGAGTAGACTCAGTCGCTCCAATTGGAAGATACGAAATATTATGACTACCACAAGTATATAAATTCTCTTTATCCGCATAAAGGTCTCCAATATAATAGGCTGATTGTTGTGCACCTACTTTTTGAGCTACAGCGCCTTTGCTTATAAGTGATTTAGTATATAATTGATCATCATTATTGTAATATAGGTTAATCATATTTGCTATTGTTTGTGCGCCATATATTTTAGGATTATAAAAATTCGATTCAGTACTTATTGTTCCTGTACTTAGATCTATTGTTGCCAAGTCATTTGGGTTATTAATATCTACACCAATTAGCATATCACTAATAAACATAGGATGATATGGCAGCCAAGGCTCAAGCATTCCCGTCGGATATGTAATCTGTACAGCTGATTCCCAGTTACTAGTATTTATGTTGTACTTTAGAACGTAACGATTATTTATATTTTCATTTTTAATTGGTATATTTATTCCATAGATATAGAGGTGCCCGTTATTATCACCTATAATTGTATCTCTTGGTTCGTGTAATACAGAATAGCCATCAGGTAGTGACACATTGCACTTCCAAGAATCTGTAGGTGTTGCGTTAGCTGAAATTGAACAAAGATTACTAAACCCATTGCTATCACGGACTACTCCAAAGAAGCTATTATTCTTTTTATCATAAATTACACTATTGCTACCTCCGATAAAGTTTGGTGCTTTACCACCAACATTTGTCCATTTTGTTGAGATTGAGCTAGTTTGATTTGTTTGCGAGTCAGCTGAGCTACCACCGCCACTATTACATGCAGATAAACTAACTAGGGCTGTTGACAAGATTAATAGATTTTTCGTTTTCATATTGTTTTCCTTTAAAAAATAAATCAAATTTATGTTTTTTGACCTACTGGAGGAATTTTAATCGAAGATCGATGTTGCTGAAAATAGCAGTTTTGGAATACCAATTATTCGATTTTTTACATCTCATAATGGAATAGATATTGTTCTATTAAAATCGGAGTAGGATAGACTTATAAAAATTTTGTTGTTTGCAAAAATGGGAATAAGGTTTTCAAATATGGGAAACCACAGGGGGAATTATTTTGATATTATATCGGTATGAAAAAAATTAACCAGTTTAGGAGTAGAGTATCATGAATAAATTATTAATTTCATTAGTTTTTATACTAGGGTTCTCATTTGCAAATGCTGCTAGTCATGGAGTACATGGCGGAAGCATTAAGTCAGACTCAGGGCATAAAGCCAAGATTGGTCTTGAATTGCCGATTGCTCCTGTCGGTGCTTTCCGGGGTGGATTATTCTAGCCTAAAGAATAGATAAAAAACAATCACAGCTTTACAAGGGATAGAAAATGAAAGAATTATTTTCATTAACTTTGACTAAATTAAGAAAGATCCTAAGTCTATATACAAAATTTAATCAGTTATTTATTATATCTAAAGACGAATCTGCTTTATACCTATATATCTTCTAAAGCAATTTAAAAAGTTCCCTCTTGAGATTGACCGGGTCTTCCGTGATCCGGTTCTTTTTGCGAGAGATTAAAAAAGCCTGCTTCATCAAAGCCATTATTCCCTTCCCCGATGATAGTAGGCTTTTTTATTTTCTATTACCACCTATTTAATAAAATAAAAAATTTTTCTACTAAAAATTAGCTAGTAAAGTAATTAAACGGAAGCGCTCACTTTATTTTATGTAGTTGGTTAAGAATGTTGTGCTGCAATAAATATTGATTAAGCCTAAATAGTAATCAGTAGTATAATATATTGTTTAAATAATGTCGGTGTATGTATCCATGTATTGATTAAGTTTATACATGATCAATGCTTTGGATAAATATAACGACACAATAAATTCATTTCGCAGTACATGAAAATTAAATGTTTAAAATAATCGCTCTAACCACAATTTTATCTACAATTGGTGCAATTTCATCTGAAATGTATATCCCTTCGATGCCTTATATTACGGCATGGTTTCATACTAATCCAACAGTAGTCCAATATTCTCTAAGTGCATATATGCTGGGTACAACTATTCCTGCATTATTCTTTGGTAGCCTAGCTGATATCTATGGGCGCCGACGCATAATTCTAATCGCCTTAACTATTGGATTGGCTGGGACAATTGGCTGTCTTTTTTCGCAAAGCATTGCCTTTTTTATACTTTGCCGTTTTATCCAAGGTCTTGGCTTTAGTAGCACTAATGGCTTGGGGCGTGCGTTACTACGTGACTATTACTCGGGTGAAGAATTTGCCAAATATTCTTCTTATCTAAGTATGGCTTTTGCCTTTAGTGTCGATGTTACACCATTTTTTGGTGGTATTTTACAAAAGCACTTTAATTGGCATGCAATATTCGTTTTTTTAACTTTGTTTAATTGCATTTCACTATTTGTTGCAGCGAAATTTCCATTTCGCGAGATTTCTTTTAAAGGTGGTTTTAAATGGCGCGAAATGCTTAGTAGTTATTATCAAATCTCATGTAATAAAGTCTTTATGCGCTATAGTATTGTTGCTGGCTGCATGTACTCAGTCTTTATGTGTTACCTCACAGTTGCTTCCTTTTTATGGGAAAAAAGATTGGGTGTCTCGCCCGAAGATTTTGGACTTTTAACCTTATTCCTTTCCTTTTTTTACGTCGGTAGTTGTTATTTAAATTCATTCTTGATTCGATTTGGTGTTGATAGAGTTTTACAATGTGGCTTATTGCTAGTACTATCCGCTGGAATTGGCCTGATGGTTTTTGGCGCATTTTTCCCCGGGAAAATTTCATTTTTCCTGCTTTTAGGTATGGTTTTTGCTGGTAGTGGACTTGTTTTCTCTAACTCAAGTTCAATGGGGATGTCTTCAAT
This sequence comes from Neisseriales bacterium, assembly GCA_008017155.1. GTDB lineage: Bacteria > Pseudomonadota > Gammaproteobacteria > Burkholderiales > UBA11063 > Aquella. Next base: position 95,056 of record SSGX01000015.1, on the reverse strand, counting down.
AAAAGAGAACTTTTCGAGTGCATCTGCTTTTTATAGTTTTATTTCAATTGTCGTGGCAGCAGTATTTTCTGCCATAATAAGTCAATTTAATGCGCTTTCTTTTCTACCTCTTGCTATAATGATTAGCTGTCTATCTGCTGTGTCTTTAGTGATACACGTAAGACGCAAAAATATTTTACAGGTGAATTATGCTGAATAAAGTAGTTGAACAAGTTACACAAAGAATTATTGAAAGAAGTAAAGAGTCTCGAAGAGACTATTTAGCTAGAATGCAAGGCCAGTATGGTAAAAGAGTCAAGCGTGAGCAGCTTGCTTGTACTAATCTAGCTCATGTTGCTGCGGCTGAAGAAGATAAAGTTAAAATTCGCCTAAAAAGTATTGAAAATCCTAATATTGGTATAGTTACTGCCTATAATGATATGTTATCAGCACACCAACCATATTATCGTTATCCGGAAATACTAAAGGAGGCTATACTGGCTGAAGGTGCTACCGCGCAAGTTGCAGGCGGCGTTCCTGCGATGTGTGATGGTGTTACTCAAGGACAGGTTGGGATGGAATTATCCTTATTGTCTCGAGAGGTAATTGCAATGGCAACTGCGGTTTCCCTTAGTCATAATGTCTTTGATGGTGTGATTTGTCTTGGTATTTGCGATAAAATCGTACCGGGATTATTGATTGGCGCATTAAGTTTTGGTTATCTACCAACGATTTTTATTCCAAGTGGACCTATGCCTAGTGGTATTTCTAATAAAGAAAAGGCTGAAACCAGAAAGTTATTTGCTGAAGGTAAAGTTGGTAAAGATGCGCTACTTGAGTCTGAGTTAAAGTCCTATCATGCCGCAGGAACTTGTACTTTTTATGGTACTGCTAATACCAATCAGATGATGATGGAAATGCTTGGTTTACACATTCCTGGTGCAGCATTTATTCATCCAGGAACTCCTTTACGTCGCGCGATAACAGACTATGCTGCGAGCCAAATCGTAAATAATACAGCACAACGGAATAACTTTAATCCACTTTGTGAGATTATAACTGAAAAATCAATTGTTAATGCAGTTGTTGGACTACTCGCAACAGGTGGTTCGACCAATCATACTTTACATATTCCTGCAATCGCTAAGGCAGCAGGGATCACTGTTACTTGGGATGATTTTGCTGAATTATCAAAAGTGGTACCATTACTTGCTAAAGTTTATCCAAACGGAAGCGCGGATGTAAACCAATTTCATGATGCTGGCGGTATGGCATATATAATTGAACAGCTTATTGCTGGTGGTTATGTTCACACCGATGTAAAAACTGTTGTTGGTAGTGGACTTGCTGCTTATGCGAAAAATCCATTACTGGATAATGCTGGTAAGCTACAATGGGAAAATGCATTTAATAATGATGATAGTGTAATTCGCTCAAAAGATAATCCATTTAGTCATGAAGGTGGACTTCGCCTGATGATTGGTAATTTAGGACGTAGTGTTAGTAAAATTTCAGCTATAGCTCCAGAACATCGCTATGTTAAAGCACCCGCGGAAGTTTTTCATAGTCAAGAAGATGCAATTGCCGCCTATAAACGCGGTGAACTTAATCGTGATGTGATAGTAGTACTTAAATATCAGGGACCGCAAGCCAATGGTATGCCTGAATTACATGGGCTTACGCCAGCATTAACTTCACTTCAAGATAAAGGGTTTAAGGTTGCTTTAGTTACTGATGGTAGAATGTCTGGAGCATCTGGTAAGGTTCCAAATGCTATTCATGTTACTCCTGAAGCATTAAAGGGGGGTAATTTTGCCAAAATTAAAAGTGGTGATGTGATTGAACTTGATTTAGAAAATGGTGTATTACAAGCATTAGTATCTGATGATGAGTTTAAACAGAGAGATTTTGTATTAGCAGATTTGTCAGCTAATAAAGTTGGGTTAGGGCGTGAGTTATTTAATAGACTGCGTGATAAGCTTAGTGATTCTGAAACTGGCGCAAGCCTATTTTAAAAGGGTATTTTGATGAGAACAGTAGAACAAATTTTTGCCGTCAATAAAATTGTTCCAGTTGTAGTTATTGATGATGTCGATGCAGCAATTCCTTTGGCGGAAACGCTTCTTGAGTCAGGGATTAATGCTATTGAGGTTACTTTAAGAACTCCTAATGCCTTAGAAATTATTGAATTATTAGCTAAAAAAGTTCCACAAATACTAGTGGGGGCAGGAACTGTCAGAACTTCAGCTGATTTTTTTAATGCTTGCGTATCAGGTGCGAAACTTGTATTTTCTCCTGGGACTGCTGAAGAATTACTTGCTGCTTCACGGAGTCGTTATTCAGATGTTCGCTTTATTCCAGGAGTTGTTACCCCAAGCCATGTAATGGAATGTGCTTCTCGTGGCTTAAATTATCTAAAATTTTTCCCAGCGGAACCATTTAATGCATATGATGTGCTTAAATCTATGGCATCACCGTTATCAGATGTAAAATTCTGTCCAACTGGCGGTATCACTATTGATAATATGCAGAAATATCTTGAGTTACCAAATATTTTTGCGATTGGAATGTCTTCAATTGTTGATTCTAAGTTGATTATAGCTCATGATTTTAAAGAAATTCGCCGTCGTTGTGAACAAGCGGTATCAATTGTAAATAACTCTATCAAGAAATAAGAGACTTATATGACAGCAAAACCACAGACTCTTGATTTTATCCGTGATTCAATTCGTGAAATTCCTAATTGGCCTGAACCGGGAGTAATGTTTCGTGATATCTCTACAATGTTACAGAACCCACAGGCATTTCGTGCGGTAGTCGATATCTTTGTTGATAGATATAAAGGGATAGGAATTGATGTCGTTGCCGGACTTGATGCACGCGGATTTATTTTTGGACCGATAGTTGCTTATGAGCTTGGAATTGGGTTTGTTCCTATTCGGAAAAAAGGTAAGCTTCCTTATACTACAGTTTCAAAAAGTTATACTCTTGAATATGGAGATATTAGCACTGTTGAAATGCATATTGATGCAGTTAAGAAAAATGATAAGGTAGTAGTAATTGATGATTTAATTGCTACAGGTGGCACTATGCTTGCGGCTTGTTCACTTATCACTGATCTAGGTGCCAAGGTTTATGAGTGTGCAGTGGTTAGTGATTTGCTTTACCTGAAGGGTAGTGATTTGATTAAAAAGCAGGGGTTTGATGTTTTCTCGATTTTGGAATATAAGTGATTTAACCATTTACTAGACTAGAGCCATAAAATTTTATGAATTCAAATAATAGTTATCCAAGTATTCGTCTGAGACGCAATCGACAGTCTCAATTTATCCGTAATCTAACCCAAGAAAATTGGGTATCTGCCAATGATTTGATTTATCCGGTATTTATTCTTGAAGGTGAAACTCGTGAGGGGCCGATCTTATCTATGCCTGGACAAAGCCGGATTAGTATTGATTTATTATTGAGACTTGTTGAGAAAACAGCTATTTTAGGCATACAGGGAATTGCATTATTTCCGGTTATAGAAGCTGGTAAAGATAATCTTGCTACCGAGAGTTATAATCCAGATGGTCTTATTCAGCGAGCAATCAGAGCTATAAAATCTCGTTTCCCTGAAATCGGTGTTTTTAGCGACGTTGCTCTTGATCCATATACGATTCATGGGCAGGATGGGATTATTGATGATAAAGGTTATGTGCTTAATGATGTGACCAATGAAGTACTTGTCAAACAGGCATTATCACATGCTGAAGCAGGCGCTGATTTTGTTTGTCCTTCAGACATGATGGATGGACGGATTGGATTAATCCGGACTGCTTTAGAAAAAAATGGATTTCATAATACTGGAATTATGGCTTATTCTGCCAAGTATGCTTCCAAATTCTACGGTCCATTTCGTGATGCGGTTGGTTCTGGTACTAATTTGGGTAAAGCAGATAAATTTAGTTATCAGATGCACCCAGCAAATGGTAATGAAGCATTAAGAGAGGTTTCACTGGATATTACCGAGGGAGCAGATATCGTTATGGTAAAACCGGGGATGCCATATCTGGATATTTTGTATCGGGTAAAGCAGGAGTTTAAGATGCCAACCGCAGTTTATCACGTAAGTGGTGAATATGCAATGCTTAAAGCTGCCGCAGAAAAAGGCTGGCTTGATTATAATGCAACTTTATTAGAGTCTATGTTAGGTTTCAAGCGTGCGGGGGCAGATATCATCTGGACTTATGCAGCTTTTGATGTGATTAATTATTTACGAACTTTATAAGGAATAAATATGAATAACATGTTGGAACAATTAAAGCAAAATCTGAGTGCTGAAGTATATGCTAAATGTGCTACTGCGCTACCTGAAGAGTATCTGCTAAAGTATAAGTTGGACGAGATCATTACCGATTGTAATTTGATGGCTGGACTGAATCAGGATAGTGACTATGCAATTACGATTAATGATGGTGAATCAAGTGCAGATAATATCTGGCAAATTAAATTACTACGTCTTAATGACAACGTAAGCTTATCTCGTGGTTTACCAATTATTGAAAATTTTGGTTTTAAACTTTTGGATGAAAAGCCATTTAAAGTTAATGTTGGTAATAATGATCATGTATATATTTGTGATTTTGGCGTTGAAGTTTTAGATGGACTTGAAGGTAAAGTTAATGATGCTGCACTAATTGAAAAATTGAAGGCTGCTATTGTTGCTGCATTCAAACGTGATGTTGAAAGTGATAGCCTTAATAAACTAGTACTATATTGTGGACTAAATGCTCGTCAAGCATCACTGATTCGTGCTATAGTTAAATACCTAGTTCAAACTAATTTACCATTCTCAGCCACTTACATAAGCGATTGTCTTAAAAAATACTCTTTTACTAGCCGTAATTTATTTAATCTTTTTGAAGCTAAGTTTTGTCCAGAACATCATTCAGCAGCAAAAGCTGGGGAATATCAACAGATAATTCAGGCTGAACTGGATAAAGTTGAAAATCTGGCTGAAGACCAAATTTTAAAAGCCGCGTATTCTGTTATTAATGCTATGCTTCGTACTAATTTTTATCAAACGCTTGAAGATGGTAGCCATAAGCCATACATTTCTTTTAAACTTGAGTCAGCAAAAATTCTTAATTTACCAAAGCCTTACCCACTTTATGAAATATTTGTCTATTCAATTCGTTTTGAAGCTGTTCATCTTCGTGGTGGTAAAGTTGCTCGTGGTGGTTTGCGTTGGTCTGATCGAAAAGAAGATTTCCGTACCGAGGTATTAGGCCTTGTAAAAGCTCAAATGGTTAAAAATTCGGTAATTGTTCCAACCGGATCAAAAGGTGGTTTTGTATGTAAAAAACTACCTGATTCTAAAGAGCGTGATGCTTATATGGCAGAAGGGGTTAGCTGCTATAAACAGTTTATCTCTGGATTACTTGATATTACCGATAACCTAGTAAGCGGACAAATTATTCATCCAAAACAGGTTATTCGTCATGATGGTGATGATCCATATTTGGTAGTTGCTGCAGATAAAGGTACAGCTACATTTTCTGATTATGCCAATGAAATGTCTCTCAAATATGGCTTCTGGCTTGGTGATGCGTTTGCATCTGGTGGTTCTGCTGGTTATGATCATAAGAAAATGGGGATTACTGCCAAAGGTGCATGGGAATCGGTTAAACGTCATTTCCGTCATTTGGGACTAAATACTCAGACTCAGGAATTTACGGTAATCGGTATCGGTGATTTGATGGGCGATGTATTTGGGAATGGAATGTTACTATCCGAACATATCAAGTTGATTGCTGCATTCAACCATATGCATATTTTCCTTGATCCAAATCCAGATACTAAAGTAAGTTATCAAGAACGTTTAAGAATGTTTAACTTACCTCGTTCAAGCTGGGAAGACTATGATAAGAGTACAATTTCTCAAGGTGGAGGTATTTATTTACGTTCAAGTAAAACTATTCCACTTTCTCAAGAAGTCCGAGCATGGTTACAGGTTGATGCGGAGGAACTACCACCAACTGAGTTGATTAATCTGATTCTTAAAGCTAAGGCAGATTTATTATATAACGGTGGAATCGGTACCTATATTAAAGCTGAGACTCAATCGAACGAAGAAGTTAAAGATAAAGCAAATGATGCACTGCGTGTAAATGGTAAAGATTTACAGGTGAAAGTAGTTGGCGAAGGTGGTAATCTTGGAGCTACCCAGCTAGGACGGATTGAATTTGCACAAAAAGGTGGAAATATCTATACTGATGCAATTGATAATTCTGCTGGTGTTGATTGTTCTGATCATGAAGTTAATATCAAAATTCTCTTTTCAGCAATTATGCAACAAACTGGAATGTCAGTTGAAGAAAGAAATAAAATTCTTGAATCAATGACCGATGATGTTTCTCATTTAGTGCTTCGCGATAATTATTTACAAACTTTGGTACTTCGTACTGCAGTTTATCGTGCTCGTTATACTTTGCCAAATCATCAAGTATTTATGCGTAAACTAGAAAAGAGCGGTGAACTAGATCGTAAGATTGAGTTTTTACCAAATGATCTTGAAATCAGTGAGCGCATGGCTGATAATACTGGGCTTACTATGCCTGAAATGTCAGTCCTATTGGCTTATTCAAAAATGATACTAGACCGTGATATTTTGAAATCTAGCCTAGTAACAGATAGTGACTTTAATGAATTATTGATAAATTACTTCCCTCGCCATTTGCAAGAAAATTATAAAGATTTTATTCTTAGCCATTACCTACGTAAGGAAATCATTGCTAATCAATTGGCAAATCTGATTGTTAATCGTGCAGGAATTACCTTTATATCGCGTTTTAAAGACGAATTTAATGTTCCATTAGAAACAATTATTAAAGCATGGTGGGTTGCTTATAACCTTCTTGATGCATCGCGCTTGTACGGACAAATAGAAAGTCTTGATAATAAAGTTTCAGCTGAAGTTCAGATGAAATTGTTTATCGGTGTAGAAAAAGCTGTTGAGCGTCTATGTCGCTGGATTCTGGGTTATGTGAAAAATCTTAGTAGTGCTGCTGAGATTATCCAGAAATTCAAACCACAAACGACTGAATTGGAGCAAAATATTGCTAATCTGATTCGTAATGAAGAATATCCTGAAGTTCGCGATGAAGAGTCTAGCTATATTACTAATAATGTTCCAGTTGATCTAGCAAAACTAGTTTCACGGTTGGGCTTTTTACCACAAGTTATGGATATTGTTTTACTGGCAACTGAATATAAGCTTGATTATGAACTGGTTGCTGCTAACTACTTTGCTGCTGGGCGTTTATTACAGATTGACTGGCTACGTAAAAATGTACAATTATTACCACGTGAGAATAAATGGCAATCTTTAGCACGGAGTGCCTTATTTGCTGATGTTTCTAAATTGTATCGTTCTACTATGGAACTTGCAATTAAGAATCATAATGGTAGTACTGCTGCGTGGGTAGAAGCTAGTAGCGATAAAATGGCGAGTATCAATGCTATTTTGGATGAGTTACAAAGTTACCGGGTTCTTGATCTGGCAATGTTATCTGCCGTGATTCGTGAGTTTTTAAATATTATCGGATAATTTTAGTTAACAGGTCTGGCTTCCAGACCTGTTTTTAATTGTATCTATGAAAATAAAGCCTGATTTTCCCATCAAATTATTTTTGATAAAAATCTCTGATGATTTTGATTACATCTCTTACGCTAAAGTCTTTAGCTTACTTAATTGGGATAAAATAAATTCTTATTTGCAGAAGAAAGATCAATTGCGAGCCTTTGTGTCTGAACTTTTACAAAAGTATTGGTTAACAAGTATTCTTGCAATTAATCCAGAAAAACTAGAAATTAGTTTTACTAAAGATATGAAACCATATATTAGTCAGCCAGAAAAAATTTCCAAAACTGTCAGTTTTAATGTTTCGCATAGTGGGGAATATGTAGCGCTTGCTGTTTCATTTGATAGTGAGATAAATGTGGGTGTTGATATAGAGTTTATTCAAGATGGTTTTCCAATTCTGGAAGCTAAATCGTTGGTATTTTCTAACTCTGAACAAGCGCTAATTAGTTCTTCAGTGAGTGAGTTCTTTAAACTTTGGACAAAAAAAGAAGCACTAATAAAAGCTATTGGTTATGGGTTTAATCATGAATATTTTCAGACAACAAATTTAAATTTAGATGATATTGAAGAAAAGCAAAACTATACAATAATTACTACTAAACATCATAGTTATTACCTAAGCGTATGTTCAATTAATTTAAACTAGGTTATTATAATACTCTTAGTGGTAAAGTCTTGCAGACTTCATGGACTGCAAGACAAGTCATTCTTAGTGACTGAAGTACTATAATCGTTCAATCAACTGAGTTAATAATTTCCAGTTTTTAGCAACTGATTTAATATTAACCTTTTCACTTGGTGAATGAGGAAAGCGGATTGTTGCCCCAATCGATATTGCATCGAGTGCTGGAAACTTATCAATAATAAGTCCGCATTCAAGCCCGCCATGGGTCGCGCCAACATGAATTTCTTCATTAAATAATTCTTGATAAACTTCTTTTACAATCGCCAATGCTGGACTTTGGGTGTTTGGTTGCCATCCTGGATAGCAGTCAGAATGTTCAATCCTCGCGCCAATTTGTCTAAATGCTGCGGCTACCGCATTTGCTGCTTTTATTTTTGGAGCATGCATCGCACTTCTTTGTAAGGTAATAACTTTTAGATGATCATCATGAGTACTTACTACACCAATATTACTCGAAGTTTCGGCGATTCCTAGTTTGTTATTCATGCGCCAGACTCCATTATAAGCACTATCAAGGGCATAGATAAATTGGCGTGCCTGAGTTGGGTAAATTACCGTCTCTGCATAATCTACGTCCAAAACGACGAGCTTAAGGTTTGGGTCGGTTTCACCAAATTCCTGAATCAAATCACGCTCAAAATTGCTGATAAATTGTTTTATTTGCTGAACCTTATCTTTTGCTACATTGATATAAGCTTCACAATAAGCTGGAATGACATTACGTAGTTTGCCACCACTAATTGATACTAATTGAAATCCAAATTCTAAATCAAGCGCAACTAGTAAATGTGCCATTTCTTTAATTGCATTAGCTCGTCCTAGAGGAATATCAACTCCTGAATGTCCACTAAATAGGTCTTTTAATTCGATTTTTAGTGTTTGCTGATTAGTTGCCGCAACTTCACGACTGATTGGGTAGGTGACATTAGTGTTTATACCACCCGCGCAGCCGATGCAGACTTCATCATCTTCCTCAGAGTCTAGATTGAGTAATACTTCACCCGTAACTTCATCGCCAACGATACCAAATGCGCCAGTCATTCCCGCTTCTTCATCGGTTGTGATTAGTACTTCAAGATCATCATGTTTTATATCTTTTGAACTAAGAACTGCCAGTGCCATTGCTACGCCCATCCCATTGTCAGCACCAAGGGTGGTGTCATTAGCGGTTACCCATTCGCCATCTATATAGGCATCAATCGGGTCAGTCTCAAAATTATGTTTAGACTCCTTACCTTTGGCAGGAACCATATCCATATGAGCCTGCAAGATAATTTTTTTACGTGGTTTGCTGCTATCTGTTGCTTTTTTACGAATTACCACGTTGCCGATTTTAGTAACAGTATAATCTAATCCAAGAGTTTTGGCGGTTTCAATCAAATATGCCCGAACCTTTTCTTCCTTTTTGGATGGGCGGGGAATCTGGGTTAGTTGGTGAAAATAGCCCCAGACAATTTGTGGCTCAAGCTTTGCTATATTGCGATCCATACATCCTCCTGATAAAATTTTTCACATCTGATATTATATACTAAAGCAATTTAATTAAGCTTCGATATTATTGATACTTTGATTTTAAGGTCATAAATGCTTACGCTATATGGTTTCCTTGGTATAATATAACTTTATAGGCATAAATAAAAAGGGATTACCGATGAAGCTGAAATTATTTGCATCAACCATGCTTTTATTACTTGGTAGTGTGTCTGCTAAATCCTATACAAAAGCGGATATTACGGTAAATAGCATTCAAATGGGGCATATGGATGAAGATCTAGCAAATGAATTTAGCATTCAGTTTAACTTCACAAATAAAGAAGATACCTTTAAAAAATGGCAATTTGGATTTTATATGCCAATGCCTTTTTATAGCCTTGCGCTACAGAATGTTAATCAAAATCTGAGAATGCAGATTTGTGATGCTGGTGGTAGATGTACCAATTTACGTTATGTGAAGGCTGATTCGATAACCGATAAAGATCTATCTCAGGCTTATCTGACAATACTTGAGCCAATAAGTAATTTTCCGCTTGAAGAGGATAAAACATATTATATCCGGTTAGGTCATAATAATCAGGGCTTGCCAGCGAATATCTCAACTTTTCCACAGAGCTTATTCTTGATAAATACCGCTAAAGCAGCAGATATTCCTAAGATATACACAATTAATACTGAAATAAGCAACTATTCACTAATTGGCTATGACCAAAACAAGATTGATGAAGATTTAAAAAATACAATTCAAAGCAACTGGAATTCTAGTATTGCTGCTAATCCTAATGAACTTAAAATCGTGCCAGCCCCAGTCTTAGTAGGGCAACCCATTGATAGCGGGTATGTTTTTCCGAAAAAACTACTTATTCATAATCAGCTAAATAGTGATAATGCAATGCTACAGAATTGGGCAGAAATTATAAAGGATGATCTGGACAAGAAAGTAACAGTTGATAATGATGGTGCAGCTAAGGATGGAATCCTGATTACTGAAATTAGTACTCCGAAGGCTATCAATAATAATCCAGAAGGATACCGGATCACAATTACTGCTGATAATATTATGATTGAAACAATGACTAATGCTGGGGCGTATTATGCATTACAAACATTAAGGCAGCTTTGGTATCAAAATAAAGAAAAACTCCCATCAATGTCAATAGTAGATTATCCACGCTTCAAATATCGAGGGATACTGCTTGATGTTGCTAGGCATTATTTCAGTACTGATGAAATTAAAAAGTTAATTGATGTAATGGCTGCGAATAAATTAAATACCTTGCATTTACATTTATCTGATGATGAGGCATTTCGGCTTGAATTAGCTTCTTTGCCACTTCTTTCTGCTACAGGTGCCAATAGGGGGCTTGGTCAACAAATTGGGGCAACCATGCTGATTCAAAATAATCTTGATACTACCAATCGTAGTCAGTTGGATTATCCCTTGGCAAATACCCCATATTCTGGTAGCTATTCACCGGAAGATATAAAAAATCTGATTGCACACGCTAATCAAAATCAGATAACGATTATCCCTGAAATAGACATTCCTGGACATGCTCGCTCAATTATCAAAGCGATGCCGGAAGTAATGATTGATCATAACGATAATTCACAATATATGTCAGTTCAGGGCTATACTGATGATGTTTTACCTGTTTGCACCTATAATAGTGATATTTCAATTGGTGCTGAATTTACCCAAACAATGAATACCTTAGTAAATGATATTGCTAAAGAATTTAATGGACAGACTACTATCTATGCTATCAATAATGAGATTAGTGTTGCTGGAGATGAGGTGAGTAAAAATGCATGGAGTAATGATACCAGTTGTCGTAATGAGTGGAGTAGCCTAAGCTCATTGGCAAAATCACAGTTATTCTTAGAGCGTTTAGCTAATAATAATAGTGATTTATTGGTTTCTGGTTGGCAGCAGTTAGTACAAAACCCAGATGGCTCTTTTAATAAAGAAATAATTGGTAGTGGGCAAACTGGACATATTTGGGTATGGGATCCAAGTAGCTCTGGTGTCAAAAATGCGGCTAAACTTGCGACTAAAAACTATCCAACAGTACTAGCTTTTGCGGATAAGACATATTTTGACTTGGCTTATACTCCATCAATGTATGAACATGGTTTTACTTGGGCAGGAAATAATAATGGTTCTTATACTGTATTAAGTAGTGCTATAACAGCCAATGAAACTCTTAGTCAGACAAAAAATCAGCAGAATATTTTGGGGCTAGAGGGTGCGTTGTGGTCAGAAAATCTTGCGAGTGCGGATCATTTATTTTATATGGCATTACCTAAGTTACCAGCATTAGCGGAAGCTGCATGGTCTCCAGCGCATACTACTAGTCGTGAAACTAAGTTAAATTGGCAAAGCCTTGCTAATCGCCTTGGTTGTGGTACAGATGGCTTTCTAAGTTATCTAAATAAAATATATGAGGTTAATTATCGGGGGTATCCAAATGGTATTAATAAAGAGATACCAGATGGTATATGTAAATTAAATGCTACTTCATCCATAAAGAAATAGGGATGGAAATGGCTTCAGGTAAACTAGCATATTTTATGGGGGGAGTAGTTGGATTACTTCTAACCTTCAGTGCTGCAATCTGGAATAATTATTTTGCTCCTGTGAGTGTTTACCCTATGCTTACTTCAGGAAGTATTCATATTCTTGGATTTGATAAGTTAAATAAAATGGCCTTTTTTACAGCCAATCATGGAGCCAATTCCTATCATAATTTATTCGGCTTTCAGACATTTTTTATCATCGGAATATTAGTTGGAGCATTTCTCGCTTCTCTATTTACAGGAAAATTTAAAATAAGTACTGAAGTCCCAGAGTTATTTAAACAACGATTTGGTAATAAAAGACTACTAAGATTTACCATAGCATTTATCGGTGGTTTTATCATGAGTATTGGAGCAATGATTGCATCCGGTTGCAGTATTCTCTATGGAATTTCGGTTTTTGCTAAATTTGATGCTGCTGGGATTGTTACTTTTATTGCTTTTTATTTGGGTGGTATACTCGCTAACTGGTTTATCTATCATAAGGTGAAATGAATGATTCAGGCTGTTGCAGGTTTAGGGGTGGGGATTTTAGTTGGTATTTGCCTATACCTAGCAAAAATGCTTAAATACGATGAGCAGGTTGGCTCAATGATATTTAAACGTATGGCTTTACTAAAATTTTATATGGGAGCACAGTTAACTTCATTATTATCATTGACTGCGCTTCGTTTACTTGGAGTTATTGATGTATCTTTTTCTGCCTTCAACTGGCTTAATGCTATTCTTGGTGGATTAGTTTTTGGGTTTGGCTGGGGAATGTTGGGTTACTGTCCTGGCACATGTAGTGGTGCTATTGGTACAGGAAAAGTTGATGGTATTTTTGGCGCATTGGGAATAATGGTGGGTAGCCTCCTATTTGCCGTATGTTATCCAGTCTTCTCTTCTTACAGCAAGAATCTTGTTGTTACTAAAATTGGCGTATCAGATCCATTTTGGTTATGTATCCTATCTTTAGCTGTAGCTTTTCTTTATCTTCTAATCTTTCGTGTTTTTGAACGCCACAATTTATAGAAATTGAAATTTAAATGCTTCTACAACTGTAAACAGGTAAAAATATGAAAGATAGTTTTACGTAAATAAAACCTATCTAATGTATACTTATTTCTTTATCTGTTGCCCATAATAAATTGTCTCTCTAGGGGACAAATTTACTCTGAGTAATCTAGTACACTTTAAGTCTATTTTAAGTGATTAGTGAGTATTAATACTAGTTTTAAGAAAGAGTTATTGATGAAAGTTTTACTAGTTTTATTGGGCTTGTCCATTGGTAATGTATTTGCTTCTGAATGTAGTGAACTATATTTTTCTTTTAATTTTGAATCTGCATTCGATGTCTGTCGACAAAATGTGGATAGTGATTTATCTGGTGAAACTGCTTTGATTCTTGGAAGTATGTATAAATATGGGCGGGGATTAAATAGAAATACCGATATTGCTATTTCATGGTATGAAAAATCAGCTAAGTTTGGGAATAAAACTGCAATGTATGAATTGAGGGGGATTTATACCGATTATTGTCATTATGGAAATCCTCGCTGTGATCATATTAAAGAAGCATATTGGGGAAGTAAATCAAACCCCAATCAATTTGGAAGTTCTGCCTTTATTTCTACAGAAGCTCAAAATTCAAAAAATGCATTTAAGTATAGTTTAGCAGGAGTGCGATAGTTGCTTGGTATTATTTGACTTTTATAATTTAATCACGGGTTATTATGCTATTATTTATTCAGTAAAGTTATTATATGCGCCATTTAGTTAAACGTTTGGCTTGGATTAAGGAAGTTTGGTCATTGGTAAAGCCTTACTGGCAAAGCTCTGAAAAAAATAAGGGTTTATTCTGGTTATTTCTGATTCTTGCTAATAGTGTCTTTTCAGTATATATGTCGGTTTGGCTTAATGAATGGAATGGACTATTTTATAATACAATACAGAACTATGACAAGGTAGGGTTTCTCCATGCCCTAGTAAAAGGCTCATTTATCATGAGCCTCTATGTTTTTGTCATGATTATTGGCTATTACTTTAGTTCAATACTTGAGATTAACTGGCGTAAATGGTTGACTAATCATTATCTACAGCAGTGGTTTCAAAGTAAAGCCTACTATCATGGGCGTTTTGTTTCCGAGTCACAGGATAATCCGGATCAACGGATTAGTGAAGATATTCACCAATTTATCCAGCTAACTTTGCGTTTATTTATCGATTTTTTTCATTCCTGTCTTACTCTAGGCTCTTTTGTGGTTATACTTTGGAAGTTTTCCGGAAGTTTCAAATTTACCTTATTTAATCATCAGTTTTATATTCCGGGATATATGGTTTGGATGGCAATTCTCTATGCCATTATTGGTACCTATATTACTTTCAAAATTGGTAATCCGCTGATTAAACTAAATTATCAACAGCAGAAGTATGAAGCCGATTTTCGTTATAACCTAGTGCGAGTTCGTGAATACGCCGAACAGGTGGCTTCATATAGTGGTGAAGAAGTTGAACATAGGGTTGTTACTCGCGACTTTGATAATATTGTTGATAATTTTATGGCAAGTGTAAGGCGTAATTTAAAAATAAACCTGTTTAATTATGGCTATGGGCAATTATCAACTATTATGCCAACTATTATTTCTGCTGGACGTTACTTTAGTAAGCAGATTACTCTTGGTGATATGATGCAGATTAATTCGGCTTTTATGCGGGTTGAATACTCTATTGCATATTTCATTTATATTTATTCTGATATTGCCAATTTACGTTCAATAATGAGTCGGCTGCATGGCTTTAATAAAATGATAGCTGAAATTAATGCTACTCAGATGGTTCGAATTAACCATAATCAAGACTATTACCTGAAAATAACTGATTTACAGATTGAGACCCCGGATAAGCGTATTCTTATTGCAAGCTTTTTTATGCAAGCAGATAGAGGAGATAGAGTATTGATTCAGGGGAATCCGGGAATTGGGAAGTCAACCTTATTAAGAACTCTTAATCGTCTATGGCCATATGCCAGTGGTAATATTTATTATAAACCCGGATTGAAGAGTCTTTTTATCAGTCAAAAACCATATCTGCCTAAGGTGAACCTTAAAGAAGCAATATGCTACCCAAAGGCACATAATTTGCCAAGTGATAATGAAGTCAGTGAGATTTTAATTCAATGTAAGCTTGCAAGTCTAGTTCCACAACTCTATCTGATTCATGATTGGGGAAATCTTTTATCACTTGGTGAACAGCAAAAGCTTATTTTTGCAAGAATAATAATTAATCGCCCAGACATAATTTATCTTGATGAAGTAACCTCTTCTTTAGATGAAAGAAGCGAGGCAGAACTTTATCTATTTTTAAATAAGGCATTGCCTAATTCCTTAATAATAAGCATTGGACATAAAAGTAGCCTTACGCAATTTCATAATCAGGTAATTAATCTATAGGGGCACAAGGAGTAAATAAGGTAAAATAATGCCATTAAATGTAATATTTTTATAGGAATTATTGTCTTATGCGTGAAATTATGTTAGTATTCTTTGGTGCCGGAATTGGCGGTGTCCTCAGGTTTGTCTTGGGAAGTTTAGTATATAGCGTTACTGGGCGTAATTTCCCTTATGGCACATTAGTAATTAATCTTAGTGGTTCATTTATTATGGGGTTTTTATTTGTACTGATAACTCAGCGCTATACCAACCTTGCACCTTATTTGATTGCCTTTATGTTAGTTGGAATACTTGGTGGTTATACTACTTTTTCATCTTTTTCAATAGAAACATTAAGACTTTTTCAAGATGGTAAAATAGCTTACGCTTTTACCAATGTTTTAGTTAGTACTATTGGTGGAGTATTGTTAGCATGGGCTGGTTATATCAGTGCTCAAAAATTAATTTGAATTGTTTTTTAATACAAATTGTAAGGAATTATCATGAAAAAAATAATCGTAACCGGAAATGTTGGTCGTGATCCAGAGTCAAGATATGATGCTAGTGGTGCAATGTTTGTAACTTTCTCACTCGCGGTTAATACTGGCTCAAAAGCAAACCAAAAAACTGACTGGCTTGAAATTAGCTGTAATGGGAAAACCGCCGAATTAGTACAAACTTATGTTCGAAAAGGCAAGAAGTTACTGATTGAAGGTACTCCTGCTGCCAGTGCTTATATTAATAAAGAAGGTAATGCTGTGGCGACGCTTAGGGTATATGCTAATAACGTAGAGTTTTTATCTAATGAACGTGGTGATGATGCTGGCATGGATAATAATTATGATTCTGCACCAGCTGAGCCAGCAGGATTTAATGCGCCGGGCGCACAAGAAAAATCGCAGGGTTTTAATGCACCAGGTCCATCATTAAAATCAGATGACATTCCATTTTAATCTTTTTCTTAATGATGAAATCCCGCAAAATTGCGGGTTTTTTGTTGCAAAGTAGATAGGATAGTGTTGCTACCTAGGTGGTTAGATTTAGAAATAGACGATAAGTTTTTATGCTTTTAGAAAGTTAATTGGTAGATGAGTTTAGATACGATATTGATGAGTTTAAGTTTATTAGTGATTTGTTCATTTTTTTATAATTATCTACTTGAGAAATTTCAGATTCCTTCGGTTATCCTATTGATTGCAACAGGAGTTTTACTTAAATTTATTGCTGAAATTGCAGGTATTTATCATCCTCCAAGTGCTAATGCTCTAGCATTATTTGGCACTCTTGGGCTTATAACGATTGTTCTAGAAGCTGTTCTTGATCTCAAAATTGCAGGACATAATTATCAGAAAGTATTAGTTGCGCTAATAAGTGCAACCTTATCAATTTTACTGATTAGTATAGTAGTTGGGGTATTTATTCATTATATCTATCCAATCAGTTATCGAAGTGCAATGATATATGCGGCTCCGATTGCTATTATTAGTAGTGCAATAGTGATTCCTAGCATTAGTGGGCTTTCACCTGAGTTAAAAGAATTTCTAGTTTTTGAATCAATATTTTCTGATATCGTCGGGATTTTGGTGTTTAATTTCTTTACTAATGTTGAACCGGGTAATTGGTTAAGTTTTGGTAAATTCTCATTATCATTTGTCGGGATTCTTATTTTATCGGCAATTATCTCAATACCGCTGGCATTAATACTAAATCACAGTAAGCGTGATCATCAACATGTTTTTATTCTCGCAATTTTGATATTTATCTACGGATTAGCCAAGCATTTCCATATGTCGGCACTCATTCTTATCCTAGTTTTTGGGCTAATGCTAAATAATATGTCACTTATATTTAGTAAAACTAAATATCGCCATCTTTTCAGAAAAAGAGATATGCAAAACGAACTTGCAGATATGCAAAATCTTACTGGTGAATTTGCTTTCATAATCCGGACGTTTTTCTTTATTTTATTTGGGTTTTCTATCAATCTCGAGCTGCTATTTAGTTTAAAAGCACTTTCAATTGTTGCGGGGATGCTGGTAATTATTTATGCTGTTCGTTATATGAGCTTTTTTATTTTTAGAGTTAAAAATATCAAAACTGCTACTTTTATAGCACCTCGTGGGTTAATTACCGTATTGCTATTTTTTCAAATTCCTGATAGTTTAAAATATTCTGGCTTTGATGGTGGAGTGATTTTTCTAATGGTTATTTTCACGAGTATTATTATGAGTGTCAGTTTGATAGCGGCAAAGAATAAATAGCTATTATTTTGTGTGGCTTACATGTTAAAATCAGTTTCTATTTTCTTCTTTTATGGTATTATTTATTAAAAATATTCTATTATTAGTTCTGCCAATTCTTGGTTTAATAACAGTATCTTGTTCATCGGGTAATAGTTCTACTGCTGATCCAAATACTCAGGTGCAAACTAAGCTTAAAGGGATCAGCCAAAGTTTTTTAAATACATATTCGGCTGGTACACATGTTTCTGCATTACCAATTCTAGCTCAATGTGGCGGCAAACCACCTGTTTATGTTTACAATGGTACAATGTCTTATGATGATCCAAGGAAGATAACTGAGAGTAGTATTTTTCAAATAGGTAGCATTACCAAATCCTTTATTTCTGTGGTTTTATTACAGCTTGCAGCTGAATCAACTTATAGTTATAATCTGGATCAGCCAATCGGTCAATGGCTAACTAATATACCAACTAGCTGGCAGAGTATTACTACGAGACAGTTAATGCACATGGTCAGTGGTATACCTAGCTATACTACGGATCAATCTTTCATGCAGACATATGTATACGATATGCCTTACGCATATCATGATCTTGAATTCTTCGCTCTTAGTCAAGCAAATAAGTCAGTATTATTTGCACCCGGAGAGAATTATGATTACTCAAATACTAACTATACACTTATGGGTATGCTTATTGAGAGTATAACTAGCAGATCTGTCTATCAAGAGGTTGAGAATAGAATCATTCTGCCATTAGGTTTAGAGCATACCTATTTTCCGGATTATTTACCAGAGTTAGTAGTCAATCCAGAAGACTTAGTTTCAGGATATTTTACTCGAGAATCAGTCATTGATAACGTTAGATTCTGGACTTTATCACCAATGAACTCTGCTGGCGGGGTTATATCCAATATAAATGATGTCAATACTTATGTTTATAATCTCTATAATCCGGGTAAACTACTCAATCAAGAACAACTTCAGCAGCTGGAGTCTCTAGTATCTTTAAAAACTGGACAAGCGGTTGGGTTTTTATCGGAAAGTAATCCATTAGGTTTTGGTTTAGGAGTTTTTGCAGCCTATATCGAAAGTCAGCAGTTTTATACTTATACTGGAGAGACATTAGGGTTTAAATTTACTTACTATTACAATCCTCAAAATAAGAATATGGTTGTTTACACGGCAAATGCTGGAGGTGGTGTAAGTGAGAGTTATAACACAGCCTATAGTTTATTAGGCATTGATATAATGGCATATCTTGAATCAAACTGTAACTAGAAATAAACTATTTTAAACTTAGTTAATATTATATTAGGAGTTATATGAAACCAACAAAAAATGTTGATTACGCAAAATTAGATACTGAATTAAAAACCTATTGTTATGCTGGTTATGATATTCATTTTCTGCATGGGTGGTTTTGTGCTTATCTTTCTGCACCAAGTGATAGCGAGGAAGATTTACTTATCCCTGATTATCTGATTGTTGACGAAGATAAGATTAAGGATGAAGTGGTATTTAGCAAGACAGTTGATAATTTAGTCGAACTATATTCATTAATGGCAGATTCTTTATACGAACAGAATAAGCCGATTAAACCGTTAATTGATATAAATAAACCAGCTTTCTTTGATCCACTGTTATTTGATGCTAATCATAGAATTAATTTAATCAAATGGTTATATGGTTATTTGGCTGGATTTGTTGTAATTGGTTTGGATGTTTCAGAAGTAATTCCGGATGATAAACTTCTAGATGAGAAGTTTTTTCCAGCGTTATTTACCCTATGTATTGCATTATTTGCACTCGATAAGGAAATAGCCCAGGTCGATAAAGTTGATGAGGCATTTAAAGTCGATTATAAAGAGCTATTGGAAGATCTAAAAGCTATGTGGGAGAGCGAAGACAATGAAGCTGATGTAGACGAGCAGATTGCTAATGCTATTGAGCATTTAGATCTTATGGATGTGAATGCAGCACTTAATGATATTTTTTATGTTGTTAGAAGAAGCGATGAAATTAAAAATGCAGATGCGGATTCAGGCAAGCTTTTAAATAAATTGATAACTAAACATTAACTTAATTATCAATTTTTTGTTACAATCGGTTCTATACTTAAATTATATATTTGGATAATTCTTTAGTTATTATTGAAGCCAATAATCTAGTTGAGTATAATTTTATTATGCCATGTGGCATAGTTATTTCTTGTTAAATTTTAGTTTGGTGTTATTTATATGCGTGAAATTAGAACCTGGCTCAGGTTTGCTGCGGTCATTTGGGGAATGATATATGTTATATCATTATCGTTTATATTGTATCCAATTGTTTCTCATGCCTTCTGGCGTAAATGGATCCATAAGCATTGGGCAAGGTATATGGTCTGGGCAGTTGGTGCAAAGCTTGAAATTAGTACTACGCTTGGCAAAAATTATATTCAGCCAAATACCATGTTTGCGCAAAATCATATTTCATGGCTTGATACACTAGTTATGTCTAGTGTTCACTGCGTAAACTATGTTGGCAAAGTTGAAATGTTAAAATGGGGGCTAATCCGTAATGTAATCAAATCGGGTGGTACGGTTTTTATCAATCGCAAAAATAAGCGCGAGTTAGTTACTGCAAATAAAAAGATTGCTGCAGTCCTTGCTGATGGTTGGGGGATGGGCTTATTTCCAGAAGGGACAACTAGTGATGGGACGCAAATTCTGCCATTTCATGCTTCAATCTTTGAAGCGGCAATGATTGCTAAAAGCCGCGTGGTTCCTGCTGTATTGCGTTATCGTCATGCTAAAGGTGGGCTTGCTACCGAAGTTACCTTTGCTGGTAAGGGGTGGATGGAAACAGTGATGAATACCTTGCGTCTTGATGACTTGGTTATTAAAATTGATGTTCTTGAGCCTGTTAATGCTACTGATTTTCCTGATCGGGAAAGCCTTTCGCAGTATATGTATGCAAAAATCAATGATTTTTACCATAGTGACCTAAAAGCTAATTAAAACGAATGACTTTAAGATTCGGAAAAAATATATGATAGATAAAAAATTGATACTTGATGCTTATAATTGGAGACATGCTTGTAAAGAGTTTGACTCTACAAAGAAAATTACTCAGGAAGACGTAGAGTTTCTGTTAAAAACTGTTAGTTTATCACCATCTTCATTTGGGCTACAACCATTTGAGGTCTTTGTGATTGCAAATCAGGATATTCTGAAAGAACTTCATCCACATATATGGGGAGCCCAAAAGCAGCTTTTTAGCGCTAGTCAAATAGTAATGTTTGCGACAAAAAAAGATGTTACCATTGATGATGAATATTTTGACCATATCTTAGTTGATGTTCAGGATACCCCGCCAGAGATGCTTGAATTTAGACGTGGTTTAATAGATGCACACCAACATAAAGAACTGCGAATTAATGAGGACGAGCGTTATCTTTCAGACTGGGCAGCCAAGCAGGCGTATATAGCTTTGGGCAATCTGATGACTGCCGCTGCATTAATTGAAATTGACTCTTGCCCAGTAGAGGGTTTTGTTAAAGATTCAGTTACAGAGATATTAAAAAGGCATAACATCTTAAACGCTAATCTTGATGTTGCTGTTTTTTGTTGTCTGGGTTATCGTTTGAACCCACCAGCGCGACCTAAGACTAGAAAATCAATTAATGAACTGATTCATTTTATTAACTAGGTTTTATTTTAATGTATAAATATCTATTAATCTTGGTTAGTTTCTGTTTTTTAACCGCCTGCTCCAAAGATGGTAATAAACTTGTTGGTACTTGGATTAGTGAAAGTGGTGACACAGTAATGACGATTACTCCTGGTTCTTTATGGGTGGATTATAAAATTAGCGTTACTGGTAGTGATGGTTATCTAAATAATGCTTGTAAAACAGTGGTTTTATATAGCAATAATGGATTTAACTGTTACGGCTTTCCAGATCAAACAGCACGGATAATGTATCAATCAAATTTACAGCCAGAGAGTGATTTGCTTGTCGCAACCAGCACTATAGATGGTAACTTTGTTAATTATCATAGATTTCACTAGACATATATGATTACAGTAAAAGAAAATTATATTGATGTCCCGGGTGGGAAAATTTGGTCTCAAATAATTTCTCCAGATGCTGCCAAAGAAAATCTGACAATAGTTTTTCTACATGGCGGTCCGGGTAGTACTCATGATAAGCTTAAATGGGGCTTAAATTCGCTTGCTGATAAATATACCCTGATATTTTATGATCAACTTGGCGGTGGTAAATCAGCCTTATCTGATTCAGGTAATAAATCGGACTTATGGACAATTGAGCGATTTGTTGCTGAACTAGACTGTCTTATCCGTTTCTATAATCTAAATAAATTTATTTTATTTGGAACTTCGTGGGGTGCAAGTCTTGCGCTTGAGTATTATTTTAGTAACTCTGTTGCAAAGAAACTATCTGCTTTAGTAATTAACAGTCCACTTGTTAGTACTAAAATGTGGATGGAAGATGCTAAGCGCTTAAAACAGGCCATGCCACTTGAGATTTATAAAGCAATGCTTGAGTGTGAGAAAAGTGGAGAGACATTAAGTGCTAAGTATCAGGAAGTAATGCAAGCCTTTTATGATAAACATTTGCTGCAACCTTCATTTTTAAATGAAGAACAACGTGCATTAATTGAAGATACTGCTAAGTTATTTAATGAAGAAGCTTATTTACATATGTGGGGGCCAAGTGAATTTTATGCAACAGGTACACTAGTTGACTATGATCGCTATGAAGATTTAGCTAAGATTGATATTCCCGTTTTATTCTCCTGTGGCGAATATGATGAGGCAACACCTGAGAGTTTGTATAAATTTTACCAGAAATTACCCGGCTCATATTATGAAGTGATACAAGGGTGTAGTCATCAAGCCTACTTTGAGAAGCCACAAGAATTTCGTCTAATGTTAGAGCCTTTTCTAGAGCAGTTTTTACATAATTAATGTTTATTGATCAATTGCAAATATATTGATTTTATGATATAATCCGCAACTTATTTTGCTAAAGGAAGATAAAATGAAACGCACATTTCAACCATCAGTTACTAAACGTAAACGCACTCACGGTTTTTTGGTTCGCATGAAAACTAAAGCTGGACGTGCAATTATCAATGCACGTCGTGCTAAAGGTAGAAAAAGTTTGGCTGTTTAATCCTCTATTTATATAATTGGTAGTGGATGAATTGCTTTACTAAAGAGCACCGACTAAGAAAAGCGGATGAATTTTCATCCGTTTTTGCATTTCGGAAGGTTCGAGTTGGGAAATGTTTTAAGTTGCACTATATGCCAAATAGTTTTGAACACTCTAGGCTTGGTTTTATGGTGAGTAAGAAAATTGCTAAGCGAGCCAATCAGCGAAACTATATGAAGCGGTTTATTCGTGAATTTTTTCGCCATAATCAGACAGACTGGAACGGTATCGATCTTATCGTAAGAGTACAGAAGAAATTTACTAAGGAAGAATGGGCTATAGCGACTGATGAGTTAAAAGCGCTTACCACTCAATTTAAGAAATTATGCTGACTAAAGTTGCAATTTTTCTGATTCGAGCTTACCAATTATTACTTAGTTCATGGCTACCACCATCTTGCCGCTTTACGCCTAGTTGTTCTAACTATGCGATTACTGCATTTAGTAGGTATGGTATAATCAAAGGCTTTGTTTTGTCTTTACGTCGTATTTCTCGTTGCCATCCATGGGGTGGTAGTGGGCACGATCCAGTGCCCTAGAGTTTTTAAGGAAGTTTATGGATACGCGTCGTTTAATACTTTTTGTTGCTTTATCTTTAGGTCTGATGCTTGCTTGGGAAAAGTTTTTCCCACAAAAACCAAATCCAGCACAGACTCAGTCAGTTTCTGCTACTAGTGATATACCTGCTGTGACTGGTGCTAGTAATTCAAATAATACTGTTTCTGATGGTTCATTCAATTTAGCCAGTGATAAAACGATAACTGTTACTACTGACTTGATGAAGGTAGATATAAGTACTATGGGTGGTGACATTCGTGAGATTGACTTATTGAAATACTCTGATTACGATGATACCTCAAAACCGTATCAATTACTATTAAATCAGAAAAGTCGTGTCTTTATTGCCCAAACAGGTTTAATAAGTGCTAATCAAGATTTAAAACTACCAACACATAAATCCCAGTTTAGTGCGGATAAAGATAGCTATACTCTGGCAAGTGGGCAAGATAGTGTTTCAGTAACCCTGAAGGCAGATGCTGGCAATGATATAGTTGTTTATAAAACCTATACTTTCAAACGTGATAGTTATGTAATTGATACCAGCTATCAGATTACTAATAATAGTGTAAATGTTTTAAATAATGTATCTGCTTATTGGCGTTTTTTACGTGATGAACAGGCACCAAGTGGCGAAACTAAGTTTGTTCATACCTTTACTGGACCAGTTTACTATACTACCGATGCTAAATTTAATGCGGTTAAATTCGATAGCCTAGTAAAAAATGATGTTGATTATCCGCAAAATGTTAATAATGGTTGGATAGGATTTACTGAACACTACTTTACATCTTTATGGTTATTAAATCCATATAATCATCCTGCCGTTTGTGGTAATGGAGTTGCTTGTCGGTTTAATCTGAAAACTATAGATGATGGTAAACTTGCTTCAGCAGGTTTGATGACTGATTTACCGCCAATTCAAGCGCACTCTTCGTACTCTGTCTCAGTTCCAATGTATGTTGGTCCGCAGGAATATAAAGCGATGGCTTTGGCTGCACCTGAATTGGAACGGACTAAAGATTATGGTTGGGTATATATTTTTGCTACACCATTATTCTGGTTGTTGGTGCATATTTATGAATATGTTAAAAACTGGGGTTGGGCAATTATCCTTCTAACAGTTTTTGTTAAAGTTGTATTATTTCCATTAACCAGAGCTAGTTATAAGTCAATGGCAAAAATGAAAGCTTTAGCGCCAAGAATGGAGAAACTGAAGGCTCAATACGGTGATGATAAAGTTAAGCTTCAACAAGCAATGATGGCGATGTATCGCGAAGAAAAGGTGAATCCGGTTGGTGGTTGTTTGCCAATGCTATTGCAGATTCCGGTATTTATTGGTCTATATTGGGCATTACTTGGTTCTGTTGAATTACGTCAGGCACATTTCTTATGGATAAGTGACTTGAGTCGACCTGATCCATATTATATCTTGCCTGTAGTGCTTGCTGGGACAATGTTTTTGCAGACATTCCTAAATCCTCCTGCGGCTGATCCGGTACAAGCGAAGATGATGCGCATCATGCCACTAGCGTTTAGTGTGATGTTCTTCTTCTTCCCGGCGGGGCTAGTTGTTTATTGGTTAGTCAATAATGTACTATCAATGGGGCAGCAATGGTATGTAAATAAACACGTTGTTACCAAGAAGTAATTTCGTATTTATTTTACAAAAACTAGTAAGCCAGCTTAATGCTGGCTTTTGTTATTTATAAAATTTAATTTTTAAAAGATATTGTGAGCTTTATATTTATCAAGATCATCTATTAGATTTTTAGCTAATTGTGACCTTTTTGTGTAACGCACAAAAAAAATTGATAAAAAGAACTGAATTTTTTAAATAATATGAGTTATAATCATGTGAATTTATATTGGGAGTCTAACCATAAGTACTGAAAAACAAGCAAGAATAAATGAAGCCATTACTGTATCTGAAGTGCGCTTAATTATTGATGATACTGGAGAGCAACTAGGAGTAGTTTCAATAGCTGAGGCAATGGCTAAGGCTGAAGAACTTGAGCTTGATCTAGTTGAGATCTCACCAAACGCCAACCCTCCTGTATGCAAAATCATGGATTTTGGCAAATTTAAGTATCATGAGCAAAAAAAAGCTCATGCCGCTAAACAAAAGCAGAAGCAAGTTCATGTCAAAGAAATTAAATTACGTCCAGTAACTGATGATCATGATTATGAAATTAAGTTAAAAAACGCTAAAAGATTTCTTGAAGACGGTGATAAGGTTAAATTTATTGTTCAATTCCGTGGTCGTGAAATGGCGCATCAAGAGCTTGGTTTACGTTATCTTGAGCGTGCACAGCAAGATTTGCTTGACTTTGTAGTTGTAGAATCTATCCCTAAAGTAGAAGGGCGTAACGCAATAATGATTGTTGCACCTAAAAAGAAAAAATAATATGAAAGTTAGTGGCTTTACTTTTCTGCGTAATGGCACAATTTTGGGCTATCCTTATATTGAGAGCTTGAAATCATTATTAGCAGTTTGTGATGAGGTCGTTGTTGCGTTAGGAAATAGCGATGATGACACCTACGAAAAAGTGAAAGCCATTGGTGATCCTAAGCTTAAAATAATTCTGACTACTTGGAATGAGAGTATGCAGGATCGTGGCTATACTTATGCACAGCAAAAGATGATAGCGCAATTTAACTGCACTGGCGATTGGGCATTTTATCTTGAAGGTGATGAAGTAATTCATGAGAAAGATTATGGCTTAATCCGTTCAGTAATGGAGAAATATAAAGATGATAAGGAAGTCGAGGCTCTAGTTTTTGACTATTATCATTTTTATGGTTCGCCACAAACATATGCTTATTCGCCGCGTTGGTATCGCAAAGCTCCACGGATTATTCGTAATTCTGTTCGTAGTTGGGCACCGGATGGCTTATTTTGGCTTATTATGAATGAAAATCGTCGAGGTCGCTATCCAAATGCTGCCGCTGTTGGTTGTCATTTATACCATTATGGACATATTCGTTCGGTAGCTAAAATGAATGAAAAGCAGAAGCGTGTTGAGCGCTACTGGGGTAAAACGCCTAAAGAATTTTTGGGGTATGGTGATATTGATCCTGATACTATAAAGCAGTTTTTGGGTTCACATCCACTTATTGCTAATGAGTGGCTAGAAAATGAAGCAGAGCAGCTGTTTATTCCAAATTCGGATTATAAGCTTTCCAAGCGGGATAAAAAGCATCGATTGATGATGAAAATTGAAAAATTGTTTGGTGGAATTGATTTAGCTAAAAAGCATTTTAAACTGATTCGCTGATTATTATGAGAGTCTTACTGTCTCGAACGGATCTTTTGGGCGATGCTATAGTCACTTCAGCTTTTATTGAAACCCTTAAAAAAACTATACCAAATTTAATACTAGATGTTTTATGTCACGAACATAATTTACCAGCATTTAGATATCATCCTCTAGTTAACGATATATACGTACTAGACCACCAACAGGGGACAAAGAAAGCTGCCTCTAATTATCACGAGATAGTAACTAAGATTAATTCAAAATGTTCATATGATTTGATTTTACAATTAAATGGCTGTATCCGGACGTACAAATATATTTCAAAAATATCATCAAGACAAATAATAGCCCGTCGATTAATAACCAAGAGTGTTAGTTCTAGATTATGGATAGCTAGGAAAAAGCTTTCTGGCAAATTTATGTTCTTTAATGAAAATTTAAAGCAGCATGAAGTAATAAGACTTCACCAATTTCTTGATTTTATTCTTGCGCATCTGGGTATCAATGCGTTATATTCAATTCCTGAGTATGCAAAATTCTATCCTGAACCAGATTTCTCAAAACCAGATTTTATTCCCCGTTCAATTATAATTAATGCTTCTGGTAAAAAAGATGCAGCTAGATACATAAATGATAGCTTATTATATAGTCTGTTATCTTTTTTTCAGCAGGAAAATTTATCTAATCTTGCTGTGATTGTTTTGCCAGAGGATCGCCAAAGGGTAATTTCTATATTGATTGATCTTTCTTTAGATAAAATAGTGCAAATTATTTGTATTCCTGATTTATATCAACTCGCAAAAGTAATATCTCGTTATGAGGTTTTTATAAGTGCAGATGGTGGTCTAGTTCATATAGCTGCAGGACTTGGGGTCAGATGTGTTTCAATCTTTAATAATTATACCGAGAGTTTAATTTGGTATCCTTGGACAACAAAGCAGAAGACCTTATCTTCTGAAAGAAGTAATATATATGATGTTAGTTATAAAGAAGTATTGGCAGCTACAAGAATTTAGCTTCTCTTTGGGAGTTTTTTAGTGCTCTTAAGTATTATTATTCCCGTATATAATGCAGAGAATTATATTGTCGAAGCTCTTAATTCCTTGGTTTCTCAGACTTATAAGAATTGGGAGTGTATATTAATAGATGATTGTTCTACGGACACAACTAGACAATTAATCACAAAATTCATAAATAA
This sequence comes from Neisseriales bacterium, assembly GCA_008017155.1. Lineage (GTDB taxonomy): Bacteria > Pseudomonadota > Gammaproteobacteria > Burkholderiales > UBA11063 > Aquella. Next base: position 66,802 of record SSGX01000015.1, on the reverse strand, counting down.
TCACCCAGACAATAATTTTGTTTATAAACATAATGAATCTAACCTCCGTCAAGGCTTGTGTCGGAACTTGGGTGTTGAACTAGCTAGTGGTGATTATTTTCTATTTATGGATAATGATGATATACTACCAATCAATGCTTTAGAGTTGATGGCAAAAAATATTACTGATGCTCAGTTACTTGTTGGTAATTTTGCCCGCTTCCAAGATGGTGCTAATCATGAGGATGTTATCTTTACTGGTTCAATAAGTCATGATAATTTTTTTATACCGCGAGAGGAAGCATTTTCTAATCTTTATAATATGGTTTATCCTTGGGCAAAATTATATAAGAAAGACTTTTGGCAAAAGCATGATTTTAAATTTCCACGTGAAAAATTTGAAGATACTATTATTTGGCCAGCTATTTCAAGCCATGCTAAGAAAGTCATTGTAATTAATGAGGTTATATATTTACATCGAGTAGGTAATATAAATTCTGATGGTAGTAGAATCCCACCCTCATTTAAATTGTATTATAGTTCTTTGCAAGTAAGGCTTAATACACTTAAAAAATATGGTATTTTAAATACTGAAAATTATTATTGGAGTTTTTGTCTCGCTGATGCCTACCAGCATATTGAAGATATGTGTTTTTCTTATCAGCGTTATAAGATGTTTAAATTGCTTAAATCGTTTATGCCAAAGCTTCCAGAAGATAAATATCTTGCCAAAGAAATTATTCCTCCGTATAAAGTTAGAAAACTAAAGAAAATGTATGATAGGGGCATTTTATACTTTATTAAACCAAAGACTCATTTTCTTAAACGGTTATTTAGAAAGGCTTGATTAAATGTCTGAATCATTCAGAGTTTCGGTAGCGATCAACACTTATAATGAAGAGAAAAATATTGCTAATGCAATAGAGTCAGTTCCATTTGCTGACGAAATTATTATTGTTGATATGTATAGTAGTGATCGTACCGTTGAAATTGCCAAAAGATATTCAAATGTCAAAGTATTTAATTTTGAACCGTGTGGTTATGCAGATCCAGCAAGACAGTACGCAATTGAGCAGGTAAGTAATGATTGGGTGATGGTTCTTGATGCAGATGAACTGGTAACTCCCGTCTTATGGAACGAGTTAAAACGTGTTGTAGAGAATGATTTAGCTGACGTTGTACAGATTCCCAGAGTAAATTATATGTTCGGTGAGAAAATCATTTGTGGTGGATGGGCAAAAGATACTGTATTGCGTTTCTTTAAAAAAAGCTCAATTATTGGTTACAGTGCACGAGTACATAGTGATTTTTATCAGTTCCCTGCTGATGTAAGAAAAATATTTTTGGATATTCCAGAAGCTTCTATTCTTCATTTCAACTATTTAGGTATTGAGCATTTTATTGATAAGATGAATAAATATACAACAATTGAAGCAGCAGAAATGTTCAAAGGGCAGAGAGGTATTCCGAAAGCTAAGCATATTATTAAAGATTGTTTATGGTTCATTCCTAGATTTATGTGGAAGTCTGGTGGACGTAAGAATGGCTGGACTGGGCTTGCATTAGCAGTTTTGATGCTTACTTATAAAATAAGTACTTTTATTAAGTATAAACTGATGACTAAATATTCTTCTAGTTTGTATCAAGATGAAATTTATAAAGAATACCAAGTGATTGCAAGTAAGGTTATCAACGGATATAAAACTAAAGAATAGTAAGGAAGTTTTTTGAAAAAAATTTTATTTCATACTAATCAATTATCACTTCGTGGAACTGAGGTTGCATTATTTGATTATGCATTTTATAATCAAAAGATGTTCGGTAATTTATCAATTATAGTAACCCCAAGAGCTGCATCTCACGAGGATTCAGTAATTAAGAAATTTCAAAAATATTTTGATGTTATTTTTTATAAAGATATAAATGAGTTAAAAGCTATTGCTAAGCATCAACAGGCTGATATTTTCTATGCATTGAAGGCGGGAAATAATGATGGTGTTGTAATTGATGGCTTAAAAAACTGTATCCACGCGGTGTTTAGATTTTATGAACCTCATGGAGACGTTTATGCATATGTTTCCAAATGGCTTAGTGATACCATGAGCAATGGGAAAAATCCTTATGTACCACATATGATAAATCTGCCAAATATTTCAGGTGATTTACGTAAAGATTTAGGTATTCCTGATAGTGCGACTGTATTTGGTAGGTATGGTGGAACTGATACTTTTGATATATGGTTTGCAAGACAAGCTGTTTATAAAACAGCAGCAAGATATCCAGATAAATATTTTTTATTCATGAATACTGATAATTTTATTCTGGATTCTGCTTATTCTAAGTCTAAATTCAGAAATCAATTACTAGGGAGTTTATTTTATCCTAGAAAAAAATTTAGGAATGTTATTTTTCTTGATGGGAATGCAGATCCAGAATATAAAGTAAGATTTATTAATACTTGTGATGCAATGCTGCATGCCCGCGAACAGGGTGAAAGTTTTGGTATAGCTTGTGGTGAGTTTTCAGTTTTGGGTAAGCGGATTATTACTTGTGACGCAGACTTTATTCCAGAACGCAATCATATTGAAATATTAGGTAAAGATGGACTTTATTATAGATCATATTCAGATTTATACCAGGTATTAGCTGATTTTGATCCTAATAAGATGAAGCAAATTAATAGTCCTTATTCAATAGATTATAATCCCGAGTCAGTGATGCTAAGATTTAAAAAGATATTTATTGATGATTAGCTTATAGACGAGACATCTTGACCTAATTTAAATTATGAAAAACAAAAGTATATGTATAAACTATTTAAGAAACGTTATACGCCAGAATTTCTGACACAAATACCACATAAGGCTAGTTTTCAATTAAAAACGGAAAGTTTTGGGCATAAGTTTAATGAAAATTGGCGACTATTTCGCAGGGAAATATCTTTATGTATGAGTGGGCAGAAGTTTTTGGAGCGTGGAAATATTCCTGAAAATACCCAGCGAATTTTATGGATAGCAACATCAATTAAAAACATTGGTGATGCAGTTATGGCATTTAGTGGTCGGAAATTATTAATTGATAAGGGTTACCAGCTGGATGTGCTTCTGGATGAAAAAGTTTATCTATTATTTATCAATGATGATTGGTTTAGCCAAGTTTATACTGATGTTAGCCAAATAGATGCTAATTATGATTTGATCCTGCTTGACTCTGTAAAAAGTATTTCACTTAAAACTAAGAAGAAATATTTTAGTAAAGTACCATATTGTCATTTTCGCGGACATTTTGATGGGATTGAGTTTAACTGGATACTCTATAGTTTTCATCGGATTAATGCTTTATTAGGTTATCCTTGTGAGCAAAAAGAGCTCGATTGTATGGCATTTCCAGAATTAAAGAAAATAAAGTCCGAGGTAGTGGAGAATCAGCTAGTAATTGCGGTTGGTGGTGAAGATGAGAAAAGAAGGGTTTATGATAAATGGGTTGAAGTAGTAGATAAGCTTCTTATTAAATACCCACAGCTAACTATTATCCTAGCTGGGAATGCTAATGCGCTTAGTGATGCAGATAAGATCAGTGGGGTGTTCGGTGATCGAGTAATCAATAAAGTAAATATGCTTAATTTAGCCGAGGCTGCTCAACTGATTGCATCTTCAGGATATTTTCTTGGTTGTGATGGTGGGTTAATGCATATTGCTTCAGGATATGGTTTAAAAGGGGTTGCTTTATTTGGTTATTTTGAACCAGAATATCGGCTGCCGTTATTTAGTCATCTTACTGCAGTTTATGATGAGAGTAGCGTGAAAAATATTCCCGTAGATCAAATTAGCCAGAAATTAATTGAGCTTATAGCTAAAGGAGTGCAAGATGATTAGTATTATTACCGCAGTTTATAATCAGTTGGCAATGAACCAGTTATTCTGGGAAAAGCTTAATCAATATACCAAAAATAAATTTGAGTTGATTATCATCGATAATGCTTCAACTGATGGTAGCGCAGATTGGTTTGAATCAGTTGGAGTGAAAGTAGTTCGGAATGAAGCTAACTACTCTTACCCACACTCTCAAAACCAAGGTATTGCCGTTGCTAAGTATGATAATCTAGTTTTTATGAATAATGATGTGATTGTCTCACCAAATTGGGATGAGAATATCTTAGCTTCAATGGAATATAACGGTCTAGAGGTAGCGACAGTTTGTGGTATTGAGCAGGTTGAAAATTTCCTTGCTACTAGGACTCTAAAGCGCCGCTGGAAAAAAATCAAAAATTTTGTTGGGCTACTTGGTCGCTCAAAATGGGTTTTGAGTTTGATGCATAAGTTGATGTATCCAGATTGGAATAAATTTTCTAATGATAGGTTAAATAAGTTTAAGTATCAAATTAAGGAAGGGTTTGTTGGTAATACTGTTGTGATGAAACGTAGTGCTATTGATAAAATTGGATTATGGGATGAACGTTTGCAGCAGGGAGACTTTGATTTATATTTAAGAACCAAATCAAGAGAAATAGAGGTTGGAGATATTAAAACAGTACACCTGTGCCTTGATACCTATATTCATCATTATATACGACTTAGTATGAAAGCAGGTTATCCGCCTTTTGCTGATAGAAGTAATTTTATTGCAATGGAAGATAAATGGAAGCCTGAGTATATGAAACTTTTTGCTAATCTAAATAAATAGCATGAAAATTTATGTAATATCATTAGCCGATGCGGTAAATCGGCGTGAGCAAATTTCAGCGCAGTTGGAAGCTTATCAGCTTAGCTATGAGTTTTTTGATGCAATGCGTGGAAATCCAGATATAGCTCAAAATCATAATTATGCTTATGATTATCGTGAGAAAATGTTTGGGCGGCAAATGACGGCTGGTGAGATTGGCTGTTTTATGTCGCATCAGGAATTATGGCGAAAAATTGCCGCGGGAAATCAGCCAGTTTGTATTATGGAAGATGATGTTATTCTTACAAAGAATTTTGCTAGAGCCTTATCTTTGCTTGAAAATTATCAGAATTATGATATCTTGCGTTTAAGTGGGATTTTTAATCGAAAATGGTTTATCTGGCAGCATTTTTCTGATCTTAAACTTGTCAAATTCTGGCGCGATCCAATGGGAACCCAATGTTATATAATTAAGCCCGAGGCTGCCAAGCGATTATTGGCTAAGTCACCATTAATTAATGCGCCAGTTGATGATTTTCTTGGTAATTATGCTCTGCATCGCCTAAATGTGGTCGGTTGTGACCCCTATCTTATTGAGCATGATTGGGATATTCCATCTCAACTTGGACATCGCCATACCAAACGAAAATTGTCGGTATTGGAAAAAATTCGTCGTGAATTTATAATCCAAGGCAATGGCGTAATGAATTTTATGATTCAGTTGGGGTATTTCCTTAAAACAAAATTGGGTTTGCTAAAATGAAGCTAAGCTTAATAATTTCAACTTATAATCGTCCCGATACCTTAGAGCTAGTTTTAAAAAGTATTCAGACTCAAGAACTTGATGAAAATATTACCGCCGATCACGTTGAAATCTTGGTTGCTGATGATGGTTCAAAAGAGGATACCGCTCAATTGGTCGCTAAATTTCAGCAAAATTTTCCTTTTCGCTTAATCCATGTTTGGCATGAGGATAATGGCTTTCGGCTGGCAGCAATTCGTAATCTAGCAGTTAGTAGATCTTCCGGTGATTATCTGGTATTCATTGATGGTGATTGTCTTGTAGCCAAGGATTTTATCCTTAATCAATTTAGACTTGCTGAAGCTGGTTATTTTGTTGGTGGTAACCGGGTACTATTAAGTGAAAAATATACCCACAAAGCACTATCTGGGAAGCTAATTAATATTGCGAGTAACTGTGTTTTTAAATCAATCTGGGATAGAATAAGTGGTAAAACCAATAAGTGGCTATCAGCTTTACGCTTAGATACCAATGCAGCATGGCGTAAGAAACATGCTAGTAATTGGCGGCGACCTAAAGGGTGTAATATGGCACTTTGGCGTAAAGATTATCTAACGGTTAATGGCTTTGATGAAAGCTTTAGTGGCTGGGGGCATGAAGATGCTGATTTTTTGGTGCGCTTACTTCATGCAGGAATAAAAATCAAGGATGGACGCTTTGCCGCTCCAGTTTATCATTTATGGCATAAAATGAATGATAGGGCTAATGAAGGTGAGAATAAGGCGCGCCTTATGGCACGAGTGAATGATCTTGGTATAATTGAAGCAGTTGATGGTGTTAGAAAATATTTGAATAAATCATTGTAATATGCTATAATTCGTCCCTCATTGGTGGATAGTGTGGTTCCCAAAGACTCAAATCGAGCACCTACTATCTTAATTAAAAATCAGATTCATAAAGAAGGTTAACATGCCTAAATTAAAATCAAAGTCTGGTGCGAAAAAACGTTTCATTGTCCAAGGCAGTGGCGGTATCAAGCGCTCAAAAGCATTCAAACGTCATATTTTGACTAAGAAAACAACTAAAAACAAACGTCAATTACGTGGTACCGTACAGGTTAATCCTAGCGATATGGGTCATGTACGTAGTATGTTACCATACGCATAAAAGGAGTTGAAGAATGCCTAGAGTAAAACGTGGTGTAATCGCGCGTGCGCGTCATAAAAAAATTCTTGCTTTAGCAAAAGGCTATCGTGGTCGTCGCGGAAATGTTTTCCGTGTAGCTAAAGAAGCGGTAATGAAAGCTGGTCAATATGCTTACCGTGATCGTCGTCAGAGAAAACGTCAATTCCGTACTTTATGGATTGCCCGTATCAATGCTGGTTGCCGTGAACTTGGTTTGACTTATAGCCGTTTCATTAATGGTTTGGCTAAAGCTGAAGTTGCTGTTGATCGTAAAGTATTGTCTGATCTTGCGATCCACGATAAAGTAGCGTTTGCTAAATTTGTTGAAATTGCAAAAAGCAAACTAGCTTAATCGGTAGTGCATAATATGAATATGGGGGCTTGATTAAAGCCCTCATTTTTTTTGTTAGGTTAATATGCGGGAATTATTGATTCATGACCGTAGTGTTCAAGAGCGAGTTGTCAATTCATTAGAAAAAGTTTGGGATTTAACTGATGATTTAGTCGAATTTTATCCGCGATACGATGAGTACACTGTTACTATTTTTGGTTCGGCTCGAATTCAGGAAAATTCTCCAATTTATCAGGATGTATTTGAGTTTGCCAAAAATCTGGCACGTCTTGAATGTAATGTGGTAACTGGTGGTGGTCCGGGAATTATGGAAGCAGGCAATCGTGGGGCAATGGAAGGAAAATTACCTAATTCACAGATAAAGTCAGTTGGGATTAATATCGAGCTTCCGTTTGAGCAGAAAAATAACGGATATTTGGATCAGGTATTTCCGCATAAAACTTTTTTTACTCGGTTGCAGCATTTTATGGCAGTAAGCGATTGTTTTGTTGCTTTTTATGGTGGAATTGGTACAGTACTAGAGATTTTAACTGTGCTTCAGCTAATGCAGGTAAAAAAAATTAGCGACTGTAAGTTAATTTTGGTTGGTAAAATGTGGAATGGTTTAATTGATTGGTTTGAGTCGGAGATGTTAAATGAAGATATGCAGCTGATTCATCAAGGAGATTTATTGATTCCTCATCTCGTTCCTCACTATCAGGATGCTTTAGAAATTATTAAACAACATAAAATTCAGTCAGGACTTTAATCTAATTTTCCATGGGTAGAAATATGGAGCAGCTTAATTCGGTATTAGAAACTGCATTAAATGAAATGCAGACAGTTACTTCTTTACATGATTTAGAACAGTTTAAATCGCGTTATGTTGGTAAAAGTGGTGCAATAACAGCTTTTATGCAGCAGTTAAAAGATATGGCAGCTGAAGAGCGTAAGGCGTTTGGTGCCTTAGTTAATAAAATTAAATCAGAATTTGAAGAGGCGCTAGGAGCAAGACGGCAGCAGATCATTGATAACGAACTAGTGGCAAAACTAGCCAATGAGTCAATTGATGTAACTTTGCCGGGAAGAGGTAGTAATTCTGGGAGTTTGCATCCAGTAACGCTGACATTAAAACGATTAGTTACAATCTTTGCTAGCCTTGGATTTACTGTTGCCGATGGTCCTGAAATCGAAACAGACTATTATAATTTCAAGGCCCTCAATATACCTGATAATCACCCAGCACGGGCAATGCAGGATACGTTCTATACAAGTAGTGGACATGTTTTGCGTACGCATACTTCTCCGATTCAGGTGCGTTTTGCCGAAGAAAATGAGCCTCCCATCAAGATTGTTGCTCCTGGGCGAGTTTTTCGTGTTGATATGGATGCAACCCATAGCCCAATGTTTCATCAGATGGAGTTACTTTGGATAGATAAAGGGATCAGCTTTGCCAATCTGAAAGCGATTATTATTGAATTTATGCGCACCTTTTTTGAAGATAGTGAACTCCAAGTAAGATTCCGCGCATCATTCTTCCCATTTACTGAACCATCGGCTGAGGTTGATATTTATTTTGCTAAAACTGGGAAATGGCTTGAAGTTGGTGGCTGTGGTATGGTTCACCCAGAGGTTCTCAAGTATATGAAAATAGATAGCCATCAGTATTCAGGATTTGCGTTTGGCTTTGGGATTGATCGATTAGCTATGCTTAAATACGGAATTACCGATTTGCGTTTGATGTTTGAAAATGATCTGGACTTTTTGCGCCAGTTTGAGGGGTGTTAAATGAAAATATCATGGAATTATTTACAGGACTTCTTTACTGACAAGCTAGATAAAAAAGTAGTTCTTGAGCGTCTTACTATGGCTGGGCTTGAAGTTGAGGATGAAACGCCAGTTGCTCCTGAATTTAGTGGTATTGTAGTCGGTGAAGTGATTAGTTGTGAAAAACATCCGGATGCAGATAAGTTATCTCTATGTAAAGTTGATGCTGGCGATAGCGAACCATTACAGATTATTTGTGGCGCTTCTAATGTCGCAGTTGGTGTTAAAGTACCTTGCGCTAAGGTTGGGGCAGTACTACCTGAGAATTTTAAAATTGCTGAACGCAAAATGCGTGGTTTGATGTCATATGGGATGCTTTGTAGTGGCAATGAGATTGGTTGTCCCGATGGTGTTGATGGATTACTGTTACTTAATAATGATGCTATTCCCGGTACTGATATTCGGGAATACTTGGATTTGAATGATAGTATTATTGAATTTAAGATTACGCCTAATCGTGGTGATTGCCTATCTTATACTGGGCTTGCGCGTGAAATTCACGCACTAACAGGCTATACGCTTAAAGATAAAGAATTATATTCAGACTTCTTGACCAAAAAGTTGGAGAATTTTTCATTTAATCCGGAAGCTAGTGATAAATGCCCACATTATGTTGGTTTGGCAATTAAAAATGTTAATAATGCAAAAGCTTCACCGGCATGGTTAGTTAAAGTTCTTGAACGTAGTGGTCTGCGTCCAAAATCATCGCTGGTTGATATTACTAATTATGTGATGATTGTGCTTGGACAGCCAATGCATGCCTTTGACCTGAGTAAACTAAATTCTGGGATTGGTTTCCGTCTGGCTAAAACAGGTGAAGAGCTAAAGCTTATTGATGGCACTAACGCCAGGTTAGTTAAAGACGATCTAGTAATAACTGATGGTAGTGATAATCCAGTTGCAATTGCTGGTGTTATGGGCGGGCTTGATTCAGCTGTTACTGAGGCAACTACTGAGATTCTTCTTGAAAGTGCATTTTTCTTGCCTGAAGTTATTCATGGTCGTGCCAAAGCTTATGGTGTTAGTTCTGATTCAGCTTATCGGTTTGAGCGTGGAGTAAATCCGGATATTCAGCACGATGCGATTAATCTGGCTGCTAAATTGGTACTGGAAATTTGTGGTGGTGAAGTTGTTGGTTCCATTCATTCTGTTAAAGCAACACAATCACAAGTGAAGATAAATATTGATTATGCTGATATGCTTAAACTTATCGGTGAAGACATCGCTACAGTAGAGATAGATAAGATTCTTGCTGATTTGGGCTGTCAAGTGGTAGTTGAGGGGGAGAAGAGGATTATTACACCTCCAGCTTATCGTTTTGATTTAAAAATTCGTGAAGATATAATCGAGGAAGTAATTCGCGTTTATGGTTATGACCGAATACAAGCAAAAATGCCAATACTTGCGCACCGCTTTAATTCGGTTGATAGTAAGTTGAATCAGTTAACTTCATGGAAAGACGCTCTGCTAAATATGGGCTTTAATGAAGTTATCAGTTATGCCTTTATTGAAGAATCTTACGCTGAGCTACTTGCCGATAAGAAGCATGATCTTATTCGTCTTAAAAACCCGCTTGCTGGTTTGGCGGTAATGCGTAATAATCTGATCACTGATATGGTTAAAACCTTACAGCATAATATCAATCGTGGTTATGATAGTTTACGCGTGTTTGAACTAGCTAGAGTATTTAACGGTGAGACTGCTGATACACAGCCATTATATTTAGCTGGTCTGATTTATGGAAAGCATCATGCAGGTTGGTCTGAAAAGCCACGCCAAGTTGATTTTTATGATTTAAAAAGTATCGTTGAGAATCTTTTTTCTGCCTATGGGAAGCTTGATTTTACTACTCTTAATGATAATCCTTTATTTCATCCGGGTAGAACAGCAAATATTGTTATCAATGGGATTAATGTTGGAGTACTTGGGCAACTCCATCCAAAACTGGGTCAGCCATTAGGACTTGATATATTGCCTTATATATTTGAGGTTGATACTAGTCTGATTCAGCCAGAAATTAGCTATAACTTGTCTAGTGTTAGCAAATTCCAGAAAGTTAACCGTGATTTGGCTTTTATTCTTGATAAGAGCGTAAATGTTGGCGATATTCTGAAATCAATCAGTGCCTTGCAGATAAATGATTTGCTATCTTCGACAATATTTGATATATTTACGGGTGGAAATTTGGCAGATAATCAGAAGAGCGTAGCATTAAAGTTTACTTTCCAGAGTGATCATACGCTTACTGATGAAGAAATAGTTAGTTACCTCGAACTGATAAAACAGAAGGTAGCTACGGAATATAATGGACAGCTACGCTAAATTATAGTGATTATATTTTCCAGACTATTTAGTCTGGAGAAAATATAGCTTTTGAATAGATTTTAATTTTATGATTGGGTTAAATATGTCTAAAACTGTAACTAAAAATGATTTAATACAAGTAGTGATTGATAATTCTACGTTAACTAGACAGGATGCATATAAGCTAGTGGAAGATTTTTTTGATGTTATGACAAAAAGTCTTGAAGATGGTGATGAAGTGAAAGTGTCGGGTTTTGGTAATTTTATTTTACGGGATAAAAATGCTCGGATTGGGCGTAATCCTAAGACTAAAGAAGAGTTTCCAATTAATGCTCGTAGAGTTGTATCATTTCATACCAGTAACTTATTGAAGGAGCAGATTAAAGACTATAAGCCCGAGTAGGGTTTAGGGGTTTTAACCTGACAAGATTAGTGGGTTATTAACCTTACAAAAAATGTGGTAATTGTGTTGAAATATGTTAAAATATTGGTATAACATTGGAGAGAGCCTATGTTTAAGCAATATTGGAAAGAAATTATCTGTCTGTTAGTGGTGAAAGCTATTCTTTTAACAGGCTTGTGGTATGTTTCATTTAGTAATCCACCAAAACTTGATGATCAGACAACTGGTCAGCATATTCTGGGGTAGTAACATATTTTACATTTGTAAAATAAAGACTTTGGTTATATTAAACCAGAGTCTGATCCTGAGTTTGTAAATCAGGTTAAACTTTTACACATTTTTTGAGGTTGAAAACCATGGACACTTTAGTTGATTTATCGCGCTTGCAGTTTGCAATAACAGCGATGTATCATTTCATCTTTGTGCCACTTACTTTAGGTATGACTTGGCTTTTGGTAATTATGGAAACAATTTACGTAATTACTGGCAAAGAAATTTACAAGGATATGACCAAGTTTTGGGGTAAACTCTTTGGTATTAATTTTGCCATTGGAGTAACTACTGGTCTTACCATGGAGTTTCAGTTTGGAACCAACTGGGCATATTATTCGCACTATGTTGGTGATATTTTCGGTGTGCCATTGGCAATTGAAGGCTTGATGGCATTCTTTCTTGAATCTACCTTTATTGGAATGTTCTTTTTTGCTTGGGATCGGGTATCGAAAAAGCAACATTTACTTTTTACCATTCTGGTAGCAATCGGTTCTAATCTTTCTGCGTTATGGATCTTAGTAGCAAATGGCTGGATGCAAAATCCAGTTGGGACTATATTTAATCCAATTACAATGCGGATGGAACTTGATAGTTTTTATAGCGTATTATTTAATCCGGTTGGACAAGCCAAATTCTTCCACACTGTTTGTGCTGGTTATGTAACTGCATCAGTTTTCGTACTTGGAATTTCTTCTTTCTATTTAATGAAAAAACAAGATCTGCCTTTTGCTCGTCGTTCGTTTAAGATAGCTGCGATTTTTGGTTTATTTGCAACCATTGCCGTAATAATCATGGGTGATGAGTCAGGTCTTCAAGTTTATAAAGCACAACCATCAAAGCTTGCTGCGATTGAAGGTGTGTGGCAGACAGAAGAAGCTCCTGCTCCTTGGTCATTATTGGCATTGCCGGATCAAGAAAAACGGACCAATGATTTTAATATCAAGATTCCTTATGTTGGTAGTTTGATTCTTCATCATGATTTACAAGGTTCAATCAAAGGGGTTGAAGAAATTGTCGCTGAGAATCGTGAGAGAATCATTAGTGGTCAAAAAACCTTGGTGATGCTTGAAGCTTTCCGTAAAAACCCACATGATCAAGCTATGGCTGCACAGATTCAGGCTAATTCCGCGGATTTGGGCTATGGTCTACTTCTTAAAAAATATACTAACGATGTTGCTAATGCTACACCACAAATGATTGATGAAGCAGCAAAAAGTACAGTTCCTCACGTGTTACCATTATATTACAGCTTTAGAATAATGGTATTTTTGGGTGCTTCTTTCTTCCTATTATTTGCTTTGGCAAGCTGGTATTCATTTGGTAATAGAAAACTATTTGAAACTAAAACTTGGCTGCTTAAATGGGCATTATTCTGGATTCCAACTCCATGGATTGCCTGCTGGGCTGGCTGGTTTGTTGCCGAATATGGGCGTCAGCCATGGACAATTTTTGGTATATTACCAACGCATTTATCTGCTTCAAGCTTGACTAGTGGCGAATTGATCTTCTCCTTGACTGGGTTTGTGGTTATTTATACCTTGTTGGCGGTAATCGAAATTTGGCTAATGGTTAAATATACTAAGCTTGGTCCATCAAGTTTGGGTACTGGTAAATATCATTTTGAGCAGCAGGCATAAGGGGATAAATCATGGAATATGCAATTTTAAAATTGATATGGTGGGTTTTAGTGGCTGTACTCATGATTGGTCTGATGATTATGGATGGTCATGATATGGGTGTGGGTGCACTATCACCTTTTATTGGTAAGACGGATTCAGAACGTCGAGCTGCGATTAATTCGGTAGCACCACACTGGGATGGTAATCAGGTTTGGTTTATTACTGGTGGTGGAGCGGTTTTTGCTGCATGGCCACTGGTATATGCTACATCTTTCTCTATTCTATACATTGCGATTTTGGCGGTGCTGTGGACACTATTTTTACGTGCTCCAGCGTTTGATTATCGTTCTAAGATAGAGAATCCTAGCTGGCGTAAAACTTGGGACTGGGTATTATTTGTTGGCTCAGCTGTACCACCGTTACTATTTGGTGTTGCAGTCGGAAATGTAATGCTAGGTGTTCCATTTCATTTTGATAATGACATGCGCTTAGTAAGTGATGCAGTTAATCCATTATTTGGGTTCCTTGGTCTACTTTCACCATTTGCTTTATTATGTGGACTTGTATCACTATGTATGACACTTGCTCATGGTGGAGTATATCTGACGATCCGTACTGAAGGTGCAATGCAGGTAAGGGCTAAGAAAGCTGCAAAAATATTCTCAATTCTAGCAATAGTATTATTTGCCTTAGGTGGCTTAGCTGTTGGACATATTAATGGTTATGTTGCAACAAACCTTGATCCGAATGGTCCATCTGACCCGTTACTAAAAACAGTTGAGATTGTAAAAGGTGGTTGGTTACATAACTATCAGCAATATCCACTGATGATGCTTGCTCCAGTGCTTGCTTTTGCTGGTCTAATATTGTCTTTAATCCTTAATGCTAAAGATAAATCTGTTTTTGCATTTATTTTTAGTGGTGTTGGGATGGCTGGGATTATCTTGACTGCTGGTTTATCAATGTTTCCATTTATTATGCCTTCAAGTTCAAGTCCAGCAAGCAGTTTAACCGCTTGGGATGCAACTTCGTCGCAGCATACATTATTATTAATGCTTGTTGCTGCGTTAATTTTTACCCCGATAGTTTTGACTTACACTTCGTGGGTATATCGGATCATGCGTGGTAAACTGACTACTGCGCGGATTGAAGAAAATTCAAAATCAATGTATTAATCTTGGAGAACAATTATGCTGATTCTTACATGGGCGATTTGTGTTTATCTTGGGGTAATGGTAACTGCTAAGTCTCTAGCAAAGCAGGAGAAAAACCCTGAGTTACTCGATAAATAATATTATCATTTCAAAATAGAGCGGGAGAGAGTTCCCGCTTTATTTTTTTATTATCCTTTGATTTGAGTATTGAATGCTTATTAGTGAAAAATAGTCAATTAAATTTCCATTATAAGGTTAATTACTCAAAAAAATTGACCACTTAACTAACTGTGTTAGTTTTTATTGTTTTGTTATATTATTTTAAGTATTGCATTGCATGATGTATTGAAAGTATATATGCGCTACAATACCCACAACAAAAATATTGTTGAAATGCTTTACGCTAATGGAGATAGAAAGATGTCAAATCGTATCAGTAAAGTTGCAATTCTTGGTTCTGGGGTAATGGGGTCACAGATTGGTGCACATTTTGCCAATGCCGGGATTCCGGTCATTCTCTTTGATCTTAAAATTCCTGAGAATCCAAATGCAATTGCCGAAAAATCAGTTGCCAATCTGGCAAAATTAAATCCCAACCCTGTAGCCTCTTCCCGTTCTTTCCAGTATATTTCAGTAGCTAATTATGATGATAGTCTTGAGGAATTACGTAGTTGCGATTTAGTTATTGAAGCAATTGCCGAACGGATGGATTGGAAACTTGATCTGTTTCATAAAGTAGCCGCTTATATAAATCCTCAAGCAATACTAGCTACTAATACTTCGGGATTAAGTGTTACTGAGATTGCTAACAGCTTACCAGAAAATTTACGGAGTAATTTTTGTGGTATCCATTTTTTTAATCCACCACGGTATATGCCATTAGTTGAGCTTATCCCACATGCTGGTACTGCTTCACATGTATTACCTGAATTAGAAACATTTTTGGTAACCTATCTTGGTAAAAGTGTAATCGAAGCTAAAGATACGCCAAACTTTATTGCGAACCGGGTAGGGGTATTCTCAATGATGGCGGTAGTCCATTATGCTGAAAAATATAAAATCCCTTTTGAAGTGGTGGATCAGTTAACTGGTAAAAATCTTGGGCGTGCTAAGTCGGCGACATTTAGGACTGCTGATGTAGTCGGGCTTGATACCTTTGTTCATGTAGTTGAAACTATGACCAATAAATGCCAAGATGGATTTGAACATAGTTATGTAATTCCTGAATGGTTGGAGAAGCTTATCAAAGCCGGGAGTCTTGGGCAAAAAACCAAAGCCGGGATTTTCCGTAAGGATAAAGATGGTATAAAGGTTATTGATACTATAAACGGACAATATATCCCTGCCGATAAAAAAGCCAATCCAGATGTTTTAGCAATTTTACAGCAAAAATCTTGGGCGGATAAAATGGTTACGCTGCATAATTCAAGCCATCCCGAAGCACAATTCTTATGGTCAACATTTCGTGATTTATTTCACTATTGTGCATGTTTACTTGGCGAAATTGCTGATACTCCACGCGATATTGATCTTGCATTACGTTGGGGCTTTGGCTGGAAAGAAGGTCCTTTCGAGATTTGGCAACAATCAGGTTGGCAGCAGGTTAGTAACTGGATTAATGAGGGTATAGCTAGTGGTGAAACAATAGCTAGTCGTGAGTTACCTGCTTGGGTAAGTAGCCTAAAGGATGGTGTTTATGTAGATGGTAAACATTATAACTTTGCTAAGCAATCCTTGGTTAACCTTGAATTACTGCCAGTTTATAAGCGTCAAATATTTCCAGAATTATTACTTAATGAAAAGGTTGATGTAAAAAAAGAAGTTCTTTATGAAAATGATGGTGTACTACTCTGGCATACTGGTGATGATATTGGAATTTTAAGCTTTAAAACCAAGATGTGTACTATTGGCATGAATGTTTTAAATGGTATTGATGAAGCATTAACTATCGCAGAAAATAAATGTCAGGCAATGGTAATTTGGCAGGAAAAAGATATTTTCTCTGCTGGAGCCAATCTTGAAGAGTTTGGCTTTGCTATCATGATGAATGGTGTTGAGGCCGTTGATGAGATTATCGGCAAAGGGCATCAGATTATTGCTAATAAAATACGTTATAGCAGCATTCCAGTGGTTGCCGCTGTAAAAGGCTATACCTTTGGTGGTGGCTGTGAAATCATGCTTCATTGTGATGCTGTGGTTGCGGCTCTAGAATCCTATATTGGGTTAGTTGAAGCTGGTGTTGGGCTTTTGCCTGGTTGGGGTGGAACTACTGAAATGGCATTAAGAGCTTCACAAGCATCAGATCCATGGCAGGACTTGACTAAACGATATCAAAATCTTGCTTTGGCGAAAGTTGCAACCTCTGCCAGAGAAGCTCAAGAGATGGGGTTTTTACGTGAATCTGATACGATAGTTATGAATAGTCGTGAAGTATTGTTAATTGCCAAAGAGCGTGCAAAATATATGGCACTGGCTGGATATTTACCACCAATTAAAGGTAAATTTAGTGTATTTGGTGAACAAGGCATGGCAACAATTAATGCTCTTCTAGTTAATATGTATGCTGGTAAGCAAATTTCAGACCATGATTACCTGATTGCCAAAAATATTGCTGAAGTAATGTGTGGTGGCAAGGTTGATAAGGGTAGTATTGTTAGCGAAGACTGGGTTTTGAATCTGGAGAAAGCCAGATTTGCTGAACTTGCAATTAGCGATAAGACTGCGGCGAGGATACAGCATATGCTGGAAACCGGTAAACCTCTTCGCAATTAACTGCGTGAAGTATTTAACAATAATTGTGTCACAAAGCTCCTTATGTACTCGTATGTACATGGCGTCGCTTCGTTTCTTATTCTTGTTAAATACTACAGCAGTTTGATAGTTTGAAAATCTAAATTTATTTAGGAGCCACGGAGAAATGAGATCAGTATATATAGTTGCAGTCAGACGTTCAGCATTGGCTAAAGCCAAAAAGGGTAGTTTTGCAAATGTGCGTCCAGATGATTTACTTGCCCATATAATCAAACATACCGTTGCCGAATCAAAAGTAAATCCGGCAGATATTGGTGATGTGGTTATTGGCTGTGCCTTTCCAGAAGCTGAGCAAGGGCAGAATGTTGCTAGAGTTGCAGCTTTATTAGCTGGATTACCTGATAATGTGCCAGGGATGACAATTAACCGTTATTGTAGTTCTGGGGTAAATTCGATTGCAATTGCGGCAAATCGGATTCAGGCTGGCGAAATTGAAGTCGCTGTAGCTGGTGGTGTAGAATCAATGAGTTTGATTCCAATGGGTGGCAATGACTATTCAATTAGCCCAGAGGTATTTGCAAAAGATGAAAATACTGCAATTGCTTATGGTATGGGCATCACCGCAGAAAATGTTGCTAATCAATGGCTGGTTAGTCGTGAAGATCAAGATGCTTTTGCAGTAGAAAGTCATAAAAAAGCAGCTTTGGCACAAGTAAATGGCTATTTTAACGAAGAAATTATTTCTTATGAGCTAATACGTAAAATTCCAGATTTAAAGACTAATCAAATAAAACAGACTAGCAAACAGATAAACACTGATGAGGGTATCCGTGCCGATACTACACAGGAAGGTCTAGCTAAATTAAAGCCAGCTTTTGCTGCTAAAGGTTCGGTAACTGCTGGTAATAGTTCCCAAATGACTGATGGTGCTGCGGTACTAGTACTCGTTAGTGAAGATTATCTGAAGAAACATAACCTTACGCCACTAGCGCGCTTTGTTAATTTTGCGGTAGCGGGTGTGCCAGCAGCAATTATGGGAATTGGTCCGGTAAAAGCAATCCCACAAGTTCTAGAAAATGCAGGATTAAACCTAGGACAAATTGATTGGATAGAGCTAAATGAAGCTTTTGCTGCACAATCTTTAGCTGTAATTCGAGATTTAAAGTTGGATGCAAATAAAGTCAATCCGTATGGAGGTGCTATTGCGCTTGGACACCCTTTGGGAGCAACTGGTGCCGTGCTTGCAACCAGAGTAATTCATGGCTTACGCCGTAATAGACTCCGTTATGGAATGGTAACCATGTGTATCGGTACGGGGATGGGTGCAGCAGCGATTTTTGAAGCGCTATAAGATACCAGCCAATAATAGAAAGCTTTTACGGGGGTAAAAAAAATGGAAAAAATCTGGCTAAAGAGCTATAAGAATAATGTTCCTCATGAGGTTGTGCTAGACGATAAGACAATTGTTGATCTTTTTGAAGCGACCTGTAAAGCTTATCCAGATAATCGGGCGGTAACTTGTCATGGTGAAACGCTTAGTTTTAGTGAGGTGCATGAGCGAGTATCAAAAATTGCTAGAGGTTTAGCTGATTTAGGGGTTAGGCATGGTGATCGGATAGCTCTGGTTTTACCTAATTCAATCCAGTATCCATTATGCGTTTTTGCAACTCATCTCCTTGGTGCGATCGTTGTAAATATAAATCCACTCTACACCGCTAGTGAGATGGAATACGTAATTGCTAATTCCGAACCAAAAGTCGTGATTATTCTTGACATGTTTAGCGAAAAATTGAATGGATTTCATAATAAATATGGTATTGAGCATATTATAGTAACTCGGATTGCTGATCCTTATACTTTTCTTAAAAAGACAATTATTAATCTGGTTTTGCGATATATCAGTAAAGTCAATCCAAAGCTGCAATATCAAGCAAAATCTTTTGTTGATTTATATCATAATCCAAATAAACTTGAAGAATCACCATTAGTAAATAATAATGATATAGCTTTTATCCAATATACTGGAGCAACTACCGGGCATCCGAAAGGTGCTAAGCTACTACATCGGAATATCGTTGCTAATATTTATCAGATATATGCTGTGATTGGAGCTCAGGTAGCAGACCTTGATAAGCAAGTAGTAATTAGCGCATTGCCACTTTATCATATATTTTCATTGACAGCCAATCTCTTTACCTTCTTCTTTAAAGGTTCAGAGAATGTGATGATTCCAAATGCCAAAGATCTTAAAGATCTGGTAAAAACTATGAATAAAACCCCTTTTACCATCTTTAACTCTCTAGATACCTTATATAACAAACTTCTTGAATATAAACCCTTTACTTCTGTAACCCACAAATATTATCGCTACGGAATCTGTGGTGGTATGCCAACTAGACAGTCAGTTGCAGATGCTTGGTTTAAGCATACCGGGATGTATCCTACCAATTGTTATGGATTAACTGAAACCTCTCCTGCGGTATCAATGAGTTATTTTGATGATACATTTAATGGTTCAGTTGGTTATCCGCTACCTTCTACAGAGATAAATATCATTGATCCTAAAACAGGTCATAGTCTTGGTATCGGTGAAAAGGGTATCATACAGATACGTGGACCACAACTAATGAGCGGTTATTGGCGTAATGAAGAACAGACGAGAAAAGCTATCAGTGAAGATGGATGGTTTAATACTGGTGATATGGGCTATATTGATACAAATGGACATTTGTTTATTAGTGGACGTGAAACTGAAATGATAATAGTCTCGGGATTTAATGTTTATCCGGCAGAGGTTGAGTTAGTGATAGATGAACTACCTGAAATTGCTGAAGTGGCAGTTGTTGGTTACAAAGATGAAGAAACTGGTGAAGTTCCTCATGCATACATTGTTTTCCATGAAGGGATGTCATTAGAAAAAGAGCAAATTATCAAACATTGCCGCAAGGAGCTTGCGCGTTACAAGATTCCGCGGTCTATTAATTTTGTAAGTGAATTGCCAAAAACGTTAGTTGGCAAAATAGACAAAAAAGCAATTGTTGCCAAATATTTGGCAACTGCAGATAAACAATCAGGAGATCGACATGACTAAAACAGTTTTTATTACTGGTGGTACGCGTGGAGTTGGGCTAGAAATAGCCAAGCGATTTGCTAAAGATGGGGCAAATGTAGTTATCGTGGGTAAAACAGTTGATCCTCACCCAAAACTACCTGGAACATTAGCTACAGCGACTGAAGAGATTCTTACGGCTGGAGCGAAAGAAGTTTTGGCGATTCCTTGTGATGTTAGAGATTTGGATTCTTTAAATCTAGCAATAACGGCAGCAGGTGCCAAATTTGGTAAAATTGACTTGCTGGTTAATAACGCTAGTGCCTTGTACCTCTTAAAAACTACTGATTTAACCCCTTCAAAATTCAACCTTATGCATGAAGTAATTGTTCGTGCTAGCCTGTTTGCGGCTCAATTTGCATTACCTTATCTACAAAAATCAGAAAATCCGCATATTATTCATTTGGCACCAAAACCAGATTTGCTTGCTAAGTGGTTCAAGGGGCATACGGCATACACCATATGTAAATTTAGTTCTTCGATGCTGGTGATTGGTCTTGCTAGCGAATTTGCTGAATTAGGTATTGCAGTGAATGCAATTTGGCCAAAAACATTACTTGCTACAGCCGCAGTACAAAATTTACTTGGTGGCGATAATTCAATTAAGCATTCACGTCACCCACGAATTGTTGCTGATGCAGCCTATTTTCTTACCACTAAGCCAATTAGTTACAGTGGGAATTTTCATCTGGATGAAGAGCTAATCAAAGAGGGTGGTGGTAATCTTGATGAATACAGTATGATTAGTGGTAGTAAATTATATACCGATTTATATGTTGAAGAGGCGTAAAGGAGAGTTATCATGAATATAATATTTTTACTTGGATACTTACTGGTAACATGGCTCGTAATTTATCATAAGCCCAAACTCTGGCTGTGGACAGTAGCTATGCTAGCTTATTTCATTGGTGCGCATAGCCTTCACGAAGAAACATTAAGTACATTTCTTTACGTGGTTTTAGCAATAATTTCTTTGGCTATTGCAGTAGTTGGGAATATTCCTTTCTTCCGACTTAAAATTTCAGCCTCAATCTTTACTAAGGCTAAGGGAGTTTTGCCAGCGATCTCAGAAACTGAAAAACTTGCACTTGATGCAGGAGATTCATGGTGGGAGCGCGATTTATTTCAGGGAAAACCTGATTTTAATAAATTACACTCATTAAAAAAATTTGAGTTGACTGAAGAAGAGCAGGCATTTCTCGATAATGAAACTAATCAGCTTTGTGCGATGATTAATGATTGGGAGATTACTCACAATATCAAAGATATGCCTGTTGAAGTATGGAATTTCCTAAGAGAGAAAAAGTTCTTTGGCTTGGTTATCAGTAAAGAGTATGGAGGTAAGGGGTTTTCGGCTGCTGCTCATTCAGAAATCGTTCTAAAGATTGCAACTAGAAGTACTTCAGCAGCTGTAACTACTATGGTTCCTAATTCGCTTGGGCCGGGTGAACTTCTCCAGCATTATGGCACGAAAGAGCAAAAAGATTATTATTTACCACGTCTTGCTGATGGTCGTGAAATTCCATGTTTTGCATTAACTGGACCAACAGCGGGATCAGATGCGACCTCAATCCCAGATATGGGTACAGTATGCATGGGTGAATATAATGGCAATACTGTACTTGGTATTAAGCTAACAAATGTTGATAAACGTTATATTACGCTTGCTCCAATTGCAACACTTGTTGGACTTGCTTTCCAGCTAAAAGATCCAGATGGCTTATTAAAAGGTGTTGGACGTGAAGGGATAACTTGTGCCTTATTGCCACATAATCATCCTGGGCTTGAGATTGGCAAACGTTTGATCCCGTTAGATCAAGTATTTATGAATGGTGTTATTCGCATCAAAGAAGCATTTATTCCAATTGACTGGGTTATTGGTGGACAGGCAATGGTTGGCGAAGGTTGGCGGATGCTGGTTGAGTGTCTATCAATCGGGCGTTCAATTTCATTACCTGCTTGCGGAACAGCAAATTCTTTATTAGCAACTATTTCTACTTCTGCGTATTCACTAGTTCGCGAACAATTTAAGGTTTCTATCGGTAACTTTGAAGGGGTTCAAGAAGGGCTTGGCAAAATGGGTGGACTTACTTATATGATGAATGCTACCCGTCGTTTCACGGTTGCTGCTGTTGATGCTGGGATTAAGCCATCAGTTGCCTCTGCTATTTCCAAATATCATTTGACCGAAAACGGGCGTACAGTAGTAAACTGGGCAATGGATATTCATGCTGGGCGTGGGATTATCATGGGGCCAAATAATTATCTAGGTCGTATCTACCAAGGTGTTCCAATTGCGATTACCGTTGAAGGTGCCAATATCATGACGCGTAATCTGATGATTTTTGGTCAGGGAGCGATGCGTTGTCATCCATTCATTCGTGATATTTACGAGTCATTGATGCGTGAGGATGGTCTTAAAGATTTTGATAAAGCTTTATTTGGACACGTTGGTTATCTGGCACAAAATAAAATTCGAGCATTATTTCATGCTCTTACTGGAGGTCGATTTGCTAGTGGCTATTCATCGCGATTTAACCATTACTATAAACAGATTAGCCGCCTTTCTTCAGCGGAAGCATTTATCAGCGATACTATCCTTATTATGCTGGGTGGGAGTATTAAAGTTAAAGAGCGTCTTTCAGCACGACTTGGCGATGTGATGAGCTATCTATATATGGCGAGTGCAACGCTTAAATACTTTAAGGATGAGGGTGAACGTGATGGTGATGAAGTTTTTGTTAAATGGGCAGTTGAACATTGCCTATTTCAGGCACAACATGCATTAGTTGAAACTCTTGCGAATTTTCCGGTAATATGGATTGCCAATCTTCTTAAAGTGATTGTCTTTCCATATGGCTTACCATTTCATGAACCAAGTGATTATCTAGATCGTAAGGTTGCGCAGGCATTACTTAATAATAATGAAACTAGAGAAGCCTTTGCACGTGAAACTTTCTTTAATTCAGATATGGATGATCCTGTTGGACGTATGGATCTGGCTTTTCATTCTGTATTAGCAGTTATGCCGATTCGGGCAAAAATTAGTCAGGCAATTAAGGATAAGAAATTACCTAAGGCTAACATCATGAAAAATGCGGTTAAAGCACTTGAGTTGGGTATAATTGATGCAGTCGAGCTTGAAAAATTGCAAACTACCGCCAAATATGTAAATGAGGTTATTCAGGTTGATGAGTTTGACGCCTATGAGTTAGGTCCTAAAAATGCGCATCCTGAATGGCAAGCTTAAAAAAGGAGTTTTGAATGAGTGAATTAGAACAGAAATTTACTGAGATGGTTGAAGCAGTAAAGAATGCTACGATTAATTTTCAACCAAATAATACCGAAAAGTTAAAGTTGTATGCTTTTTATAAGCAGGCTACTGTTGGTGATGTTGAGGGCGAATGCCCAAGCGTCATCAACATGGTTGAACGGGCAAAATGGAATGCTTGGAATGCGATTAAAGGCTGGAGTAAAGAAAAAGCTATGCAGGCATATGTTGATATGCTTAAAGATAAATAGTCTTTAATGTCGGAAGCCTTAATTTATCAATCTGTTAAAACTAGAAATGGGCAGATTGGCTATTGCAAAACTGGGAATGGACAACCTCTAATTTTGATAGTTGGTTATTCGGGGACTCTTTATCACTGGAATCGTCATTTTATTGATCAGTTATCCCAGAACTTTACAGTTTATCTTGTTGATAATCGGAAGATTGGCTTATCCGAGTCAAAAAATGAATATTCAATGCAAGGTATGGCACAAGATGTTATTGATTTTATTGATGAGCTGACTATTATTAAGCCAATATTATTTGGCTGGTCTATGGGGGGAATTATTACCCAGTCGATATTAAAGCTTCGTCCGGATATTGCCTCTGGTGTTGTTTTATTGGCAACTGTCCCACATCATAATTATACTAGCCCAGAATTTATCCAGCTTTTGATGAATAGTGAACATCTACCTGCTAATGAATTTCGCTTACAACTTTACGCAATGTTTTTTTCGGTTGCGCCAAGTGATAATCTGAAAGAGTTAATCACTGGAGCTGCCGCGGAAATAACAGACTATCACTATCGTTTTAATTTTGAAGCTAAAGAATTGCAGGATTATTCTGTTGCTAGCTGGGTAGGCAGTGATGCAGCTACTCTTTCACACATTGTGCTACCAACTCTAATCTTGAAAGCTAGGAATGATCTGGTTGTTAGTAGTGATGCGGCGCAATTCTTTGCAGCTCATATTCCATGGTCTAAACTAATTGAGTATCCTACAGGTGGGCACTTCTTTCTTCATCAAAACCCACAGGAAGTGGCACGGGATGTAGCTAATTTCTTTAATAGTTACAAGCCACAGTAGATGTGGTAAAATCATGAGTTCTATAATTTAATCCCATTTACCAAAATAAGTAAAAGTTATGCTAAAAAATGTTGTTTACAAAATATTCGGTACTAGAAATGAACGCTTATTAAAGCAATATTTCCGGATAGTTAGTCAAATTAATAGTCTGGAAAGCCAGATAAGTAGTCTTAGTGATGATGAGTTAAAAGCTAAAACGGCTGAATTTCGCAATAGATATTTGGAAGGGCAAACACTAAAACAATTGTTGCCGGAAGTTTTTGCTGTTTGTCGTGAAGCTGGTAAGCGCGTTTTAAATATGCGTCATTTTGATGTGCAGCTAATCGGTGGTATGGTTCTAAATGATAATAAAATTGCCGAAATGCGTACCGGTGAAGGTAAGACTTTGGTAGCAACTTTGCCAGCATACTTAAATGCAATTTCTGGTGATGGAGTTCACGTTGTTACGGTAAATGATTATCTTGCTAATCGTGATGCTGAGACGGTGCGTCCTTTATTTGAGTTTCTTGGGTTGACAGTTGGGGTAAATCTGCCTGATATGTCGCCGGAAGCTAAGCGGGAAGCTTATGCAGCTGATATTACTTATGGCACCAATAATGAGTTTGGTTTCGATTACCTACGTGATAATATGGTTTTCGAAGCAGAGCAAAAAGTTCAACGGAAGCTTTCTTTTGCCGTTGTTGATGAAGTTGATTCAATTCTAATTGATGAAGCTCGGACACCATTGATTATTTCTGGTCCGGCTGAAGGGTCTAATGAATTATATCAGAAACTTAATGCTATTCCACAGATGCTTGTGGCGCAAGAGACCGAAGAAAGCACTGAAGGTGATTTCTGGGTTGATGAAAAAAATCATAACGTAATCTTATCTGAATCTGGGCACATCAAGGTTGAGCAGATTATGTCTGAAATGGGGCTTATTAAGGAAGGCGATAGCCTTTATAATGTTCATAATATTAGTTTGATGCATCATTTGATTGCGGCAATGCGCGCGCACTATGTATATTTTAGAGATCAACACTATGTAATTAATGATGGCGAAGTGGTTATTGTTGATGAGTTTACTGGTCGTTTGATGTCTGGTCGTCGTTGGTCTGATGGTTTACATCAGGCAGTAGAAGCTAAAGAAGGCGTTGAAATTCAGCGTGAAAATCAGACGATGGCTTCAATTACTTTTCAAAACTATTTCCGGATGTATAAAAAATTATCTGGGATGACAGGTACTGCTGATACTGAAGCTTATGAGTTTCAGCAAATCTATAGCCTTGAGACAGTCGTAATCCCAACTAATAAACAGATGGTGCGTAAAGATTATAACGATAAAATCTATATGACTACTGAAGATAAATTCAATGCTGTTATTGAAGATCTTAAAGAGTGTTCTGCCCGTGGGCAGCCAGCTTTAGTTGGTACTACATCGGTTGAAAGCTCTGAAGTTTTATCAAAAATGTTGGCTAAGGCAGGATTAAAGCATTCTGTTCTAAATGCTAAACAGCATGCTAGTGAAGCGGGTATTATTATTCAGGCAGGATACCCAGGTAATATTACCGTTGCAACTAATATGGCTGGACGCGGAACAGATATTATTCTTGGTGGTAATCCTAAGCCAGAGATAAAAAAAGTCCGTGAAGATGCTTCATTAAGTGAAGAACAAAAACAAGCTAAAATAGATGGAATAATGGCGGAGTGGCAGAAGTGTAATCAGCAAGTGCTTGATGCCGGAGGTTTATATATTATCGGTACTGAACGTCATGAGTCGCGCCGGATTGATAATCAGTTGCGTGGTCGTTCTGGTCGTCAGGGTGATCCTGGTGCTTCACGTTTTTATCTATCTCTTGAAGATCAGTTACTACGGATCTTTGGTGGTGAACGCATGCGTGGTATGATGCAGCGTCTAGGGATGAAGCCGGGTGAAGCGATAGAACATCGTTTATTATCTCGTTCAATTGAATCGGCACAACGTAAAGTTGAAGGTCATAATTTTGATATTCGTAAGCAGTTATTGACTTATGATGATGTTTCAAATGATCAGCGGAAGGTTATTTATCAGCAGCGTGATGAAGTCCTTGAATCTAATGATTTGTCGCCAATGACTACCAATATGATTAAAAGTGTACTTGGTGAAGTATTTGATTTATATATTCCGCCAAAATCGATGGAAGATGCTTGGGACATCAAAGGGCTTGAAAAAGCACTCAAAGATGAGTATCATATTCCTTTTGCAATTGCAACTAAGGTTGAGGCAGACCCCAATATTGATGAGACTTTATTGCGTGAAGAGCTAATCGAAACAGCACTTAATCAGTATAAACAGAAATTGGATAATTTCAGAGCTAGCATCAGCATGGAAGTGGTCAAATTTGCGGTTGCCATGTTGCCTGAAAATAAAGAACAATGGAATCTTGTTGCAATCGATGGTTTTATTGCTCAAAATGGTGGGGTAAGTGAAATAAATTTTGCTGAAGCCTATGCTCGTCCTGATGCGACGCAAGTTGAGGTTTTGACTGAATTTGGTAAAGTAACAAAGTCAATACTGGATAATCAGGTATTACGCTTTGAACGTGGTGTTTTGTTGCAGCATTTAGATCATTACTGGCGTGAACATTTAACCCAGCTCGAACACCTTCGTCAGGGGATTGGTCTTCGTGGCTATGCACAGAAAGATCCGAAGCAGGAATATAAACAGGAATCATTCAATCTATTCTCAGATATGCTTGATAATCTGAAACAAGATGTGGTTAAGGTTCTTTTTGCTGTTCAGTTGCAAAGTATGGATGATGTTCCGAATGAAGATGATTTTGATGAAGATGTGCCGGTTACTAATGAACATCTTGATTTTAATGATCAGGCTCAGTTTGCGGCTATGGAAAATCAGCCTCCAAGTAGGAATGCTCCATGTCCATGTGGAAGTGGTCAGAAATATAAGCACTGTCATGGTAAACTTGCATAATTTAAAAACCTGCTTTAATAGCAGGTTTTATTTATTCAGTGATTAAAGATGGCATTAGTATTATTAGTCGTATTAGGTATTGATTGGGCAACTGGTTACGCGATTGCTGGTTATTGCATGACCCACGGAGTTAAACCGTATGGCTATGCTTTTTGGCAATCTTTTGGACCATTTTTGTTACTTCTTATTATTCAGGTATTCAGGAAAGACTTGTGGCTTGATAAACAAGGCATGATTTACGCTCTTTTATGTGCTTTGGCAGGTATTGTTTTTCCTAATTTACTTATTTATTATGCAGTTAGCAAAATACCTTCCGGATTATTGACTGTTATCGCTAATTTATCCCCGGTTTTTACCTGTATATTGGCATGGTCGCTCAAGGCTGAAAAATTTTCATTAATAAAATTTGTCTGGGTTTTGCTTGGTTTATTCGGTGTTGCTATAATCATAATGCCATCTGGAAGGCTAATCGTTTTAGATTTTGGTAGTATCTGGGTTTATATTGCACTTTTAATTCCGTTTAGTTATGCCTTTAGTGCGGTTTATATTGCCAAATTTCATCCCGGCAATGGTTCGGTTTTATGCTATGCAATGTGGATGTTGCTATTTTCTAGTCTGATAATTAGCCCGCTTACGGTTATAAATCAGGGTTATTATGAGTTAACTATTCATGATTTTAATTCACGGCTGATTTTATGTGAAATACTACTATCAACCTTAGGTTATGTCTTATTGTTTATTATAATTAACAAAATCGGAGCAGTATCATATACGCTAGTAAATGCAGTTGCAGCAGTCAGTGGCGTAATTTATGGTATAGTTCTTGGACAGCATTTGCAAGGTATCGTCTATTTTGCAGTTTTTTTAATAATACTAGCTATTGCTGGTTTGATCTATACCCAAAAACGATAGCAATTATCTATAGTTGATTGTCTTTTTACTCATATCTATGGATAAGTTATAATCTTGCCTTAAAACGTAAAATTAAAGAGAAGTAAATGTTAAAATTTGAATTATTAAAAAAAGACGGTAACGCTCGTCGTGGGCGTGTGCACTTGAATCATGGCGTGGTTGAAACACCGATTTTTATGCCTGTAGGTACTTATGGTGCGGTTAAAGCACTTGCGCCAACTGATTTGGAAGCTTCAGAAGCACAAATTATATTGGGTAATACCTTTCATTTATGGTTACGCCCGGGTTTGGATATTATCAGCAAATTTAATGGCTTACACAAATTTAATGGTTGGGATAAGCCGATTTTGACTGACTCCGGTGGCTTTCAGGTATTTAGTTTGGGTAAATTACGCAAGATTAAAGAAGAGGGGGTTTATTTCCAAAGCCCGGTGGATGGCTCAAAGCTATTTCTCTCGCCTGAAAAATCAATGGAAATTCAGACTGTTCTTAATTCCGATATTGTGATGATTTTTGATGAATGTACACCATATCCAGCAGATTACAAAACAGCACGTGAATCAATGGAATTATCCTTACGTTGGGCACAGCGTTCTCGAGATGCGTTTAATGAATATAACAATCCAAACGCATTATTTGGGATAGTCCAAGGCGGAATGTATATCGATTTGCGTAAGCAATCACTGGATGGCTTAATGCAAATTGGTTTTGATGGCATTGCGATTGGTGGACTATCCGTTGGTGAGCCAAAGGAAGAAATGGAACGGATGTTATCCGAGCTAGTAGATATTTTACCAGAGGATAAGCCGCATTATCTAATGGGTGTAGGAACTCCCGAAGATCTAGTTTATGGGGTTAAACACGGTATTGATATGTTTGATTGCGTAATGCCAACCCGGAATGCGCGTAATGGTTGGTTATTTACTAGATTTGGTGATGTTAAAATAAAAAATGCCAAATACAAAGACGATACTGCGCCGTTGGATGAAACTTGTAGTTGTTATACCTGTAAAAATTTTTCACGGGCATACTTACATCATTTATTCAAAATTGGCGAAATACTTGGTTCGCGTTTGAATACGATTCATAATATTCATTATTACTTGCAGCTAATGGCAGAAATTCGTCAGGCAATTGATGAGGGTAAATTTAGCCAATTTGAAGAAAGATTCCATTCTGAACGATCTCAGGTTGGGAATATTTCAGTATAATTCTATTAAAAAAGCCCTCATTAAGGAGGGCTTTTTATATCAAAATTTATGCAAAATTTTTATTTGCAAATTCCCAATTAACCAGCTTCCAGAATGCATCCATATAGTTTGGACGACTATTACGATAGTCGATATAATATGCATGCTCCCAAACATCGCAGGTTAATAGTGGTTTATTAGCTGTAGTTAATGGAGTTGCAGCATTTGAAGTTGATACCAACTCAAGCTCTCCAGCAGGCGTCTTAACTAACCAACCCCAGCCAGAACCAAAAGTTCCTACACAAGTTTGAGTAAAAGCTTTTTTAAACTCATCAAAAGAACCCCATTTTTTGATAATTGCATCTTTTAATGCCCCGGTAGGTTCGCCACCACCATTTGGAGATAATGAGTTCCAATAGAAAGTGTGATTCCAGATTTGTGCTGCATTATTAAAAATGCCACCAGATGATTTTTTTACGATATCTTCTAAAGTTGCGTTTTCAAATTCAGTACCTTTGATCAGGTTGTTTAAATTTGTAACATAAGTTTGGTGATGTTTACCATAATGAAATTCGATGGTTTCTTTTGAAATATGCGGTGCAAGAGCATCATGTGCATAAGGTAATTGAGGTAATGTATGTTCCATATTTTTATCCTTTAATAGAGTATAAATTAACGGTCAATAGTTTACCATGTAACCGGGTTTTTACCAAAAAATTATTTTTTTATTGTTATATATAATATTTTTTCTCTTCATCTTGGATACAATACTGGGGATACATTTGGTAGAAGGTAAGATTAAATCTGCCTTTGTGCTTTTATTACAACAGGGTAAGCATTATGACAAAAGCAATTTATGCTGGCAGTTTTGATCCGATTACGAATGGACATTTATGGGTGATAGATCGTGCTGCGGCTATTTTTGATCAATTAATTGTTGCTGTTGGTGATAATCCAGATAAAAAGTATTCTTTTTCTCTTGAGGAGCGGCTTATTTTATTAAAAAATACGCTTCATGGATATAAAAATATTGAAATTGGTCATTTTAATGGGGAATTTCTAGTAAATTATGCCCAAAATGCCAATGCTAAATTTATTGTTCGTGGTATTCGTAATACTCAGGACTACGAATATGAAAAAACCATGCGCTACATCAATTCAGACCTTTGTAATGAAATAGATACTATTTTTCTAATGCCTCCAAGAAATTATGCTGAGGTTTCATCTAGTTTGGTAAAAGGGTTGGTGGGGACTGTTGGCTGGGAAAAAGTCGTTAACCGTTACGTGCCAGAAACGGTACTAAATGCTTTGAAAATTAAGAATGGTAGTTAAAAGATGATTAATGATAATTTATTAAAATTAAATGTGCAATTATTAAGAGAGGCGTTGGAGTTTAAAGTTCCGACAGATGCGTTGTTATCAAAGTTCTTTCGTGAAAATCGTAAATTACAGTTTGCGGACAGGGGAATCATCGCTGAGACAGTTTATACTGTTCTAAGGAATTATTATAAATTGACTGCCACTGTTGGAGTGAAAAATACTTTTTCCTTGATTGGCTATGTTTGGTTACACTATTTAAAAATTCCGACAATAGAATTAAGTAAACTAAAGGCTATTAATCTAAAAATTATTGAAGAAACAGCAAAAGTTGATTTGGATCTTATAGAGTTTCCCGAATGGATTCAGAAGCGTTTAGCTGCTTACCTTACGGATTCAGAAATTAGACAGTTATCAAAAGCAATGGCAGATCAGGCACCATTGACATTAAGAGTAAATACGTTAAAAATGTCTGTAGCTGAGGTGGCGCGAATTTTAAACGCTGAGGGAATTAAATCTACGGTTACAAAATATTCACCATTTGGAATTACTTTAGCAAATAAAGCTGACTTAATGCGTAACAAATTATTTCTTGAAGGCGCAATTGAAGTACAGGATGAAGCGAGCCAGCTTGCTGGAATTTTATTAGAATCTAAGCGTAGTGAAATGGTGGTTGATTTTTGTGCTGGAAGTGGTGGTAAAACTTTACTTTTTGGCATGTTAATGAAAAATACTGGACGAATCTATGCTTTTGATATTAATGAGCGGCGATTGGGTAATCTGACTCCGCGCCTTGCTCGTTCAGGCTTATCAAATGTTTACCCACAATTAATCGAAAGCGAAAATGATAGTCGGATCAAACGTCTTTATGGCAAGATTGATAAGGTATTTGTTGATGCACCATGCCTAGGGCTAGGAACATTACGGCGTAATCCAGATTTGAAATTTCGTTATAATGAAGATAGCCTTATACAGATTAATCAGCAACAGTTTTCAATACTTAATTCAGCAAGTAAATTGATTAAGGTCGGTGGTAGACTTGTTTATGCTACGTGTAGTATTTTGCGTGAGGAGAATCAAGAGATTATTGAAAAATTTCTGGCTGAAAACTCCAGCTTTAAATTAGTTGATATAGGTGGACTAGCTATATTTGACAAGCTAGATTTACCTGATAGTCGTTTTTTGACACTTAATCCCGCAACTCATGGCACAGATGGATTTTTTGCCGCAGTGATGGAAAAAATAGCCTGAAAAGGAAAGTTTTTTTGTTCTCCATCAGGCTTATAATTTTTTTTTGAATTATAATATTTATTTGATAATAAATAGAGTTCTTTCATAACCCATTATTTCACTCTTAGGTTAGGAATAAAGACTTTGAGAAACGGAGTGTACACGTAGTACATGAGTATCGCAAAAGTCTTTATGACGACGCATAAGAGTTAAAGAAGCAGGTTAGGAAAGAGGTCTAATATACAAAAATTAATAAAATATCTAACATGGCAGTTTATTTATATTTCTGAGGTTTGGCATGTCTGCTCTCGCAATTCAAAGTTTTCTCGGTTTTTTCTTTTTATTGGGCATTGCATTTATCTGTTCTGAAAATAAAAAATTCATTAATTGGAAACTCATCCTTACTGCATTTATAGCCCAAAATGCACTTTTTTTGATTATTCATTATGTACCCATTGTTAATAGCGGTTTACATTTGTTATCCGGTGGTTTACTAAAGTTCATGGATTATGCCAATAAGGGTGCTGGGTTTGTTTTTGGTGGACTGGCAGATACTTCAAAGGTAGGCTTCGTTTTTGCCTTTGTTGTTGTGCCGACAATTATATTTTTTGGTAGTGTTATTTCCATCCTTTATTTCTTTGGGATAATGCAATGGATAATCGAGAAACTGGCATTTTTATTGCGTAAAACCATCAAATTATCTGGTGTTGAAAGTCTAGTGGTTATTGCGGATATTTTTCTTGGTCAGTCTGAAGGTCCGATGGTTATTGGTCCATATGTACAAAATATGACGCGTTCCGAGCTAGCTTGTGCTTTTGTTGCCGGGCTTGCCAATTTGTCTGGTTCAACTCTTGGAATGTATTTAAGTTTTCTTGCTGCTGGTGATCATAGTGAAGAGCTTATGTTTGCTAACTCACTTCTTACTGCTACATTTATGAACGCTACCTCAGCAGTTGTATTTGCTAAGATGATTTTTCCAGAGACAAATTATGAGGCAATCATGGATGCTAAACACTTAAAAGTAACTGGTAGTAAACATGATTCACTAGTAGATGCAATTATGCATGGAGCATTTACTGGAGTAAAAATCGGTGTTGCAATTTGTGCGGCATTAATGGCGGTAATTCCTTTAGTTCATGCAATTGACGGCCTGTTATTTTGGATAGGTAGCTTAGTTCATGTAAATGATTATATCGTGGCTTCATCAAATAAAAGCTTTGATGGTTTATCGCTTGAGTATTTATTTGGATTAGTTTTTCGCTTTTTTGCTTTCTTTATGGGAGTTAGTTGGAGCGAAACACTTCAAGTCGGTAGTTTACTTGGACAGAAGGTCGCTATTAATGAATTTGTAGCTTATATGAGCCTTGGGCAAATGAAAGCTGCACATTTGTTATCGGCAAACTCAGTATTTATTTCGACTTTTGCCCTTGCTAGCTTTTCCAATTTCTCTTCAATCGGAATTTCAATGGGAGCCTTTTCCGCTTTAGCTCCAGGTCGGCAATCTGATCTGGCTGCTATGGGATTTAAAGCTCTTTTTGCGGCAATTCTTGCTGGATTTATGACAGCAACCGTAGCTGGATTCTGGCATTCCCTTTTAGGATAAGTGGCTATTTATTAGTCTAAACGATGGTAACATATACCATCGTTTTTTATTTGTTATATAATAACTGGCTATTAAAAAATCGTAACGGCTCATATTTAGCAGTTACCAAGAATTTTATTGGACAATAAAGCTTATGTATTTACTGAATATTACAAATATTGATTATGTGATGATGACTATCCTATTTGGTGCAATATTTGCCAGTGCGTATTATTTTAGAAGAAAAAATAGAAGCAGTAATGATTTTCTTCTTGGCGCTTCAACAAATTGGATTACCTATTTTTCTGGAGCGATTGGTTTTGGCATAATTGAATTTATTCTTCTTAGCAGCTACGGTGCATATGCGGGACTTAGTGGTTTATTGCTATTTATCCTAATTTATATCATTTCTGAATTTATTTTTGCAGGTAAACTTAGGGGTTCTAATCTTTTTAGTTTGTTAAAAGATGGGCGGTTTGATTCTGGTTCAGTAGTTATTATTACCGCTTATGCCATAATCATGTTATTGGTAGCAGGTACTGGTATTGCAATCATGGTCTCTATGCTAAAGAGTCTTCTTGGTTGGGAATTTGCTAATAGTACTCTTTCATTAATTGCTATTGCTGCAGTTTGTTTAATCCTTGGTGGTTATGCAGGATTGGCTTATAGTAAAGTGCTTGCTAGTGCTATTCAACTGCTGCTTCTCTTTGTTGTAATTGTGATTTCCTACAAGAATATTGGTTTTGGTAATCTCCTTACAAATTTGCAAAGCGTTGCTACAGACAATAAATTGGCAACTAATGTATTTACTTCTATTCCTGCAATGCCTAATCTTGGTCTTCAAATATGGCTTTTAATTATCGGTTCTTTGGTATTTGTAGTAATAAACCCATTTGCTTATGTTAAGAGAAATCTAAATCAAAATGTCGGGCTTAGTTTCACTACTAAAACTATCCGTTTAGCGCTGGTTTTAATCGTTATCCTTAGTGGTATTTTTGCGCTAGCTACTCCATATAAACTACCAGAGATTTCTGGTAAGAAGATTATTACAACACAGACACGCTTTGATAATGGTGAATTAGGCTATGTTGTTAGAGCAGTTCCTGGCAGTGCGGCAACATTACAGCGCGGTATTATCCCAGTTAAGGCTGCCGAAGATGATGATCAAACTCTGAATAATTCAGCTCAAGGTAATTTTGATTATATTTCTGCCGCACTGGTAGTTGTAAAGAAAGCATTACCATTTGCTTTTGTGCCTCTTTTTATAATAGTCTTATTTTTCTTTAAGTCAGTCAGTGATAGTGTTTTATTCGCAACCTTAGCAATAATAAACGGGATGTATGCACCAAAATTCAATAAATCAGGTGAAGATCTTGAAAATCTCTGGGCAGCAAGAGTATTTATGTTTGCATTATTTGTAATTGCCATCTGTATTGGCTTGGTATTATTCAAATTTTTTAGTTTCTATTATATGTTTGCATTGATTGTTATTTCTGCAATGCCTATTGCTTGTTCGCTTCTAATCAATAAAAGTAGTAACTGGCTTATCGATGCGATTATTTATATTTTGATTATTTTCTTGTTGTTAGTTGCTGATGTTCCTGGTGCTCCTTCATTGTTGCCACTTATTAAGTATGCCAATCTATCAGATATGGTTGCCAAGGTCACGCTTTCTATTGGTGTTATTTATTTTTTATTACGTTTTATATCTGGTTTATTAGTGAAGAAGATTAATGACTGACAAAAATAAAAAAAATCGGGTAGTTAAAGCTTGGGTACATCAGCATGTGAATGATACCTATGTAAATCAGGCACAAAAAGATGGTTATCGTTCTCGGGCTGCATACAAATTACTTGAAATTGATAAGGAAGATGGCATCTTCCATAATGTAAAAGTTGTCGTTGATTTAGGTTGCGCACCAGGTAGCTGGTCTCAGGTAGCTCTGAATAAAGTTGGTTTGAGTGGTAAAGTAATTGGAGTTGATCTACTTGAAATTGATCCTATTTCAAGATTAAATTTTATTCATGGTGATTTTACTGAACAGACGACCTTGGATAAACTTTTACAGGCAATAGATAATAAAGAGGTGGATCTAGTTATTTCTGATATGGCGCCAAATTTAAGCGGTATCAAAAATGTTGATCAGGCACGTTCAGCATACTTGGTTGAGCTAGCTCTTGATTTTTCTCGTGGCTATCTCAAGGCGGGTGGGCATTGTCTTATCAAGGTGTTTCAAGGGAGTGAATTTGATGAATTGGTTAAACTTGCCAGAAATTTATTTACTCAGGTGCTAATTCGGAAACCTGAAGCCTCAAGAAGTAAAAGTAAGGAAGTATACTTACTTTGCAAGTCAAAGAAGCCAGTATGATATAATATTTCTATTATTTTCTAAAAATACTACTGGTTAAGATTAATTATTTAAACTATATTGGACATATTATATGCGAAATGGTAATTTATTCAAAAGCTTATTAATTTGGTTGTTAATAGGCCTTGGGTTAATGGTCGTTTTTAACAAATTTAGTGAGAAGCAAGATTCTCGGAACACAATCCCCTATTCTCAATTTATTACAGAGCTTGAAGGTGGTCAGGTAAAAAGCATCGTTATTGAAGGTAATAATATGCAAAGCGAATGGATCAATGGAGTCCGTAAGGATGATACCAAATTCACTACTTTCGCACCGTTTGATCCTCAGCTAGTAAATGATCTTATAAAAAACAAAGTTACTTTTCAGGCGAAGCCAAAAGAAGAGTCACTATTAATGAATATTTTTGTTTCATGGTTCCCAATGCTACTTCTAATTGGCGTCTGGATTTATTTCATGCGTGGAGCATCTGGTGGTAAAGGTGGCGGCGGAATCGGTGGTGTTTTCAGTATGGGGCGTAGCCGAGCTAAAATGATTGATAGTAAAGAAAATCCAATCCGCTTTACTGATGTTGCAGGTTGTGAAGAGTCGAAGCAAGAAGTTGTCGAAATCGTTGATTATCTAAAAGATCCGACTAAATATCAGAACTTGGGTGGACGAATCCCTAAAGGTGTTCTTTTAAGTGGCTCACCAGGAACAGGTAAAACATTACTTGCTAAAGCGATTGCTGGTGAAGCTAGCGTGCCATTTTTTAGTATCTCTGGTTCAGATTTTGTTGAAATGTTTGTCGGTGTTGGTGCTTCACGGGTTCGTGATTTATTTGAACAGGCAAAACGCACGGCGCCATCGATTATATTTATTGATGAAATTGATGCTGTTGGTCGTCAACGTGGTGCTGGTTTAGGTGGTGGAAATGATGAGCGTGAGCAAACCTTAAACCAGATGTTGGTTGAAATGGATGGCTTTGATACAAATACAACGGTAATTGTTATTGCTGCAACTAATCGTCCAGATGTACTTGATCCTGCATTGATGCGTCCAGGTCGTTTTGACCGTCAAGTTGTGGTTCCTTTGCCAGATATTAAAGGTCGCGAACAGATTCTTACGGTACATATGCGTAAAGTCCCAGTTGCTAATGATGTTGAAGGCTCTGTGATTGCGCGTGGTACTCCAGGTTTTTCTGGTGCTGATCTTGCTAATCTGGTAAATGAAGCTGCATTATTTGCAGCAAGACGAAATAAAAAACTAGTTGATATGCATGATTTTGAAGATGCTAAAGATAAAATTATTATGGGTGCAGAACGTCGCTCAATGGTTATGAATGATGAAGAAAAGAAAAATACTGCTTATCATGAGTCGGGGCACGCTATTGTTGCAAGATTATTGCCAGGTACTGATCCAGTACATAAAGTAACGATAATTCCGCGTGGACGTGCTTTAGGTGTGACAATGCAGTTACCCGAGGAAGATCGTTATGCTTATACCAAGGATTATTTGATGAATCAGATTGCAATTCTGTTTGGTGGGCGCGTTGCTGAGGAAGTATTCATGAAGCAGATGACAACAGGTGCTAGTAATGATTTTGAGAGAGCTACTGATCTTGCTCGTAGGATAGTTACAAGATTTGGTATGACTGAAGAGATGGGTCCAGTAATATACGGTGAAAATGAATCAGAAGTTTTTTTGGGTAGAAGTGTTACTTCGACTAAACATGTATCTGAAGCAACTATGCAAAAAATTGATGAGACAATTCGTAATATATTAGAAACTCAATATAAGCTTGCTAAACAGTTATTAGTTGATAATTCTAATAAGGTTGAAATGATGGCAAAAATGCTATTGGAAAAAGAAACCATTGATGCCAAAGATATAGAATATATTATGAGCTATGATAATAGTCACGAAGTCGCTACGACTTTAGTATAAAGAATTATGGGGTTTAGAAATGCGTAAATATTTTGGTACTGATGGAGTTCGTGGTAAGGTAGGAACCTTTCCTATTACTCCTGATTTTGCTTTACGCCTAGGCTATGCGGCTGGGAAAGTACTAGCTAGTAGGAGAAAAAAACCAGCTGTTATTATAGGGAAAGATACCAGACTATCTGGTTATCTTTTTGAATCGGCTCTTGAAGCCGGATTTGCTTATGCTGGAGTGGATGTCTATATGGCTGGGCCAATTCCAACCCCGGCCATAGCCTATTTGACGAAGACTCTGAGGTTATCTGCTGGAGTTGTAATCAGCGCTTCACACAATCCATATCATGATAATGGTATTAAATTTTTCTCTGCTGATGGCTCTAAACTACCAGATGATATTGAGCTTGAAATTGAGGCTGTTTTGGATCAAG
This sequence comes from Neisseriales bacterium, assembly GCA_008017155.1. Lineage (GTDB taxonomy): Bacteria > Pseudomonadota > Gammaproteobacteria > Burkholderiales > UBA11063 > Aquella. Next base: position 28,211 of record SSGX01000015.1, on the reverse strand, counting down.
AGATGGTTATTGCCAATCGGCTTGGTAAAGTAAGGCGGCTTGAAGATGCTCGTGGTAGATATATTGAATTTTGTAAAAGTACTTTTCCAAATGCACTTGATTTAAAAGGACTAAAAATAGTTCTTGACTGTGCTCACGGTGCTACTTATTATGTTGCCCCATATGTTTTTGAGGAATTAGGTGCTGATATTATAAGAATTGGTTGTAATCCGGATGGTTTAAATATCAATGATGGCTATGGCTCAACTCACCCTGAGAGTATGCTAGCAGAGGTAAAACGAACTGGCGCTGATTATGGGATTGCTTTTGATGGTGATGGTGATAGAGTAGTCATTGCAGATAAACACGGTAACTTACTTAATGGCGACAAATTGATTTATCTTATTGTTCAAGCATACGCTGCTATAGGAAATAGATTGCCGGGGGTAGTTGGTACAGTCATGACTAATATGGCAATGGAAGTGGCCTTAAAAAATCAAGGCTATGAGTTCGTTAGAGCGAAAGTAGGTGACCGCTACGTAGTTGAAGAACTATTAAATCGTGGTTGGTTAGTTGGTGGTGAAGCATCAGGACATATTTTATGTCTCGACAAACATTCAACTGGTGATGGTATAATAGCTGCATTACAGGTTTTATCCGGGATAGTTTCTCTAGCGAAAGAACCACATGAAGTTATTGATTGGCAAGAGTATCCGCAAACTATGCTTAATGTACACCTTAATAAAGAAGTAGAAGATTGGCAGAGTAATAGTAAATCTGCTATAGATGAGGCGGTTGCTTCTCTTCAAGATGATGGTAGGGTAATTGTAAGAGCAAGTGGTACTGAACCACTAGTTCGGGTCATGGTTGAAGCTAAAGACTCTGATCAAGCGTTAAAATGGGCAAATAAAATTGCCGATGCTATTAAAGGTTAGCGATGGAAATATTGCACGAACTCATAGCTTTTTTTGCCATATATGGTTATATTGCCGTATTTTTGGTTTTGATTGCATGTGGGTTTGGTGTACCAATTCCTGAAGACATAACATTGGTTGCGGGTGGAGTAATCTGTGGACTTGCTGCAACTATGGATGTTCACTTAATGGTAACAATTGCTCTTCTTGGGGTAATTATTGGCGATGGTACCATGTTCATGCTTGGTAAGCTACTAGGTCCACGGGTAAAAAAAGTACCGCTATTAAAAAATGTATTTACTGAAAAACGTTATAAGCAAATGCAGGAAAAAGTACATAAATACGGGAATCGTATTTTATTTGTTGCTCGCTTCTTACCTGGGCTTAGAGCACCAATTTTTATGACAGCTGGCATTAGCCGTCGGGTGTCTTATTGGAAGTTTTTAGTGATGGATGGTGGCGCCGCACTGATTAGTGTTCCTTTATGGGTTTATGCTGGTTATTATTTTGCTCATGATTTGGATGACCTGCTTCACTGGGTTAGACAAAGTGAGACGTTTATTCTTTCAATTCTTGCTTTTATTTTACTGGTTTGGATCATTATTTCTGTTGCAAAAAAGAACAAAATTAAGTCACGTTGAATTATTAAGTCTTCTATAATCTAAAATCATTTTAGGCGGTTACCTATTGTTGCCTGTTTATAGTTTGAGTTGTTAATTTTTTTTATCTTTTTGCTAGCTTATATATTTGACAATGATTCCATCTTGTTATAGAATTAGTTATTAAATTTATTCCGGAAGTAAAAAATGCGTAAATTAATCGCGTTGTCTTTGACTTCATTAACTGCTTTTAGTTATGCAGGATCAAATACAAATCAGCCAGATAATGAATATTATGCTTTTCAGCAGTTTGATAATGAGTATAACGTTGGTTATGCAACGACCTCTGGAAATCTTACAAATGGTAATACTGGTGGAGTAAATAATAGCCAGTTTATAAATTTAGAAATTGAGCATTTATTTAATATGGGTGTTTGGTTTGATGTTAGTGCTAATTTATTGACTTATTATAGCCAGTCGGTAGATCCCGCAGTATCTTCACTTGGTAGTACTACAGGCTCTCAGCCAAATTTTGGTGGGATTAATGCAAATGTTGGTTATGCTTTTGCTGTAATTCCAAACCATTTGCTATTAATCCCATATGGCGTGATCGGTCGTAATACAAACCTTTCTTCTTATACTCTTAATAATGCTGGCACTACTACGAATTTAACCCAAGATTACTTTTGGACGTTCGGGGTTGGAGGTAGATTAGATTATCGGATTAATGATGTATTTGATGTATACCTTGATCAAAGTGCAGTCTATAATTCAAGTCAAGCTCCTGTTACTCAGGGGTTAGCACCCAATGACAATTATTTATATACTACTACATTAGGGGCTAAATTTAATGTTTGGCGCGACTTACAGTTAGGTGCTAGAGGATTCTATCAAAACTCATATTATACACAAAGTTTAATTGGTTCAGGAGCCAGTGTTTGGGTTCCGCAAAGTGCTGTTGGTGGTATGGTTACAATAGGATTAACATATTAATCTTATAAGTATAAACTAAAGCTAACTTAAGGTTAGCTTTTTTTATTGGAAAAAATGAAATATATTTATTTGCATGGATTTGCTTCTAGTCCTCAGTCTTTCAAGGCTCAGTTTCTTAAAAAAAGATTAGCAGAAGTTGGTATTTATTTATTCGTCCCTGACCTAAATCTAGGTGATTTTACTTCTCTAAAGATTTCACGACAAGCTATATATCTAAATGAAATTATTGCTGCACAAAATGATGAATATTGCGTAATTGGTTCAAGTCTCGGAGGGTTACTTGCTCTCATTCTTGCTGAAGAAATTCAAGCCATTAAAAAATTAATATTGCTTGCCCCTGCAATCGAAATAAAAAATATCTGGAATAAAGAACTTGGCAATGAAGGTGTTAAATTATGGCACGAAGCTGGATTTTATAATATATATCATAGTGGTGCAAGATGTGAAATTCCTCTTTGTTATAGCTTTATCGAAGATATGAATAATATAAAGGATAGAGGGTTTAAACGTAATTTACCTGTATTATTAATTCATGGGGAAAATGATAAGACAATACCTATTAATGTTAGCTACAGGTATCAAGAGCAGAATAAGTTTGCTAATTTGGTTAAGCTTGATTGTGGGCATGGTATGGAAGATAAAGTAGACGATATTTGGGATAGTATCTATAATTTCATCACTTATGAAGAGGAGACAGAAAATGCTTATTGAAATAATTGCTACAAATATTAATGAAGCAATTCAAATTGAAAAGTTTGGTGGTGGTAGGGTAGAATTAATTGATTCTTTTTCTGATGGTGGATTATCTCCTAATCTAGAACTTTCAAAAGCTGTTGCGGATGCTGTATCAATTCCAGTTAACGTAATGGTTAGACCACATGCTCGGAATTTTTGTTATGATCACAATGACTGGAGAATAATTGAATCTGAAATTGATTACCTTTTATCAAATACCAAAATTAATGGAGTTGTATTTGGTGTGTTGGATGATAAAGGTAAGATAGATACTAAAGGCTTGGAGCGAATGATCAGACTCGTTGATGGTAAGGGTGAAATAACTTTTCATAGAGCTATTGATGAATCAATTGATCCAGTTTTAGCTTTTAAAGAGTTACAAAACTATGGTAGAGCAATTAGCAATGTATTAAGTTCAGGTGGAATGCCTACAGCAATCGAGGGTAGATTTAATTTAAGAAAAATGCAAGACATAAAGCTCGCAGATGGAGCTAAATTACTTCCTGGAAGCGGAGTAAATCCTAGTAATGCTCTTGATTTGGTAAGTTATCTTAATGTTGAACAACTTCACATCGGTACAGGAGTTCGGAAAGATAATCTATTGCATGAGGTACTGTTTAGGAGTCTTTTACAGGTAGTGTAATTTAACTATATAAGATATTTTCTATTAATAAGGGGGTCGTTAAACAGCATTAATACCCGAGTATCCAATTAATAAAGTTGCGATGGGATTATTTAAAGTTTGATGATCTGCTATGAAATATAGATTTTGTCTACTAATCTATAAGCAAAAATTTAATCTTGAAGTAGGCACTTCAGTTTTAACGTCAGATATTTATTAATGTTATTGATATTTGTAGTTTTATCCATATTAAAATAATACTATACTAATGCTTTTAGTGAACTATTGGGCTAAATATTGCAAAAGCTGTTGCTGATTACTAAATCATATTTCTAATTAAGTGATTTAAAATAGTAAGACTCCTACCACATTTCTTCCTTCACCAATTAGATAGTTGAATGTTCTGCATAGCGCGGGAACTGGCATTACTTCGAAACCTATTCTAAGTTGTTGTAATTTTTTTAGAATATTATTTGCTGGATATTTAATTGTATTGCCAGTACCAAAAATAATTATATCTGGCTTATGTGTAAGAATTTCTTCTAAAAACAAATCATCTAATTCTGCGATATTGGTAATTTCAACTGGTTTAATAATGCTTGGTGTAACCAGCAAATTATTCTTATATTCCATTTGGTTAATTGTAACAGTGTTTTCTGAATAACTTGTAAATTGATTACCTTCGTTGCTGTGTAGATTAACTTGCATGTTTTTTCCTTAAAAAAACTCAAGCTAATAAGCTTGAGTTCTTCATTAAAAGCCGTTAAATCGCTATTGCTGTAGTTGTTTAGCAACTTTCTTGGCAGCCTCACTATTTGGGAAACTTTTAATCAGTTTTTTGGCTGTCGCATTTGCTGCTTTTGTATTTCCTAATTGGCTTTGAGATATATAGACAACTCTCATTGCATCAGGCACAAATTTATTGTTTGGATTTTCAGCAATAAATTTATTTGCTTGTGTAATTGCTTCTTTATACTCACTATTTGCCACGTAAGCTACTGATAAATAGTAGTTAGCACTAGCTGCAGCTACTTTATCCGAACCATTTGCAATATTTTGTAAATCAGTAATTGCTTCAGGAATCTGTTTATTTTGAAGTTTTTTTACTGCTGCCTGTAGTTCTGGATTATTACTTGATGTAACAACAGTTGGTTTAGCTGCATTTGCTGCCTTGCTTCCTCCTGCGGCGTCTTCAAGTGCCTGTACTCTTAACTCTAAAGCCTGTACCTGTTGGTTCTGATCGCCTTGACCAGTTTTTTGTCCTTGTTCAAGGTTAGAAACTCGCCCATTTAATTGGTTTATTTGAGTTTGCAGGTCATTTATTTGATTCAATAAATCAATTAATTTTTGATTTGAAACTTTATTATCCAAGACTCCAACATTTTGCTGGATTTGACTCAAGCGTTGATTGGTATCAGCAATTTGCTGACGCGCTTGATCGTCAGCACAACCTATAAGAAAAAGGTTTGCTGACAATCCTATAATTGTCAACAAACTTTTTTTCATAGTTATTCAACACCTTCAGTAACTGTACCATTGTACACACTACCATCAACTGTAGGAACACCATTGCTATCCGTAGAATAGCCAGCAGGTTGTCCAGCAGTGTAAGTAATGTCAGAACGACGGTTCATTGCTTTAGTAGCAGAAGAGTTGTTGTCATACTTAGGTTTCAATTTACCATTAGAAATTGCTTCAACTTGAGCTTTAGTAGCACCATTAGCAACTAGAGCTTTTTTAACTGCATCAGCACGTTTTTGACCTAATGACAAGTTATATTCTACAGAACCTACATCATCAGTGTTACCTTGAACTTGTACTTTAGCATCTTTATGAGCAGCAAGATAGTCAGCATTCGCTTTAACTATACCAGTATAGTCATCTTTAATGTCATATTTATTGAAGCCAAAGTATACACTATTGTGATTAGTTACAACAGGCGCAGGTGCAGATGCAACAGGTGCAGATGCAACAGGTTCTGGTGCAGAAGCAACAGCTTTCATATCAGTCTCAGGAGGTTTGTTTGAAGAACATGCAACTAACGCCCCACCAGCGATAAGCAAAGCTAAAATTTTTTTCATATGTCTTCCTTTCTGGATATTAAAATATATGGATTTAACCACCACCAGTGATTATACAGTATTTATAGTAAAAGTAAAAAGGTTTTATTACTTCCCGCCACTTGAATTTGATTTGTTGTGACTATAACCTTTACCATCATTGTTAAACGAGTCTTGTTCTGGGAATTGCTCTGAACTTGCCATCCGTGAATTAACATTTGGTCTGTTTTTCTTTTTTTTCATTTCATCTTTGGTGTAGTATTTCTGTTTCTTTTTACCTGTTAACTCGTTTTGTTGTGGGTAAAGCTGACTACTCGCCGCAAAAGAGTTAACATTTGGCTTATTTACTTCAGGGGCATCTGGAGAGTTATATGTTTTACCTTTTTCTCCGGTTAGCTTATTTTCTGATGGAAATTGTTGACTACTTGCAGCCAATGAGTTAACAGTAGGGTCGTTGTATTGATCTGTATCAGCAAATGCTACTGATATAGTACCAATGCAGAAGCTCATAATAAATAATTGTTTTAACATGTTTCTATCTCTTAAATTATTACTAAGTTAATAACTTTATTATACTATGATTTTATTATTAAATACAATAATTACTAGAAATTTTTTGCCCAGCGTTGATCGATTATACGCATGTAATTCAAATTATTTAACTTGGTTAATGTAGTGCCCGTAGCATTACTTATGTACATTGTATCATCACTTGAAAATAAGACTAGCTTGTCATTCGGAGAAAAGCTCGGGCTTACATCATGATGTGCGTTTGGACTAACTGGATAGGCAGCTTGCGTGGTAAGATCCATAACGTAAGTTTGAAATACACCATTGTTACGATTGATGAAGGTGATCTTACCGCCATCATTAGAAAATCTGGCGGTGGTATTGTATTTACCTAATCCCTGTGTGATTCGCGTTGGTGATGAGCCATTAAGGTCGGTCATGAAAATTTGCGGACCACCGTCGTGATCAGTTGTAAATAATACCTTTCCATTGTTTGAAATATCTGCTTCAGTATCAATAGTTCCAAAATTTACTACTGGAGTAGCTTGACTTGTTCCCGTATATTTACTATTATTTACAATATATATATGCGAACCATAATCTTTACTTAATGTTACTAGTAGTTTTTGTGAATTTGATAAGAATACAGGTGAAGAGTTTGAGCCGTTGAAATTTGCAACAGTATAACGATTGCCACTTTGTATGTTTTGTACATAAACAACTGGTTTTCCAGTTTCATAGGTAACATAGCTTAGATACTGACCAGACTTATCCCAAGATAATGAAGTGATTGGATGTGATGTTGTAAGTACGGTCTTAGGATTGTAGCCATCATAATCAGCGACTATGATGGCATATTTTTTAGGTGTTTCTTCAACTGTAAGTGCAATTTTACTAGTAAATGCGCCTGGTGTATTAGTTAACTTTTGATAGATATTATTACTTACCGCATGAACTGCTTTACGGAGAAACTTGCCATTAAATGCAGCTGTTTGATCAAGCATAACTTGGTTTGTTAATAGATTAGTTAGTTTATACTTAATCTGCATTTGTCCATCAGCTGTTTCTGAAATTGCGCCACTGATGCTGTATTGAACACCACTTTCTATTGCATCAGTATTTGCATAGTTAAGTACGTTAAATTCACCTGTAACTTTGAAATCATTGGTTAATTCATCAGAAATATTGCCACTTTCATTAGTGAAGCTCACTATTGCAAGCTTGGGACTTCCTGCGCTATTTCCACCAACAATTTCAATATTTTGGTCAGCGTATACATAGCCACATATACTCATTAATAAAATCAGTGATATTTTTTTCATCGTCAATTTAACTCCTAGCTAAAATTTATTTATTGTGGTTTGAATGTTAAGCGTAACACGCGGTAGTCTACAAATTGCGCATTATCCGGTAGAGGAGGGAATACTTTTACCCGATTAATAGCCGTTTGGATATTCTGATCATAGGCATCATTTCCACTTGATTTTATCAAGCTAACCTGACGTACACTCATGTCCGGGTTAAGGATAACTTTTACCACTGCCTTTGCATTGGGATTAACATCATCCGGAATAACCACAAATGGGCGAACTGCATTAATTACTTGATCTGCATAATTACCTATCAAATTATCGCTATCACTTGTTCCGTTTGGATTGCCACCAACCGCTTTTCCTTTTCTTACCGAGGTTGTATTGGTAGACATTACATCACCAAGTAGGTCATTAATCATTGCCTTTTGGTTCTTTGCCGTTTTGGGTTTAGCCGTTGTTGGTGATTGTGTCTGATTATTATCTTTTGTAACTGGCTTCTCAATTGGTTTTGCTTCTATCTTTGGTGGGGTAGTAGCTGCCGGAGTTGGTTGTGGCTTACTTTGATTATTTTGCTTTACATTAATGTCTGCTGGTGTATCCATCGTTTTTATCGGCGTTGGTGCGGTAATCTTTACTTTTGGCGTATAGGGCATTACTGTCTGGTTTGGCATTGATACCAAACTTACTTCAATTCCGTCTGAGCGGGATGGGATAAGTACCGAGATTGGTTTACTAAAATAAAATAGCGCAATAGCAATGCCAATATGCATTGCTAGAGAAAATATCGTACTACTTTTATTACGTTCTTTAACCATTTTTCTGTTTTACTACCAATGCGACTTTTTTAATCCCTGAGCTATATAATTTATCAACTACACTGATAACTTTGTCATACTGCACGGTTTTGTCGGCAGCAATTACTACTGGGGTGTCATCTTTAGCTAAACTCATTGTCTTCGTTATTAGATCTTCAAGTGAACCTACTGGAGTTGTTTTACCATCTTGAGTCATGGTGTAGCTACCATCAGCATTGATATTGATTTCTAGCGGTTGTTTTGTTACTTGCGCTGCTTTGCCTACGCTTGGCAAATTAATCACTCCTGGGGTAAACATTGGTGCCGTTACCATAAAAATCACAAGTAATACTAGCATTACATCTATATATGGTACCACATTCATTTGATTGTGTAGTGAATCACGTCTTAACCGTCGTTTCATAAATATCCTGAAATTATATTATTTTTTGCGTGCCAGCGTTATGCCATCACCAAAAGGAAGCATTGATATATCAACCCGTGGATCATCCTTGATCAAATCATTTAGCTTTTGCAAAGTTTTTATATATGCTTTCTTAGCATTATCTTCAAGTACCTGCCCATACATAAATACGTTATCAATCATTATAAGCCCACCACTAGGGACAAGTTGCAATGCCAATTCGTAATACTCTAAGTATTGTGATTTGTTGGCATCAATAAAAATCAGATCGAATGACTCACCTTTTGCTATAAATGACTGCATTGACTCTTTGGCTGGTGCGACAATATATTCTATCTTATGCCTAACCTTGGCGGCATGCCATGCTGATTCAGCCAAAGCGCTATGTTCATCACTAATATCAAGAGCAACTATTTTACCTGTTTCTGGTAGAGCTAGAGCTGCCCATAATGCACTGTAGCCAGTAAAAACACCAACTTCAAGATAAGAATTAACATTCATTAGTCTAATCAACATAGCCAAAAAAGCTCCCTGTTCGGGACTTATTAGCATCTGACTATTCTCTAATTGTACTTTTGTTTGCTGGCGTAAACTAACTAGAGCTGGGTGTTCACGGACTCCTTTATCAAGGCAGTATTGATACAGCTCATCAGTAATAATTGTTTTGGGCATTACTTATTTTTATTTGACGGATAACTAAAGTAAACATATCCATCATGTTTTATTTCATCTTTTGTATATGAATCTTGTTCCTCATGGTCAATAAATCCTTTATCCCACCAAGTTGAGCGCATTTTATGCTGATCCTCACGGATTTCTGGTTTGTTTATTAGACCTTTAAGAAATTCAGTTGCTTCAGATACATATTTAGTATTTTTCATTTATCTATTTCCTATTTAATTAGCTTAATGTTTTATTTTTTTATGCCTAGTGCACGTAGGCGCTCTTCAAGAAACTCACCAGCGGTTTTATTACTAGAAAGCCTTACATCAGGGCGTGGATGTAAGAATAACGGTATTGAGTATCTAGATAAATGTCTGCTATCATCAAGTGGATTTATTACCTGATGTAGAGTTGATTTATAAAATCCATTAGTTGCTGTTTCTAGCATGTCACCAATATTTATTGCGAGCATACCCGGATCAGCAGGTACATCATACCATTTATCATCACTTCCTTTTACTTGTAAGCCTGATTGTGAGGCGGCAACAAGTACTGTCAGAAGGTTAATATCACCATGAGCCCCGGCTCTAACTGCACCTTCTTCTTCATTGCCAGTTAAAGGTGGATAATGAAGTATTCGCATTAAAGTTTGATTTGAACCGTTAATCATGCTAGTAAGTGGTTCTGACAATGATTTACGGATATCCTCCGGAAGGTTCTCTTCAACCCAGTTTAATAAAGTTACTGCGACCAGATTCATTTGTTGATATAAGTCTTTTGTCTTCTCACTTAATTCTTTTGGGTATTGTCCCCAAGTATAATAATGATAAAATTCTTTAATGTCTTTAACGCTATAGCCAACGGCTTTTTCTGATACATTCATTGGAAATAAACCATCCTGTGTATCATTTTTATAAACATAATTCATCTTATAGTCACTGGCGAAGAATTCTTTCCACTCATCAAAAACATCCGCCATTAGTTGAGTGTCTATTGGGTGATTCTTAATTACTGCGAATCCCGTTTCTTTTAGTGATTTAGCAAATTCCGGGCTGGCATTTGCTGATTTAAAATCAACCTGAGCTACATGCATGTTTTTCTCCAGAAGATTAAGAGAGAGTTAATAGTTAGTTTATAAAATTATTCCGCCACCAAGGCATAAATTACCATCATAAATTACTACCGATTGTCCCGGTGTAATTGCCCATTGCTCTTGTTCAAAATCAAGTGTTATCTCGTCATCGCCCGTTATTTTTAAGCTGCACCTTGCATCTTGCATTCGGTATCTAGTTTTTGCTGTATAAATCCCTTCGGCTGGGAGTTTATCCAGTCCAAAGCTTAACTGCCTAGCAGTAAGAGACTTTTTAAGTAATAGTGGATGGTTGTGTCCCTGCACGACGATCAATTCATTACTTGCTAGATTTTTATCGGCTACAAACCACGGCTCGCCTTGTCCACCAATACCAAGACCCTTGCGTTGTCCGATAGTATAATACATTAAGCCACCGTGTTCGGCAACTATTTTACCATCTGGAGTGACCATTTTGCCAGTCTTAGTCGGTAAGTATTTTTGTAGGAACTCGCGAAATGGTCGTTCTCCAATAAAACAAATCCCAGTACTATCTTTTTTATTAGCGTTCGGTAAATTAAGTTCCGCTGCCAGTTTACGGATTTCCGGTTTGGTGATTTTGGCTAGGGGGAATAGCGAATGTGCTATTTGATACTGATTTAGGCGATAAAGAAAATAACTCTGATCTTTATTGCTATCTTCTGCTTTCATTAGAAGCTCACCATCGGCTAATCTAGTTTTTCCGACATAATGACCAGTTGCAATATAGTCAGCACCAAGAGTCAAGGCATGTTCAAGAAAGGCCTTAAATTTTATTTCGGAATTACATAAGATGTCTGGATTTGGCGTTCTACCTGCCTGATATTCATCAAGAAAATAACTAAATACTCGATCTTTATAATTTTTAGCAAAATTAACTATCTCAATGTCTATTCCTAATACATCAGCCACGGCAATTGCATCAAGACTGTCTTCCTTAATAGTACAATATTCATCGTTATCATCATCTTCCCAGTTTTGCATGAATATACCAGTTACATCATGTCCTTCTTGCTTTAATAAATATGCAGCTACGGAAGAATCAACACCACCAGACATCCCAATTACAACTTTTGCCATATTTAATCCAGATATACCGTTAGATTATCACGATGGTTAGCTAGTACTTCAAGTGGGAACTCAATCCCGGAAAGATAATCATCTATACATTTCATGACTAGAGTACTGCGTAATTCTTTCCTGCGTGATTTGATTGTCTCCAGATCATACCAATCCGCTGCAATGACTCCATCATCATTAGCTATTGGTCTTGGAGTTTCATGAATATTTGTAACTATGCCTTTGAAACAGAATCTGAGATAAGTGTTCTCCGGATTTGGATTGTATAGATAGATGCCAATCAGCTTTTTTGGAATAAAGTTCATCGAGCTTTCTTCATATACTTCGCGAATAACCGCCGTGATTATGTCTTCATTAGCTTCAACATGTCCTGCTGGCTGATTTAATTTATGTCCATTTGAAGTAATATCAGTTACCAGTAAAAATTTATTTTGATTTTCAATTACTGCTGCAACTGTTATGTGGATATTTGGCATTTATGCTCTTTCAAAATTAGATCATTATTATATCAAAAACTACAACAATACATTACTACAGTACTAACTTCTAGATTGTTTTATTAACAGCTTAAGAAGTAGTAGAGTTTGCTATAATCCTTCTAGTATTAGATTAGGAATCATTTATGCAGCCATTGACAGAAATTTTAAGACCACAGAAACTATCTGATGTCGTAGGACAGCAGCATCTGGTTGGTGAAAATGGTCTTTTAAGCCGATTATTGGCAGGTAAAAAATTACCCTCAATGCTTTTCTGGGGTCCGCCTGGGGTGGGGAAGACTACACTCGCTAATATCTTAATTAAAGAGTTTGATTGTCATGCGATTAAATTATCTGCGGTATTTAGCGGTGTTAAAGAAATCAAGGAAGCTTTAGAGCAGGCAGAAAATAATCAATCTGGTTTATTTAATGATAAACCAACAGTTCTTTTTATCGATGAAATTCACCGCTTTAATAAAGCACAACAAGATGCTTTCTTACATCATCTCGAAGAGGGTAAGATTATCCTTATCGGTGCCACTACCGAAAACCCATCTTTTGAAATAAATAGTGCCTTACTTTCACGAATGCAAGTTTATGTGTTAGAGAGTCTTACTCGCGAAGATCTCGCTAGTCTAATCGATAAAGCAGTAGAAGTTAGAGAAAAGCCAATTCTTACTCCTGATGCAAAAGAATTATTGATTGATTTATGTGATGGAGATGCTAGAAGACTAGTAAATCTATATGAGCTAGTTGCAGATTCTACGCCGTTAAGTAATGTTGATGAAAAGCTTATTCGGGAAATAATCCCGAAAAACTTGCAACGCTTTGATAAGGGTGGCGAAGAATTTTATAACCAAATTTCTGCATTACATAAATCTGTCCGTGGTTCTAATCCTGATGCTGCCTTATATTGGTTTGGACGGATGCTCGCTGGCGGTGCTGATCCTCTATATCTTGGACGGCGTCTACTTCGAATGGCATGGGAGGACGTTGGCTTAGCTGACATCAATGCCGCAACAGTTGTCAATAATGCCTTACAGACTTATGAACGCCTAGGTTCACCTGAAGGTGAATTGGCACTTGCTGGTGCCGTTACATATCTTTCTGTTACCAATAAGAGCAATAGTCTTGAATTAGCATATAACCACTTAAAAGACTATATTGGTAAAAACGGTAGTGCGCCAGTACCAATTCATTTACGCAATGCGCCGACCAAACTAATGGCAGAACTTGGCTATGGTAAAGAGTATAAATACGCGCATGATTACCCGAACCATTATGTACCAAATGAGCAGTATTTTCCTGATGATTTAATGAATAAACCTAAATTTTATCAACCAAGCAATCAAGGCTTTGAGCAACGGATTATTGAACGGCTTGACTATTTGCGTAAGCTTGATCAAGAGTCTATGGCGGATTAAGTGTGTCTTGTGGCGTTGAATTCATTAGTTGTTGTTGATTGTTAATTGCAGGAGGTGTTGAGTTTATAATTGATTGCTGACTACGATTTTGGAAGATTGTACTATTAGCTGGTGCTTGTCCTTGGTATTGTCCATTAGTATAATAAGTTGTATTACCATTAATCGTCATAGTACTGCCATAAGTACCGTTGGTATAGTAATTACCAGATTGTGCTCCTCCTGGGACAGTTGGGATTGGGTTTATTGCAAAAGCAGAATGAATGCCAATTGTAGTTAAGAGAAAAAAGAATTTTTTCATGATTATAATACCATCAAGTTATTTTCCATATTTGGCTATTATAGCGTGTAAAAACGAGTTTGTAAATAAATTTTTACGTCTTTATGTGTTTTGCTTCAATTGACTCATTTAACTGGATGTTTAGAAATGTGTCACTTACCTCTTGTGAATAGCTAGTGAATTTCCCCATCCAGTTACGAGCGTTTTCAAATTCCTTGATAAAGTCCTGTTTATTTGACTTTTCTAATTCATCTACCCAATAATTTAGCCATTGGCTAAATTCCTTTATCAATTTAATTCTTGACTTATCAGCCATGATTATATCGGCATATAAAGCTGCATCTTGGTCAAAAATCCGCCCCATTAGTAATAATTTTGCCAGATATATTGGACTTGCCATTTCCATTAGCTTTTCGGGATGTTGATTTTTATGCTGAAGAAAAGTACCTAAACTAAAGGTTAAAAAGTGTTCAATTCCCTGAATAAAACTCATTGCCTGATCATGTAGCGTTGCTTCCATTGGTTTTATCGTAAACCCAAGAGTCGCTAATAATTCTAATATCCAGACAGATTTCTCAGGGTAACGTCCATCACAGCTTACGATAACTTGATTTTTGGTACTAGCAATTGTTGGTCCAAACATTGGATGAAGTCCAAGTACAGGACCAGAGTATTCACGAAGCATTACCATCAGTGGATCTAACTTTATGCTAGTGAAGTCAGATAATACGCAATCATTACTGATGTACTTGACTACATTTATTATGGTTTCTGTTGTTGCATTAATTGGAACACAAATAATCACCCAGTCAGCTTGAGCAAGAAAATCCGGCGCAGTTTGCCAGTCATCTCTACCAATTGGAACCGCGTTATGTCCTACGCCATTAAATAGCCTTATAAATAGTTGCCCCATTAAGCCATGACCACCTATAATGACAATATTTTTTTTATTCATAGATTACTTCTAAAATTTCTATTTCTTCAAGTCCTTGTGGTGACTGAAATGTGAAATTATCTCCTAGCTTTTTTCTTAATAGTTGGCGTGCCAATGGTGATGTCCAGCTGATGTGGTTAAGTTCAGTATTTATTTCATCCTGACCAACAATTTTTATAGTCTGTTCAGTTTTTTCATTTCTAAGGATAATAACGGTTGCACCAAAGTAAATAGTTTCATTTCCTATATGCGATAGTGGATCAACTACTTCAGCATGTTCAATTTTTTTAGTCAGTTGATGGATTCGTTTATCTATCTCACGGAGACGTTTCTTACCATATTGATAATCTGCATTTTCTGACCGATCGCCATTACTAGCCGCCCAGTTTACCAATTTTACATAGTGTGGACGTTCTTTAGTAACTAAATTATGTAGTTCTTCTCTCAGCACTGCATAGCCTGTGATCGTAATATAATTTTTTTCTGTCATGTGATTATTAATTCTTAGTTAAAGCCTTATTACGTTATTTTAGCTAAACTAACTTTTCACAGGCGAACTATTTCTGCAACTTTAATTTCTGGTTGTTCCATTCCTGGCTGCCAGATAACATAGCGGATTTCTTCACTTGAATTTAATCCAATCACCTTATGGTTGCCTGATTTATCTACTGCATGAATAGTAACTTCATCTAAGTACCCGGTTTTAAGATCAGCAAGATCGCGGGCTGCTTCATAGACTGCATCAGCTACACTTAAACCCATTTTCATGTAAAGTACAACACTACGGGCTGTACCCGCGCGAATACTCATTTCTCCAGTGTGGGTACAGGCGCATGCACCATAGCGACTATCTGCATAACTGCCAGCACCGATAATCGGGCTATCACCAAGCCGACCCGGATATTTCCATGCCCAGCCAGAGGTACTAGTTGCCGAAGAAATCCGTGCTTCATGATCAATACTGAGATAAACAGTGGTATCAAAGAGTTTCTCAGGATCAACCGCTTTATTTTTGATGTCAAGAAGTCTTACTTCTGGAAACTTAGTTTTCTGTTCTTCGGTTAATACGTCATTAAGATGTTTGTGCCAAGTATTTATCGAGAGTTCAGTTTCGTTTCTGGCTATATCTGCACCAATTTCACGGGCAAAGCGTTCGGCACCTTCACCAACTAATATTTCATGGTCAATGTCTGTCATGATCCGATACGCTACTTCAACTGGATGTTTAAAATTCCGTAATGCTCCAACTGCACCAGTTCGCCTAGTTGTGCCATCCATTACTGCTGCATCAAGCTGTAATTCGCCCAGAATATTTGGCCATGAACTCATCCCAACAGTATGAATATCCAGATTGGCTTCAACAATTTTTATGCCTTCGATGATTGCGCGTAATCCATTTTCTTTTTTAGCAAGGATTTCAGCTGCACGATTAGTCCCAGATCTTCCTTCATAATTTGCGATTAATAACATCTTAGCTTCTTTCATCAATTTTATTACGAATTATAAACAATATTGCGGTGATTATTATGCCAAGAATGGTTACTTTAATAAATCCATTTTGATAAATATTTAATTGTTCGGCAACTGGAAGTTTATCCGCCGACTGAAAACCAATTAATTGGGCAATTAATCCCGCGGTCAAACCAGCAAAGGCATTAATCATCCACCATAATCCCATCATGATACCAGAGAGGTTTTGTGGCGCATATTTTGTTACTAGCGCAAGACCATTTGGTGAAATACATAATTCACCAAAGCCAAGTAGGGTATAGCAAACTAGTATCCAAACGAGACTCATTTTACCCGAGTGTTCAGCCTGCATAATCCCAAATATAATGAATACAAATGCTAGAGTCGCTACAAATAAACCAAGAGCAAATTTTCCCGCATAGCCTGGCTCATGTTTGATTTGTTTCGTAAAATTCCAGAACCAAGCAATTATTGGTGCAAGAATAATAAGGATTAGTGAATAGAAACTTGAGATACTTGAAGCGGGAATCATAATCCCAAAATAACTTAAATCAACTACTCGGTCAATAAAAATTGGTAAGCTTGCAATAGTCTGGTTAGATAATGTCCAATAACTAACTGAGAATATCGATAATACCAGAATAATCCAAACTTTACTGCGTTCTTCAATAGTTAGTTTGCGCCATAATGAGATTATGTAACCGCCAAGGATTAAGAGACAGATTCCCGAAACTACTGTTGATTGAATCGGATTTGCCAATAGTGTAGCAAAGATTGCTGCTAAAGCCAAAAGCATTACATAGACCCAAACGTTTAGTTTGATTCCAGCAAAGCGAGAGTTGATTAGTTGATTGTTGGCAACCTTACAATTAGCTGGGAATTCTTTTTCACCACGTTTAAAGATATATAAGCCAAGTGCCATTCCGATTGCTGCTAGCCCAAATCCTGCATGCCAAGCAACTTTTTCGGCAACAAAACCAACCGCAGTTGGGGCAATCACCGCACCGATATTAATTCCCATATAATAAATATTAAATCCCTGAACGCGCATATCTTCATGTTCGTCGGAATATAATTTACCAACCATGACCGAGACATTTGGTTTTAGTAGTCCAGTTCCTGTAGCGATACAACCAAGACCGAAATAGAATAACGAGAAACTAAAATTTGATAAAGCCATCGTCAGGTGCCCAATCAGGATGAATATACCGCCAATGAATGCAACCTTTGCATAACCGTAAAGTCGATCGGCAAGAAATCCAGCAATTGTAGTCGAGAGATAAACATATGTTACATAACTACCGAATATGATTAAAGCTAAATCTTCTGGTATATGCGCCGCTTTAGTAAGAAATAGTACTAAGACCGCATTTAAGCCGTAGAAGCTAAAGCGTTCCCACATTTCGGTAAAGAAAAGCCGTTTCAGACTTCTCGGGTGGTTTCTCCATCCTGTAAACATATGATCTTCCCTCGAAAAATGATTATTTTAAGTGTCTATTTTATAGTATTGGTACTGACATTGGTAAAAAGAAACGTAGCGTTTGGTGTTACTGCTAAATAGGGTAATCAGAATATTAATGATCTTAAAAAATCATTAGATGCTTGGTGTAGTAAAGATCCTGCAAAAATAACTGGTGAAGTAATGGCTAATCGCATTCAATGTAATATTGTTGTCAATAGTTTTATCCGTAATTAGTAGATTTCTCGAGATATTCCATAGCATTATTCATATACAAAATTACTTCATGGTCATAACCCTCAATTAACCCATTTGGAATATCTCCAGACTTCATTAATTCCCACATCTTATTTGCTAGCTCTGGATTATCAGGATACTGTTTCTGGGACATTTCTATCCATAAATCTATCCATTTTTGAGCTAGTAGCTGTACTTCCGGTGAATGTGGATCTCTACCATGTCTTAACGCTATAGTAGCTTGGGTAAATAAGTCAATCCATGGTTGCATATAATCAACTTTAGTTTTTTGGAACGTTTTATCACCAAAAAATTTGCGCTCTTCGATTGAGAAATTACGTTTCGACCACTTTTTAGTGAGCTCACTGTGTGATATTTTAAATGACTTTAGCAGCTTGCTCATAGTATTCCAATCAATATTACCAGTCTTGGTATATTGTTCAATACCTTCTTTAAGGATAACTACCCCTTTATTAAGTTGTGCAATATTATCAAGTAAAATATCTTCTTGTAATTGCAATGATTTTAAAAGATTAAACTCCGAGATGGTTAGAATTTGTTTAATTTTTTTTAAATCAAAACCAGCGCACTTTAAAGTGGTAATTTGCTGAACAGTTAATAAATTTTCATTTGAGTAATAACGAGCCCCACTTTCTTTTTTATAGCTAGGGACTAAAATATTCTGCTCATCATAATAGTGCAACGTACGTATGGATAAGCCAGTTATTTTACAGAACTCTTTTACACTCCATTGCTGTGTCATGATTACTCCAGTCATATAATCAAAATATTGCTTGTTAATAGCAATGAAATTATATCATGGTTGTAAAAAGCAACATAATGTTTAATTGTGCGTACTTTCAATGAATTTAAAATATGTAATTATATCAATATAATATTGCAAATAATAGCAATGTGCAATAAAATAGCATTTATTTAGTGCTTGAACATCACGTCACGTGATGTTTTATACTGGAGGTGATAATAGTATTAATTGAATATTAATTAAAAACGGAAGTATGGATATTCAATTAGTATTTAAAATACAAATTTATTTATAAGGAAGTTTTATGAAAAATCGTTTTATACTTTCATTGTTAAGTTCGGCTGTTCTTTTGGTTTCATGTAATAGTGGTGGTAGCAGTAGCTCATCTCCATCACCTCAATATTTAACTGCTGGTTTTTATACTGCTGCAATTTCTAACTATAGTTTGAGCGGTACTCTTCCAGATGAATTGACATGCGATAGCAACAGTTTTGCTCCAAGTAATCCTGTTGTAATTAATGCCGCCGGAATAGAGTGTACCGGAGATGGCCAGTGTTCTCCGACACCTATAAATTTAAATAATAATCCATGCTTTTCAAACAGTCAATCAAACGGTGGAATTACAGCAGTACAGGCATATAATAATTGTGCAGTATCAAATAATGTATTTACAACAATACAAACAGTATCATTTTCACAAAACAATGCGACACTTGGTAGCTGCTCTTTTACTTACACGCTTACGCCTAATTTTTAATATTGGGAGCAAAACATGGCTGATACTACAAGAAGTATAACAAGAGTAAAGGGCTTTGATGATGCAGAGATGGATTTTCAGCTTTTGCGTCAGCTTGGTTCTGCCAATTATGGTGGCACATCAATTGGCGAAACTTTGTCTTGTGTCTCACGAATGGAGTGTGAGAATGCTAATGAGTGGGTCGATAAATTCTTAAAATTAGCAAGAAAACAAGATTTAGATGCAGTTAATAGATTACATAAGCATCATTATGTTAGCAGTCGAGAACAATTTCTTAAGGCAGCAAATAGTTATCGATCAGTTGAATACTTTATTCACTCACATAAACCGGAGCATAAACAGTACGGATTAAAGTCCAGAGATTGTTTTCTTAATTATTTAAAGTTAACCAACTATCATTTTCAAGCCAATTTTGTAGCCTATAAAAATCAACAATTACCTTATTATATAGTTTCTCCTGATAAAGAAGCGGTTCAAAGAAAAACCATCCTAATTGTAAGCGGATTTGATGGAACTCTCGAAGAGTCTTTCATTAGCTATGGAATTGCTGCGCTTGAGCGTGGATATAATGTAATTTGCTTTGCAGGACCAGGCCAAATGGATTCTGTGCGATTTAATACACGAACATTCTTTGAACCAGATTTCGAGAGACCAGTAGCAATACTGCTGGACGAAATTGAAAGATTCTACAAATGGATAGATTTGGATAAATTAGCATTGATGGGAATTAGTTTTGGTGGGTATTTTGCATCCAGAACCGCCTGCTACGAACCAAGAATAAAAGCATTAATTGCAAATTCACCAATCATTAATCTCTGTTCCTACATCCTTGGATTTGCTGATAATCAAGGCAATGACTTTCAGGATTTTAGTTATGATGATATTCCTTACATACCAGATGAAATCATGCCACCCAGTCTTAAAGAACAAACTGCAAACTTATTATTGCGTTTTGGGCATAATTTAATGAGTGAGACAATAAACTATTTACAAGAGTTTGATATAAGTGAAAGCTTGGAATTAATAGATTGTCCTGTTCTGGCTTTAATTGGAGATGGTGAAGGAGGTGAACCTTTAAGACAATTTAATTATTTTGTTGAAAATATAAAATTTCAGCACTCATATAAATTCACGAGCGAGGATGGTGCTGATACCCATTGTCAAGTTACTAATTTAGGTTTTGCAAATTGTATTGTTTATGACTGGTTAGATGAAATATTTATTTAATCTCTAATGTTACGTAGTAAGTTGTTAATGTTAACTAATTTTTAATTTTAAGGAACAATCATGAAAAGGTTTATTTGTATCAGCCTAGCAGCTATTGCAATCACATCCTGTAGTGGTGGCGGCAGCAGTGGAAATGGTTCTATTAAGAATGGAATATTATCTTTCCAGGATTCTCAGTATAAAGTATCACAAAATTCTATAACCGAGCTAAAATTAACTTTAACTAAATCAACTGCTACAAACAGTACTAATGTCTCTATACAATCATCTAATCCAGACATAGCAACTATTGTTAATAGTGTTTGCACATTAAGTGATGAAAGTGGATTCAATAATTCATGTGAAGTAAGAGTTCGAGGAAATAATATAGGTAATGCAATAATTCTAGCAGTTTCCCCTACAGCTGTATCAGCAAGTACATCTTTGGACGTTGTCCAAAGTAATGTAATAACAGGGCTGACTTTTGAACCCAGTGTGGAATCTGTCACTCTTGGGCAAGACACTAAAGTCATGCTAAAACTTCTCTCTGGATCTAACATTAATAATTTAACAGTTAATCTAGCCAGCTCTAATTCAGATATAGCAGTACCGGAACAAAAATCTTGTACCTTTAATAGCAATGAAAAATTTTGTGAAGTAACTATTAATGGTCTTAGTTTAGGTAGTGCTCAAATCACGGCTACTTCTACCGAATACAATTTACAGGCAACAAATAACGTAAATGTAACAAATGAGTCTCAGCCTGGAAATATAGTTATATCAGCATCAAGTCAAATATTAAAGCCAGGGGAAACGGAAGAAGCAACTGTTAGTTTGGTTGGAAGTTCTGGAATTTCTCCTTTTACGGTAACTCTTTCAGAAGAAAATTCTAATGTATCTTTCAATCAAGCCAATGCATGTATACTATCCAGTTTACGTCCAAAGTGTATATTTTTAGTTACAGGGAAAACTGTTGGTACAGATGCAGTTACAGCTTCTGCTAGTGGGTATGAGTCTGCTGGAATGACATTTAATGTCTCAAATGCAGAAGTAAAAGGTCATCTTGCTTTTGCTAGTAGCACAGAGTCGGTTGTGTTTGGTGATTCGACTGAGGTAAAGCTATATTATGATGGTGGACAAGGAATTAAAAATTTAGCAGTTAATATTGCGGGTAGTAACAATAATATCAGTGTGTCACCAACAACATGTATTTTTGATAGCAAGTTTCCACACAACGTATGTACAATCAAAATTACTGGGCGTGCCATAGGGCAAAGTACCATAACTGCATCTGCATCCGGTTATAGTAGTGTAACAAGTCAGGTAACGGTAGTACCTATTTCAGTAATTATAAAAGGATCTTTGGCTTTTGTTCCCTCAAATATAACTGTTAAAACAAATAGCACATATCCTATGAAGTTGCTTCTAGAAAATAGTTCTAACGTTAACAATTTAACTGTTCCAATTGCGGCTAATAATAGTAATGTAACAGTAACGCCAAATACCTGTACATTATCAACAGACCAAAAATCTTGTGATATCACTGTTAGTGGTGTTACAGCTGGAAATAGTACAATTAGTACCGGTGTAAGTGGTTACAGTGCAACTGCTCAAGTAACCATAACAAATAAGAACCTGCAACCTCAGTTAGTATTTGATCAGCCAAGCATGGGGTTACCGGCTTCTACTGATCAATCAAGAGGGCAGATACTTGCTACCCTAAGGCTAATAAATGGAGATTCTGCACCAATTACGGTAACACTACCAGGTACAGGCATTAATCCAGCATTTTCTTTTGCCTATTATTATAACGTTACTTCCTGTGTTATGAGTAGTGAAAGCCCTGTTTGCTATATGAAAGTAGTTAATCAATTGTTTGCATCTGCACAAGTAATTGGATCTTCTGCCTCATTTCAGGCATCTGCACAAGGTGGCGATGAGGCAATATTGCCTGCAACATTTACCGCTACTGTTAGAAATGTATCACCAGTAGTACGTAAAATTAAAGTAATTAATTCCTGTTCTTATAATTCATATCCGGAAATTGCGGGTGCTTCTAATCAAAACTCGTCAAATTGTCCAAATGGTTCGAGTATTTTAAATGGCGTTTGTCAATGGGCAAATCCAATACCAGTAAATAAGTTCAATACTAACAATCCATACAAAATATCAACCGGGCAGTATTTAACCTTTGAAATACCTGCGGGACAAGGTATGGATAACGTTGGGAGTGTGTGGAATGGAACTTTAACTAATCGTAGAATAGAGTCAGGTTACTATATATATGGAGACTGTACTGGAAATCCTGTTGTTAGTTCAGCAAATGAATCTTGTCCTTTTGGTAAATCTCCTACCAATCCATTTACAGGATATGAGGTTACATTGTTAGGCAATGGACCAACAAGTAGTGATGTTCAAAATATTCAAGGATTGATGCAGCCTACAAGTATGACGCCAACTCCGTATGAACCATTAATAAATAATCAAAGTGCATATCAGAATGGAATCCCAGGTGGAATTCTAGCCCAATCTGGTACCCAGTATGCTCTTCCTGCAGCAACGTGGGAGCCTGATTTGTCTAATGCAGTAGCTGCTGGGTGGCCACAAGAAAGTACAATTTTATTTAACTATGTGATTCCACCTAATTCAACAGACACCACATCAAATTGTTCACAACAAAACCCAACATGCCCAACTGGTCAGGTATGTGGATACAGCCCGTGGACATTAAATCAGACGTTTGTTCCTGGTCAGAATGTTTCTTATTCCTTAATATGTGGTAAACGAATTGGCTACTTAACTTTAGCATCATTGACAGCTATATCTGGTAGTAATAGTAATATTCCATTACCTTTTAATGTAACATATTCTGGCTCTAACTGGCCAATGTCTGCACTGTATAACCCGGCACAAGGCGGACCTAATACTGGATATGGAGGAGGAACCACTAATGCTGATACAGCAGGTTGCACAAATTGGGCAGGTATTACAGCACCAGCTGAACAATGTGGATCATCTAATCCAGCATGGATAAGTCATGTTTTACCAGGTGTAACATGGATCAAGCAAGCTTGTCCAACGTGCTACTCATATCAATTTGATGACCAATCATCGACTTTCACAAATTTTGTATTACATCAAACTAATACGTCAAACCCAACTCCTGATGATGGTATTACAATTGAACTTTGTCCGGGAGGTAAAGAAATCCATTAGATAACGTACCAGCTTAAAACACTCTCTTAGACCTATAAGAGAGTGTTTTATTTTCAAGGTAATCATCAAGATATAGATGTTTGGAATTTTTTGCGTTGAAAGTACAAGCTAAACTAATGGAATATAGAATTAAGTTTAGACCAATAAAATCTAGATCTCTGCACTTGAACGGAAAAGTTGAGGTCACAACAAACGGATCTCAGGGAATTTATTGCAACTACCGATTTATCTGATTTTAAAAACTGGCTATTTCCGGGAAAATGCATTATAAAATTTATGTGATTAGCTTAATTAATCTTTCTAGATTAGCCCAGTATTTAAGATTCCAGATATTCATTTTTTTGTGCTTGATCCAGCATTAATGGAGATCCTTTTCGGATAAAATTTAGCTCTGAGGTATGTAAATTTTTAAGATTGTGTGGGGTTCAGTAACGCTCAAGTTTAGCATTTAAGCTGGTTATTGTGCAAGCTGAATAATAAAGCTAGGCATGTATTGAGCGCAAAACTGTATTTCTCTGTGGTTTTATAGGGTGGTATTTGTGGCATAACGCTACAGAAAATTGGCGTATTTTCTGGGAATAATGCAGGTGTAAGCTTGATGTAGTTATTTGAGTTAATTTGCTTTGTGATTTATCTTGATTGTATGGTATAATAACGCGCCTCAAAATAATATTTTGAATAAAAGCATATTTATAATCAACAAATATATTGTATATATCTGATGCGGCTTATGCTTGGAGGCTTGGACATGGGGTCCACGCTTCAGTATTTTTAATAAAAGAAGGAAGATAATGCCTACTATTAATCAATTAGTAAGAAAGCCACGTGTAAGCGTTCGCTACAAGAGTAAATCTCCTGCGCTAGCTGAATGTCCTCAACGTCGTGGTGTTTGTGTACGTGTGTACACTACAACTCCTAAAAAACCTAACTCTGCATTACGTAAAGTATGTCGTGTACGCTTGACTAATGGCTTCACTGTGAATAGTTATATCGGTGGTGAAGGTCATAATCTGCAAGAGCATAGCGTGGTACTTATCCGTGGTGGTCGTGTGAAAGATTTACCAGGTGTACGTTACCATACAGTGCGCGGATCTCTTGATCTGGCTGGTGTTAAAGATCGTAAACAGTCACGTTCTAAATACGGTGCTAAACGCCCTAAATAATAAAACAGGTTTTTTAAGGAAAAGAGATTATGCCTAGACGTAGAGAAGTCGAGAAAAGACAAGTATTGCCAGATCCTAAATTTGGTAGCCATGCCTTGTCAAAATTTATGAATATCATTATGGAAAGTGGTAAAAAAGCCGTTGCTGAGAAAATTGTTTACGGTGCTTTAGATATCGTATCAAACAAATCAAAAAAAGAAGGTATTGAAGTATTCAATCAGGCACTTGAAGCGGTTAAGCCGATTGTTGAATTGAAATCACGCCGTGTTGGTGGTGCTAACTATCAGATTCCTATCGAAGTTGCGCCTGAGCGTCAGGTTGCTTTGGCAATGCGTTGGTTGCGTGATGCTGCTCGTAAACGTGGTGAAAAATCAATGGACATCCGTCTTGCAAATGAAATGATGGAAGCAATCGAAGGTCGCGGTGCTGCTATGAAACGCCGTGAAGAAGTACACAGAATGGCTGAAGCAAATAAAGCTTTTGCTCATTTCCGCTATTAAGATAGGGATTAAGACAAGATGGCAAGAAAAACTCCGATTGAAAGATACCGTAATATTGGTATCTCTGCGCATATTGATGCTGGTAAAACCACTACAACTGAGCGTGTGTTATTCTACACTGGTGTAAATCACAAAATTGGTGAGGTACATGATGGTGCGGCGACGATGGATTGGATGGAGCAGGAGCAAGAGCGTGGTATTACCATTACTTCTGCTGCTACGACAACTTTCTGGCGTGGTATGGATGGTAATCGTCCTGAGCATCGCGTAAATATCATTGATACACCAGGGCACGTTGAC
Source organism: Neisseriales bacterium (assembly GCA_008017155.1). Classification (GTDB taxonomy): domain Bacteria; phylum Pseudomonadota; class Gammaproteobacteria; order Burkholderiales; family UBA11063; genus Aquella. Next base: position 2,232 of record SSGX01000015.1, on the reverse strand, counting down.
TTCACGATTGAGGTTGAGCGTTCTATGCGTGTACTTGATGGTGCATGTATGGTTTACTGTGCAGTGGGTGGGGTTCAGCCTCAGTCTGAAACTGTATGGCGTCAAGCTAATAAATACAAAGTACCGCGGATTGCATTTGTAAATAAAATGGATCGTCAGGGTGCTAACTTCTTTAAAGTGGTTGACGGTATCCGTAACCGCCTTAAAGGTAATCCAGTTCCGATGCAAGTGCCAATTGGTGCTGAAGAAAACTTTACCGGTGTAATTGATCTGGTTAAGATGAAAGCGATTGCTTGGGATGATTCTACTCAAGGAATGAAGTTTGAATACGTTGATATTCCTGCTGATCTAGTTGATGTTTGTAATGAATGGCGCGGTAAAATGGTTGAAGCTGCGGCTGAAGCTAGTGAAGAGTTAATGGATAAATACCTTGAAGGTAATGAATTAACCGAAGCTGAAATTATGGCTGCTATTCGTCAGCGTACAATTGCTTGCGAAATTATTCCGATGTTCTGTGGTTCAGCATTTAAAAATAAAGGTGTTCAGGCTATGCTTGATGCCGTTATCGATTATTTGCCTTCACCAACAGAAGTTGCTGCGATTAAAGGTGAATTGCCAGATGGTACTGAGTCAACTCGTGAGTCATCTGATGATGCTCCATTCTCGGCTCTTGCATTCAAATTAATGAGTGATCCATTTGTTGGTCAGTTAACATTCTTCCGCGTTTACTCTGGTGTAGTTAAATCTGGTGATTCAGTTTATAACCCAGTTAAAGGTAAAAAAGAACGTATTGGACGTATTGTGCAGATGCATGCTAATAACCGTGAAGAGATCGAAGAAGTTCGTGCGGGTGATATCGCTGCGGCAATCGGACTTAAAGAGGTTACAACTGGTGATACTCTATGTGATTCAGCACATGAAATTACGCTTGAGCGTATGGTGTTCCCTGAGCCAGTGATTCATATCGCGATTGAGCCAAAAACTAAAGCCGATCAAGAGAAAATGGGTGTTGCGCTTAACCGTCTAGCTAAAGAAGATCCTTCATTCCGCGTTAAAGGTGATGAAGAAACTGGTCAAACAATTATCTCTGGAATGGGTGAGCTTCACTTAGAGATTATTGTTGATCGTATGAAACGTGAATTTGGCGTTGAAGCTAATGTTGGTGCACCTCAAGTTGCATATCGTGAAACTATCCGTAATGCAATCGAAGTTGAAGGTAAACACGTTAAGCAGTCTGGTGGTAAAGGTCAGTACGGTCACGTATGGATTCGTATGGAGCCAGCTGGTGAAGGTAATGGTTACTCATTTGCTGATGAGATCAAAGGTGGTACAGTTCCACGTGAGTTCATTCCTTCAGTAGATTATGGTATTCAAGGTGCAATGAAATCAGGTGTGGTTGCTGGTTATCCTGTAGTTGATGTGAAAGTTGCGTTATTTGATGGTTCTTACCATGACGTCGATTCATCACAATTAGCATTTGAATTAGCTGGTTCAATGGCATTTAAAGATGGTATGCGTAAAGCAAATCCAGTACTTCTTGAGCCAATGATGGCAGTTGAAGTTGAAACTCCTGAAGAATACATGGGTGATGTGATGGGTGATCTTTCATCTCGTCGTGGTATCATTCAGGGTATGGATGACGATGATAGTGGCGGTAAAAAAGTTCGTGCCGAAGTTCCTCTTGCAGAAATGTTTGGTTATTCTACTGACTTACGTTCAATGACTCAAGGTCGTGCAACGTATTCAATGGAGTTTAAACATTATGCGGAAGCGCCTAAGCATATTGCTGATGCTGTTGTAAACAAAAAATAACTCTTGATTATGAAGTGATAACGTTGTTGCAAGGCTCCTTGTGTACTATTAATGTACACGGCGTCGCCTTGCGCCTAGTTTTCACTTCATACTCTTGTGATTTTATCTTATAAATAAAAGCTGTGGATAGTTGTATTCTTTGACTATCCAGTATTAAAGGAATAAAAATGGCTAAAGAAAAATTTGAACGTACGAAACCGCATGTAAACGTAGGAACGATTGGTCACGTGGATCATGGTAAAACTACATTGACAGCAGCGATTACGACAATTCTGTCAAAAAAATTCGGTGGTGAAGCTAAAGGTTACGATCAAATCGATAGCGCTCCAGAAGAAAAAGCACGTGGTATTACAATTAATACAGCACACGTTGAGTATGAAACAGAAAACCGTCACTATGCACACGTAGATTGCCCGGGAC
>SSGX01000041.1 GCA_008017155.1 Neisseriales bacterium | reverse complement strand
AGGTGCTTCTCAATTGAACCCTAATGGTTCTAACTTTGCTGCTGATGCTCTTAAAGGTTGGATCAACAATGCAAATCAAGCTCTAGCTGCTATGAATAAAGTTGCCGCTCAAGTTAGCGAATTTGCTAATAACAACATCAGTGCTGCTACTAAAGCTACCGTTGAAGCTACAAAAAAAACTGTTGCTAAAAAATAATCTTCACCTCTTCTGAATAGCTAAACCTGTAAGATCATTCTTACAGGTTTTTTATTGTCTAAACACGCATTTAACGGCGGAGTACTTCTAATACGCCATTGACATTAAATAACTTACTCATAAACCAAGTAAAGTTAAATTCCTTACCAGGCACCTGGATCGTAAAAGTAGCTATAGCTTTATTATTTTTAGTAATGGTGCGTAAGCCAATAATATTGATCTTCTCCATCGCAAAAACATCAGTAAGATCACGCAATAAACCATGTCTATCATTAGCAATGATTTCAACATCAGTACTGTATGAAGAGTTTTTAGCAGAATCAGCCCATTCCACATGAATAATTTTATGTGGAGTAACTTTTGCTTGCCTACGTATCTCAGCACAATTACTTCGATGGATGGCAACACCACTACCCTTACTGATAAAACCGATAATCTCATCACCAGGAATTGGTTTACAGCATTTGGCAAAATTAGTCATAATCCCACTTACACCATCGACTAGAATACTCCCAGAAGATTTATCATTAACTTGTGGTAATTTATTTTTTCGCTCTTCTAACTGCTTTTCAAGATCACTATAAGTTAACTCCTGTCGCTCAGCTTTTACTGGCTCAACAAGCTTCTCAATCACATCATGCAAGGTTTGCGGCAAAATATCACCCTTACCTAAGGCGACTTGCAGATCTTTTTCGTTAGTATGATTTAGTTTAGATACAATTTCTTCTGTTTTTGGTCTAGATGCACTAGGAAATTTACCTAATTCGCGCTCAAAAATCTCCTTGCCTGCCTCAAAAAAATCTTCATTATTCTGATTCCGAATATAGCGCCGAATATGACTAATTGCCTTACTGCTTTTAACCCACCCCTCGTGTAACCAGTTTATACTGGGGCCACCAGCCTTAACCGTCATTATTTCTACCCGTTGACCATTACTTAATGGAGTAGCAAGGGTAACAATGTGTCCATCAATCTTTGCTCCACGGCAACGGTGCCCAATCGAACTGTGTACCGCATATGCGAAATCAATCGGGGTAGATCCAGCTGGTAAAGTTATCACTCTTCCATTTGGTGTCATCACATAAATACTATCACTAAATATTTCGTTTTTAAATACTTCAGTAATGTCTTTTTGGATTGCAGATTCATCGCGCCAATCAAGAAGCTGACGAATCCAAGCTATTTTTTCTTCAAATTTAGGATTATTTTCGCCACCTTCTTTATAACGCCAGTGTGCAGCTACACCATATTCAGCATGATCATGCATCGCATAGGTTCTAATTTGGATTTCAATAACTCTATCTTCTGGTCCAACAACACAGGTATGTAAACTCTGATAATTATTTGGTTTTGGATTAGAAATATAATCATCAAATTCTCCAGCAACTGGAGAATATTTGGTATGAACTATTCCAAGAACCGTGTAACAATCTTTGATTTCTGGAACAATAACGCGCAACGCACGTAAATCATATAGCTTCTCAAAGCCGTAGTCTTTTTTATGCATTTTTTTCCAGATTGAGTAGATATGTTTAGCCCTGCCACTCACCTGAAAATCATGAATCCCACTTTCTATCATCTGCTGAGTCAGATAGTCCTTGATGTCTTCAATATATTGTAGTCTAGCTTCTCTACTCTCGTCTAGAAGATGTGAAATTTTTTTATACTGCTCTGGATGAATATAACGAAAAGATAAATCTTCGAGCTGCCATTTAATTTGCCAGACACCAAGACGATTTGCCAGTGGTGCAAATATCTCCATTGTTTCAAGAGCAATTTTTTGCTGAAGTTGTGGGTCTTTGCAAGTTTTGAGATTTAACATCAATTCACCACGCCCAACCAGCATGATTAAAATAACTCTAATGTCAGTCGCCATCGCAAGAAGCATTTTCCTGATAACTTCAATCTGCTCCTTCTTCTCGTGCTCATCAATTGCAAGCTCAAGATCTCCCGATTTACGAATCTGCGTTACTCGATCTATCTCACCAACCAGACTAACTACGACGGGTGAAAAATTCGTAAGTTTATTTCTCCAACTTTCGCAAAATTTTGGTAATGCATAAAGAATTGTTGCTGTAACCGCATCTGCATATAGATGTAATTCAGCTACTGTATTTGCACATTTTAACGAATGAATAAGCATATCAGCTGAAGTTGGGTAGAAGACTTGCCCATGATAGTATTCTTCAGCTAGGGCTATTGCTTTCTCAAATTCAGCTATTTCTTCAGTTTTAAAACGACTCCGCTGTAATTCTAGCCAGTCTGCTACATCTTTAAAACTGTTCTTTATGGTAACCATTTATACTCACTATTTTTCTTAGCAATAACAATGCTAAACATTTTTTAACTACTTATACTTTATAATCCCTGTAACTGCCGTAATATGTGGCAAGAGCAAGGCGACACGGTTTACATAAGAGAAGTGCACAGGAGCCTTGCAACGCAGCTATTGCGAGTTATACGAGAGTTACACATTTTCTACGGTAAATAAGCGATTATATTGCCTAAATGCGTATCTATCAGTCATCCCCGATATATAATCAGCCACAACACGAGGAAGCCCATCTTTATCTATTCTATTTTGAAACTGTGGCGGTAAAATTTTAGGATCACTGATAAAAGCAGTAAAAAGCGATCTAACAACATTTTCAGCCTTATACCTAAGTTGCATTACAGTATAATGTTTATACAAATTCTTATGTAAAAACATTTTTAACTCTCTTTGTAAGGCATGATACTCATCACTATATCGAACTATTGGTGGAGCTAACCTTACATCACTAACATTGTCAATCTTATGTTTAGCTATATTTGACATGGTACTTTCGATTAATTGATAGATACTACTATTAATCAAATGACGCACTAATTCTTTATGTAAGCGTCGCCCCGCTAATTGCGGATATTTGGAACGAATCAGACTAAGCTGTTCTCGAATAATAGTTACCTCTTCAAGCTGCTCTAATGTCAAGAGATTAGCCCGCAAGCCATCATCAAGATCATGAAAATTATAAGCTAGCTCATCTGCAATATTGGCTAATTGAGCTTCAAGGCTTGGTAGCTCTTTATTGATAAACCTCAGCCCCAATTCACCTAACTCTTTAGCTTTACTAAGGCTACAATGTTTTAATATACCTTCCAAGGTTTCAAAAGTAAGATTTAAACCATTAAATTCTGCATAACGCTCTTCAAGCTCGGTAACTATTCTTAATGATTGTAAATTATGCTCAAAATGTTCACCGTGTTTCACCATGCACTCATTTAAAACATCCTGACCCGAATGACCAAATGGTGTATGTCCCAGATCATGCGCAAGGCAGATAGCCTCGACTAAATCTACATTAAGCCGAAGTGCACTAGCGACAGAACGCCCAACTTGCGCCACTTCAAGACTGTGGGTTAGTCTAGTTCGAAAAAGATCGCCTTCATGGTTAATAAATACCTGCGTCTTATATTCAAGACGGCGAAAAGCACTGGAATGGATAATTCGATCACGATCACGCTGAAAATCAGTGCGATATTTTGGTGGAGCTTCGTTATACTGACGACCACGCGTAACAGAAACCGCATAATTTGCAAGTGTGTGCATGCCAGTTATCTCTCTCTAAGATTCAGATTAATCGACCTAATTTAATTAAGTAGTCTAACAATATTATCACAAATACGAGTAGTCGCGTTACTTATAGCTAAACCATGTGCAATTCGACCCATCTCAATGATTTTTTCGTGAGGTAACTCATTAAGAGTTGATCTTAATGCTTCAGGAGTCAGCTTTTCTTGGGGTAACAATATTGCAGCTTGATTTTGTGCAAGGTATTTAGCATTAGTAGTTTGATGATCATCAACGGCATATGGATATGGAACAAAAATCGCAGCTATCCCAGCACAAGCAACTTCAGCAACAGTTGAAGCTCCAGCTCGGCAAATAATCAAATCAGCATCGGCATATGCTTCAGCCATATTATCAATAAAATTGACCACTTTTGCATTTATCCCATTAGCTTTATATAACTCTTCGACTGGCTTAATATCACCGCGACCAACCTGATGAAGAATATTTCCAAAATTACTCCCAGCTAAAGCCAATGGAACATTATCATTTAATGCTTTAGCACCAAGACTACCACCAATGATTAATAAATTCGGTTTTTCTTTTATGGCATCATAATTACGCTGATTACCAACTTCAATTATTTCATTCCGTACCGGATTACCAACTAACTCAGATTTAGAAGAAACTAATACCTCAGGAAAGGCAGTTAACACCCGATCAGATATTTTTGCTAGCATCTTATTGGTAAGACCAGCTACCGAATTTTGCTCATGAATTAAAACTTTGCGGGCTGTAAATTTCGCCATCAAACAAATCGGAAAGGTTGCATAGCCACCAAAACCAATAACTGCGCGTGGCTTATACTTAATAATTATGCTTAGACAACGGAGTGAAGCTTTAATTAAGGTATAAGGAAGTGAAAGTTTACGTATGAATCCTTTATTCCGAATACCACCAATAGTCACCGTTTCAAGAGTAAAACCATTTTGTGGAACGATCTGGTTTTCAAGCCCACTTATTGCACCAACCCAGATTATCGTATATTGATCTTGTAATGCCTTCGCCACTGCCAAAGCTGGAAAAATATGCCCACCAGTGCCACCAGCAGAAATAAGAATTACAGGCTTCATTCGACCTTAACCCCCTGCCGGACTAATTTATTCTCATAGTCAATTTTGAGTAATATTGCAAGTGCAATGCAATTAACCAAAATAGAACTACCACCAAAAGAAACAAATGGCAAGGTTAATCCTTTGGTTGGCAATATTCCGATACTTACACCGATATTAACAATTGCTTGAGCAAAAAACCAGACACTGATTCCCTGTGCCAGTAAGCCCTGAAATTTTCTTTGTGGTAAGCGTTTAGCTTCGGTCGCTATAATAGTAAATCCACGATAAAAAATTATCCAAAATAAAATTAGTACGGCAATGACACCAATAACACCGAACTCTTCACCGATAATTGCCATAATAAAATCGGTATGCGCTTCTGGCAAATAATATAGTTTCTCGATACTATTGCCAAGTCCAACCCCAAGCCAACCACCATGACCATATGCCAAAAGAGAATGGCTTAATTGATAACCTTTGCCTAATGAATCTTCCCATGGGTTTAAAAACCCAACCACCCGTTTCATACGATATGGTTCAAAAATGATTAGTAAAACAAAGGCAACTGCACCAAGTAAGACTGTAGCAATAATTAGTCTTACATCGAGATCAGATAGAAACAGAATCGTAAGTGCAATGAGGAATACTACCGTCGTAGAACCCATATCCGGCTCAGCAAGTAATAAAGCACAAATCGTCAATAATGTTACGGTAACAGGTAAAACATCACTACGAAACTTACGGAAACTAAGAGTTTTACCGCAAAAGTAATTTGCCATATAGATAGCAATACCAATCTTTGCCAGCTCCGAGGGCTGGAGATTAAGTAAGCCTAACGGTAACCAACGCCTAGAGCCATTTACTAAACGCCCAACATGCGGAATCAAAACTGCAATTAGAAGTATAATGACACCAACGATAATCTTATTTGAGTTTTTTTGCCAAAAAGTTGTCGGCAAATTAAATGCCAGTACACCAACTACCAATCCAAGGCTAATTGCCATAACATGCCGGATCAGATAAAAATACTGATTACCGCTACCTGAATCTTTGCCAGCATAGGCTATTGAAGCAGAATAGACCATCAACAAACCAAGCGTTAACAAAAGAATCGCGGCAAAGAGGATATTATTATCGATCCCAGCCTTCACATTACGCGGCTTTGCTGGGCTAAACTGATTAAGTGTTTTTTTGAATAAGCGCATATACGGTATCACTAAAAACTTGTGCCCGATGTTTATAATTGGTAAACATATCCCATGATGCACAAGCAGGGGAAAGTATCACAGCATCACCAGCAACTGCATTTTTATGACAAGCAGCAACGGCATCTTCAAGACTTGGATATTTAATAATATTAGGAAGTCCGGCAAGAACCTCTGCAATTTTATTGGCATCTTGACCGATCAATGCAACCGACTTACATTTATGTTCTACCATTTGTCGAAGTGGACTAAAATCCTGCCCCTTGCCATCACCACCAAGGATTAGATGAACTGGACGGTCAATACCACTAACACCAGCAATAACAGCTCCAACATTAGTACCCTTGGAGTCTTCAATATAGATAATATCATTAGCTTCCGCAATTTTTTGCATCCGGTGCTCTAAACCAGCAAACCTAGTTAGTGGGTCAAGAAGCATCTCTAACTTATAACCGCAAGCGATTAATAACGCAAGACTTGCCAAACTATTTTGATAATTATGCCTACCAACCAATTGCAATTTTCGGGTATCTAAAACTGGGCTATTATTGATAGCAAGAAAAACGCCTTGATCATTCTGAATAAGCGAATATTCAGCTTTTTCGCTGGCAAAGAATGTTTGCTGCAAATTACTACGACTCATTGCCATTACTAACTGATCATCAAGATTTAATATCTGCACCTTACAGTTATTAAAAATGTTGGCTTTGGCATAGGCATACTCAAGTAAGTCGCGGTAACGATCAAGGTGATCTTCAGAAATATTCAGAACCGTAGCACTATCAAGCATTAAGCTATACGTTGTCTCCAGTTGAAAGCTTGACAATTCAAGAACAATTAGCTCCGGATAGTTACCAGCTTCTTCAATCGAAATCAGTGCATCAAGAACCTGTGTCCCAATATTACCTGCTACTAAAGTCTTAACCCCTATTTCAGCAGCAAGAAATCCAGTTAAACTCGTAACGGTCGTTTTGCCATTACTACCAGTGATCCCAATCACTTTAGAATCCCAAGTAGAGATTTGTTGTGCAAAAAGCTCAATATCTCCTACTACTAATTTATTATTGGCAAGTGCTTTTTGAATGGCTGGTTCATAAATCGATACCCCAGGACTTATTACCACCACTGATGCTGCTTCCAGATGCTTATAATCAAGCTTACCACCAATTACGTCCGCATTATCAATAAATGCTGGAGGGTTTTCTCTGGTATCAAGTACATTTAAAATATTTGCTTTGCGGTATTTCAGGTAACGGTAAATTGAGCGCCCGGTTTCCCCAGCACCAATGATAGCAAATTTATCTTCTTGAAAATTGATTTGTCGCATAATCATCTTAATTTAATTGTTGAAAGGCTGATTAGCAAAAATATTATGCTAATAATCCAGAAGCGTACTACAACCTGCGTTTCTTTCCATCCTTTAAGTTCAAAATGATGATGAATAGGTGCCATCAAAAAAATTCTTTTTTTCCTAAGTTTATATGACCCTACCTGTAGCATCACTGAAATCGCCTCAATTACAAATAATCCGCCCATAATCCCAAATACTATTTCCTGCCGAACAATAATCGCAATAGTACCTAAAGTAGCACCTAAGGCAAGAGCACCAACATCCCCCATAAAGACTTGGGCCGGATGAGCATTAAACCACAGAAAGCCAAGCGTAGCCCCAACAATTGCCGCACAAAACACAACCACCTCATGGGCTAATGGAATATGTGGAAGGTAGAGATAATTAGCAAAGATTTTATGTCCAGCAATATAAGCAAAAATTGACAGACCCAGAGATACGATTATTATGGGAACCGATACTAAGCCATCTAAGCCATCGGTAAGATTAACCGCATTTGAACTACCAACAATAACAAAATAAGTCAAAATCAGGAAACCTATTACGCCAAAAGGATACTGTACAGATTTAAAAAAAGGTACTACTACTTCCGTTGTATTTGGCATTTTAACCACATAAATTAAGAATAACCCAGTAATTAGAGCAATAAGTGATTGCCCAATCATTTTTGCTCTTGGTGGTAAGCCTTTGGGATCTTTATAAACGATCTTACGATAATCATCGATAAAACCTAACGCTCCGGTTGCTACTAATACAAAAAGCAAAATCCAGATATATAAATTTGAAAGATCAGCCACAAGAAGCGTGGTGAGGATAATAGAAAGAATAATTAATACACCACCCATTGTTGGAGTACCTGATTTAACCAAATGTGTCTGTGGACCATCAGTTCGGACTGTTTGTCCAATTTTAAGACTGGTAAGCCAACGGATAACTGGCTTCCCGAGTAACATGGAAATACTCAGTGAAAATATCCCAGCTAACAGCGCACGAAATGTTACATATTCAAAAACCCTGAATGCCCCAATATATTTTTCTAGATATTGCGCCAGAAGGTAAAGCATTCGATATCCTTTGCAAATGTCATAATATCAGCACAATTTGTTGTGCCAGTTTCTAAAGTATTTTCTTACCTAAACTAAGCTCTTCTGCTATTTCCCCTAAACGCATTGAATTAGAACCCTTAATTAATAAGGTTGCATTTTTAGGCAGGTTAGTCAGGCAGTATTTTACTATATCCTGATTCGTGGCAAAATGGATTTTATCCCGCTTATAAAATTTCGCAGCATGAGCTGCCAAGTCACCAACAGTAAGTAACATATCAATATTGCTAGCATCTGCATATTCACCAATTTCCTGATGAAAACTAAGTTCATGAATACCTAGTTCTTTCAAATCAGCAAAAATAAACCAATATGGTCTTGGTAATCCCTGAATAGCATTTAGTGCGGCTTTGACTGAATCAGGATTAGCATTATAAGTATCATCAATGATTAATGCACCATTAAAAGCATTCTTTAATTCAAGTCGCCCTTTATAGCCAGAATAACTTTCCAATCCAGTCTTTATCGATTTTAATGAACAACCAAGATTTATTGCAAGTGCAATTGCTGTTAATCCATTATAATAGTTATGTTGCCCAAGTATTCTGAGGGAGACTTCGATTTCACCTAATGGAGTAATATAATAACCAACTCCATCCTCAATATCTCGAAGATAACAATTAGTCTCTTTTGTACCATAAGGAAAGATATTACATTGTATATCTTCACCCTGCCACATTCTCATGTACTCACTTGATAAATCAAGACATGCAGTACCATCGCTAGTTATTCCGTGATAAATTTCACCTTTAGCACGAGCAATATCTTCAATACTATTAAAATGTCCAGCATGAGCAAACATCACATTATTTATCGCTGCAACCGTTGGTTTCCCAGCTTTACTCAGATAATCAAGCTCTCCACTATGATTCATACCCATTTCTAAAATTGCAACTTTATGTTTTTCACTAAGTTGCAAAATAGTCAATGGTAAACCCAAATGATTATTCAGATTTCCACTAGTAGCAAGAACATGCTCTTTACCAAACTCGCGATCACAAATACATTTAAGCATTTCTTTAACTGTAGTTTTGCCATTGCTACCAGTAATTGCGGCTATCGGTAAATTAAATTTCTTACGATAATTTGCTGCTAGAGTCCCTAGTGCTAGCGTAGTATCATTAACCCGAATTAAATTAGGTAAATCAAGAGGAAAATCATTATTAACCAGCGCGTAATTCCCAGCCTTAGCAACTACTTGCTCAACATAATTATGTCCATCATTAGTATCACCGCGGATTGCCACAAATAGGCTATGATTTTTTACTTGACGGCTATCTATTATAACTGCTTCAATAATACCATCAGTTTTAAATACCCCTGACAAGTCTCCCTCTGCCAGTTGCGCAATCTCTCCTGCTGTCATTTTTACCATAATACCCTACTTCCCCAAGTTTTATTCTCATATTGAAAACTTAATTTCTGATCTTACATTGATAAACCATTTCAGAGATATAAAACAAATTTTCCTCATGGCAGACTGGTTCAAAACGACGAACCAGTCCGCAAAATCGTCAAAATTTGCTTTACACCTCCGAAAATAACCTAAGTACATAAAATCAGTTAGTTAATTCCAGTGGATTATTTTTTATAATTTCTATTATTTGCCCACTAGTTAGTGCCTAATAATCAAATTTACCTATATTCGTCAAGTGCCTCTCTAACAATCTCAAAATCACTAAATGGGTGCTTTACACCTCTTATTTCCTGATATGTCTCGTGCCCTTTGCCTGCAACAAGGATAATATCATTAGCTAAAGCCATCTTAATCGCTTTATTGATGGCTTCTTTCCTCTCGATTTCAATTAAAAATTGACGATCAGTCATTACAGGTAGTATATCAGCAATAATTGCATCAGGTTCTTCAAAGCGAGGATTATCAGTTGTTATAATTATTTCATCAGCGTGTTTAACCACAGCTTGCCCCATAAGAGGACGCTTAGTCCGATCTCGATTACCGCCGCAACCAAAAACACAAATTAGCCGACCATCTCCCTTGATCTCTTTTAATGTCGATAGAGCTTTCTCAAGAGCATCTGGAGTATGAGCATAATCAACTACCACCAATGGTTTACCAGCAATTATTTTGGCATCCATCCGCCCAGTAACTGGCGTTAAAGTACGAAGAACCTCTGCAATTTGTGAAAACTCAACATCATTAATCAATAGTGCGGCAATTACCGCAAGAAGGTTATAAACATTAAATAACCCTATGACTGGGGCATAAACTAGGGCTTCTTGCCCCGCATAAGTTAATATAAATTCGCAACCACGATTAGATAGCTTTATCTCTTTAGCACGAACATCACCGCTATTAATTCCATAATTAATTATACTAGCTCGGCTTTCAGATTTATTTAAGCCATTAATTAACTTCCGCCCGTATTCGTCATCACTATTAATCACAGCATTTTTTAAGCCACTCCAGTAAAAAAGCTCTTCTTTCGCTGCAAAATAATTTTCCATTGTCTGATGGTAATCCAGATGATCTTGCGTCAAATTGGTAAAAATGGCTGTATCAAAATTTACCCCATTAACCCGCCCCTGATGAAGAGCATGTGAGGAAACTTCCATTGCTAGAATATTGACATTTGTATCTTTAAATTTTAATAATAATTGCTGCAAGGTAACAGGATCGGGTGTAGTTGAAGCATAATCGTTTAAGTTCGGATAAATCCCAGCTCCAGTAGTACCAATAATCCCGGTTTTGTAGCCAAGAAAGCTATATGCTTGATTTAGCCAGTGAGTGATCGAAGTTTTACCGTTGGTTCCAGTTACAGCAAAATTTCTCATTGATTTAGACGGATAATTATACTTATGGGCGGCGAATACCCCCACCAGCTGCATTAAGTTTGGAATCGGATAATTCTCTAGCTTGATTTCAATTTCAGAATTTAGAGGTGGTTCATATAGAATTGCGCCCGCCCCATTTTCAATTGCCGAATTGATATATTCACGACCATCATTTGCCGTACCTTTGTAAGCGCAAAAAATGTCACCACTCTTAACTTTACGACTATCAATAACAAGATTCGCTTGGCTAGCAAGCAATATGCCCAGCACACTTGCGTGCTGGGCAATTATTTCGTTTGAAATTAGGATATTTTTTAGGCTAAACACTATTTCTTCCTATTTATCAGGCTGCACCCCAAGCACTTTTAATGTTGGCTCGGTAATTGCTGCAAATACAGGTGCTGCAGTCTGTGCACCATAATAAAGTCCTTTAGTTGGCTGATCTATCATTACCGCTACAATGATCCGTGGATTAAGGGCTGGAGCAAAACCGACAAATGAACCTATATGTTTCTTGTCACTATAATGTCCATGATCAAGAACCTGCGCCGTACCAGTTTTACCTGCTACAGTATAATCAGGAACACGCGCATTTTTACCAGTACCCTCTTCAGTAGTAGCAGCAAGAATTGTACGCATAGTTTCAGCTGTTTTCGGTGAAATAACTTGTTCACAAGCTGGTGTATGCCCAGATTGAAGCTTATTAAAATTAACCGGAAGCAAACAACCATTATTAGTAAAGATTGTATATGCATGTGCCATCTGGAATAAACTCACCGAAATACCGTAACCGTAGGACATCAATGCCTGATCGACTGGATACCATCTACGCCAGTCATTCATAATCCCTTTGGTCTCACCCGGAAAGCCAGTACCAAGTTTCTGCCCAAAACCAATTTTGCGATAGTATTCCCAAAGTGGTTGTGGCTTATATTTCATAGCAATCTTAGAAGTACCAATATCACTTGAATGTTGGATAATTTCAGCAACAGTCATACTCGGATATGGGTGATCATCTTTAATTAATTTCGGTCCAACTACATATGGATGAGTATCAAAAACAGTCTGCGGTGTTACAATTTTGTCATCCAAAGCCTTGGCAATCACCAATGGCTTCATGATTGAACCAGGATCATATACATTTACTGCTGCACGATTTTTTAGCATATCAGGATCAACACCATTGCGATTATTTGGATTATAGGTAGGCATATTAATCATCGCTAATACTTCACCAGTACGTGCATCAAGTACTACAGCCGAGCCACCTTTAGCAGCTGATTTTTCAACCTGAGCTTTTAAGGCTGCGTAAGCAATATATTGAACTCGGCTATCAATTGAAAGCGCAACCTGCTGCCCGTCTTTTGCTGGCTGACTAATACCAACATTTTCTACAACATGCCCGCGTAAGTCACGAATAATCTGCTTCGATCCAGCCTCACCTTGCAATAACTTATCGTCCGCGTACTCAATGCCATCAGCACCTTTATCGTCAATATTGTTAAAACCAACGACGTGAGCAGTAACCTCACCGCTTGGATAATAACGTTTGAACTCTTGAAGACTATAAACACCCTCAATATCTAAATCAAGAACAGCTTTAGCTTGTTGTGGAGACATCGCACGTTTTAAATAGACAAATGTTTTATTCTTATCATTTAATTTGGAATTTAATTCCGATACCGGAATATTCATTGCTTTTGCCAGATCATTTACCTGTGCAGCACTCAAATTTTCCATTTCGGAAGGATCTGCCCAGATCGAATCAACAGGTGTACTAACCGCTAGCGGACGATTATTTCGATCCGTGATAGTTCCACGCATGGCGGTTAACTTAACTGTTCGTAAAACACGGGTATTTAACTGATCAGAGAGGAATTTACTACTAATAGTATTAATATAGGCAAGACGTAACAACACCGCACAGGTTAATCCTAGTGCGATATAGTTAATTATACTAGCGCGGTCTTTGCCTTTAGTTAATGACACATTTGAAGATTCTGGCTTGACTTCTACTGTATCACCATTTTTTATTCGCCAGTACAGCTTTTGGATATCATCATTTGCTATCATTTTATTTTAATTCCAAAATATGTTGTTTATCCGCCTCGACCAACCCAAGGTTATGTAGTGCATAGTCTTGAACTGCCAAGTCTGAGGAATAAGTACCTTCTTCAATCTCCAGACGGGTGTACTCCTTATTTATTCCATCCATTTTATTTTGCAACTGAGATAATTGCATATAATAACTTCTTGCCTGAAAGCGCTGATTTATAAGCTTAAATGCGCTTCCAATTAGGATTGCAACCAGTACAAGATTAAATACTTTTAATACGTTATCCATAATTATTTCTTATTTCTGTAAGGCTTTTAAGTGCTCAAGGCAACGTAATACAGCGCTTCGACTCCGGCTATTTTCATCTATCTCAGCCATTGAAGCTCTGACCTTTTTAGCTATTACACCAAATTCTGCTGCTTCGTCAGTTACCATTGCCCATTTGGGTAATTTATCAGCAGTAGCAAACTCATTAAAGGCTGTTTTTACCAAACGATCTTCTAATGAATGGAAACTAATAACTACAAAACGTCCATTTAAAGCTAACATCTGCGGAGCATCTGTAAGAATCTGCTCTAAATCACCCAGCTCGTTATTTACTTGTATCCTTATTGCCTGAAAGACTCTAGTTGCCGGATTTTTACCCCGTTCTCTATAGGGGATCTGTGCTTCAACTAACTTGGCTAACTCAGTAGTTGTCGTGAATACTTTGGTTTCTCGCTCACGAACTATAGCTTTTGCGATTCGCCGGGAGAATCTTTCTTCGCCATAACGCCAAAAAACATCAGCCATTTCTTCTTCACTAGCAGTTAACAACCATTCAGCTGCTGTAACACCCTTACTATTATCCATCCGCATATCAAGTGGCGCATCATAACGAAAACTAAAGCCACGCTCAGCATTATCCAACTGCGGCGAAGAAACCCCTAAATCAAGTAAAATACCATCAATCTGATTTATTCCAAGATCGAGTAGCTGCTCTTTAATACTAGCAAAGCTAGCATGAATAATTTTAAATCGATTATCAGTAAAATTTTTTTTTGCATAAGTAATTGCTTCCGGATCTTTATCAAAGGCAATTAATCTTCCATCTGCGTTTAGTTTCTCAAGAATAACCCGGCTATGACCACCACGTCCAAAAGTCCCATCAATATATATACCATCTGGCTTTATATTTAATAACTCAATTGACTCTTGAAGTAAGACGGAGTAATGCATACCTATTACAAATTAAATCCGTTAAGTAGCTGCGCCAGATCTTCAGCTGATGACTGTAATGCTTTTTCAGTCTCTAAATGCCAATTATTTTTATCCCAAAGCTCAAATTTATTGCCCATACCAACCAACACTATTTCTTTATCCAACTTTGCCATCTGCTTTAGTGTAGCAGGTAGTAAAACCCGCCCTGATTTATCTATTTCTAGGTTCTCCGCATAACCAAGAACTAATCGCTGGTAACTTTTCACTAGAGGATGAAGTGAATTTGGTAAATTCTGTACTTTATCACGCACAGTATTCCATTCATTTTCAGGGTAAATTAAGAGACATTGCGCAGATTCAAGGGTAATAACTATCTTGCCGCCAGAAAGGCTCTGGAGGATATCGCGATATTTGGCTGGTATCGCCAGCCGATTTTTCGGATCAAGATTAAGATGAGTTACCCCACCAAGCATTAAATTTACCCCACAAATAGACACATTAACCCACAATGCTACACTTTATCACGAAAACTTAAATATTGTCAAATAATACAGAAAAAAGTAGATATATTTCAAAGGTTTTACAATAGCATTTAGAGCCTAAACAACATTTGTTGCAAAATAACGACAGATTTCGTGAATATCAAAAAGAAACAAGGTAGTAAATACTACCCTATTCGTCGAATGACTCAAAAAGTGATTAATTTATTTTCTAATCAGAATTTCAGAATATGAACCATATCCCGGGTCATCATTTTCAGCTACCCAGTCCTTGCCATAGCTTCTATAAATAATCGCTACTGCTTGGAGCGACTCTGAATCATGTGTTAATATCAACACTAAAGTAGGGTAAAAATAACTCTATCATTGCTTCCGGCATTGTTACTTGTTTTGTGAGAGATTTAGAAAATTAGGGGAAGTTTTCGTATAAAAAAAGTTCTGGAAGTAATTCCAGAACTTAAGAAGTAGAAATGAGTTTACTTCAACTCGACCAAGAGGGTTTTTGCCGGAGCATTGCCTGCTGAAACAATTTTAGGTTTATCTTTATTAATGATATCACCGCTAAGCGGGTCAATTTTATAAATATCCAAGCTATCATTTTGGTAATCATTCAAATAAACATAATCGCCAAATGGAGCAAAAGTCACATCTACAATCATTCGACTATGACTAAGCGAAATTGCTGGAGCGGAAACTAACTTATCGCCCTTTTCGTAAAACACAGAAATTTGATTTCCATTAGTTTTATCAAAACTATTTACATAAAAGTGCTGGTTTCGCGGATTAAAATTTATAGTTACCGGGTTGGCTTTAGTTATAATGCGTTTGTTGGTATCATAAGTCAAGTTTCCGGTTACCGATTCAAATGCGTAGCCAGTTACTGAACTACTGCCGGTATTGGTGATATATAGAAACTGATTGCTTGGGTCAAAAGCTAAAGCTAATGGTGCTGCTTCAGTTTTAATTGTTTTCGGATTTAATGCTGATAATTTACCACTAGCCGGATCAATTTTAAACATTGAAATGGTATTGTCTTTGGAATTGGTACTATATAAATACCTACCACTTGCATCTAGTTTTATTTGCATTGGAGCACGTCCAGTCGAAACGGTGGCTAACAGTGCTAGTTGACCGTTACTTTGATCAACTTTATAAGCAGAGACACTGTCATCCCCTGAATTTGCAACATATAAATAATTACCGGATGGGTGTATAGCCAAAGATATTGGTTTTTTTCTACTGGCAATAGTTGCTGGTGATAGACTTGTCAGCATACCATTATCATGGTTAACTTTAAACATGGAAATCGTACTGTCATCTGTATTTGCAACATATAAAAAATCTTTTGTTGGCGTCATTTCCAAATCAAATGGGCTTTTCCCTGTTGGTTGTTTATTTTTATTTAGGGAGGTTAAATCGCCAGTTTTCTGATTTAGTTTATACACACTAATGGTATCATCCATATAATTTATGGTATATGCATAGTAGGCTGGCTTATTCTGACAAGCACTAATAAGCAATGCCAAACTACATAATCCAAGTATTTTTTTCAATTTCATATGACCTCAATTAATATTTCATAAATATAAAAAGCACCCAGTCATAAACCGGGTACTTCGCTTAGTTATTAGCTTCTTGGTTGTTTACATACCAGATTGCCAGTAGCTTGATCTGTTGTTAATGGTGAACCAAGGAAACATTGCTTATCAACATTTAAGGTTGTTTTTACCTTTAGATTATTTTGATATGCGTCCCATTTGCCATTTGAGCAACGTGCGGTTAACACTCCATTATAAAAAAGAATTGAAGCAGGATCACAATTCTTAATCCAATTTCCGCTAGGTAGTGGGCGGCCCTTAGTACCGGTATTTGCAGCGCTAAAGTAGAAAGTCTGTCTGCCAGTCTGGCTATAGGGTAATTCAATAGTAACCATATCACCATTTGAGAAATAAATCTCTTGCCCCTGAAGTCCTCCATTTGTACGATCGGAAGCAGTTAGTTTACAATCAGATGTTACACAGCCAAGGCTCATCCAGATATCGCGCATATCAGAAAGAAGGAGCAAGAATGAATACCATTCAGCTCTTGCCACAACGGCAAACTCCGAACCGCCAAGAGTCGGCAAATAGCCCGGTTTTAATCCTAAAGTTCGGGTACTGGCTACAGTCATCAAGCGTGTGGATAGGTTTTCTTCATTTTTGTTATCCATATCTTTCCAGTAAGTTCTTTTTTGGTTGACATGATTTCCCCAAGTTAAAGCTTTAAACTGCTCCAGCCCGAAAAGGCTTGCCCACGGATCATCAGCACCCTTATATTTTAACCAGCTGTCTTTGTTTAGCATGGTAACATTTGCGACTAATTGAGTCGTACAATACAATCTAGTTCCATGTAAGTTAATTTTATTTTCGCCACAGGTATCTTTTACATTATTAATTCGTTCTACTAAATCCTTACCATGTGGACCCATACCTTTACAGCTGGTCTCTAAATTAACTCCATCCCAATAGGTGATTGAACAAACTGGTTCTGTTTGTCCCGGAATTATATCAAGTAATCCTGGTTCATAATATTGCAGTGCCTCAGATAATGAACTGGTTTTTTTTAATTCGCTATTAAATGCAGTAACCACATTTGTCATCCTGGCTTTATAGTTTTTATTGATTGCTTTCACCGCCTCTTCATAATTTGAACCAACTCCTTCCTCTGCAATATAAATACTACCAAAACTATTCTTATACTTTGATTTTAGTTTCAAATATACGGCACCTAACTGTAAATTGCGTGCTTTTTCAAGAGTTGTAAGGGTTGTTGTTTCTAAAGAAATAATATTGGCATAGTACCCCTCGTCAATTTGAATATAATCAAAATTTCCGTAGTCAGCAGTTTTATAGTTATAGATGTTATTGGTTAATATTTGCAGGTTATCACTTCTAACTTTATTTAATTTATTCATATAATCTTCAATGCGTTTTCGATTACTAATTTGATCCGCCTGTTTGACTATACTATTTGCTTCCTGCAAATTATTAAATATCCCTTTGACTTCATCGATTGCATTTTGTTTATTATCTGAATAGGTTATATAATCATCGGCTAATGAGGCATAGACAAACTCAGGATCAGACTCATTTATATTTACTTTAGCTTTTGCCGCAAGCTCGCTACCACTTTGAAGTATATTGGTATAGTTATTAGTGCTTACCGATAAGCTACCGCTTAGATCTTCACTAACAATCCGGGCACCATACAGACTATTCATATTTTCGGTTTGCGATTGTTGGAAATTAGAATCAATTAAGCGATTTACTGACTGATCAATCTGATTTAATCCAGTAACCAGCACTGAATTAGGATTACTTTTACTCTCTGGGTAGAAAAAGTCAAAAAGAGTATCACTAGTCAGCGACAATACGGTTCCAACACCTGGCGCTGCAGTGTTTATCGCGCCAAAAGCAAGGGCTAAAACACCTTTGGCAATCTTGATCGTTTCCTGCTGTTCTTTGGTTGCAGCGGCTTGTTCTCCTTTTACACTTTTTAATATTGAAGTAAGTGCTTGTTGGGCGCCTTTAGCTGTTTCCGTAGGGATAGTTAGTTTACCCCCAGCGGCTCCTCCAGCCTTAAGGCTAGCTGCCTTGGAGCTACTGCCCCCAGATAATACGGTTGGGGCGTTGGCCACTGAAATTTTATCTAGTAGGGTCTTGCTGTCCGAGTAATTAATTCCCAATTGGCTATTGGTTTGTAATTCTGTAGAACTATTCTCAGCGCTTGCTGATAATGAGCTAACTAAATTATTAGCTATTGTTTTTGGAGCTGGTGCTACATAATCTTCGGCATCTTCAGAGTCTTCAATTGAATAGCCATAGATATTATGCCAAAGTCTTAAAATCCCATCGGTTTCGCTAACATTCAACCCTAGTGAATTAGCTGCCATGTATGCCGCAATAGGTGTAACCAGATCTTCATAATCACTGTCATCCAAGCCGATCTTATTTGCCAAATCAGCGTCTATATCACCATTATAACCGGGAAGCAGAGCAAAACCTACTTGTGACATTTTATCTAAGATATAGTTTCCGGTACTCACTTCGGAAAAAACTACCGGTGAGCTATTTGGGTGGTTACTTTTTGCTGAGTAATTATCCAGATTTATTGAACTAGCGGCAATCAAACCGCCACTGTTATTTAAGATCCGTAAATAAATACGGTTAGAACTAGCTTTATCAGTACCGGTTAAGGAAACCTTACAATAATCAAAATTACTACAATTAATTACCTGCGCTGCTAAGATATTATTTTGCGAATCACTACTTACTAGCACGTAACTTTGATTTTTGCTAAGCGGGGCTCCAGTTTCGAAATTATCTTTCAGAGTAACTAACATACCATTATTACTGCTATCTTGTACCGCTGCTCCTGAATTTGTTTGCAATCCTGAGTTGCAACTACTTAAAGTTCCGGCACCAAGACTTAATGCGAGGGAAACCACTAAGGTTTTCATTAGTTTTTCAGATTTTAATTTCATAATAAATACTCTCTTTAGGTTTTGGTTAACTATTTTTATTATTAGATTTCAAATTCAGTGTGGATTATTTCATCATCTAATAACGACTGTCAAAAGATTTATGGTAGCCGATAATGGGGCTAGAGAATCAAAGCGGATTATATCTAACCAATTTTAGTATTGTAGCATAGAGATTATCATTTCGATAATTGAGCCTAACTCATTCTTTTAGATGTAAGTTAAAATGTGCCTTTATTGTCTAGCCCTATTAATAAAGTTCAGGATATGGGTTTTTTATATCTTAAATTCAATTAAATTTGGTATTGACTAAGTCGACCAATATATATCCAGCCTCCATTATTATTTCAGAGAGCTTATCGCTGGTGTCAACTTCATTCACAATATCACAAATGAGGATAAATAGCTACACTCCAGATCAAACAAAATCTAAATCATCCCACGGCAGCAATCAGATCCTAAAGCAGGTAAAATTAAAGCAATTTAGTTATTTATTTCTGCTTTATTCACCTGAAAATTTCTAGCTCGAGTAAATTGTATTTTGGAGTTTTAAATGAACTAATTTTAATATTTCAAATAATATAGACATGATTTTCATACCCATTATAATAAGTTTAAAAATGTAATACTTCGCTTAAATGCTCTTTATTTTTTAAAAACTAAATGTAGCAAAAAACCTAAAAACTATAATTTTCTTACAAGATGTAGTATAAGTTATCGTATAATTAATACACTTATTCGTATTAAAAGGGAATAACGTACAACAATGATCGATCCAATGATAAAGTTAATCAATGAGAAAAATCTTAATTACTCCAATCGCGCCATCTTACAAGTTTTCCAACACTATCTTATTGAACATCGAGCCTATTTTACCGATAATGAATTAAAACTAGTTGGTTTTATTCTAGATCAAACTTCTCTAGATGATTTTGAATTGGTAAAAATAGGCGCTAAAAAAGAACTAAAAATCTCTGCTCCAATCTTGCAAAAACTATTTGAAAATAAAACAGTACCCTTATCCACAATTCTAGAAGAAATTGGTTCAGGCTTACTTAGTCGACATTTGATAATTCGCAATATTCTTACGGAAGAATTTGAACTAGTTCCAATCCTTAGTTATTTTAAGCTTGAGAATTCAGACTTATATTTAAAATATGAGAGTATAATAATTCAGGTTTTACTGGATATTCGTGCCAAGCACCCCAATGGCAATTGGCATCATGTGATCAAGCTTAATTCTAGTAATGCTTCTTCATTATATATGGTATTAGGAAAATATTTTGGTGAGGTCACTTTTGATCTTGAGATGTTAAAAGAGGAAATGCGTTTAATTGGTAATTACGGTCGCTATAATAATTTTAAGCAAAAAGTTTTGGATCAAAGCATTAAAGAGATAAATATAAAAACTAACATTTATGTAAAATGGAAAGAAATTATTGTTGAGCGTAAAGTAGTACAAATAAAATTTAATATTCGTAAAAATAACCAGAATTTAAAAGACCAAGCTCAAAAATATAACTGGGTTAGTTTGCTTGGCTATCGAACCTTAAAATAACTCTAGGGGCTAGACAATCAAAGCATACTTAGATAAAACTTTAACTAATTTACCTTCAGTAACCTCCTGTGTAACCATCATATCTGGCAAACTGGATATTCCCTGATGGGCAAGTACCAAAAATTTACCACCAATACTACCACCATAAGAAGCCTTCGGATTATTAATCGTAACTGTTTCCAACTCACCAGACTGAGGGTTAGTTGCTTGACAAATTAAAAGCGAGTTCTGCTCTATATTAGGAATAATAACACTATCAAGATGCTATTTTCAACCCCACTTGATGATGGAGGAGTATATAAAACTGGGATGTCGGTTCGCTACCCGGTAGCTGAGGTAACAAACTATACGCTAATCGGTAAACTGGCTAGCGGGCAGTTTATTTATAGCAACCATAAAGCAAAAGATGTCTGGATAGAGCTGGATATTAATCGTTATTTTTGTAAGCAAAGGGAAAACGCATAATAATTAACTGTTAAACCGCGATGAAATTACCTTTAAAGAAATAGATAGATAGCCAAAAATGACTTATCTCTAATAATCATAGTTTAGTGATCTAGGGTTCATAATACCTTCAATACCAAAATCTAGTATTCCTCTATTAATCGCTCGATATACCCTCATGAAGCTCGGGATTTGTAAATCTATTTCTTTATCTGAAATATTAATCTTTTGAGTTCTAAAAAATTTCAATAATTCGCTATTGTTCCTAATATCAACAAAGCTAAAATCACTGTTGTGAACTAACTTACTATGTAGTTTTAATGTTCTAAAAATAGTAGAAATCATCCATCCGTCCAATTTTTTTAATTGCTCCTCATCATTTACTAGTGGATAAAATGACATGATGCCCTTAAAGTATATTTTTGCTATTCGACCGGATATATAATCTTTTAAATGTTTATCTGTTAAGCCTCCATAAAGATACCGCCTAATTTGCATAATTGCTATAGCAACAGCAGCTTTTGTTGACACGTTATGATTTATAATTAGACTTTTCCTAAATGGCTGAATTAAATTGCGATATAACAAATAAGACACTTGATGTTTTATTTTTTGGAGTGAAGCTTTTTTTATTTTAATGTTTTCAATCGTTACGGAGTAACCTAAGAAATCAATATAATTTGATTTTTTTATTTCTGAGGGTAAATTAGTTTGGGTTATTAATGAAACACCAGCAGATTTTTTAACATTTATTTTAATCCCTGAAGTTTTAGAAAAGTTATTTATGATAGTACATGCCGCATTAATCTTTGAGTAGTCGCTAGACCAAATTAATGTATCATCAGCATAACGGGCAAACTTTACGCCTAACTTCTCTAACTCCTTATCAATATACCAACATGATAAATTTGCTAAAAATAAACTTAAAGAGGTTCCCTGTGGAATTCCTGTATTATCATTGGTATTTATAGCTAAAAAGGAATTGATAATAAATTTTTCCTCATCGCTGATATTAAAACCATTTTCGTCAAATTGAAGTTTTAAAAATTTATGGGAGATAGACGGGAAAAACTTAGAAAAATCGAACTCAGCAACAAACATTCTATTATGATTCTGAAAATCCACAAAAATATCTTGAATGGCAAAATGTACATTTCGATCATTTCTATATG
The DNA here is from genome assembly GCA_008017155.1 of Neisseriales bacterium. Taxonomy (GTDB): domain Bacteria; phylum Pseudomonadota; class Gammaproteobacteria; order Burkholderiales; family UBA11063; genus Aquella. Next base: position 25,449 of record SSGX01000041.1, on the reverse strand, counting down.
CATATGAAAATGAACTAAATCGATGTTTATTTTTTGTAAGTAACTTATCGAAATACATTTTTGAAATAGCAGCGTCTTGAATTTGAAAAATTGTAACATCTCGAGTAGTTCCATCTGACTTCGGGACTTGCCGCACATAAGGTTGATTCGGCTTATATTCTCTAGATATTATTTTTTTTGTAATCGACTTAGCGATAGCTTTATATTTTTTCCTGACGTAAAAAGGATTAAATTTTCTATTATCTTGCCAATAATCTGGAAATTTTATATCTTTATTAGGGCAGTTATCACCTAACCGTTTTTTATTTCTTACATATTCTACATGTACAACATTATGATATAAATTATAGCGTTTAATTAATTTTTCAGCCTCCTCTTTAATATATCTTGCAATACGTTGTTCCAATAACATACTATCTCCTTAATAAAGAAAAGCTACAAACTTGTTATTTGTAGCCATTCCCACAGGATCACCCTTATAAAAATAAGTTCTCAAGTGTTTTTATTATTGAGGTAATAAAAACCCACGTTACATTAAAGTAAAGAAGGTGAATCCAATTAACCCCATGAGGGTATTTTGTGATTATAGCATATACTTTTTTGTTTTACAATAAAGATTTTTACTACATAATCCAATGTATTAATCTGCTACCGATAGTAAGTCTCCTGAAATACCATATATATAAATGATACCAGCAGTAAGTATGGTTATTGACTCCAAATTATAACTAATTAGCTCGCCATTTTTGGTAAATAGGAGCTGTCTCTTTTCATCATAGATGTATATTGATTCACCTATTATCTTGATATAATTAATCACAATAGTCCTATTAAAAATTATTAATAAAAGAGATAAGCTCACCAAAATTATATTTTATCATATACCAATAGTATACATATACCAATAGTATATGGATAATGGAATACATTTCCAATACAATTCGTGAATGAACAAAAAAATTCCTACTATCCTTGCACAAAATATAAAACAGCGAAGACTTGACATGGGTATTAGTCAAGAGCAACTAGCAGAAATAATTAATGCAAGCAGGTTAACTATAGCTTGGCTTGAAACAGAGAAACGCTGGATAAGTGCTGAAATGCTAGAAAGATTAGCTAGTGCATTTAATTGCCAGCCATACGAGTTATTGCAAGATAAAGCCCCCTCCTCCGATCAATAACACGGTTAAACTAGATTTCATCATTTCCCATCAACTCTTCAACAACTAACTCTGTCTATGCATATGTATATTCGAAGAATAGCTTAAAAATTCAGATATCAATTTCATTAATTCCCTAACTACGTTTTATTATATAATCTAATGTTTTAAGCTTGGGTTAAAGACATGAATATCGGACAATCAGAAATAAGTATAAAATTTGCAACTAGTGAAGACTGTGGATTAATCCTGAGATTTATTCGGGAATTGGCAGACTACGAAAAGCTACTTGATCAGGTGATCGCGACTGAAGAAACGATCCGCGAAAAGCTTTTTGGTAATAAACAGTATGCTGAGGTAATCTTTGCCTATCTCAGAGATAAACCGGTTGGTTTTGCCTTATTTTTTCATAATTTTTCAACTTTCCTTGGTAAACCCGGCATCTATCTTGAGGATTTATATGTAATTCCCGAAGCAAGAGGTAATGGAGTTGCCAATCGAATTATTTCATTTCTGGCAGAGCTAGCAGTTAAACGCGATTGCGGCAGACTTGAATGGTGGTGTCTAGACTGGAACAAAAAGGCTATCGACTTTTATCTTAATCTTGGCGCAGAGGCGATGGACGAATGGACAGTTTATCGTGTAACTGGCAAGAACCTGACTGATTTAGCAAATAAATATCACTAATAATCATTAATATGTAGGTAAAACAGCAATGACAACTATCGCAACAAAATATCTGAAAGATTATCAAGCAACCAGTTATCTGGTAGATACTATAGATCTAAAATTTGAGATCAAAGACACCTTTGTAATCGTCACCTCAAAAACCAAATATCAGCAAAATGGTACTAGTAACTCACTTGAACTAGCTGGTAGTGCCAAACTTAAATCAGTAATAGTTGATGGTAACGAGCTAACTGATTATAAGTTGGCTGATGATAAATTATCTCTAAATAACCTCCCAGCAAGTTTTACTCTTGAAATAGTAACGCATGTCGATGCTTTTAACAATAAAAGCTGTATGGGGCTTTATGCATCTAATGGCAATCTATTTACCCAGTGCGAGCCAGAAGGTTTTAGAAAGATAACTTATTATCTTGATCGCCCGGATGTGATGGCGAAATTCACAACTACAATAATCGGCGATAAAGATCTATATCCTGTGCTTCTTTCTAATGGGAATAAAATCAGTGAGAAAATATTAGCCAATAATCAGATCAAAGTAATCTGGGAAGACCCATACAAAAAACCAAGCTATCTTTTTGCACTAGTAGCGGGTAAATTTGCATTTATCGATGATACTTTCACTACTAAATCAGGACGCAAGGTAAAACTTGAAGTTTATAGTGAAGCTGAATCAATAAATCAGTGTCAACATTGTCTAGAATCATTAAAACGAGCAATGGAATGGGATGAAAAACGCTTTAGTCTAGAGTATGACCTTGATGTTTACATGATCGTTGCCAGTGGTGATTTCAATATGGGTGCGATGGAAAATAAAGGATTAAACATCTTTAATACCAAATATGTCCTTGCTGAAACCAAAACCGCAACTGATACTGACTTTATCAATGTCGAAGCAGTTGTTGGACATGAATATTTTCATAACTGGACAGGCAATCGGGTTACCTGCCGCGACTGGTTTCAACTCTCACTAAAAGAAGGACTGACGGTATTTCGCGATCAGGAATTTACCGCCGATCTGCATTCGCGGACAGTTAAGCGGATTCAAGATGTAAAAAATCTGCGTCAAATGCAGTTTACCGAAGATGCCTCACCTCTTTCTCACCCGGTTCGCCCAGAGTCATACATGGAAATCAATAACTTCTATACCATGACTGTTTATGAAAAAGGTGCTGAAGTAGTACGGATGTACCAAACCATCCTTGGCAAGGAAGGATTTAATCATGGTCTAGCGCTTTATTTTGAGCGCCATGATGGTTACGCTGTCACTTGCGAAGATTTTTGTAAGGCTATGGCAGATGCCAATAAGATTGATTTAAGCCAGTTCATGCTATGGTATTCGCAATCCGGTACCCCACATTTAAGCATTTCCGATCACTATAACGAGGAAACAAAAGAATATTCGATCACATTTAAGCAGAGTATCCCAAATAACCCTACTGCCAAAGCAATGCTAATCCCGGTTAGTATCGGTCTAATCTTAGAGAATGGCAAGAATATTATTCCGGATATAAAAAGCTACAACTCAATCATTCGCGATAATGAAGTAATCCTACTTTTAAATGAAGCTGAAAACACTTTTATTTTTAGCGGAATTAGCGAAAAACCAACGCCATCAATCCTCCGTGGCTTTTCAGCTCCAGTAATAATAAACTATGCGTATAACGAGAATCAGCTTTATACCTTGGCGCGGCATGATAATGATAGTTTTAACCGTTGGGAAGCTTTACAAAGCATTTATAAGGCTGAGATAAATCGGATTTACCATTCAGAAGCTCCAGAGAAGCTTGAGATAAATCAGAATATCACGAAAATAATAAGTGAGCTTCTAAATGATGCAACAATTGATCCGGCGTTAAAAGCATTATCGATTAACTTACCCGCATTTGCTGAATTAAGTATTAGCTATCCGAATACTGATGTTAAGAAACTGGTAGAATCGATTAAACGCTTAAAATCGATAATTGCTAATGAGCTTGAAGCACAATTACTAGCGGTTTATAAAGATAATCAGACTGTTAGCTATGATTTTAATGATGCTGGTAAACGAGCATTAAAAAACACTCTACTTGGCTATCTAATGCAAGGTAGTAATGCCGACAAATATGTTGAATTAGTTGCCGCACAGTATAAAAATGCAGATAACATGACTGATAAAATTGGTGCTTTATCGGCAATCAACGATAATGATTCTCCAGTTCGCCATCAATTACTTGATAATTTTGCACAAGAGTACGCTAATTACCCGCTAGTAATGGATAAATGGTTTAGTCTACAAAGCCAAAGTCAGTTACCAGATACGATTGATAATGTGGCTAATCTATTAAATCATCCAAGCTTCGATAAAGAAAATCCAAATAAGCTTTATTCACTAGTACGAGCATTTACAGCAAACCCAATCTACTTTAATACCGATGCAGGCTATAACTTTATCGCTGAAGAGATTATCCGGATTGATAGTTTTAATCCGGGAGTAGCGGGAAGAATTGCAAATGGCTTTAGTAGTATTGCCAATTATGAAAGCAAATATCAAACACTGGTAAAACCACAGCTACAAAAAATAATGGCAAAAGAGAATCTTTCCCGAGATGTTTATGAGATAATTTCTAAAACATTGCAACAGATTCAATAATGATAATACGGAATATAAAACTCCTCTATCTTCTCGATTTAACGTCAAAAGAACGTAAAGCTATTTTTATGTCTTCACTAAGTGGACTAGTTGAGTTTTATGATTTTATTATCTTTGGGCTAATGGGGGTTTATTTTGCACGCGTGATTTTCAGATATTCCGATATGGGAAGCTGGAATGTATTTATTCTTTTTATGATTTTTATACTTGGCTATATAGTTAAACCAATTGGTATGAAGATATATAGCCAATGTGCCACCTGCTATTCATCTAAACGGATAAATATAACCCTAATTACTGCCTTATTTGTATCCTCGCTGGTAATTGGACTCTTACCTTCCTATTCAGAAATAGGAGTCTTTAGCCCGATTTTATTAATGATTGCCCGGGTATTACAAGGTATCGCTAGTGGTGCTGAACTTCAAGGAGAATACGATCATTTAAGTATCAAAATGACCAGAAACCATTCTTTTGCAATTTTAGGTTTTATAACTGGTAACGAAATTGGGCAGTTATTAGGAGTCTTCGCCTATCGCGGTGTATCATACTACTTTAATCAAGCTCAACTTGAAGCTTACGGTTGGAGAATCCCATTCTTTATTGGTTGTGCATTAATTACTATTGTCTTTATCATAAGGGTTATCTATGGTGAACCGATTAGCGACAACTACCAAAATCGTTCAATCATGCCAAGCTATAAATTATTAGGCTTTATGCCAGCACAAACCCTCAGTGCGATGACCTTATCCGGGATAAAAGGGGGATTTATTTTTCTGTATTTGGTTTTAGTACCATTCAGTATGTGGTATTTTATGGGCTATAGTTACCAAAAAATTAGTCATATTATTTTTATAACCACGATTCTAAGTACTATCTTAGTGATGATTATTAATCCTTTAATTACATTCATCAATTCACCAACCATTATAAAGTTCAGTATTTTCCTAGTCCTCCCAGCAATTTTATTACTAGCTTGGTCATTTATAAATAATCAACTTATCTATTTAAGTGTATTCGTAATCGCAACCTTAAGCAATATATTTACCCTTACGGTACCGAGAGTAATCAGTGGACTCTTCCCTCCTGCACTTAGACTTTATGGTGTAACATTCAGCCACCAGAATGGTTTTGTACTTTTTGGTGGTTTAATCCCCTTATTCAACATCGCAATAGGTCATTTAGTATTTTATTTTTTTCATGATCAAATTAAAAACCATCATGTTTTTTTTATTAGCTTAATTAGTTATTTTTTGCTTATAACAATTATCTCTTTAATTGCATTAAAGAACCTCAATAAACACGCCAATTATGATGATTTGGTAAAGCTTAGCGAATTTGTCAAAAAACACTAAGTCAGATCTATGAAAAGATTATGAATCTCTAACCATACTCAATAAGCTAAGCGCATCCACTTGGTCATTACACTATCATTATGGTTATCATTCGGATAATAACCTTCTACTCGTGGACTAACCAAACGTAAATAAACATACTGATAGAGTGGAACTATCGGATAATCATCTAATACAACCTTTATTGCCTGTTGATTAAACTGCTGCTTTTGCTCTGGATCAGTTGCCATTTTGGCATCCTGAATTAGTTTATCGTAATTATGATTGCAATAATGAGAATTATTTTGTGCAGAATCACAAAGAAACATAAATTCGGTAAATGAAGCCACATTATTATCGGCAATCCAACCATCACGAGCAACTTGGTAATTCCCCTGTTGGCGTAATTTAATAAAAGTTTTCCACTCCTGATTTTTTAGCTGAACATTAATTCCTAAACCTGATTGCCACATCGAAGCAATTGCCAGCGCAATTTTTTTATGACTATCGAGAGTATTATATGAAATTGTCAAAGTTAATGGTTTTGCCGCGCTAAAACCAGCTTCAGCATAAAGTTTACGCGCATAATCTAAACGTTTGGCATAGCTCCAGCTTTCCCAATAATAATGCGTCCCTTTATATGCACCATCGGCAACAGTATCTGGGATAAAACTATACATCGGTTTTTGCCCTTGTCCCAAGACATACTTTACTAAGCTATCGCGATCAACACTCATTACTAGAGCTTGCCTTAATTTTAAATTCGATTTTAATACTGGATCAAGCTGATTCAGATCATAATGATAAAGCGCGTTTTGTTCAACTGCATAAAGTTCATGAGGATAATTCACCTTTATTTGTTTATACTGCTCTATCGGAATTGTCTTAGTTATATCAAGATTTCCCGTCAGATATTGATTATAAGCTGCATTTGGATCACTAATCGCGAGGTATTTTATTTTGGGGATGTGAACCATACTTTCAGCATAGTAATATTGATTTTTCCTAGCTTCTAGATAACCATTAACAACATGAGAACTAAGCTGATATGCTCCTGAAGTTACAATATTTTCAGGCTCAGTCCAATTACTGCCATATTTATTGATTGTCTTAACCGGAACGACGGAAAAGCCGGGAGAAGTCAATTTATCGACGAAAAAAGTATCCGGATAAACTAATTCAATAACTATATGATAGGGATCAGTTGCTTTAACCCCTATTTGACTAATGGGTAGCTTGCCTTTAATCACTGCAATACCATTAACGATATTATCAGCAAGATTGGATTGTGGGGCACCAGTCTTAGGGTCAACGAACCGTAGCCATGACTTTATAACATCATCGGCAAGAATAGGACTACCATCTGAAAACTTTAATCCGTGACGTAAAGTAAAGGCATATGTTTTCCCATCTGGACTTATCATCCAGCTTTCAGCAAGTGCTGGTATTGTTTTATTTGCTTGATCAGTAGTTACTAGCCCCTCAAAAAGATCATTCAGCACCCGAAATGAGACATCATCCCCAGCTAAAGCAGGATCGAGAGTTGGCGGCTCACCACCGATATCAATAAAAATCGTATCTTTAGGTAATACCGTAGATTTTCCTAATTTATCAGATTTAGAACAAGCGGATATAATCAACATTACCCCAAAGACAAGTAACAACTGAACAATTTTTTTCATCACCTACCCTATAAAACAATTTTAAGAGTTATTATAACGTAGCAATTATAAAAGATTACACTGTTTTATGTTTTAAACCGAGAGTAAAAATCTTTCAGCAGATAGAAATATATACAGCCAATTGTGATCAACTGAAACTAATGCAATCATTAAAAAATCTAGCTTAAACACTACTCTGCAAAAATGGGAATAAACTTTCCAAAAATGGGAAACCAATCATTAATTTAGAGTGATATTATACGTTCATCCAAAAATAAATATAACCCAATTAATGTCCTCAATGGCTGGAGTAGATCGTGAAAAATAAATTAATTAATACATTTATGTTAGCAGGATTGATTTCTTTTATGCTAGCTGGCTGTAATTCTGGTGCTAGTAATGGAAATACACAAAATTTACAGTCAATAGCAAATAATATGAATCAACCTACATTATCAGCAAAATCTGTAATTGGGGATATAAATTTACCAAGTACAATCAATATGCTTGGCGGCGATATTATTGACACTATAATTGATCCAAGTTCAGGTGTAGCTAAAATTGGTACTCAATTATTGGGAATGATTACTGGTAATCTTTTTCCAGCTAAATCATCACCAAGCCAGTTACAGCAACTAGAAGCGCAAAATGCTCAAATGTTTACTCAAATTCAATCAAATTTACAAAATATAGATACCCAACTTAATGAGCAAGGAACGCTACTACTTAATATTCAAAACTCAATTTACCAAGATCAACAGATTGATACTCAGTTAGCAATTTCTCAAGCACAAAATCAATTACAGACAATGTTGAATCAACTAAATTCATATATTTCACTGGCATTACCGCAAGAGCAAGCAAATCAGCTTAATGCGCTATTAAATAATGCCGAATCTGGAACAATTCCTGAGTCAGCAATAGCGGTGTTAATGAAAGACACTAGTACTATGGTAAGTCGTGTTCAAGGTATTAATAATCTGGATAGCCTTGAAATTACATTAGCGGGAGATAATGCAACTTCATATTCGGTTAATAATCCAGCTATTCACAATAATCCAGAAAGCTATGGCACTGCATCAAATACCCAGTTAATTGCTAGTTTACAAGCAGCATATAATTCGTATGTCTCACAGACTAATGGTAGTGTTAATATATTCCAAAATCAGTTGGCATGGAATAACACTGTAGACTCAACAATTCTAAACCTTCTGCAAAATCTTAATACTGCCTATCGGATTGATCAATTGAGATTATATTTATCAATGAATCTAAAAACTAAAATTTCTCCACCAGCTTCAATCTATTATGGTGATTTAAATAATTATACAACAGCAAGCGCAGATTTAGCTTATGCCTATCAACAAAGATTTGCATTTTTGATGTATCTGGACAATTTGTATAAAACTAATTTTTGGAACAATTTCATCGGGGTGTTGGGTAGTGGTTTATCACAGTCATGTAATTTAAATAATACGTACTTATCTTCTCTAAGCCAAGCATCTAGTTTGGGTAGTTGGAATGGTACTAATTTAACTATTAGTTGCAATGGAAGCACCGTTCAGCCACAAGGGCAAAATGTACAGCCAGTAGTAAACACTAATTTTACTCCATCACTACCGTGTAACACCAATGGTAATGGTGTTTATGGTGATTTAACCGTTACTAAAGCTGGATATATTATTTGTGGTACAAATAGCAATGATTGGAACGTTAATAACCTTAGTAGCTCTTTAACCCAAGCTGCTAATAATGGTAGTTATGCAAATAAGATAGCAGCATCTCAATATAGCTGGGCATATATTTTTGCCCCTTTATCAACTTATTCTCTTGGCACGATGCAAGTTTCCTTACCCAATTTTAATAGTGGCATAACAGGTTTTAATGAGCTAGGATTTTTGGGACAAAATTCTGATGGAAATCCCGCTTCTGAAATATACAATATGCAACGTGGAGGGGTTGGTCTAGTCTATCAGGATGTGACTAGTGATCCAACAGGAACATATGATGCAAATAGTCCGATAAATATGATAACTACACCTTACAATGCGCCAGCCGCATTTGACAATTCAGTACCTGTAATTTATTATGATAACTATCATGCACTTTTAATGCAGGCAACCTGTTCTACTCAACGTGGTATCCAAGGTCACGGTTGTGGTATCGCTTTAGCATGCATTCCCGGATTATCTGATTGTACTGATGCGCCTGGGGGAAGTACTGCTACATTAAATGATATGAATTTATCAGAGACTCGCATAAATGATAATATTCAGTTTGCTAATGGCGATAATTTACAACTTTCACTAGCAAATATTAATCAGCCAAATAATGCTGGTACAGCAACAATACAATATGTTCCTCCAAACCAATAAACCTAGACACCTAAAAAAACTGTCCACCTCTGGGCAGTTTTTTTATTTAACTAGACCAAGAATCAACCAGTGAAGCTTCCCCTACAAGTTGCTTATAAAATGCAGTAAGTCAAGTTGTTAATAAGTACTTTTAGAGCAAGCAATTTTTTTAAGCCCTATGCTTTATTATATCGTAAAGATTCAGGCTCATTATATTCAATAAAGTTGTCCAAAATAATTGCGTTTATACGAATCATTCCAAAAGTGATACTCCCAGATGACACTATTAGTAAAAGCCTCTAACATCTTCAGTTTAGCGCTATCACTAGCAGCAGCATATAATTCATCAGCAATTGTTATTGCCCTCCTAACCCCAGCTTCAAATTCACTACTCGCATAGTTATCTATCCAAAGCTGGTAGGGATTATTCTGTGTAGAATGTTTATGAATATGGCAACCTACTTGATGATAAACCCAAAAACAAGGTAAAACTGCTGCAACACCTACTTCAACCGATTCACCTTTAGCTGTAGCATTCAGATAGCTGGTATAACCAATACAAGCATTGGAGATCGATTTATCAATTGCCGTCTCCCCGCTAAATTGCTTCCGAAAAGAACTATGTACCACTTCCTGTTCGGCAATGAAAGCACCTTTGGCAAAATCGATAAATTCAAGTATGTGCTCAGTCAGTTCAAGTCTGGATGCTATTGTTGCCAGTGATTTTGCATACTCTTTGAGATAGATTGAGTCCTGTTCAATATAATACATGAATTTATCTTTTTCTAAAGTTCCTTGCGATAACTCCTGATTAAACGGATGATTGAGGATCTTTGCATAATTATGCTCATTTTGTTGCCAGGCTAATTGTGAAAATTTCATTATATTGCCACCTTCTCTGCTAGATTCTGCTTCCAGATCGCATGAAAATGGTTTACTGGTCCATGTCCTTTACCAATCTCCTCATACTGAAAGCTCAAAATTGCCTGAGTAATATATTCCTTGGCATTACTACAGCTAGTTATTAATGAATCTCCCTGTGCCAGCCCACTAGCAATTGCCGCCGATAAAGTACAACCAGTACCATGTGTATTTTTACTCTTAATCCTTTTAGATATAAACCACTGGTATTTATCTTCGGTGAATAATAAATCCTGACACATATCTCCCTCCATGTGCCCACCTTTAAGAAAAACCGCCTCGACCCCAGTTTCGAGGATTTCTCTTGCCGCATCCAGCATTGCTGCTTGGGTATTAATTTTATGACCAACTAAGACTTCCGCTTCATCAATATTTGGCGTAACAACCGTTGCTAATGGCAAGATTTTTTCTTTCAAAGTGTTAACTGCTTCTGAAAGTAGTAGCATATCACCACTTTTGGCAACCATTACCGGATCTACAACTACAGGTATTCCTTTCACATTTTGTTTTAGATACTGAGCTACTAGATTGACTATTTCACTATTAAATAACATTCCAATCTTTATCACATCCGGAGTAATATCAGAAAATATGCTATCTAGCTGCTCTTCAATTGCTGTTAACGGAATTGAATAACAGTTACTAACTCCACAAGTATTCTGTATTGGTAATGCAGTTAATACACTCATGCCATAACAGCCCAATGCTGAAAAAGTCTTTAAATCAGCCTGTATCCCCGCACCGCCGGAAGCATCGAATCCGGCAATAGTTAATGCTTTAGCTAACATGATTATTTAACCTTTCTAATCTATCATTTATAAAATCCCAATCGGGCGCGAAAAGACTATCAATAAACTCAGTTCTAAATTTTGCTGGCTTATCAGCTCTGCACCGTGCGTCCTCTGCAACTAAAGTATAAAATGCTACGGCTATATTTGTCGCGAGAAAATAATCTCGTTCAACCGCAGCAAATGCAGCAATTACCGCACCAAGAGCACAGCCCATTCCGGTAACTTTAGTCATTAATTCAGTACCAAAACTACTCTCACTGACTCGATCAATTCCAATGATATAATCAGTTTCACCACTTATCGCGAGAATAGATTTATGCTTATTTGCAAGAGATTTAGCGCTTTCAATAGCATCTTGCGACTGACGACTAGATTCGACACCATGAGTAACTACATCATTCCGCACTAATGCCATTATTTCACTAGAGTTGCCGTGGATAATATTCGCATACTGACTAAGCTCAATAGCACTATCAGTGCGAATTTGGCTGGCACCAGCACCAACCGGATCAAGAATGACAGGCTTATTCTTTGCATTGGCTTCTTTAGCTGCATATTTAGTAATATTTATAAATTGATTATCAAGCGTCCCAATATTTATATTTATGGCACCGGAAATTGACACTAGTTCAGCAACCTCATCAATTGAAGAGGACATAATTGGCGCAGCACCTAAAGCCAATAAAACATTTGCCATAAAATCTTGTGTAACTGAGTTGGTCAGATTTAAAACAACTGGTTTGGTGTTGACTAACTTTTGATGTAATGTATAAATGTCTGCATAATCTATCATCCAGATTCTCCTCTAAAATTACTTTTATAACTATTTAATTTATCTAGCTTGATTTATAAGATTTTGAATATATAATTCTGGACTTTCGGCTTCGTGAATGGCACTGATTAGTGCAATACCAGCAACACCAGTAGCATAGACCTGACTAACATTAGTAAGATTAATTCCACCAATTGCGATAACGGGATGTTGCGATTCTTGACAAAACTGTTTTAATCCGTCAATACCCCAGATAGTTCTGAGATTTTTTTTGGTATTAGTAGGAAAGACACTACTTGCTGCCACATAATTAAGATAATTAAGTTGATTAGCGGTCAAAAGCTCACTCATCGATTCAATCGATAAACCGATAATTTTATTTTGCCCGATTAATTCCCTAACTATTTCAGGATTACCATCGGTCTGCCCAAGATGAATACCATCTGCATCAAGTTCCAGCATCAGTTTGAGATCATCGTTGGCTATTAGAGAAGCATCATAGTTTGAGAGAATAGCTTTTAATTCCCGCCCAAAAGATAGTAAATCAGAATAAGCCCAGTTTTTTTGACGTAATTGAAGATGGGTTATGCCACTTTTGGCACAAACTTCGATAAATTTAAGATATTTATCATCAGGGAAGACCTGACAATTAGTCAATAGATGAATTTGAATTGTATTATGAGCACTCATTTTGCACTTTTCTTACAAAATAAGCGTAAAAAGGATAATATTGTGAATTAGCCTCCCTACGCTGGTATTAGCCAGAATCAGGTTCAAAGGGTTAAGGAACTATCCTCTCTCAGCAACTAAATCGTTGCACCCCCGCTAGAATTTGCAGAATTATAACATAAAAAAAGCAACCATACAAATGGTTGCTTTACAAAGAATTAGATTTACTGAACTAAAGTCCATGCCATAGACCATGCCCAGCCAGTTCCTGGGGCATATGCCGAAGCACTACCATTACACCAGCCACTATAAGGCCATGGTTTACACTCATATACTTTACCATCAGAACCAGTTACCTTGCTACCAGCAGAGTAATTTCCACCTGTAGTATAGCTTGGGTAACTAGGCGTAGGCGTTGGCGTAGGCGTTGGCGTTGGCGTAGGCGTAGGCGTAGGCGTTGGCGTTGGCGTAGGCGTAGGCGTTGGCGTTGGCGTTGGCGTTGGCGTTGGCGTAATAGCACATTCAGAAACCTGCTTCCATACCCCCCATTGTCCGCTATTTGCTGGATTATCACCCTGTGTCCACCATTTAGCTTCATAAATAACACCACTGTATGCTACTTGTGTACCTTGAGTATATACATTACTAGCACTCCACTCTTCAGTTGTGCAAGTATTTCCAGTTCCGCCACCAGAACCAGTATTTTGAGTATTAGTGCCTAGTTTACTAGTTGCTGCGATATATAGTGAACTATCTTTATCCGCAGTCTTATAAGTATCATTATGAATATCCCAAAACCATATACCACCAAGTTTATATGGCGTTACAATTTTATCAATTTTCTGCCCAAGAGTACTTGGAGTATCATAGCTAAATACTGAATATCCCCTGTACTTAGCAGTTATATCAACAATAGCATTTGCTACAGCTGCAGGAGACTTAACGACATTATAACTCTGATCAAATGCCCACGCATGACCAACTCCCAAATCGGCACTAGTTCCCGCAATCTCTGTTACTTGCAAATCAGACGGAAGTGGCTGACCAAAAAGCCCTCTATTATCTGCTTTAGTTGCAACGGAATCAGGAGCAGGACAGTAATCAGAAGATAATTTACCAAGCTGATATTGAATACAATTATAGCTATAAACTCCAGTATTATCAACCATCCCACCTGCTGGATAATAATCTTCAGCATTTGGAGCATCAGTAAATAACATTGGCTTATAAACATCAAGTCCAATTAGTGTAGGATTCATATTACCAAGATAGCCATAACTGTTTGAAGTAGAAGGTTTATCTACAACAAGCATTTGGCGGGTATAGTTTGGCGAACCAAGAACAATTCGGCGAGAATCCACCCCAGAATCAAGTAGGAAATTAATTGCTGCAACCAATTCTCCAGCTGGTGCTTGATCCATTGCTTTCATCAAAGTAGAATCTGCCGCGTCAAATTGTCCATGTGCATCAAAGGCCATCAAATCAATCCAGTCAAAGGTATCTTTAAGATCCGACCAATTGATTGAATTTTTACCTGTCATTTTTGCTGGCGCGATAGGTAGGGCAACAGTCAGGACTTTAGTTGTTCCGGTATCAGACTTAACTAGATCAACCCGTTTACGTAATTCTAAAACAAGCGCCTTAAAAAATTCCGGCTCTTTTGCTCTTGAAGCAGGAATACTGCCATCATGTCCATATCCAGGGTATTCCCAATCAATATTTATACCATCAAATTTTGGATAAGTTGCGCCACCTGAAAGGCTTAATGTACCTCTTAATAATTTTTCAGATGAGTCTAAGAATGCTTTGGCAGCAGTAGAATTTACGTCATAATTAGCATCTTTTGCAAACTGACTAAATCTAGCTGTATAAGACCAGCCACCAACTGAGGCAATTAAAAGAGTACCTGAATTAGCTTTCTTAAACTTATTTAATTCAGTATAATTATTCTTGGCAACATCTGCTTCATAAGCATTATCTAAATCACCGATGGTACCATTTGTCTGGCTAGCCCAGCCAGAACCGATTGCCCCACCGCCATATCCCTGAGTAGTTGCACTATCAGAACTTACTTTAGGTGCAAAGAAAGCATAGCTAATATAACTAGGTGCCTTAATATCAAAAATATCAAGATGTTTTACTTTTCCAGCACCTTCACTGCTAACTTTTGAATCACGCCATTGATGCCAGTTGGTAAAGAAAGCACCAGCCCAAGTTCCATCTGGAGTAACTAGTGTACTTGAAGAATCAGATTTTGTTGATACTCCATTACTCACAGTATTTATACCAGAAGCACTGGTACTACCACTATTACATCCTGCCAAGATTAAAACTGACAAACTTGCTGCTATTACTTTCTTTTTCATTTATAAATTTCCCTCTATATATTAGTTAAAATAAAATCTGGTTCTTACTGACCATGAGTGAATTATAAGATGAACAAACTAACTTCGGAAATAGCTATTAACGTATAAGATATATACAGAATTCTTAAAAATTTTGGCACTATCCTAGATCAAAGAGGTTCTCTCTTAACTAGATCCATTATTTTGCCATATAGATTCTCACTGCGATTATTGAAACGAAACTCACACTCCTTTAAATGTAAATAAAAGGTATGCTTTGCCACCCCTCTAAACTTTAACAGTCGCATTTGAGCAAAACTCCAGAAGCTTTTAATACTATTAATATGAGTAGTATATCCATTCACTCCCTTTTTAGTCTGATTAAGACGGAAGTATTTATTCTTACCCAACTCAACTAAACCATCAAATTCATACCAGTAATTTATCGAATAATCCATTGCTTCCCAAGGTGTTTTACCACGTACTATATCTCGAAACTTCAAGCTATAACTTTCATCAACCATCTCAGTGTGAATCTTACTATTACCTCGAAATAAACCAAAGATAATCCCTTCATTAGCAACGAAATGATCATCAAATTCTATTAAATTTTCGTCATCGTTTAGAGTGTCAATATTTTTTCTTGGCGGTAATTCACCCTCGCAATGTGCAGCAATTCTCTGCCGCAATAAGTTCAAATAACGTCCAACTGTATTTCGATTAAGTCCGGATAACTCAGCAATCTGCAAACCATCCAGATCAAGGGAAAAATATTTAATTAGTTCCCTAAATTTCCCTTCAGAAATCTTGGCATGCTTTATATATTTGTTATACATCGTTATCTCCAATTAATATTACTAATATTCTAGGCAAGACCACCCTCAAGCCAATAAATCATTACATCGTGAATATCAAATCAAGTTTTAATTAAGTTGTAAATTACAACAAATTTATAACTTAAACTTTAGAATTTATTTTTCTAGCATTATTGTAGTTTATGAATAAAAATTTGCTAACCGTCCAAAAATGACGATAAGTAAAAAGCCACCTACAGATATTGAGGTAAAAGCGGCTCAGAAAAGATAAACATCTCTATTAAACATAGATTAGATTGACAAACTATATGGCTAAGAAGGAATGGCTAGACTTGCTACAAGGGAAGTGAGGAAAAACTACAGATCCAGACATGTCCATTCTTTGCCAAATAGATTTTGTCAGGAGTCATTAGCCAATAAAAGGCGGTTAGAGGAAAACTCCATTTCCTTAAATTGATTAAGCAAGAAATATTTCTATTAACTTGAATTATCAATGGCGTTATTCTACATTTTGAGAAAAGTATTTACAATAGACAATTTTGTATAACATACTAATAATTTTGAATATTAGGCGATTTGAATACCCATGAAGGTAAAAAGATAAAAATAATACTCGCTGTTCACAACTGACTCAGCTAAAGAATTTGACCATAATGTTGATTAAATTAACTTTAGATAATCATATTGTAATGCTATGCGCACAGATACTAAAAATTAGTGAAGAGAGCTTAATTAACAAACTCCAATAAAAGCCCTGCACATTCCTAAGTTACGCTGCAAGAAAAATAGTTGCATCAAATCCTAAAATCGGATAGAATTATGGGCTTACATTAATTTTTAAAGGTGATGAGATTATGGCACGAGTATGTCAAGTGACAGGCAAAAAGCCTATGGTTGGTAACAACGTATCTCACGCAAATAACAAAACCAAACGTCGTTTTTTGCCAAATTTGCAATCACGCAAATTTTGGGTTGAAAGCGAAAATCGTTGGGTTCGTCTACGTGTAACTAATGCTGCTCTACGTACCATTGATAAAAAAGGTATTGATGTAGTTTTAGCCGAATTACGCGCGACAGGTCTTGCTATCTAATTTATAAGGTACAATCATGCGTGAGAAAATTAAACTAGAATCATCGGCAGGTACGGGGCATTTTTACACTACAACTAAAAATAAACGCACCTCAACCGAAAAATTAGAGCTTACTAAGTACGATCCTAAAGCACGTAAACACGTTCTTTATAAAGAAACAAAACTTAAATAAGCATTAAAAAACCGAAGATTGATTCTTCGGTTTTTTTATTAGCTATTCCTATACTACCAGAAGATATGCAATATCTTGAAGATTGCTGCACCAAGTAACATACATACAGGTAAAGTCAAAATCCATGCAGTAACCATTGAACGAACCACATTCCAGTTTAAACCTTTACCAGTATAACCTGCCCCCATAATTGAGCCAGATGCAGCTTGGGTCGTACTAACCGGAAGCCCGAAGTGAGAAGCGGCAAGAATTAATGCACCAGAACTCAGTTCAGCAGCAAATCCATTTGCTGGACGCAGTTTGGCAACTCGAGTACTTAGCGTTTTAATAATTTTCATCCCACCAGATAGAGTTCCTAATGCCATTGCCAACGCGCAAATAACAATAACCCACACTGGAATATGCGCTGCATCGCTAACTAATCCAAAACTGAATAGTGCCAAGGTTATAATTGACATTGTTTTTTGCGCATCATTCGAGCCATGACTAAGTGCTAATAGGCTACTTGATAAAACTTGCAATTCGCGAATAAAGTTATTTGCTTTTCGTGGGTGTTTATTATTATATAATGCCCGCATAACTATCAGCATAATTGTCAACGCAAGGAAAAATGCCAAAATTGGTGAGATAACCATCGGAATAATTACTTTATTAACTAAAGTAGCATATTTAACAGCTGAAAAGCCATCTGTAGCAATTACTGCACCGGCAAGAGAGCCAATCAATGCATGTGAAGAGCTAGAGGGTATTCCCAATGCCCAAGTAAGCAGATTCCAGCTAATAGCTGAAGCGAGGGCAGCGATTAGCACCACATGAGTAACAAGGGTAGAGTCCACTAAACCTTTACTGATAGTTGTGGCAACTCCTGTACCCATAAACGCACCGATGAAATTAAAGATTGCGGCAATGATAATTGCCTGATATGGAGAAAGTGAACGTGTTGCAATTGGCGTAGCCACCACATTGGCGGTATCATGAAAACCATTAATAAACTCAAATGCCAGAGCAACAATAATAATAGCGATTAAAATTACCGAGGGAGCCATGATTACATATCCTTAATTGAAATCTGCATTACCAGATCCGCAATATTTGCACTGGTATCAATTGCATTTTCTATACTTTTATAGATTTCTTTCAATTTAAGGATGGTCATTGTATCATAATTACCAGAATACATTTCCTTCATAGCATGACGTAAGTCTTCAATCATACTATCATCAAACTCATCAGTCTTTTGATCGTCTTTGGAAATACGTTCATAATTACCATTTTTTAGGGCGAGCATAATATCAACTAAAACTTTGGTAATATTCTGGAGAGTAGTTGCACTACGGATTAGGCAATCATCTGCTCTAGCATCAATACTATAAATTTTAAGCTTTTGATTAATTTTAACTATTCGCTTAGTAAGCTTCAAAAGAAGAACCGATAATTCCTGAATATCACCACGATCAAGTGGTGTAATAAACTGATTATTTAATTCAATCAGTACTTTTTTTTCTATTTCAACTGCTTTCTGGCGCTTACTACGTAAATCAGAAGATAATTGCGCCTCGCGAGTTTTATCATTAGTATTGATAATCTCGGTAAAAACAATTGCAGCTTCATGTGCATTAGTTGCAGCTTCCACAAACATATTAAAAAATACTTCACCTTTACTTGGTAATATAGCTTTAATTATTCGACGTAACACGCCATAGACTCCTATTTATTTTATACGCCAGTATAATATCATAACCATACACAAACTGAGTTTTATTTTTTTAAATTTATCAATGTAAGATATTTATCAATTAATATCAATGAGTTACAACCAAAAATTAACCAAAAAATTACAAACTTGTTAATAGAAGATCATATCACCTAAGCTTACCGAGTAACCCATTGTAATTATTATAAAAATATAGCAGATAATACTAAACCTCTAAGAGAACAAGAATAATTTGTCCACAAATATGGACAATTTTATTTACGCATCAACTATACAATCACAACCTAAAGCCATAGTTAATAAAATCTTTGGAGGTAATATGAAAAAATTGATTTTTGGAACAATCTTTGGTTGCATCGGAAGCTTCAGTTATGCAGACTCTTTTCAAGAGTTTAATAACAATATATATGCACAATATAATTATCTTGCACCAAACGAAGGAACTTATGCCAGCTACAATCAATGGGGTGTTGGTGGTACGGTACAGACCAAAAATGATATTTGGTTAAATGCAAATGCTATCTCCGGCACGAATAAAAATGCCGATGTTCTTTCAAACTTTGGAATCAAGGGAGGATATGCGTTCCAATTTTTCCAGAATGATTCGAATGGATTTCAGCTAATTCCATATATTGGTTTAAGTATGCAACAGGGTGGTGGACCACAGGGGAATGGAACTCAATATCAATATGCTCTCGGAATTAAGCCTGAATACCGACTCCTTGATTCATTAAAATTAGCATTAGACATGAATATCTACGGAATACAAACCGGGGTTACAACTACATCCAATGTTGGTGGCAGTAGTGCAACTACTGATGGGCAAAATTTTGCTTATGCGATAACACCTGAAATTCAGTATGACATATCAAAAACTGTCTTACTCGGTGCTGGCTATAGTTATACCAACTCGTTCAATTCGCAAGGTACAGTTGGTGGAGGAGATGGAAATAGTTCAATTAATGTTAGAGTGGGTTACCTATTCTAACTTTCAAGTTCTTCCATGTAATAAAATCCGGATGCAAAAACCACCACATCCGGATTTTATTTTTTATTCAACAGTAACTGATTTCGCCAAATTCCTTGGTTTATCAACATCGGTTCCCTTGGCAATCGCAGTATGATATGCCAAAAGCTGCATTGGAATTGTATAGATAATCGGAGCCAGATAAGGAGGGATGCCTTTAACTGGAATAACTATAGTCCGGTAACATTGGTTACTTAGTTCGTCTTCTTTATCAGTAAACAAATAAACTTGCCCCTGACGAGCCAAGACTTCTTGCACATTCGATTTAACTTTATCTGCTAGTAAATTATGCGGCATAGCAACGATGACAGGCATATCTTTATCAATCAATGCTAGCGGACCATGCTTTAATTCACCTGCTGCATAACTCTCGGCATGAATATATGAAATTTCTTTTAGCTTCAATGCGCCTTCCATTGCTACCGGTGCCATAGTATGTCGCCCAAGAAATAAGGCATTGTGCTTATATTCAAACTCTTTGGCAATCTGCTTAATTTCATCTTCAACCGACAATGCCTCTACCACCAAATGTGGCAATCTACGAACCTGTTCAATTACTTCTGATTCATCGTGTAACTGACCACGCACCTTAGCTAAGGTAAAGGCAAGATATAGTAACACTACCAACTGAGTTGTAAAGGCTTTGGTTGAAGCTACACCAATTTCTGGACCTGCCTGAGTTAAAACTTTTAATTTAGATAACCTAATCAAGCTACTTTCTGGTACATTACAAATTGCTAGCGTATTAACCATTCCCAATTCAATCGCATACTTAATGCTTGCCATAGTATCAGCAGTTTCACCAGATTGCGAAATACTAATAACCAGGGTATCTTTATTCGCTGGAATTTTCCGGTAACGATACTCACTGGCAATATCCACCGCACACTCTAGGTTAGCAAACTCCTCTATCCAGTATTTAGCAATCGAACCCGCATTATAACTGGTTCCACAAGCAATAATTTGCACCTTATTAATTGACTTAAATATATTTTCTGCTTCAGCACCAAATATTGCCGGATCAAAACCATTCCCTAGCTGCTGCATAGTATCAGCAATTGCTCTTGATTGCTCAAATATTTCTTTTTGCATATAGTGCCGATAATGCCCAAGCTCGGTTGCCGCCGCAGAAAGTTCACTGATACTTACTTGACGGGTAACTAGATTACCCATATTATCCCAAATTTGGTAACCATCAATAGTTATCCTAGCAATATCACCCTCTTCTAGATAGACGAATTTCTGTGTTACTGGCAATAAAGCAGAAACATCAGAGGCGAAATAGTTCTCCTCAATACCTAGCCCAATTACCATTGGTGAACCAGCTCTAGCACAAAGGATTTCTTGTGGGTTTTCGCGATTAATTAGACCAATTGCATATGCACCATGTAAGCGGCTTATAGCTTGTTTTAAGGAAACTAATAAATCCTTAGTCTCAGCATAAATTGAATGAACTAAATGAACTATAACTTCGGTATCAGTTTCAGAATCAAAAACATAGCCTTTTTCAATCAATTCACTACGAAGTTCTGCATAGTTTTCAATTATTCCATTGTGCACTATCGCTAAAGTATCTTTAGAAAAATGTGGATGAGCGTTAGTTTCAGTAACACCACCATGGGTTGCCCAACGGGTATGTCCAATCCCGATATGCGCCTTAAATTTTGTTTGCTGACATAATTCAGTTAGTTGACGCACACGACCTGTTACTCGTTGGCGCGTCAAATTACCATCATCGTCAATGATTGCAACCCCGACAGAATCATAACCACGATACTCAAGTCGCGATAACCCCTCAAGAATCACCGACACTACATTACGTTCACCAACACCACCAACTACTCCGCACATTTACTTACTTCCTCTATTCTTTTCTAATTAATTCGTTCAATATATCTGCAACCACCGGATCATCGTTGAGACATGAGATATATCTTAAATCCTGCCCACCATTAGCAATAAAGATCTCTTTATTCATTATAGCAATTTCCTCAAGGGTTTCAAGACAATCACTCATAAAACCTGGGCAAACCACATCGACTGTTTTTATTTGTGTTTTTGCGAATAATTCAACCACATCACTTGTCGCAGGTTCAATCCATTTTGCCCGCCCAAATTTAGACTGGAAGGATAATTTTGCATCAACCTCCGGGTTTATTCCTAATTCTTTGCACAGCAAAAAGTAAGTTAATTTGCATTCTTCAAAATAACTGTCACCCTTTTCAATAAGAGCTACCGGAACTGAATGAAAGCTGACTAATAAACGTTCTGCTCGCCCATTTAGCTCCCAATGCTGCCTGATTTTATCAGCAATAGCTTTAATATAAACTGGATTATTATAAAAACTATTGATTAGCCGTATCTCCGGGATGAAGTATTTTGCTCTATAGTATTTAGCTAATTGATCAAACACACTTGCAGTAGTTGAACTTGAAAATTGTGGATATAGTGGAATAACAATCAAACTCTCAAGATGTTTGTATTTCTCTTGATTAAGTACTTCAGCTATCGAAGTGCTTCCATAACTAAAGGCATAGTCAACAGCATAGCCATTAGCAATTTTTTCTTGTAATAACCGCGACTGCTCCTGAGTATAGTAAACTAAAGGAGAGCTATTACTAGAATGCCAGATTTGTTGGTATTTATGGAGTAGTTTTTTTGCCCGAATCGGTAAAATAATCCCATACAAGATAGGGTACCACAATAATTTTGGTAAGCCAACAACTCGCTGATCTGATAAAAATATCCGTAAAAATTTACGGATAGCCACAACCGAAAGCTCATCAGGTGAGCCCAGATTAACCAATAAAACTAATTTTCGTGAGAAATTACTCAAATTTAATCCCCCACTTCTTCAGAGCTATAAACTCTACTTTCGTCATAAGATTTACGTTTCTGAGGATCACTCAAGATCGCATATGCCTCCTCAATTTGTGTAGAGGTATAAACCACTTCATCAATACTATCTTCGTTAATTTTCTTTGTTATTTGATTATGATAAGCAATCGCTATTTCATCTTCATTAGCAGACTTGGAAACACCTAATATTTTATAGTAGTCAAGTCTAATCCCTTCATCTATATCCTCTTCGATAATCCCCTCTGTCACCGCAGCGATATGAACTACATCCTCAAGGGTATCATCGCTTTCTTTTTTTTGCTTAAAACTACCTTCCGTACCCTTTATCAAGCGAATAATGTTATCTTTATGTTTATAAACTACAAAAAATGCTACTATGGTAGTTGCGCCAAAATAAGATGAATTACCCATTAGGATATAAGCATATAATGGAGACATTAGTGTAGCTATAATTGCCGAAAGAGAAGAAACGCGAGAGAGCTTAAAGACAATGATCCAAGTGACAACCAAAAGCAAAGCCAAATAAGGATTTAGTCCAAGCATTACGCCAATTGCTGTTGCGACACCTTTCCCACCTTTAAACTTGAAAAAGATCGGATAAATATGGCCAATTACAGCCATTACGCCACACAAACCAACAATGGCATCGCCACCATCAATCCCGCGGGTAATAAAGCGAGCAATCAAAACAACTAAAAGTCCTTTGATTAAATCACCCAAAAGCGTAAAAATAGCAGCTTTCTTATTACCACTACGCATTACATTAGTTGCACCTGCATTCTGCGAACCATAACTACGCGGATCCTCAAGTTTCATAAACTTTGAAACAATGATAGCAAAAGACAGAGAACCCAATAAATAGGCAATAATGAGCATTGAATATAGCATCATTAAGAATTCCTCTTTAGTATTTTATATTAAATTCAATTTGTTGTTGTCCAATATTGACATTGGTATTTTTTCCTGCTTGTACGGGAACAGTTACATTATTACGGAGCTGGTCTTCCATTGATGAGTTATTCAATTTTGGAGAATAAACCTGCATTGCAGCCTGATTGGAATTAGTAATATTAAAATTATTAACAGCATTTTGGTCATAATTATTGCTATTACGATTAAAATAACTGCCATTTGCGCCAGTATATGCATCATTTGCAATACCATTACCTCCAACTCCAGCACTCTCTGCTGTAGCAGTTATCTCGGAGCTTTCCTTCTTATGATTACAAAAAACATTCTGCTTTCGATTACAATACCAAGCACTATCAGCACTTGCAGAACGTTTTTTCGTATCAGTAGGTAAACTAAATGCTACTTGTGGATCAATGCTACTTTCTGTTTTATGGCTAGATGGATCAAGAAAATCAGGAACGAAGTCATTCATATTTATGGAGAAAGCTTTCGACGCAAACATAACAAAAAGCATGAATAACCTTAATCCAGACATTTCCTGAAAGCTCCCTTTCTATGTTGGCTCATATTCAAACAGAAAAAGAGGATCCGCACCCACAAGTAGTTTGAGCATTTGGGTTTTTAATAGTAAACTGAGAGCCTTCAAA
Source organism: Neisseriales bacterium (assembly GCA_008017155.1). Classification (GTDB taxonomy): domain Bacteria; phylum Pseudomonadota; class Gammaproteobacteria; order Burkholderiales; family UBA11063; genus Aquella. The sequence continues at coordinate 889 of SSGX01000041.1, read as the reverse complement.
GGAATCAATATAATCAATCTCAGCACCAACTAGATATTGATATGACATTGTATCGACAAGAAATTTCACGCCTTCCCGATCAATCACAAAATCATCTTCATTTGCTATTTCATCAAAAGTAAAACCATACTGAAACCCAGAACAGCCACCACCAGTAATAAAAACTCTTAATTTAAGATCAGGATTACTTTCTTCTTCTATTAGCTCACGTACCTTGCTTACAGCACTATCAGTAAAATTAATTGCCACTTCCATTTTTTATTCCAAATTTAAAATATAGTTATATCTTTATTATAGCAAAGAATTGCTACTAATGTCTAGGTTTATTCTTTAATAAAAGCAACAACATAAATTTTCTATCCACGGGAAAAATCATGAGGAATAGCAAAACCTCCACTTTGTGACTCTCCCTCCTTACATTGAAGTTTAAAGCAGCGAGTCTGAAAGGAGGTAACCACAGAGTAATTTAAATAAGAGACTTTGGTAAGCCTCACCCTTTTTCATCTTAAATAATCAATGTTAATTGATACTTGAATACAACCATTTTAATAAAAAGCGGACAGTTGAAATAATATACTGCCCGCAGAAGATGGCTTAGCAAATTTAACTAGTGGAACAAGTTTTCTTTTGCTAAATCAATCAATGTTTTGAAATCACCATCAAGAATTACTCTACTGGCATATAGTGCAAAGCCTTTTACTTGGTCAATTTCTACCTTTGGTGGCATAATTAGCTCATGTGAACTAACTTGTACATCAACTACCACAGGACCATCATGTGCAAATGCCTCTTTCAAACCTGATTCAATATCTTCTGGTTTGTTAATAAAAATACCTTTAATCCCGATAGCTTCAGCAACCTTGGCAAAATTAGGATTTTTTAAGTCGGT
>SSGX01000062.1 GCA_008017155.1 Neisseriales bacterium | reverse complement strand
TATAAGTGCTCAAAATCATTAGCTTTGATTATTTATCTAAGTGAATCGGCATAAGCAACATCAGCTGAGAATTTATCTTTGATAATTTTATGGATGAATTTTGAGTATTTAGTATATATCTATATATTAGAGGAAGCGTCTAGGATTTTCTATGTCTTAAGACGATAATTGACTTCATTTAACTTCTCTTTTTTATTTAAATTTAGCATCCTACCACTTTTTTAATTATATATATTATAATTTATATTTATCTTGCTTTTTTTAAAAATTTATCTCTGATAAAATATTACTATTATAATATATTTTTCTTTTGAATGACTATATAGATCATCTTTTTCCTATATACTCCATCAAAATTTGCTATCTGTTAAGCCCTGGATATCTCTTAGCGAATCCCATACTCGCAATGTAACTCAGTCCAAGAATTTAATTTAAATATTTTGCTGCTGCTGTTTAATCATCTTCCTTTAACATACTCAACTTATGTTCTTATTTCATGACTTCGAAATAGCAATTATCTGCTTCATCACTCTAACTGACTTCTTCTTGCAATATAGCACTATCGATTTAATTTTTTTCATATGCATTATAAGAGTAGCTATTCTAGCTAGGAGATGATTAGCTGATATTTGAACAATATTAGTTTGAATTTTTGAAGATGGCGAAAATGTTTGATGGAGCTTGTTCTGGGTACTTGATCTTTAAAAATGGATGCTCATGATCTGATAAGGATTCACACCTCTAACAAAGATCATAGTCTTTGCAGGCTACACATTGGTAACGAATGCCTACTATTGGGAAGGCTGAGCATTATCTGCATTTAGTCCTATCATGCTGGATTTTGTTTTGATCAATGATCGATTTTTAACTAAAAGGTTAGCAATTAGTCTAGATCATTTCTGGAGCTTTTTCATCTATATAAAGTTACTGGCGTTCAATTACTTCATTTATTGCTTGTGATTCTTGTGCTATTGAACTTTTCTTCAAAATACACTATTCACTTATCTAGACTTTATTTTAATTTTTCTCAATTTGGGGCTAATCAAGATTTATAGACTCAGCCTCATGATTAAATTCTTCTTGATCTTCTTCAATAATTTGAAGCTAGACATTTTGAGTGCAACATGCCTTCACCTCTTAGAAATCGCAATCATCACGAATGCTTCTTGTTTTTCCATGAGCATCATGATGCACAATGCTAAACTTTTCAGAAAGATCTTGGATTGTAGATTTGATGAAATTAGAAAGTTTTCTGTATGCTAGTTTGGGTCCAGCATTGAGGAAATGAATTTAGGAGCCTCTATATATTTTAAAAAGCATTAATAAATAATTATAAAGATCATCCAAGACCTTAAAAAGATATATATGATAGACAAATGTTGATTAAGATGCCGTTGAACGATGCTGATGAAATTATTAGATACTAGAGAACAATCTAATCCGAATATATGGTAATAGAGATACGATATATATATTAATAAAACTAGTATTTTCTTAGATAAAAATTGAATATTTATTATAAAATATTATCTTTCTATATTTTTAAGCATATTCTTCAATGAGATTTGCTACACTTATTATGAGAGTATCATTTTAGAATGCATCCCTTTTATTATAAAGACTCTAGTTTAAGGTAATGTTATTGCCATTTTGATGAATCATCTTTGAAATTGATATCATGAATAATAGAAAGCTTAATAAAAAGAGTGAAGAAAATGAAGATGCGAATTATTGAAATGTGAGACTGCTGACAAATGAAATAAAACTCGTTTTGATAGATAATATTGTGGAATATTTGAAAAATTAGCGTTTCTGATTTTTAAAATTTACTGTTATAAAAAACTTTACAAACCTTAAAAAATCAAGCTAACCAAACACAATAATATAATTTCGGACTCCCAAAAGTGATCAGAGACTAAAATTTATAAACTTTTATACCCATTTTGATTATCATAAAAATTTTCCCTAATATATACTTTTTTCTCTATTTGGACGGTAATTTGAGGAAACATCGCTATTTTAAAAATAATGTAACAGATTTTCAAGTATTCCCATGAGCTTTGTTTTTTAGATGGTATATATAAAGAAACTATCGGAAATTTGTAAAAACTGAAATTAAGTTTGTTTAAATGCTTCAAAATCTATATGCTTTATTATATTTTACATATGAACAAAATTGGGGTTTTTATCTTAATTGGGCTTCTTGTAGCCACTTTAGTTGCTCTTGATTGCCAAAAAGATCATACCGCTCATATTCAAAAGCTTTTATTCAAAGATGTGGGTTGTGATGATGCCAAAAATTAGGCATTAAGCAACTTATCTCATTCTAGATATATATAAGCCTGCAATGATTTGGGATTCCAAATTGAGGCTGCGACTGCCGTGGAAGTTATTAACTGTTAAGAGAACAAGGCAGGAGCTTTTTTAACAATCGCTGTCTGTTGTGGGGGAGTAAGCTAATAACCAACATGTCCTGATGGAGATTAAGGCTATTGGACGGATTGGCTTGACAGAGATAACCCGTCAGGCACTGGTGATTGGGAGGTTTTAGATCTCTTTGTTGAGCAAGATCTAGTTTGTTAAAAACCTATCGATATTATTTGTTAGACTCTACAAGGAGTTCCTGCAAGCAGCACAGGCTAAGTTGTTTACTCACATCCAGAAACTGGCTGCATATGTATAAATTCAAATCAACCAGATGGCCGATGTGACTATGATTATCATGTAAAATTTAAATGCTGCCCTGAGTGCCCATAAGGGACTGTAGGAGAGTGGACTGATTGGTTAGATCGAGATAACCCATCAGGCACTGGTGATTGGGAAGTTTTAGATATTTTTGTTTAACAGGGTCAAGTATGCGAAAATCCAATCAGTATAATTTGTGAATAAGTCAATGGATTAACTATCGAACAAACAGGATAAAATGTTATAGTTTCAGCAAATTAGGGATGCATTTGCTATAATAAATTACAAGATGATGGAAAATGTGATTATGATTATCATGTAAAGTTCAAATGCTGTTAAGCTGTGTGTCCTACTGGAGAAGCTGTATGGACTTCGTGGTTAGACAGAGATAACCCTAGTGGAAATGGAGATTATGAGACTCTGAATGATTTTCTTTCAGCTGGACAGGCGTGCAAAGAACCCCTTGATTTAGTTTGCGAAACTCTTGATGGAGTACCTGCTGATCAAACTGGCCAAAACGTCATCGTCGACCCCGCACAAGGCTGCATTTGTGTCAATGCAAATCAAAATGATCAAGCTTGTTTAGATTATAGAGTCAAGTTCTTGTGCTGCTAAGAAGCTCAAGTTTGTCCTTCAGGGTAATAGCCAACCTGGACTACTTGGCTTGACAGAGATAACCCTAGTGGAAATGGAGATTATGAGACTCTGAATGATTTTCTTTCAGCTGGACAGGCGTGCAAAGAACCCCTTGATTTAGTTTGCGAAACTCTTGATGGAGTACCTGCTGATCAAACTGGCCAAAACGTCATCGTCGACCCCGCAAAAGGCTGCATTTGTGTCAATGCAAATCAAGTTGGCGAATTTTGTCTCGATTACAGAGTGAAATTTTTATGTTGTGCATGATTTCAGAGCATACTTTAATTTACTTTTCATCTTTAATATTGATAACAATCTAATTTCTACAACAAAAATTTAAATTTTTATAATTTTCTATAATAAAATAAAATTTAGTCTTTTAATTATAAATGCGTGCCTTCACAACATAAAATTTGTAATTTGAAGTTGTTTAGTTGTGTTCTTATCTCCTTCCTTCTTGATCGCATTGTAGCCAAAACTTTATTTTTGCTGAACCTTATTTTTCTAAACAGATTTGAAATTGAGTTTTTATTATCTTTTCATCAAAATTCTTTCAGTCTTTGAAAAATTGTTGCTTTTGCTGTCTTATTGCTATAAGTAAGGTGGTTCACCTATAAATTATTTATGTTTCTCAATATAATTTCTAAATTTAATCTTTAATTATTCATATTTTTTTGAGAATTTTGTCTTATCACCTACTAACTCGCTAATTTTAATTTTCAGATGCTTTATTTATTCTTTTAGTTTGTTATTTTATTATTATTTTATCTTGACTTGCACTTGGAATTCCTTTTATTTTTCCTTGGCTTTCAGTAAGCTTAAACTTTTTAGCTGGAGCATATCAAAAAATGATTTTGACATATTCAAAGGTGGAGTATTACTTGCTTATAGCTCCATCTTATATTTTGAAAGATCCTAAGAGCAAGAATTTGCAATTTTATAAATAGTTTTAAGCTGCTAAAACTCCCTATTTTTCTATTATAAACTTTATACCCTTGAAAAAAGTGTAAAATTTTCCTTTTAAAATTCTTACTTTACTTTTCTAATTTGCTTATATTCTTTGTCTAAATCAATAAATTCATTTCTCACAATTTACAATAATTTCTTAGTCTAAGTATTTTACAGAACTATTTCATCTATTTTCATATCTTTTTATTTCCCTTAAATTTAGAGATACTATATTGTCTTACACTGTTTGTCTTTACATTAGTTGAGAGTTTTGATCTAGCTGATAAATTGTTAAATTTGATTTCTGTCATCTTTGTTAAAATTTGCTAAGAAATTATTTAGATGGATCATAGCACTGTTATTTTTTATGACTGGAAATATTATTGGTTTGATTTCCTTTCATTTTACAATGTTTTACTTTGAGCATAGCTCTTTTCTGGCAGTAAGGGCAACTACTTCGATATTCAAAATGCTGAGTAATACACTCATGATGAAAAGTATGCCCACAGTTTAATGAAGCAATATCTCTGTTCATTTATTGTAAGCAGATAGTGCATATAGGTAATTAATAGAGATTATCTGAAATTATTTCTTCCTACATTTGGTCTAATTCGGATAACTTTTAGGCGCAGTTAAATCAAAATTAATTTTATTTTAAAAAAATTAATATTTGGGAGATGAAATAGATCATGCTTATTCTTTGGGCTTCGACATTAAATGGAAAAGGAGACCAGCTACGACAAATGGAGATGTCGCACCAATAGAAAAGAAAAATTTCCTTGTCAGTAAAAAAGTTCCTAGAAAAGAGCCTGCGAATGCGATTTCAGTATATAAATCGACTCTGTTTTGATTTTTACTTACTCCAATCCTATAGGCTCTGTCTTGGAGGCTTCTAGCCTTGTTTTCCCAGCCCCAATATTTGCCCATCATCATTCCCAAAGATAAAACTGTCCCGAATAAAATGGAATAAGTTTGATTGAGCATAAGCCTGTTAAAGTCGATGCTCTTGCCTGCCCTGCGGCCCCTGTAGATTGTCAGGGGAGCGACAACAGCAGTCCCAAGAACACAACCGACCTGAATTCCTTTTTTTGCACAGTGCCAAGTTAATCTCAAGAAATTCAAATACTATGGATCATTTAAGTTAGTCCATGGCTATACCTAGGTATTTGATGACATTTTTTACAAATCTTAATTGCAAATATAATTTAAATAATATCAAAAATTTTCAAACCTAGACGATTTAATATTATTGAGTTTGCAATTGATCTTCTTACACACTCCTTTGCAGAGAGGCAATCTACTCGAATTATTCTTATTCTAAAATTATTAATTTACTTCTCTTTAAGTCCTGCTCAAGTTGTTGGAGGGTTTTGTGTTTGAGTTCTTCGTTCGCGAAAATGGCTGAAGATATGAGGCAGAGCAAGAGGCCCGTTGAAGAGATGTTTGTAAGGATGAACTCTCGAAAATAATAGACTGAAATCAATGTGAGAAGGAGGTCTTTTATATTAGAAACCGTTGATTTCTAAACTGGCGATATTTTCATCGCAATATAACTTGCTAAAAATATTTTGATAATTACATGCAAATTCTGATAATGAAGCAAGCATGATAGAAGCCATAAACACCCCAAAAAACAACAAATTTGCTTAATTTGCTAAATAGCTATGAATTTCAGGAATCTCCCCTTCATAGAGAATTGTGACCAAATAATAGGGTAAACTAACAAAAGCATTGTAGAATAAAAGTTCTGAAAAAATATAAATTTACATTGGGGTTATAAATGGTATTTTCGGAAGAGAAAAGCTGCGTACTGGAGAGATAGGGCATCGGAGAGATCGAATCCTAAACAGCTGATATATCCTATAATATTTCCATGAAGGATATCTTTTTAGCCGATTAGAGCTCCTCCTAGAATTATGCCAAAAATGCACAAATGCTGCAGAAAATTGGTTCGACTAGGCAGATGGAACAGCACACTGATGCACAAAATGAATAGAATTATGAATTTTTTGAATGCCAGAAAAGCTGCAATGGGCATAATAGTAATGCAGTAGGATGATAGAATATTACTAGTGCACATCACAGCAGAGTAAGGGATCACAATTAGGAATAATTTTGCGTCAATTTGCTTTTTGCGCATGGTTATCAGGTAGCAGATGACGATGATGGCGATACGTTGTATTGCGAATATCTATATTGATGCGGAAATTACAAAAGAATAATAGTCGAAATGCAGGGACTGATATAGATAACGGGAGTTAAGTGTTTGCAAAATAGAATTGAAGCCATACAGAAAACACATGAAAAAGTTGCTATTGAAGGAAGCTTTATCCATTTTTATGTGAATAAAATTTACAATATATTAAATTTTGTATAATTCGTAAACAAAATATTTATCGTTTTCTCGGGAGATGCAATAAACTTATAATAATCATCATCTTATTTGTATTCACTATTTTAGTTCAGGCTGCTTCACGAAAACGATTGTGATTTATATGGGGAGGCACCAAATTATTATTGAGTCAGTTTTTAGCACTAACACGTTTCTTAAAGTCACTTTTTTTAGGCCTTTTAGGTTGCCTCCGAATCCGATGTTTGTCTGGATGTTCAAGAAGATCATAAAGGGCTGTTTGGGTTACGCCTTGATGTTGCCCGTTGGAGGCTTTAGCAAAAAAGGACTGCTTTTATCATTTATTGAGGATTTGCTCATCAAGGCTGCTTGCAGGATAAATGAGTAGTTTTCCTCATTAAATAGAGAAATCCTCACTTAATTGGTTACAGCCTTATTGACGAGGAGTTTGAGCAAATTGAAATTATTGGAGATATCCTTCATCATTTTGAGACACCTTATTTTGGGAATCTCTAGTTTATAGCCCAATTTTATCTTATGCATCATATTTTTCTCAGAAACCAAGAGCTCTCCCTGGAAAGATTTAGATTCAGTCACTTCCTGACAGTATGAGCCAATCACTATTTTTTTAGACTTATTTGGTTTTACTATCACATTTAATTATTCGAAGCACTAGTTGCCTCCTTCGAGCAGCAAGAAAAACCCATTTTGGATTGACTTTGAACTGAGAGATAAAGTTAGAAATAGAGCTTAGGCGTGATGGAAGACCAAACATGATTATCCATATTGCCCAGGAAATATTGTTCCTAATTCGAGATAATTTGGTAGTCTGAGCCAATTCTTGGTGTCCCTCTCTTCTCTCATCAAAATTTAAATCCTATAATTAAAATCTAGTCATAATAAATATTCTTGAGATCTACATATCCAGTTATATCTGCTATATCCTTCATAGATATTTCAACATTATTAAAGGGACAATAAACTTTATTCCCCAAAGTTTATCTTTTTACCAAAATATTATAATAAAATTGATAGTTATGAATAATAATTTATCACTCCATAAGCAAATTGCATGTGGACGCTACAATCTATCGTTTTCTTCGCCTCGTCACGCAAACTAAAACTCGATTTCCACAAACTCCTTTTCGAAGACTCATTACCCCAAATCCGATATCAGATAATCTTCTTCAAATTTTTATCCGTCAGAGCCTCCGAGTGCCAAGAATAAGCCATATACAAAATATGCATACTTTCCATCCAGCCGAAAAAAGTTTCATTCCTGTTCTAATGTTGAGAAAAATTCTATACCTCAAATTAAATGGATTGGGATTAAAGCGCATCAGGAGTATTTAGATAAAGATGAGATTGAGTCGCCTAAACTGAACTGTTTCCCACAGAGGAAGAAGAAGACTGATAATCAAGCAATATTGAATTTACTGTACAAATATGATAAACACTTTGGAAAGGGATAAATAGGAGTTTCTGGTCATAACATCACTGAATATTCACCAATAAGGACGAGCCTGAGACACAGAAAGTACCCCACCAAAGCAAACTGGTTTCGAAGGAAAGACAAAATAAAATGAATTAATATATTTTTTATTGCTAAATATAGTTTATCATAAATAAACTCTTAAATTAAAACAAAATCACTCAATTTCTTCGTATTTCATGAGTGAATGCTTGCCGCAGTCAAAATAGGTTTATAAATTGTTCACCCATCCGTTTTTCGCGATTTCTATCTTACACGAGGATGAAATATATAAGGTTGTTTCCTGTTCATGCAAGTTTACAGATAAGTTCAGCATCATCAGATATGAGCCTGGTAATAATCTCATTGAAAGGAAATCAGGTGAGCCAGTACCTAGCTGTTTGCATTTATTTTTTGTTTATTAATAGTAAATTGTTGTAGTGTCACATTTTGTACTTCCCTATAGACTTATCACGCAGTGTTTTTTCTTATGATCAGAAGCTGTAACAGTAAACTAAACCAAGAAACAATAATTTGAGCTTTAGCATGCCTTTATACGAATAAATCTCAGATAATAAGTAGGACTAATACAAGCAATAAAAAATTCTTTAAAATAATTTCTAACAATTTCCTCATTCAATACTTTTTTATCATTTTTTTTGATGTTGATAGCTTACAAACTAAATTTCTATTCTTATTAACACCGCTCTATTTTATAGATCTAATTGGTGTTGGAGATTGCAAAACTATATAAATGTGGGTGTTTCTTCAATTTCCTTAATTTTGAAATATTTTTCCAATTTATGCTCAGAATCGGGCAGCCTGTTAGCAATCTGAGGATGCTGATTGTACTTGATCGTTTAGAAAAGTAGGAGGATAAATTCGATAATAATGAACTTATTTGGTTTTTTGGCAATGTGCGAATTCTTTCAAATAGTTTATGGGAATATTGATTATATTAATTAGTGCAAAGCCACAGTCTTTATCTATGATGGTCTTGGAGTCTTCTGATGAATGCACGATAGCCAGACTGATGTCTAGAAATAGCGCATAAAATCTATAAACCAAATTATCCTGCTTTAGATTCATTAACCTGGGATAATTCACTCTGAATAGCTTGCTCATTATCCAAATTTGGAACTATATATTTGAGAATTTAAGCAGATTCATAGTATTACATTCTAGTATTTAAGCATTTTGGCTGCAGCTCGGTTTAGTTGGTTGATTATTTGCTTTTTTTTGAACTTATCAATTTACTCTTTTATGTTTTCTCCTCATTATTTACTCTTGAGAGTTCTTAATTTACTTCTAATTTATCCTCTGGATATATAGATCTCATTGATGGATTTTTGAATGTAGTTATTGCAAATGTAAAATCATACTAATGACAATACCACAATTTTTTTTATTTTTTCCGAGAACCTACACTCTCTTTCTTTTCATTCTCCCTTATCTTTTCGCCTAATCCTCCAGAAAGGTCAATAAATATTTGTGATTCATCATGATTTACAGCCATATTTTATATACTTTAGTTGATAATCTGTTCACATTGTATTGATTTGTCTGTCTTCAATGGGTCTATCAATTAAAGTGGGCACTTTTGTTGTTCAACCTCATTTGGAAAATTTTATTTGCAATTTTACTATTAGCTGCACTAATCATCGTTGGAGTTTTCTAAAATTGTGAATTTCCTCCATTTTTTCGGATTGAGCCTTTGGCAACCTCCGGAATGTGGAACTACTGCAAATTTATTGACTTCACTAAACAATAAGCAATGCGGCGATTCCTCAGTTTAACTAGCTTCAACCTCTTTTCGATTACAATTTTTGTTACAAGATTCCATATCCAAATGGGTTTCAGATAGGGTTTACGTTATGAGATTTTTAGAATTTTCTGATGGTTACTAAGGATAAGCTTTCTGTTGGCATGGCTTTTTAGGTGTAAATTAATTATTTAGGCAACTTTGAAGATCCTATCTGTCTATTTACACAAAAATAGCACTTTCTTTAAAAATTAACAAATTCTCTTAGATGCTCGATCTTCTATATTTTTAACTTTTTTCCACTTTTGACTCAAAGTGTGTTTGTTATTCGATCTAGTTTAAATTCAAAATGCTTGATGTTAGAGAGCGGTCATGTATTTTCTAATCTTCTTTTCTTGATAAAAGTATCTAATTTTATTTTTTATCAGCACTTATTGCAAAATTTTCGATAATTTAATCTTTTTTAATATTTTTTAACTGAGTTTTCTTTTAATCAACTATTTAAACTCTCTATAATATTTAATCATAATCAGCATACGATAAGATACTGGGCTCGCTAATTATTTATCTAAATACTTAACTATAAGGCTATTGATCATTCATTAATTATTCTGGTTAATTTTATTGTTTTTATGCTTACTGATAATTGTATTTATGATCATTTTATACATCGTTTTAATTTTGTAAGATTTATGTTTAGGGTGATATAAACTAAAGATTTTGTGAGAATTGGTGAGGTGAGATAATTTATTCAGGTTTGCTATTTGATGAAGCTAAGGCATTATTAAAGGAAAATTAAAATTATTTATCTTAAAAAGAGCCCCGAAGCAAAACAAAATTTGTTTAGAAGAGAAATTGGTTAAGAGTAAAATTAGGTGAAATGTTGCAAATAGGTATGAATTATAGTGTTTGTTCTGTGAGAGTGGTCATATTTCTGGGTGACTCTTATCTTCCTTCGTCTTTTGTTGTGAGAATGGGTTGGCATTATAGTGTTTGTTCTGTGAGAGTGGTCATATTTCTGGGTGACTCTTATCTTCCTTCGTCTTTTGTTGTG
>SSGX01000003.1 GCA_008017155.1 Neisseriales bacterium | reverse complement strand
ACCATCACTTTGTCTAACGCCTACAGGTTTGTCACGGTACTTACCAGCATAATTATCATCAATGCCTCTTAGAATTAACATGTGAATATCTTTGATATCTCGAATAGATATTGTATTCGCTGCACTTAATTCTTCTACAAAATCAATTGCATGCTTATGATTAATAATCTCTAGGTGTTCATTTAGCTTTTTACCACCAATAGTAATGCCTTCATTAAGTACCAACTTTGTTTCATTGAAGGTCATGGTAGAGCCCTCAATAGCATTAGAATTATAGGTTAGATCTACATCATAAATACGCTTTATTTGTTGTAGTTGTTCCTGGCTTAATGGGCGACGTTCATCAAGTACTTTCTTTCTCTGATCAATTATTTCTAAAATCATACCTAATTCTGTATTTAATGTCATTATTTAATTCCAATATTTACATAAGCACATTTATTAAATTATGTATATGTACAAATCAACATTTACATAAATATAACTTTAATGAAATTTAAACACACTAACAAATGTACAATTATTTATTTGTTTAAATATTCATTTATCGCGTTGATTACTATTTCACGAACAGAGATACTTTCCTTAGCAGATTTAATCTTCAATTCAATTGCCATACTAAGAGGCAAATCCAAAGCTACGCGCTTAACTTCTTCTTTCATTATTTCATTCTTTGATTCAGTTGTTAATCTCGACTGCCCACTGGGTTTATTGAATGTAAGTTTAGGTGCATTTTCTGTTTTCTTATTCATTTATAAATTCTCCCAATTCATTGGTAATTTTTATCATCTCAGACTTAGCTTTATCATCATGGCTCTCAAAAACTGTTTTACCTTGCGTAATAATATCACTATACGCTATTCTTTGAAAGGTTCCTGAATTAAAAACTTTAATTCCTGATTCAGCTAATACGTTCCTAACTTCATTGCCGACGGTAGTGTTTTGTATTTGGCGACTTACAATATAAGCAGCTTTAGGTTTATCCCCTGTCAGTTCTTGACGTTCTCTGACTAATTCAATTAAATCATTTGTTGCCCAAATATCTAGAGGACTTGGTTGCACTGGTATTAAGACAATATCAGCAGATTTTATTGCCGCTATTGCCAATTCTTTGGTTTGTGGAGCACCATCCACAATAGCAAAATCATAACCACTAAGATTTTTGATATCAGCTGGTAATGATTTTCTATCAAGTCCAACCACGGGTATTAATTGCCCTTCATTTGCATCATTCCAGTCTCGAGCACTGCCTTGAGGATCAGCATCAACAAGAACAACGTTAAAGTCTCCAAGCTGTAGCGCACGTGCAATATTAATTGATAAAGTAGTTTTTCCCACCCCACCCTTTTGATTCAAAATGGCAATAACCTTCATTAAAGTTTTCCTTATAAAGTCTATGGATTAATTATATCATAATTGTACATATGTGTAATTCAATAAATACATATATATGTATTTATTATAATGTACAAATATATATTTATGCTTTTTATTTAATTCAATTATATTGTTGTATATCAGGTAATTAATATTTAAATTACCTTTGTTAATCACTGCAAAAAACTAGTAAATATGGTATAATATTGCTTTATTTGCGATTGATTTATTCCCATTTAAGGATCTAACCATGAATAAAACTAGTGAAGAAAAAGCTGCTTTAATGGCTAAAATTGACCATGATTTGTACTTGGAGGGAATAAGTAAAACTCCTTACCAAAAAGAATTAGATCAAATGGTAATTGATGGAAAAATTACACCTGCTGAAAGTTTAGAGCTTTTTCTTAAACATGAAGGCATTACTAAGTGAAAGATCCATATGTATATGCAGGTACAGACGTTCTGATAAATAATTATGGCATTAAAGATAATGCTACATTATCCAGAGTTGAAGCCCATGCATACACCAAAGTTGTTATGGAGGGAATTTCAAAAGGTGACTTTAGTTTAGATCATCTTAAAAATACTCATAAGGCATTATTTGGTGAAGTATATCCTTGGGCTGGCGAAATACGAACAGTTGATATATCTAAGGGAGATACTTTATTTTGCCGTAATGAGTTTATTCAATCTGAGGCAACTAGGCTATTACGAGAGTTAAAATCAGAACACTTTCTAGAAGGAAACAAAAATAGTCCTGATAAAATGGCAGAACGGCTTGCTCATTATTTTGCTGAAATTAATGCAATTCATCCTTTCCGTGAGGGCAATGGTCGAACCAACCGAGAATTTATCCGGCAGCTTGCCGAACATAATGGAATGAACCTTGACTTTCAAAAGATAAATAGAGAGCAAAATATTCAGGCATCAATTGCCAGCACCCACTTTGATAATCGACAATTGGAAAATCTATTTAAAAATGCCCTTACTCCTATAATGCAACAGGATAAGTCAATTGAAGTTAATAATACTACATTAAAAATAACTAAAGAAACAACTACTCAAGAAGTACTAAATTTCTTTAAAGAACACGATAGTAAACTGGTAGAAAATATTTCTAAAACCAATACGATAGATTATCAAGGACATCAATTAAGTCTTGACTATTTAAAACCAAAAGACTTGGCCAATCAATTAAATCAAAAATGTGATAATATAATTAAGATAGAGTATAATGTTGAACGTGTTAAGGCTAACTCTTTAGAGCGATAATTTTTTATAAGGTTATAATCATGAAGAAGATTCTGTTTATTTTATCTTTTATTAGCATAATAGTTCATGCTGAAGATGTGCGAGCAAACTTAGCACAAAACTGCCCAAATTTGACACAATCATATGATGCTTGTAATAAAAATTTAAGTTGTCAAAATAAAGTTGTAATTGAGTGTAGTTCACAGATGACCAAAGTAAATAAGGATTAGTGAGACAATCTTTAAAAATTTTAACGTAAACATAGTAGCAGCCAGAGAGGAAAACTGGCCGCTTGATTTTTATTCTGCCGGATCTACAGTAGTATCTTTGTCTTTGCTACTGGCAAAATCAAATTCTGATAAAAAAATTTTCATCTGCGGCACCACCTTATTGTCTTTATTCACATAAACAGATGCGGTAGCTTTACCATCAACAACAAGTTTATCACCCTGCTTAACGTACTTTAGAATAGTTTCTGCTTTTTTACCACCAGCGGTTACCTGATGCCATGCAGTCTGCTCGACACCATCTTTATCTTTACCCAAGCTTTCAGCCAAAGTAAAACCAGCATAGCTATTGCCATTAGCTTCGAATGCTTCAGGATCGCGCCCTACATATCCAGCAACGATAAATCTATTAAGTCCCATAATATAATTAAACTCCTAAATATGCTGGTAACAATATTATTTATTTGGAGTACCAGCTTCTCCAAATAACCTATCGAACCAAGTCGTTATCTTTGCTTCTATTCATGTCTTTAGTTTGTTCTTGATCATTAGTTCTCTTACTATTATTGTCAAATTCTTGATTTTTTCCTAATAGCCTATCTTCTGATAATTTAGGTACCTTGGCATCAATAGCAGCAAGTCTTTCAGCTAAAGCTGATTTTGCTTGATCAAGGTCATAGTTTAGGGTTGATGTTTTTACCTGCTCAACACCTGCTAGCTCTTTTAATTGATTTGTACTATCTGTATAAATACTAACACTTTCTTTACCGCGCGTTATACCAACATAAGCCTGATTATAGTTAATCCCTTTGCTGGTATCTGCATGGTAAATAACATGCTTTTCTGTTTGTCCTTGGCTCTTATAATCAGTCAATGCATAGCCATGAGTGATATATTTGTACTGAGTTCCTGGATTAAATTGAAATTCCCTTCCATTTTCCATTTTTACCTGGAGCGTACCTCTTTCATCAATACCAGTAATAAACGCAGTCTGACCATTTTTTACCCCCAAACCTTTATCATTCTTCAAAAATAAGATCTTGTCACCCTCAGTGAACTCCCTTATCGTTTGTTTATAGACTTGGAGTTCATTACCATGTTGTTTCAGATCGATATCCTGCTTTTTGGTACCATCATCAACTGTAATAGTATTTTTATCCCGGTTTACCCCAATTATTCGGGCTTCTGATCCAGCTTTACCTAAAACACTTGCTGAGTTAGTTACTATGATTTCATTTTTCTCATAATTTTCATTAAAGAATTTTTCCTCACCATAGAGAGTTTTAACTTCTCTGGTAACATATGGCTTTGCGGTCTGATCTAATTTTCCAGAATTTCTTAACTCATTACGAATCATTTGATTTAGCTGTTCCCGGTCTTTATTAGTTGCCGTTACAATAATGGTTTCTTTAGGATTTTCCAGATACTTATTAGTAATTTCTGTCAATCGCTTATCTCTATCTGTTACTTCCCGAATTGCCCCCATCCGTTCTAGCTTATTAAATGCTTCAGTAACATTCTTTTCCCCCAGTTTTACAACTGCATCCTTATAATCCGCATCTTTCTGACGTTGAATCTCGGATATCCGAACAGTCTTGACTGCCTCATGTTTTTGTAGACTAGCAAATATTTCACCTTGCCCTAATGTCTGCAATTGCTTGGTATCACCAATTAAGACTATCTTAGTCTGCTCGTCACAACGTTTTAATAATGCATCCATGTCTTTGATTGATACCATTGATGCTTCATCAATCACTACAAGTTTACCTTTCAAATCATCCTGGCTGGCTAATAGACTAGCTATTGTCCTAGAGCTAATCTTGCTAGCACTTTCAATTTCACTTGCCGCTTTACCCGTAAAAGATAAACCTACGACTTCTTGGTTTTGCTGGTTCTCGGAAATTGTCCGGACTACGTCCAGCATAGTTGTCTTACCAGTTCCTGCATCACCTTGGATAGCTAATATACGGTCATTAGAGCCAAGGACATGCATTACTGCATCCCGTTGTCCATCTGTTAATTTAAAGCCCTTATCTATCTCGTAATCCATGATCCCTGCTCGAGCAGTAGTTAATTTCATGCCCTGAATTTGGTTATGTCCACTAACGGCTTGATTAATGATCCCACGCTCCATTTCTACTATTTCAAATGTCGTGTATTCATTATTCTGTAGATGAATTATCTCTTTACTCTCAGATAATGCGATTTTCAGCTCATCAACTCGATAATTACCCATGCCAAGCTTGGCTGCCACCCTTATAATATCTTCTTCTTTAGCAACCGCTTCATGTTCAGTTGCAATCTGAACAGCTTTGGTAATTATTTCATCCTTAGATAATAATGGTATTTTTTGCTCGACAGCCTTTAATTCATTAAGTAAATAATCTTTATTAGCACCCAATTCATTCAGCTGGTTATCCCAGTCATTTTTTAACTCATTTAGACCTGGCTCGTCCTTAACTTTACGTGTTTCAAGTGCAGCTTGTTGCCTTAATTCTGAATAGTCACGATTAGGAAATTGCTCTTTTAATTCCTCATATCTCTGTTCAATTTGTTGTGTGCGTTTAGAAAATTCATCAATAACTTTTTGAGGCATTCCCTTGAGTTCAAAAAGTCCCTTGCTATCCGTCTCGATCTGGTAGCCTAGCTCTTTTAAGTTAGCAGCTAACTCAGAGCGATACATCTGCCCCAGTAACAATTTAGTATCATAAATTGCTTTATAATCCATTGCCCGGACTTTTCTGTCTTCATTAATCGTCATGTTTAAAACTAGACAATGCGTATGAATCTGTGGGTCTAATTCGCGACTGCTTACATGTTGAAATTTAGCAGCAAGTAAGTTGCCAGTATATTCTGATCTAACCTGATTATTTTCTTTAACCCTTACATTGGTATAATGCTTTTCTATATAGTCAAGCGTTTTATCAACTGCATCCTTATGAGCTTGAATAACTCTTTTATCATCCAGTATTAACCCAGCAATACTCACTGACTTTGGTGCACTAAATGTTAAATCAACGCCAGCTGAATGTTTATGATCCTTACCCCCAGCCTGAATTTGAAACCTCGGATTATCCCGGTTATCCTGCCCCAGAATAAGTTTCTGGAAGTCTGCTTCCTTGATAGTCCCGGTGTAACCAAGACTTTTTCCTGTTTCACCATGCCATTGACCAATAGCATCATCCTGAAGGTAATAATCTTCAGCAGTATAATAACTACTCGCTTGCCCTGAGTTTACCCGTCTTAAACTTAACATTATGCTCCTTTCTTAGGCTTTTTATTATTATCAATTTGATTTGTATTATTTACCCCTTCCGAGATTTCATCCTCTTCAACCTCAGTACTTATATTAGTAATATCTATTAAGTCACTATCTTCAAAACTTGGCATATCACCTAAATTTATTTTGGCAAAATCTTCTATAGATGGAGCTTCTGGTTGCATTTGCTGACCGCTAGGTACAAGAGTACTATCGGCTGTAAATGGCTGAATATCACTTATAGACTCTAGATTTAAGTCTGGTCTTTGAATAAATGCTGGAGCATTCTTTTTGAGCTTAAGATACTTCCATTTACTGTAAACAATATCATGATGTCCAATTCCAACGAATGCTCTTAGATCTGGCAATGACTGGATATCTTCTTTCTTAACTAGCCGCTCTTTAATTTTACGGTTCTCGATACTTACCCTATCGCTACTACCACCACCAATTGAATTATTAACAACAGTCTCATAGTATTCAATTTCACCAATATCCTTACTAAAAAACTCAGCTGTATCTCCATCTTTGCAGTTAAATACTAGACGATTTGAAGCAGAGTTTAAGATAGTCATACGTAAATCTTTTTTGTAGAGTTGATCTATCTGCCCAATATCCTGAACACCAATAAATATCGATCCCCCCTTCGATCTCGATGCAGTCATCATATTCTTGATTGTCATCATATTTGGCAATTGCCCAAATTCATCAAGAAAGAAAAATATCCGCCTGTCTGGATCATCAGTTTGAGATAACAAAACCTTACCAACTGTTTGAATAAATAAGGCTATAATTGGCTTTAATGTGTTTTCTAAATTTGCATAATTTGTGATAAAGATTAATGATTCTTCTTTAGGATCAGTTAACCACTTTGTAATTGAAAAATCTCCATCCATATGCTGCATAAACTGAAAAGATTTAACAAATGTCATTAAGTTTGACATGATACTTTGTGCTGTTCTGCCATCTGGATCTTCCAGATGTTTTGCTCCTAACTCACCACCTTTAGTTTGTTTCAGAATGGCGTACAATGCCCCATTCGGTAAGTTAAGTGTACGCCAGATATCTTTATTGGTGCGCTTATTTTTATAATAGCAATAATAAAGAACACCAGTAAAAATATCACGAGCTGCATTATTCCAGTATGGCTCCCCTGAGTTGGCATTTGGAATCAGTGCCCAAGCATAAGCTTCAATATCAATAACACTAAAACAATCATTAAATAAACACCAGTGAACACTTCTTTCATCAAGAGGATTAAATAATTTATGTCTGGTATCATCATAAAATTTTTCTACATAATCACCCTTAAAATCATGGATTATCCCTTTCTGTCTTCTCTTAATAACTTGCCTAAGAATGTAATTAATAAAATTAGTTTTACCCACCCCTGGTTTACCAACGGCAAAGGTTTGTTTTGGTTCTTCCTTAACAGGTAAATACACCTCACCAAATGGTAGACTCTTCTTTAATTTAAGTCTCCAAAAGACATCAATAAAACTTTGTTTAAACATCTCATGATTTAAACTACTAGGGTTAATGAACTGCTTCCCTCCAATTATTTGTTTATCTTCATTCTCTGACGGAAGCATTTCATAAATCCATACCATAGGGAGAATTAGCCAAAGTACAAAACTACGCCAAAATGCATATAACAACTCATCACATAAAGCACCTAAGTTGACTGTTAATGTTGTTGCTGCTTGATTTAATTCCCCACTCTTAATAAGAGGTATTATCATACTCATACCAAATTTGAATTTTTCATATATTTCGTTCCAGTCAGGATTAAAATATTTTGTATAACCAAACACAACTGCAATTTGAAAAAGCACAATAACTAAGCAAACTCTAAAATAGAATCGTGCAGACATTTTTAATTGCAGCATTCTTTCTGCAAATTTATTAGCCAATGACATTATCTGTCCTCATTTGAAATTGAGCGAATCTGACTATCCTCACGATTTGATAATCTCTCATCAAGTTTTTCCTCAGCTTCCTCCTCCATACCAATAATTTTCTTCAACTCAGCCTCTAACGAAACTAAATTTAGATTTCCAGATTTGTACATAGCAATTACGATTTCACCAACTTTCATTCTTTCAGCATCCTCCTCACGCTTTAATTGCTTATTCAATTCTGACAACTTATTTTTAAGGTCATTCATTTGCTTTTTAATTAATATTTTTTTACTCATTACTTATTTCCTTTGATAGTTATAATTTCAAATTGTCAAAATCATCTTTGATGATATTTAATGCATTTTGCTGATTCTTATCACTATTAACTTCATTAGTTAAATTCTCAAGAATTGAATACCCGAATACTGATGACATAGTAGCTCTACGCAATATTAATTTTAAAATTTCATTCTGCTTTTTAATCTCCTCATAAAGTGTTTGGTTCATTAGTTCATTATCTAATAAAATACTTTGAAATTGCTTTGGATTAAAATCTTTAAGGTTTTTTAAAATTCCTATTTCGTTATCCAATTCAGGTTTTATTTTAGCTAGTTTCTCATCAATTGCATCCCTAATAAACTGAGATTTATTAGATACAGTTTTTAGATAATCAATCTGATCTTCAGTAGCATAAAATCTTACAATATTCATTAATACCCCATTTAAATTCATATGGCATATATGGCATATAATGTAACTCATAACCATCTGTTTTGTTTAATATGGCTATATATAGCCATATAACTATAATAAAATACATCAGGCGATTAGCCTGAACCAGCTACTACCTTCAGGTAGGTCGGTGTGAAACCAAACAGAGAGAAAAATAAAATCAGATCTAATCTTGTTATAGTTATATGAGTTTTGGATTTTTTAAAAATACAAAACAACTAATAAACATGCTAACAAGAAAGCAGATTATTTTTCTTTCTGTTTAAAATAGCAAGGTGGGTAGGATAAATTTATGCATAACTTTCGGAAATAAGTTGTTAGTAAGTTGTGGTAAACCGGTGGGCTAACCCCCCTCTGAGGCCTCATACAGTTTGGCAAGTTCTGAGGGGGGTTATCCACGGGAATTTCCACAGTTTACTAATGACTTATTCTGAAAAATGTTGTGTGTAAATTTTTCCAGAAGGGCGATCTCCAAGCCCACTTTAAGCATAAAATTATTATGAACCGCTTCCAATAAAGAAGCGGAGAATTAATTTCATGGAGCTAAAGGCGTAGGGCTGGCGGTGGATTTATCCACCGGGAATAGCTCCATGACAAATATTTAATAACTGAATACAACAGTTACATTATTATTGTCTGGTATTAAACGCCATGATTCTGAGTTACTCTTATCTAAATTACTTCGTATACCAGCCTTATTATCATTGCCCACAATCCAACCTGACACCTTTAATACCTGATGATTATTATTTTTGGTACAAGACACTTCATAAGGTGCAATCATTATTCTTGCAGAAGAAAAATCATGTCTTGCATTTCCAGATACTATACAATCACCTAAATTTAATGTATACTGATTTGGTGCGTACATTTGACCAGTTATTTTTAATTTAACAGGAATTAGGTTACTTTCATTTCCAGTTGTAACTATATTAGTTAATAATTCAGCTTTAACATAAGTACCACTAGGTATTTTATTTAATTCAGCTGTATCAGCATAAGAATGTAAAGAAAAGAATACTGAAGTACTTACAATAAAAATTGGTTTAAACATTTCAAGTCCTACATAAGTATATTAATTATTAGTTTTATGATATGCGTATCATATCAAATAATGAAACAAAAAAATCTGCCCGTTTGGCAGATTTGATAAATAACTTGAAATGTAAATAAGAAAGGATACTTTGAAATGAAAAAACCTACAATAAATATTGTAGGTTTTTCTATGGAGACAACGATTTAATTAGGAAAAAACTCTTCATTTAAAACTTGTTCAATCGACCATTCACATTTATCGGGAAAAGCAGATTTTTTAATTCCAGTTTCAATGTTTGCCTTTGTTACAGCTTTAGCATAAGCTTTATCAAATAATTCCGGTAAAAAATGTTTTAAACTAGGATTGTCATCAATTAAATCCGCAATATCTAATCTTTGATTAGCAATAGTTAAGTACCAACTATTACTTTTTAACTCTGGTTGAAATTTCCATTTTAACAAATGCATTAGTAATACAGCTAAACGATTCTTTAATTCAGTTTTATTCTGATTACCCATACTTTCAACCTCATCCATTAAATGCAATAAATCTAATTTATCAAAATCTTTTTGTTTAAGAAAATTAGCCTGTTCCTGAGTCCAAGCATAAAAGTCTTTTTCGTACAAACTTAGAGTACTCATTACCCTATTCCTTAAAATTTTTAAAATAATTCAATCATAATATTATACTGCAATTATAGATCTAATTGCAAAATCAAATCTAATAGTATTAACCTTACTTTACCCCGTGGGGGCTCATCGCCGCCCCCACACCCCGCTAGGATTTATTGACAAAGTAGGCTTCTAATCGGGTTTCCATCCCATTTATGAAATTTATACTTGCCATTACTTATGATTGTATTTTATTAGCCACTGTTAGCTGAAAAGCATAGCGGGCATTTTGCCCGCTATGCTTTTGTTTAGTTTAATAACCCAGCAATATTTACCATCAATTTTGGCAATTCTTCAAATAGTTGCTTGGCTTCGATCTCGCTAACCTCAAACTCGTTTACAACATCATCAACCGAGTGAATCCAGCCCTCATATTTGCCTTTGATTACGTTCAACTTGTGATTAAATTCTTTGTTTAATTTAATATGCAAGTTACCATTATAAAAAGCCCTAACGGTCATTAATGTGACTTTCTCACCGTTGCGAGTTGCTAGAAATTCTTGCTTTACGCCTGATTGCCAATGTCGAGAATAACTTTCTCGGCTATCAATTTCAAACCCAAAATTATTAGCGATAACAAATAAATCTGCCAGCATTATATGCCCGCGCTCGCTTAAATTTTTGGGATAATATGAACTCTGCCAGCGGTCGGAATTAATCCCGCCGTGGCGTTCGAGGACAAGGCGCAAATTTAATTTGCTGGGGGTCTTAGTTTCAAAATTATTACCCACAAAAATAGTTTTGTTGGATTGGTACTTAGTACAATTAGCCTCGCTGATTAGTTCCTCGTAAACATCAAGCGTTTGCTGCTCGATTACCTGCGTAGCTGTTTTAATAGCCCACTCTACGACGTTATAGATATTTGCAGCATTAAAGCTCATATTTGCATCAGATACCGCATTAAACAGCGCTTTTTGATTGCGCTCAGTCAAGCGTTTAGCGATTGGCTGCATCTTGGTAATTACTTCGCGCCAATACTTAGAACCAAGCCCGCGCAATTTGTCCTTAATAAAGGTTTTAATTTTGCCTAGTTCGATATTAAGTGCTTCAAGCAGTGAGCTGTCTATCTCGCTAAGCCCGCGCAGTGTGGCATAAATCCGCTGCTCTTCCTCGTGATATAGTGCGGTAATCGCTTGCACGTAATCACCACCGCAAACCAGCTTGCGATTATTGATTGACTCGGTAAACGCCTGTTTTTTCTCGTCCATCTTCTCCTTAAATGTGAAACTATGCTCATATTCCGGCTCATTAAATTTGAAGAATTTTTCTAACTCAACATCAAAAAAATCTTTCATTTTATAATCTTGGTCTGCCTTGAGGTAGATTACTTCAACTTTGCAACGTGCTGCCCGTTCGGCATTAAGAAAATCAAAACAACCAAGAGAGCTAACAGTATAGCCCCGCTGCTTGATGATGTCCTGCAATTTCTGCACGTTTGCCCATCGTTCAGGTATTACCAAAAAAATATGCTTGGCGTTAGCCTCGGCTATAATCTTAAAGCACCAATCCGAATAATCCGAGTATGGGGGATTACAAAAAATCACGTCCAGTTTTTTATCAAACAGGGTGTTTTCCATAAAATCCGCGCCGATTACTAAAGTATCGGTGCTAATTAAACTTTTGAGCATGGGATTTTTTTCGATTGCGTAACGTGTCCAGCGGTCTGAATGTTTCCCGCTAGTAAGTTTTTGCAAGGTAACGCCATTACCTGCCCCAATATCGAGTATAGATCCGCCATATTCCGGCATATTTTGCCGGATGGCGTTTATTATTTCGTCCGTGGTCGGATAAAATTCAAAATCCATATTTTCCTGCTTGAGTGTTTCAACTATTTTATTTGTTTGCATTTTTTACTGCCTTAAATGATTTGTAATAAAAATTAGCGGGCAATTGCCCGCTGTTATTAATGCGCTGTTAGCGCTTTTTGCCCCTCGGTTTCGATTATCCGGCTGCCGTATTCCTTGCGGATATTTTTCAACGATTTACTACCTCGGCGATAAGTTGACTGGTTTATTGTTGGCGACCAGTACCACGCTTTTTTAGCCCCTGAGAATTTAAACCCTAAAGCCTTGATTTTTTCGTGGTGTGAATAAGTATCACCAGTCAACCATACCCAATAACCGCAAACTTCAATTTTTACACCGTGCATAGTTTTTAGCTCACTAATGAAGCTAAAATTAAACTGCTTGGCTTCTTCGTTGCCATCTTCGTTAATATCTAAGGTGGCATTGCCAGATTCAAAGAACTTGCATAATTCAGCAAATGCAGTGTTAATTATCTGCATTGTTTCAGTATTTCCGCCTTTATCAGGATGATTAGCACTAGCTAATTTACGATAAATAGCCTTAACATCATCTAAACAATATTGCCCATTTTGTAATTCAAAAACCGCGATTGCATTTTGTAATTTATTATTTTCCATTATGTTTGCCTTTTAAAATAAGGCAGTGCTACAATTAGCACTGCTACTACATTAAATCAAGTGTAGTTTGTTAAGTACCGTTAGCGGTAGCCCAACTGCCGCTAACACCAAAACTGCTTCCTTTGCTGATACAACATCAAAGAAAGCCCCTAAAACACTAAAGCCCATTGCAGCTAAAGCAACTGTTAAGGCTATATCTTTTGCTTTCATTATTAAACCTTTCATAAAAGCATTTTTAAATAATAATCCAAGTCGGTACGCCCCCGGTTAATCTCGCGTATTCACCTAAATAATCCAACTTGTTAAAGAACTCTTACTTTACGAACGAAGGGAGTGCAGATAGTCCCACTATTTGGGTTAAGGGGATAATCCCCTTACTGCCAGCGGCATTAAAACCTCCCACTATATTTTTTTTCGCAGAGCTAATCCTGCATGCCGTATTGACAACATAGCAATTAACCTCTTAGTAGCTCTTATGTCCGGCGATAGCAGGACATTAGAGATACTTGGATGGTTGCAACAATCAAGGGCAAAGACAAAAAATATAAAAAAGTTTTTTGATTTTTGGGTTCCCTTTGGGTAAAAATCATTAAAAAGTTTTTTAGCGCAGGCACAAAAATAGCCAGATCTAAAAATCTGGCTATTTTTCTTGAATATCTGCCAAGCCGTATTTTTTGGCTTTGTGCACTTTACCCTTGATAGTTGATTAATGCTATGTTTCAATCGATTAAATGCAGGATTACGCTTGTTATGCGAAAATAAATATGAATAGAATCATCCGGGGACATCCGGATTAGTTGCAGCCCACAAGGCTGCCCCAGAAGGCGCTGCGGAAGGCTTTCCGCTGGGATGGGTGGCGGAAAATAAATAGGTTAGTCCTTTTGAAGGACCAACCTATTTAGTTGCAGACAGGGAAGGCACTCCTTCCTTAATATATATGGATAAAGAGTAATTAAAATTCTGATTGTTAGTAAATGTTAATATAAACAAATGTACAAATCAATATTTGTTCAAATCAATCAAAATGTCTATATTTTTTCAAAACCGTAACTTCTTTATCAAACCTTTTAACAAGATCAGCATAGTCATCAAAAATATAAATTTTTCCTTGATACTTGATTGTAATATGTTCCTCAAAAAGAACAGTTAAATCCTTAAACTTAACAGTCAATTAGGCAGATTTTTTTTATAACAAAAAATTAGGAGTAACTATAATTTACCCCTTGGGGGCTCATCGCCGCCCCCAAACCCTCGCTAGGATTTATTGACAAAGTAGAGATAAAAAAAATTAAATTAACTATTGATCTTTATTCATACTTGATATAAAATAATTGGTGGCCGTGCTCTGTAGGGATACAACACGGGGACGAAGTAGCCCATCTTTAATAGATGGGTTTTAACTTTATAAATATCAAATTTCCGTATTGGAAATTTCCGTAATTTTTAGTTGATCACCAGCTTGGGTAACCGTAGCTGGAACATGTTTAATATTAAGTTTTTGGGTATATTTACCATTTTGGTCGTAATAAAACCATACTTTATACTTTTTATCCAAATCCATAAATGACCCCTGCGTTAGTATAATCTTTGTTTTAACTCCTGATTCATTATTCTTGGCTAATGCCCAATCTACTTGTTTCTGGTTATTACCATTAATAAATATCATTTGAGTATCAAACGGTTTATATCGTAGAGCATTATACTTACCAGCTTTGGCAATCACATGCCCACGTCCATCAGTTAAATTTTCATTAAGCGTAACTATTGGTGTATAGTACCAGGTTTTTGTAACAGTTGCATCACTAATACCTGCTATTGCTTTTGGATGATTAATCTGCTGTTTTGCATTATCAATAGCCTTATTCTGGATTTTTTGCCATTCTCCAGATTTCATAAGCGCTGCCGCTTTGGCTTTGATCCATTCAATCATATCAGGTTCACTGATTGGATATGTTTTTCCAACTACTCCCAAATTATCAGCAAATACGGTATTCATGAGTAAAACTAAGCTAATATAGATATATTTATGTCTAATTGATTTCATAAATGTCTAGCCTCTAATAATTAATCTCGTTTAAAATCAGAATGATAGTTATAGTAGTCGTCTAAAAAATGTCTAGATAACCGTCTAATTCTTGTCTAAAATGCCTAGTTAGACAAATTACTTAGTACTTTACGAGCATAGATTTCTTGCTTATCTGGTGATACTGCATTATATGCACCTATTGCCTTACGATTAAACCCATATTGTTTTATGTTGCTAGATAAAATCCATGCTCCTACCTGAATGTTTTTACATCCATCGAAAAGGTCAGCTTGGGTTACACCTATTTTGTTTAATTTTGGCAGCCAGTAAGAGTTAATCTGCATAATACCCATATCATAGGACTTATTGTTGTTATAATTGATTGCATAGGGATTAAATCCAGTTTCGGTTTTAGCAATTGCTTTTAATAGGTCGATAGGGATTCCGTAAGTCCTCGAAGCTAGGCTAAAGCATCGTTCAAGTGATAATGCATGGCTAGTAACACTAAATAAGACTACAAGACTTGCTAAAGTTAGTGATACTTTCATTTTAGTACCCTCCCTTATTTTTCCACTCATTGATCATTGTGGCCGCATCACCATTAGAACGATTCTGGGTTTTATCTTGAATAGTTTGATTAGTAAAATTTGTATTGTCGATTATTTGATTTACATCAATTGAATTCATAAAGTCTTTGAAATAATCAGCTTTTGAAAAGTCAATTTTACTTATCATCCCAACAGTAACGCCACCACAAATTCCATTGTTATTATTAATCTGGTTAGCATACCTACTACCATTACCAGTATAAAATGTAAGGAATCCCTGATCATAAGCTGCAATGTTAATGTCCATTGCTACCTTAGAGGTAAAACAGCACCATTGCTGAACAACATTGCGAGGTTCTCCAGTCATGCAAGCACCTAGTACATCAGACGTACATTTAGCACAAAAGTTAGGATTGGTATAACCTCCAGCCCATGATAATTGAGACTTAATTAAGTCACTCACAGTACCACTATCATCACCACCCTCACAACTGTCAGCCAAATGAATACATAAGCCGTTAATTTCTGGTTGATTAATCCCAGAGTTCCATCCAAACGGTCGTCCTGATAATCTCCTAGTAATACCTAAATCAGAAAATTTGGTAGTTTTTATACTATTTGGATTCGGTTCACCTTTAAGACGATTCCATGCTAAATTAACAGATGAGTCTTCGAGATAGGTCTCAAACGAAGAAATTCCGCCCAAATCCTTAACTAAATCCTTATTAATAGATACAGAAGTGACCTGCCCATTATTTACTTTGATTTTTGAATTACTAGAAGAATTAGGAGAGTATGTTACATTCTGATCTTTATTAATTGCAGGAGCTTTACCGTCCTGCTGTAGCTTAACAATATTATTTATTCCTTTGTTATTATCCTGGGATAAACCGTAGCTTGTTGCGCTTCCCATTACGTTACTAGAATTGGACGTAGCTTTGGAATATAAATTTCTATCTGAATTAGAGTAACCAGTTGATACACCCGATGTATTAAAGAACTGGTTATTAACCATACAGTCAGCACCGTTATTATTCCAGCTACCAGGTTGATCAGCTTTAAATCTATACATATAACACTGAAAGTATTTACCTGAAAATAAAGTACAGTTTTCAGGGTTTTTATCAGCACACTGCATATCCTGTCCCATATTCTGCCCCATTTGAATATAAGCTATGGCATTCCCCATATTTTTGAAGTTACTTCCAGTAGGATCTGCTCCTGGGATGTTATAACACTTTTTAGCTGTCCCTGATTCATTCTTAGCACAAATAACATTTGTACAAACCCTAGACTCAACATTCTGATATCCACTTGCACAACTATATTTGCTTTGGAATTTTTTACAGATTCCGGTTATATAATCTTTATCTAGGCAAGTATTATCAATTAAACTACATGCTGAATTATTTCGATAATTTCCACATGTATCTACTGAATCACCACAATAATATGTTGAAGTACTATTCCAGCAGCAATTATCTCCAGTTAATCCAAGCTTACTACACATTTCAGATAAAGTAAAGGTATGACCATCAATAGTTTTTGATGCTGATTTATCTGTACATTGAAGATTTACAAGTTTACATTGTGATGTTGCCATTACAATACTTGGCATTAATAAAAGAAGTAACTTTCTAATTCTCATTGTTTAAACCCCACACAACCGTCACTATAACTATAGCTCTTACATGAGTAAACTGCTGGCTTTGTTTGAGTGCAGCTTTTACTTGTTTCTCTGGCACTTCCCCAAGGACAACCACCCCACCCAGGTATTTGTTGATTACCCCCTCCGCATACTCCACCAGTATATCCGTCTGGCTTAGTAATTGCAGGAGGAGTACTAGTTGGAGTTGTTACACAACTCCAATCACCACTATAATTTCCGCCTGCACACATATCAACAGAATAGTGATAAGTGCACTTCCAAGGTACTTCAGCTTGAATAAGTTTACAATCTGAATTATTTTGATAAGTTCTACAACCATTATTAGCCGTATAGCATTGATAACTATTAACAGAGAGATTAATAATTGAGTTACAAGTATTTTGATTGTGTGATGTTGCGATACATGTTGCTGTTGTGGCATTTACTGGTACTTTTCTAGTTACATATGAGCATTGAGTATCTGAAGGATCTGGTCTAACACCTATGTAATACTTCTCGGTAATACCCTGACTGTAGGCTTGCATTTGAGTTAAAGTGTCTTTATCTCCATACTTATTCAAAGAAGTACAGCGAGGATCTGACTTACTTTGGCAATTAGAAATTTCCTGCTTACCTTGATTGTATAAATAATTCACATCCTTATCTGCATTCTTATAAACTGTTTCAGCACCAATAGTTCCCGTTGTTGCATTCTTGCTGATGTTACTTTCAATATTATTAGCTTGGGTATAACTATTAAAGGTACTATTCTGGTTTAAATTCAGGTTATACTGATTTTGCTTACCTATTTGATATGCATTATCAAAGTAGTTCTGATTATCAGCATAACTAGTACCTGCTACTAATATAAGAAGGGCTAATTTCTTCATTTTGCAAATACCATAAGAAAGTATGAAACATCCTGCTTATAAACCTTTTGATTATCTATCCAGGTCAAGATTAATTGCATCCTTTTGATCTTAAAGTCTGAAAATCCAATGAACTGGCTTGCATTGATCTGCTTGTAAGCCCCAAGATACTTAAAACCATATCCAATTGAATTCATAATCTGAGTTAGGCTTTTATCCGCAAAAAGATAGGTCGCAGTTACATTTGGCTGAATTGGAAGACTACTATCCTGTGTCATATTATAGTCATCAATAACTATGGCTATGGTATTTAAGTTACCAGATTGATTACCTTTAAATGATACTTGCCACTTATTACTGATTGAGGTATCAAAGGTACTAGTAATATTAGATTCTTCAATCATTGTGTATGGAGTATTAACAGGTACAAATGCTGACTCTAGAGTACTCATCGCTTTAGTTACACGATTATTAAATTCATCTGCTTGGGCAATACTGATTAAAGATAGGAGTATTAGTAGTTTTTTCATGGGATATTACCTTTGACTTAATTGGTTAATAATTTCTTCACCCTCTAGGACGGTGGAGTTATTGATTACAAATGTTGGAGTAACCTGAATTTGATATTTATTGATTAATCCGGCTGCATACTGTAATTTGTCTTTTACTCTTTGGCGCTCACTAGTGCTATTGAGTAACTCTGTTAATTTAGCTGTCTTAATCTGTCCTACTACATAATTTAAGGTGGTATTACTATATGCTGGCATACCTGCAGAAACTGCACCGAAATATGCCTGCTTAAATTTGTTGCCTATTCCTGCATCCTCTGCAACATAAAACATCATAGTTGTAGGTAGTGCTTCCTCTGACATATCCATACTAATATCAGTCAACTGAATATTATTTTTACTTACATAGCTATAGACTTTTTGATTCACATTCGCGCAATGACTGCAAGTAAATGAAAAGAACTCTATCAGATTAGTTACCTGTTCGGCATCTACACTGCTAGCAAGACTAATCAAAAAGAATAATTTAGCTACTGATTTCAATTGCAATTTCCTTTCTATCCACAATAATTGTGAATAACTTCTTAATAAAACCAAAAAATTATTACTATATCCCCACTCATTAGCAAAGTAAGTTGTAGAATTAACTGGGGTAACTTGTTAATTAACCTGTGGTCAGGTAGCAAAGCGTTAGCTGTCCATCAGGTTATTAATGGGTTATCCCGGTGGTGAGCGTTAGCGAAAATTCACAACGCACGCTCTATCCTTCGCAGAATTACCCTGCCTTATCTTCAATTGTTACACTACCTTTTAATGAATTTATTGCCTGATTCTTTAGTCTAACTTGCTCCAGTAATGAATTGACAAATAATCTTATATCTTCATGGTTAATTTGGGTTTCATTAACAAGATCCTCAATTACCTGAAGATACAACTGATTAGCTTCACTGTAGGACTTTGAACTGAGTCTAGCATCAATAATTAGTATATTGGTATCAAGTAAAAGTTGATCCTTGATTTTCCTTGGAATAAGGCGGCACTTAACTCGAATTTGCTTCTGTTTCCTAGCTAATATTAAATAGCATCCACCGCCCCCAACAATCAGCCCAAATAAGAGAAAAGTTAAGTTATTAATCATCAGCTATTACTTCTTATTAACGTATTCACTTATCGCCTGAATATCTGCGCCCATTATCATGGTGCCATCACCAGTTATAATTGCCGGAGTACCGTTAATCCCTAATGATCTAGCAGTCGATCCTGTACGTTCTAATACCGGGTCTAGATTGCAATCTTTGCTGATATTAACTTTAGGGTTATCATTGTTATTAACCATATATTCTTTGAGTACTGCCAGTCCATCAGATTTAGAGCAAAGTATATTGGTACTATGCTCTTTGGCATTTGGATGCATTGCTAATGGCATCATCATGTAATAGATATTTGCTTTCTTATCTATGCCCTGTTGATATATCTGAGCTTCAAGCTGGCGACAATATGGACAATCTGGATCAATGAAGACAATAAGCTTTTTATTTACATTACCTGGAGCTTTAGATAGTAATGCATCAGATACGTTAATCTTACTTATATCAATTTTAGGAGTAGTCTTCTTCTGAAGATATTCAGTAATATCAGTTCGGCTATATACGTCAAACATATGACCGACAAATATATAGTTTGAATGTGTATTACCATAGAGTATATTATTTCCGGCTATCAAGGCATAGGTATCTGGGTAAGGTGTAGTATAGATGCTATTAATAGTAGTAGTTGGCAGTAGCTTATGAAAATAATCACTAACTTTCTTATCATTAGTTACTTTTGGTATGAATACTCCATCAGCAAAAACTAGTTTTGAAAGTAGTAACCCGGCGATTAATATTGATTTGTACTTCATTGTGTTTTCCTATTTTTAAATGAACCTGAATTATCAAGAATAGACAATTCATTTCTGGCTATCTGAGCTAGATCTTTATTGTTACTATCCTCAAGTCTAGATAAAGCATAGCGAACTGTTACATCTCCGCTAACTTTGGTATATTTTGGTGCTACCTTACAGGCAGTACTTAATAAATCCTGATCTGACTGGTATAAGGCAAATGTTGGGACTGCATCAACTTGCATTGCATTAAATAATGTTGGGTTTAGCATGATGCCAACATCGTTATCACCTTTTAGACTATAAAAGTATTTGTAGGTATTAACATATGAGCCATTAATAAGCCCCCGGACAACAAATACAGCATGTAATGGAGCTGCCTGAGTCATTAAATTAGTTATTGATTTTTTAGGCATAGAGCTACTGATAAATATCAGTAAACGGTTTGTTCCTAATTTGTTTTTAGCATTCTTGGTAATATCATTAAAATCAGTTATTACCAGATTAATATCTAACGGCTTGCCGTCTTTAAATTGAGCCAGGTACTCTTTAGAGTCACTAACTACTGATTCAGAGTAAAGATAGTATTTCTGACCATCTGGAAGCTTATTATTTAGTGGCTTACTCTTACTAATTAATGGCTTCGCCATATTAATTTCTGACTCCACTGGAGTCAGATTCAGTTTGCTTAATTTAATTGATGATATTGCTTGGGATGCTTGCTGCATCCCATTAATAGCATTATTGCCGCTTTGTTTTAGTTCTTGCTTTGCCTGATTTAACTGATCTTGATTGATTGTAACAACAGTATCAGCTAATGCAAGGCATGGGATTAAAGTAATAAGGAGTTTTTTCATAGAAAAGCCTACAGAAAACAGCAATCACGTTCGTGATACATAATGTAAGTAAAATCTTCACCTGTGTATGGGAATGAAGCTCCTGAGTTCCAGTTAGCATCTGTTTCACCAAATGCATTACAACATGCAGGATAGGCTGTCTGAGGCACTGGGTAGCCCATAGAATATTTCCATTCGTCTTTACGTAAGAACATATCCGGTAATAGGTTATTACACATCCCCCAAGTACCAGTTGTATAATCCTCAAGCCCCATTCGATGCATTAATCCATTAAGTTTTTCTGCTGATAAGATTGATGATTGGACTGCGTAAGCATTATCCACATTATTACCATCAAGCGGATATAATGAGCCTTGACAACCACCACACCAAAATAGATGCTTCGATGGATTACTTCCGGATGCTGGATTAGTTGCAGATGGTGTATTTGAAAAGTAAGGAGCTGGCCAAACCACTTTGGCGGCGGGTTCAGTATTTGGTAAACTTGCACCGACACAATCAATACCGCAGGCTAATTGTGCAGGAATAGATGAGAATAGTACTACTTCCGGAGAAAATATTATTGATAGTGAATCATCATTCCAAGTTGGATCAACCTCAGACATGAACATTAAGTCTATTGATTTAGAGGCTCCAACATTACAACCAGCATCAATAATACCCAGTATTGCAAATATTGGATCGAGAAACCAATGAGTTTGATAAAAGCTACTAGATGTTCCGCCATCTCGCTTAGAATCACCATAACCTGGTGCTGGCAAAATGCCTGATAATCCACCAGATAGATCAATTCCACCAAGTCCAACCATACAAAATGGAGCTCTTGTTACATCAACGAATCTTGATGGTTCATACCAGGACATCATTAAGCCAATTGGTGCAATAAGTCCTCGTTCAGAGCAAGTACAAGTACCTAATGGTAATTGTCCTGATTTAACCATAGGTACACCATAATCGATGCCTTTATCAACATCAATAATTGTAGCTCCTTTCTGATTTCCAATATTCCAGACCACAGGGATTGGACCAATAAACATTGGAAACAGACAAGACCAGCAAATATCAGTTATAGGATTAATGAATCGACCGTGACAGGTTGATTTAGTATCGGCATTTGAATATATTGAAGCCGCAAGTAAAATTGTAGTGAGGAGTTTTTTCATAAATATCACTGAATTATAAAATTTATTCAGTGATAATGATAACTAATCTAGAAATGAAAAAATCTGCCCGTTTGGCAGATTCGTCTGCCATTTCGGCAGATTCCAATCAGTTACCAGAGGTTACGTAGTTAAACATAGCTTCAGCTTGGAATTATGTAAATCGTTGCTTCAAACCAACAGATCCGCGCTTTGATTCTGCTTGCTTTTAGTTGTTTCCATTACATTATTCCATTTTTGAGTATCAACCAAATATCGAAATTCATCAAATGGATTATTACTACCCATTACCCACTCAAGTAATTTAATTTTATCTAGTAATCTCTGAGCACACTGCTTATCAGTGTCTGTAATAGTTTTATGATTCTTCAAAGCATCAATTAATTCCTCCTTAAACTCAAGAATTTCTTCAGAACTTCTAACCTTAATTTCTCTACTCATATTAAATTATTCCTTTTATTATATATTACCCAAAATTATAGTCTAAAATACATCTAAACTTTTTTATTTTTTGCTGGATTTTCAGGCAAATAGAAACTTTTCAGGTTAAAGTCCATTATTCCTGTAGTTGTATATATTGTAACTGATTATTTCGCCATTTTCAAATCATACTCATCACTTTCTTATATTGATATATCCTTAAAGAAAAGTTAAAAACTGGTACCATCAAGCATATCCATGCAAGCGAGGTAGCCACCTTCAGCATACCAATTTTGTGATGTAGACTTAATCAAATTACTCTCATGTTCTTTAAGAGTTTGAATTAAATATTCTCGTATTAGTAATAAATTATTAGAATTAAAACAAACTATGTTGTTACTTTTAATGTATTTATTTGCACTTCCAATTGTATCTAAATAACCAATCTTGTATTTAACTAATTCAGCTTGATTTTCATCTTTACATATCGGAAAATTATCATTTGCAAATTGGCTTGGCGGATTCATTTTTAAGATATTAAGATCATTAATATACCCTTTAAAATAAACTTCTTCCCATAATGATGATAGTTGAACTCTATTCCATAATTCAAAATAATAATTAACACCTAAAACCTTGTACTCTTCCGAATTATTATTCATTTTTCTTTCCTATTAAAGTATAATTACATACCCAATTGAGTTACATAATATACTCAAAAACATACTTATTACAATGCCCTCGCCCCAATACAAGAGCTTCTGAATATTTATCTCTACTAAAATTAATGTCTTTCATTAATTCTACCAACCATGCATTTCCATTAGAATTAGATGCTTTTTGTGGGTGTAAATGCACATATGTCATCCAAAACCAAGATAATAAGCCTTCCTCCTTCACAGAACATATTTCTTCTGGATCTTTATGTTGAAACAATATTTTATAATCAGAATTGTAAAGATAGCTCAAGCAATTCCTCTTATAGAAGTCGCTTATACTTTGAGTAACAGTAACGATTGCCCCATTGGTCAACCGCGCCCAACGTGATACATCCATAAATAAGTCGTAATTAATTTCTGTTGGATTATACTCATGAAAATCGTAAAATTCATTAATAACGCATATTTTTTTAGTCGCTCGGCTTATATGATGTTTAAATAATTGGGACACTATAAATAATAGAGTTTTCTGCATAATACTCATTAATTTAGGGTTAGTCTTCAAACTGTCAAAGTCAAAAACAATAATATTAGGTAACGGTTTTGTTAAGTCAATTCCATCAATTAAACTATCTGTGTGAAAATTATGGATATACGGCTCAATGCTCTTTATCAGCTCGGTTAAAAGAGGGTTATATTTATTATAAATTGGATTAATTAGTTCAGTATGTGTTAATTCTGCATATACTCGAGATAATGAAGCATTACCCTGATAGTCCTTTATTACCTTAATTACTGATTCTACGAGTATTTCTGAAAAGTTCCCTATCCCTGACATGAGATTGACTAGATATGCTAAAGAATGTATTTCACTTTCCTCTGCGTCAATTAATAAAAATGGATTAACCTTAAAATCTTTATTTACATCAATGTATAAACCGTTATATTTCTGACAAATTCTTTTAAATGATCCTCCAATGTCAAATATAAATACGCTCCCATTTTCGAGCATTATTTTGTCAATAGATTTTTCAATGTATTTTGTTTTTCCAATGCCGCTCTTACCAGCAACTACCGTATTATAATTACCAGATGGACATTCAAATAGATTAAATTGAGTTAACAGATCTTTACTCATAAGATTCCCTCTTTTCAATAATTATTCATTTTCAACTATATGAATACTTTTATTTACTTTCTCGAAATAATTCAACATCAGCTATAAAAGCCATATTTGATATGCTGAAATAAACTGGACTATTACAGTCAGCACAAAATATTTCGTTACTTTCGCCCTTGTTTATATCTACGCCATATATCTTATGTTCAAAGCTCTTTACTTTCATCATGCAGATGTTTCCAGCGCATGTTGCACCGTTTTTCAACATCGTAGTTCGTAATTCTTTAGTTAATTCAACATTTGGAGATGATAAGTCTAAGTTTACGGTATGAACATATTTAGGGAATAAGATAAACTGAGTATAGAAAAGCCAACTGAACACAATTGGCGGTATTGTTATTATTAACGATGATATTAATAGTATTTTATAAAATAACGATTTCCTTAATTTATATCCTAAGTACGCTGTCCAACATACAAATCCACCTGTAACAGTTAATGCTATGAGTTCTAACAATATTTTATTTTCCAATTTTATTTCTCATTTCATTTACCAATTATTATCTGAAGTACTAGTAAAGTCAAACGATGATCCACTGCTATCGTCCCAGGAAGAGCTATCAGGTGATATATCAAAGCTTGAACTACTGTTGTCATTACTATCCCAGTTAATACCAGAAGAAGAATCGGCGGAAGATCCACCTCTGTAGTCATTATTTACGTTATTAATTACAGTGGTACCACTGTCATGCCCGTGATGGCTCAACATACTACCCACGATGATGCCAGTTAATAACCCATCATTACTGGATTCACGGACTATTTCACGCTCTTTAATTACTGTTTGTTGTGGGATTTGACTTGAGTTTGATAATGAAGTACCACATGAACTACCATTTTGCATATAACTTTTTGTAACAGTAGCAGGCATCTTACTAGGTGTATCTGCTTTGTCTGAGGGGTTTGATTTCCAAACGCTTTCATCTTCAAGCTCAAACTCTGAACCTAAATCATTTTGCTTTAGCTTTTTGTTTTTCAAGTCCTTAACAACATATCTTAAAAATATAAGTCCAAAAACTAATCCTAAACTAGTACCAATAATTAAAAGGATCGCATTTAATGAAATACCTGATGATTCTTTGTTTTTTTGTTCTGCAACTTGCGTTGAAGCTGCTTTGTTTGATTTGGAAATTTGTACTGAGCTACGACTTAGCATATCACTGAACATCTCTGGCTTTTTGGTAAAGCTTAATTTTGGATCTAGATTCTGTGCTGTTATGAACTCAGTTTTAGCTTCAGCCATTCTGTTTTCATTAAAATATGCTTGTCCCAGAAAATAATGCGCTTTGGCTGATTTGGGATGTTCTTTCACTGCTTCCTTAGACATCTGTTCAACTTGAGCAATATTCCCTTGCTCCATAGCTAATTCGATCTGTTGTATTGTCGGAGAGCCAGCATATATACAAAGTGGACAAAGAGCAAGTAATAAATATTTCTTCATAATGTAACCCCTATTTCAAGAAAGTACGGATATATTTGTTTTGATCTCTCGGTATGTATTAACATAATATTTCAATTCATCAATAGAGATACATTTTGCTTCATGAATTTTACAAATCATATCCAACGTACTTTTTTTTAAATGGCTACCATCTGGAAGCTGCTTGTAAAGTTGATTTAAAAAAAATAATAATTCACCGGATTTTAGCTTGATTAACGCTTCTTGATTACTATTAAACGATTTTGTGTAAGATAATTCAATAACTACGGCAATTATCCCTATCACTATAGTAATGCCTATCAGAGGTAGTACCAAATAACAAGCAGTACCAAGAAAACTAACAATTGATTGCCAGTAGTGAGTTTCTGGAGCTGGTGGACATACATCACTATCATTAAATGGTTGTAAACTATTAATTAACATCGGTACTATATAAAAAATAAGTCCAATCATCAATCCAGAAATTATCAACCCAGGTAACTGCATTACTATACCAACCAATACTATAGGTATTCCAATCATTGATAATAATTTACAATATGACGCTATATTTACCGTCGAACAGTTTAAGTTTTGCATCAAATCATCTGCGAAAGCCTCCATCGAAAATATATATAATCCCGCAGTGTAAAAAATTTTATTTAGCTTATTCATTATTTAAAACCTTATAAATATCCTGATAAATAATTGAAGTTTTACTTAAAAAAATCATTTAAAAATTCTTTAAATGTTATTTTATTTGCCTTCATAGAACCAATAGCAACTGTAATAAAAATTAATAGAAATGCCGTAAATGGATAAATAAGCATATGCATTGACTTTTGTCCTTCTGGTAGTCCCATCATAGGATTAATCACTGTAAACATTGCATATACTAATAACCCTAAACTAGAAGTAGTAACAAATGCAAGGAGTAAAAATATTTTTCTTCTCTCTTTGAGTATTTGTATCAATATCAATGTCAAAATATTCATAACAATAATAATTTTAAAAATAATCACGTTAATAATCCTGTAAAAGTGGAGCAACCTTGAGAACTACTCCACTGATTATTTAAAATTATGTATTAGAATCTTGTTGTATCCGGTTCTTGCGAGCTGCTAATCTGTCATTGATGTTACCAACTTGCTGTTCTTTCTCAAAATTCAATCTTTCGCTACTATTTGAACCGTTATCTAACCGCTCTTGAGCTTCTTGAGATAACAGTTTGCGATCTGTTGCTTCACTAATTTCTTGCAAATCAGACGTGATTGATCCCGGTGCAGAACCCAAGGAATCTTCAACCGCTTCTCGCGCATTGAAGATTTTTTGCTTAGCACTAATTTCTTTAACTTTAAGCTGGGCTTTATTGCGATTATCTAGTAATCTCGAATAGGCCTTGGTTAATTCTTCAAGCTTTGGCATATTGTCATCGATCTGTTGTTGATA
Source organism: Neisseriales bacterium (assembly GCA_008017155.1). Lineage (GTDB taxonomy): Bacteria > Pseudomonadota > Gammaproteobacteria > Burkholderiales > UBA11063 > Aquella. The sequence goes on along the minus strand of SSGX01000003.1, from coordinate 2,404 downwards.
GATTCGATTTGTATTTTCCAACTCCATTATTGATGATTCATAGTCCGCTGCAAGACTATCTTTACCAGCGACAATAGCAGCATCCGCCAAGTTATTTAATCGTGCAATTTCAACGTCATTTTCATCCCGACGTTTTTTCATTAAGTTAATTTCAGCTTCAAAGTTGCCAATTGCAGCTCGAACCTCCTTGATTTTTTCATTAAAGTCACGCAATGTTTGTTCCGTAACTACTTCAATATTTTGGCTTTCAAGCTTATCCATTGCTGAATTAGCTTTACCAGTTAATAAACGTACTAAACGAGATAAAAGTCCCATGATTACTTCCTTTAAAAAAAAATAAAATTAAAAAAATATTATATAAATCATGCAATTCAAATACTATAAATGCCAGGTGGGAATAAACTAGATGGTAAATATCTATCTAGCTCGTAATACTTCAGTAACTCGACCAGAACTGAACGATTATCACATTCAAATTTTGAATAGAGTGCTGCTATTGTGTATTTGATATTACCTTTCAATTTTTTATTAGTTATTTTAGTAAGAAACTGATCAATAGCTTTATCAATCACATAACCACTTAATAGGCAATAAATTATCTCTCTCTCAAAATCAGTGAATGAGTTTATATCTCTTAATTGTTTATTTACCGGAGTTCTTAATTTTGAAAATGTGATATTATTATTTATTCTCCACTCTTCAAATACATACTGATACAATGGTTTTTCTGAAAGATTCACTTCTGTTTTGAAAACCACATAGTTTTTATCAAACATATTAGCTAATAGTCTTTTTTCATTGCAATCAATATTAAGGTCTTTCAATGCCAATTGCATCAGCGGGAATTTAGTATTGCCAATTAAATTGCCATTCAGATCAGTGGTGATAGTAATAACTTTATTCATAATAATTAACTTCAACTAATAACAATTAAAATTCAAACAGCAAGTTACAATAATTTAAACAACTTAATAAGATTAGACTCAACAGTAGAGTTAAATTCAGTACACTTATTATGCATAAATGCCCAGTACATATAACAGCGATACTGGTGTCCTGGTAATCCTTTGATGATTGCCTGACCAGGTTGTTTAATTTCTTGAAGATATGGTTGCAACTCTCGAGGAATTGAGTAGATGTTAATTTTTTGAATACGATCTATAAAATGTCTAGCATTTAAGGATTTAAGATCAGATGATAGATGTTCATACTCATTTAATTGAAACTTATGAACATTATTGATAAATTGTATTTTTTCAGTTTGGTACCATGAAGGGTTTTTTAATACATCACGAAGATATGCATATGGATGACGAATTTCACCTTGTTGATTACGCTTAGATACATAAACACATGCTGATTCTATATCAATCTCAGAATAGCTCTGCTTTAGTTTATCCTTAAAGTCTTCATTAATAATAAGTTTTTGATCTTTGAATTGGTTAGTCTTCCTACGTTTATGCTGTTTAAGTAATGCTTTTTCTGTTGGAGTCATAACATAGTTATATTTATCCTTTGCTTCTATATCCAGTGGAACTAACTCTTTAATCTCCAGTATTACTTTATTTAAGACCCTACGAAATTCATTTAAGTTAGGAACTCCTCCGCCAAATAACTCATAAAGTTTTTCAATTTGAAAGGTAAAACTAATTCCTTTTAGTTGCAAATTATAATTTTGATAAAGTAAATAGTTAAGTATATCAAGCTTACGAGCATTACTAAATTCTTCTGTAGCTTTTGCAGAAATTGGTACTGCTGTTAATTTAATAAGCTCAAATAACTCATCAGATAAAGTAATTTGCTGTTTCCATATTTGGCTGTCATCATATAACCAGCTATGGTCTCCTGAAACAAATGAAATCTGTTCTCTTTGCTTTCTTGACTTATCATTTGGGTTACTATATGATAACGACAATTTACAGTCAATAAAAGCTTTAATCTGAAGATTAATAGCATCAATATCTTTACTGCTAGGAACATAATGAACACCTAAAGCTTCCTTATAAAATTGTGCCCTACTTCGTGGTACATTTACAATAGGAACTTTGGAACGAGTTCTTATGATTTGCTTGCATAAATAGGAAAAAAATCTTCGTGGATAAATTCCACTTGGTAAAACCTCACCGCTAAATTCAACGGTTAAAGAATTTGTACCAATGTTGACTGTTTGTGAATATGACTTGTTTTTTGTTGTATTTATGCAGTTTATATGTTGCATAAATGGTACATGTATGAAAGCCGAAATTGTATAATTTAACTCAGATAAAAATTGATTATCTGATAATTCAGCATTTAGACTATTATTATTAACAGCCTGTAATAATTGATGATTAAATTGATATGCAAGGTCATCACTTAATAATTTTTGACAGCTATAGTTGTTATAATAGTGAATTTATTATTT
>SSGX01000033.1 GCA_008017155.1 Neisseriales bacterium | reverse complement strand
CTTCCGTGTTAATCATGGCAACAATGAGTTTGCTAATAAACAAACTCATATAAACGGCATAGAGAGCTTTTGGTCATTTGCCAAAACTAGATTAGTAAAGTTTCATGGTATTTCTAAAAGCACATTTAACTTACATTTGAAAGAGTGTGAATTTAGGTTCAATTATCGAAATGAATCTCTATGCTATAATATTAAAATTGGTTAGAAATAATCCGCTTTGATTGTCTAGCCCCTAAATTAATATCGACACTTCAAGTTTAGGCTTAATAGATTTTTTTGTAAAACTAAATACTTTAACAATTCATTTAACTTGTTATACTTAACTTTAAGAATTATCAGATCAAATCTAAATCTTTAAATTTCACATGAATTTGGCTTTAATATCAGTTGATGATTCAATCCCAATTTTATCAAAATTATTTTCAATAAAATCGGTAGCCATTTTTTTGCCATTTTCAAACATATATGCCAAGTAATCCGGGTCAGTATTTAGTTTACTTGAAACGCCAAGGTTTTGAACGATGCTCTCCGCTTCAATTGTGTGAATGAAAACGCGTTTATGTTTGTTACTATCTAATTCACCATTATCAATAAGGTTAGTAACAAAATAAACTGCACGTAACTCACGCATCAGGCTTGAGTTAAATGAAAGAGTATTGATACGATCTAGTACTTCACGTGCAGAAGTCGGGATATGTTCAATATTTACTGGATTTATTTGGACAATAAGAATATCCTTGGATTTTGTCTCGCTGATTAACGGAAATAATGGCGGATTCCCAATATAACCACCATCCCAATAATGCTGTCCATCTATTTCTACCGCTTGAAACAAAAATGGTAAGCATGCAGAGGCAAGCACTGCTTTTATTGACACATCTTGATTAGAAAATACTCTCAGTTTTCCATTACCTACATTAGTTGCGGCAATAAATAATTTACAAGCTGGAGAATTATGTAGCTTTTCAAAATCAACTGTTTTAGCTAAAACTTCTTCTAATGGATTGATATTAAGTGGGTTTAATTCGTATGGAGAGAAAATTTTAGAAATAAAGTCATACATCACGTAGTTTGGCGAAAAATCCATATTTCCAATACTAAACATTTTATCAAGCATGCTTGGCTTTAAAAAACCTTTTTGTCCAGCTTCTGATATTCTACCCCAAAATTCTGCTAATTTGTCACGCGCAGCCTGGTTCCCGCCAATCGAAAGTCCGTAAGCTGTGACGGCTGCATTCATCGCTCCAGCACTAGTTCCTGATAATCCCTCAATCTCAATTCTACCGTCAGCTAATATGGTATCAAGTACGCCCCAAGTAAATGCTCCGTGTGAACCACCACCTTGTAATGCCAAATTTATTTTTTTCTTTTCTTTCACTGATTAATCCTGTTAAAAAATATTAGTTTAATTCTTCTAATGTATATAGTTTGATCTTGTCGGCTTTACCACGAATTTCCTGTTCACCCATAAATTTTATTTTCATTTTATCTTTGATTGCTAGTGCAGTTTTCTCACTAAATAGTATTGGAGTATGAAGCTCTTTGGTCAGCTGTTCAATCCGCGAAGCCGAATTTACAGTATCTCCTATGGCTGTATATTCTGAGCGTTTTTCTGAACCAATATTACCGATCACCGCTAAACCAGTATGTATCCCAACACCTATTTTTATCTCTGGGATTTTTTTACCTTGACTACGCCATTTTTTGGTTAGTTCTTCGACACCTTGTACCATTTCAAGAGCTGTTTTTACCGCATTAAGCTCTTGCTCTTCATCCTCTAATGGAACTCCAAACTCTACCATCATTCCATCACCAATGAATTTATCTAATACACCATTATTCCGGAAAATTATTTCAACCATTGCCGAAAAGTATTCATTAAGGTAACGTACGACCTGTTCTGGAGTATATTGCTCAGAAATATGGGTAAACTGGCGAATATCCGAGAAAAGTAGGGTAATCTTACGTTTTTCCCCAGTTAGAGTTAGATCATCGCCATTTTTAATGATTGAGTCCATAACATGTTTAGAGACGTAACGAGCAAAGTTTTGCTGCATTTTTTCTCTTTGTTGTAGTCCAATAGTCATTTGGTTTATTTCATTTGCAAGGTATGAAAACTCATCATTGCTATTTATATCTATTTTTGTAGTTAAGTCACCTGCACCGATCTTTTTTACGCCTGAATGTAATGTTTCTAAAGCAGATGCCTGCTGCTTAGATAAGAACCAGCCAAATAAAATCGCTATGGCAAGTGTGAATGAAAATGATATTAATCCATAATCAATAAGTTTATGCATTCTTGCAATTACATGGTTTGCATAAAGATTTACCCCAACTGTAGCAAGATATTTACCGTTATTAGAATAGACTGGAGCATAAGCTGTTAGCCAAGTTCCCCATGCATCGGTGATAAATTCTTCCGGGCTATATATTTCGTTTAAATGTTCTTTTAATTTAACGGTGCTTGCTTCTTCTGCAATCTGACCAATTGGTGAGTAATCCTTGCTGCCAGTTTCTTCAGCATCGACTAAGTATTCGTATTGGCTATTTTGTTGATTTTGTAGTGGATTTAAGAGATAAATAAATTTTACATAAATATCGCTACGTCGATTGACATCTCTAATTTGTCGTAGTTGTTGTTGAATTTTTAAGTATTCTAACGAATTATCATTATGGCTCTGCTGGAGTTTAAGTATATCTTCTTTATTCAAGGTGATCGCGGCATCGGCTGCAACTGATACTACTTTACTACGTAATTCATCAAGGATGATTTTTTTTGTCTGATAATAGCCAACTCCTAGACAGAATAAAATACTAAAACTTATGCTTAGGATTAAGGTTATATAATTCTTAGTTCTATATTTCATTGCTTAAAATTCAAATTGCTGTCCACGGGTAACAAAGCCTAAAAATCCATCTGTGTGGGCATCTGGAAGTTGGCAATCATTATAGTCATAAAGCCAGATCTTTTGTTTTATTTCTGGGCTGAGAGTTACTAATTGATTATAGTGCGAATGTTGATTACTCAGGTGCTCAGATGTCTCGCAGTCGTGGAATATAATATCTGCATCCTTATAGACACTATTTAGCTCATCTGGTGCAAAACGGGTATCTGTAGTAATGAAAATCTTTTGTTTATTGCCATGAATCAATAATCCATAGCTAGGAAGTAGAAGATTATTACTGTAACTATGTGGAACTTTAATCAGCTGAAAAGTATAATTATCAAATGTAAAGGACAAATCTTCTTCAATCTTCTCTGGTCTAAAGAAAGTTTCTAGATTAGCTTCTGTATATTCAAGAGTCGACATACCACCGCATAATACATTTTTCCATAGTCGATCTTTTAGTTCTGGTCCAATGTATAGTGGGACTTGTATATTTTCCATAAAAAATTTGGAGAAGCCCAACCACTCCAGACCACCAACATGGTCAGCATGTAAGTGACTAATAAATACTGCATCTATTTGCTTAGCTGTATAACCTAATTCAAACATTGCATGCCTTACATCACCACCACAATCAATTAAAATTCGCTTTCCTGAGTCTGTTTCAACCAGCATGTTCGAGTGAAATTTTAAATAACCTATAGACAAAGCAGAAGAAACACCAAGAAAAATTAGTTTCATGATTTATTATCCTCTACTTAAATGATTAAATTGTAGTTTCACTTTTATATTCAAATATTATATCTTTTTCAGACGTTGAAGGTAATAAAATTATTTGTTCATTATGTACATTTTACATATAACCATCTATCTTGACGATGATTTTTAGTGTGGTTTAACTTCTGTGAAGTTAGTACAGATGTGATTTTTAAGAAAACCAGTGTATGGTTAGATATTAAAGATATGCATGGATATGTAATTATTATTAGTTTAGATCCATTACGTAATTTTGTGAAAATCCACAATTTGACATAATACTACAATTTCTTGCCCAATTTTGAGTTAAATTGTAATATCCAATTTTTTCTCCACTCCACGCTTGGTTTGTCATACACGCACCGTTTACTTTATCTCCTGTGGTTGAAGTAATAACAAAATTCAAGCTTTGAGTATAAGAGTACTCGTAAACGCAACCACTATTTCCATAGATTTGAAATAATGAGCAAACAGCAAGGTTTGAGTCTGTAGTTGTTGTATAACTACCTGCTAGCAGAGTACCAGAACCTGTCATCGAGACCTTAGTTAGTTCTGAAGAACACTGAGAGTCTGAATAAAAATTGATTGATATATCATTTATTTGTAATTCTGTATTTAAATTCATAGTTTGCTGAAATTGAGGCAAACTATCCTTAAGTTCCTTACTAGTATTATTAGGGGTATATGTTAATAGATGTATATAAGTAGCAAGATTTCCTGATTCCGGTATAGGAGTCGGCGTAGGTGTAGGAGTGGGAACGGGGTTTCCTTGATTGTTACTTGAACCAGATTGACAAGCCGATAGGGGCAAATTTAAACATAATGCTAATAATAAGAAAGACAGCTTTTTATGCATAGATTGATTACGAAATAAAATTGTTATTATTCATCTTAAAAATTAATTTCTTAATTATTTCACCAGTTAACAGCTGATTCTGGGCACTTGTAGGCATTACCTAAATTTGTTACATTGGTTTGATCCATACTACCACCATAACTACTCCAACTACCTGTTTGACCAGCTTTATTTGTAAGTAGTTGAACATAGTTTGCGCCTAATTCTGCTGCTTTATTTTTCATGTCATTCATTGCGCCTTCTTCGAGATTTTTATTTGACGTCCAATCTCCGGTGAAGAAGTTTCCTTGATTACCAACAACTTGAGCTATAAATTTACAACCTGTAGGGGCGGGAGTTGGTGAAACCATAACTTTACTGCCTGTTTGTGTTAATTCAATTGAAGAGCAAGCCATAAGTAGGGGCAAGAGTCCGGTTATATAAATAAATTTTTTCATAAAATTATTCCACTATAGTATATAAAAATTAGTTAAAAAATGCCGAAAATTTTGCGGCGTTTAGGTTTTATTGCTGTTGAGGGTTGCTCACCTGAATGGCGGAACTGTCCTTCAGTGTGACTAAATTGTGTCGAACCTGTTGCTATTTTATTTTGCTGTGTGGGATGACTTAAATTTGGTGATACGACTGCTTGAGTGCTTATCTTTTCAACGCTATTAGTGTTAGCTACGTTATTAATTTTTGTTGTAGACAACTTGCTATTTAATGATTCAAGTTTTTCTTTAAGTTCCTTGTTTTCTTTAAGTAGAGTTTTCAATTCATTTGCAGCAAGTAAGGTATTATATTTTTTTTCCCATTGAATAGATTCCTCACTTAACTTTTTTATTTCTTGTTTGTGTTTGTCAAGTTCAGAAGTGTCAAGTTTTTGTTCTAAGAGTAAGGTTGTGCTATCGAATTTATTCCTAAGCCAAGAGTAGTCTTCATCTTGTTTTTCAAGCTGTCGTTTCAATTGAACCAATTGATACTCAAGGTTTTCAATTTTTTGTTGTTTGAGTAGCAGATCAATTTCAGGATCAATTGAATCTACTTTTTTTGATTTTGCATTTGGGAAAACACGCAAGAACTCAGAAAGTTCAATACTTTTCACTCCATCCTCAACCTTGATACTTACTACACCAGTTTCAATATAGTCACGGATAAAGTTTTCCCTTTCTAGTCCAGACAATTCAGAAGCTTCATCAATAGTTAAATAGTTTTGCATTTACCTGCCTTGCATAAATAGCCAATTAGCTTAATATTATACTCCATAAAGATATTTTTTGATTAAAAATTTAAGAGCTAAAACTGTTATGAGTAACTTGAGTTTACAAGATTACTTAAGTATATAAATCAATAAAATTTATATACTTATAAGAGATAGTTTAGCCGTATAATTTCCGCATTAGAATAGACCTAAATGTACAATATTTATTGATTCATAAATAGCATCAAATATTGAGATGATACCATTTATGAAGAAGTTGGTTTATTACTAATTAATATATAACGTGATGGGCTAATTTACAAGTGCTTTGAGTACGTCTTCAGTTACTTTATTAACACTTTGAGTACCATCTACTTTAATAAATTTCAAATTACTATCTTTTGCGTAGTACTTACATAAAATTGCTGTTTGCGCATGATAAACCTCAAGCCGCTTTTTAATTGTTTCTTCCTTGTCATCATCCCTTTGAATCAAATCCTCACCAGTCTGGTCATCTTTTCCATGTATTTTAGGTGGGTTATGCTCAGTATGATACGTTCTACCTGATGCAAGGTGAACTCGGCGTCCAGATAGTCTTCTAATAATAACTTCGTCTGGTACCGCAATTTCCATTACAAAATCAATTCTTACACCCGCATCACGTAAAGCATTTGCTTGAGCTTCTGTTCTTGGAAATCCATCAAATAAATAACCATTTTTACAGTCAGCTTCTTTAATTCTTTCTTTTACTAGTCCAATTACAATTTCATCAGAGACTAAATGCCCACCATCCATAACTTTTTTTGCTTTTATTCCTAATTCTGTACCCTCTTTTATCGCATTTCGCAACATATCGCCAGTTGAAATTTGTGGAATTTGAAATTTCTCTGTGATGAATTGTGCTTGAGTTCCTTTACCTGCGCCTGGTGCTCCGAGTAGAATGATGCTAATCATAACAATGTGTCCTTTGATTTTTATTATTTCTATTAGATAGTAATTATAGCAAAATATTTTAGATATAGATATACGCAGCTGCGAAATGATTAAAAATGTAAATCTTATGCTGTAAAAATAAACAGCTATTGCGACTTATTTGATAAAATAACAAACTATGTTTTATCTATTTCCAATATTAATGAGGGGGAATGTTTATGAAGTATAAATTATTATTTACTCTAGCTGCTTCTGTTTTTTCTATAGCTTATGCTGATTGTAGCTTTACTTATATAAATAAGTCGCATGCGCCAGTCACATTGCAGGGATATTTCCTTGAAAATGGAGATCAACAAAGTAAAGATGCTTGGATTACTGTCGATCCAACTCGTCAGGTGACTCAAGTTAGAAGTGGTAAGAAGTGTAATACTGTTTATAAACATAGTGGTCAGGTTGATACTAGGATTGATCTAAAAAATAGTTCTGGTTATTGGATCGGTAATAAAGGTTTCCTTTTTGCCGCTGATCGTTCTTATTCTCATTATTCAGGAGACCGTGCTTTAGCTGATGATGGCACTAAAGTTACTTTATCAAATGCAGCTAAAATTAGTGGTAAAGAATTTAAGGTTGTTATTTGTCAACCTGATGTTGATAGTGACAGTTGTAATTAAAAAAATCAGCCAAAAGGCTGATTTTTTTAATATAATTACTTTTCATTGTTCTTGCTATATTTTCCGGACGTTAGACTAGGGTTGCACGACATTAACAATTACGATAGTTGCAAGCAATATTTTCTTATCTCATTGTCAAATTCAAGCAGTTCATCAATTTTATGAATATTAGTATTAGCGAACTCTTTTAATGCCTTTTCTATTATATTTGGAATGTCATAAAAGCCAATTTTTTCTTTTAAATACTCTGCAACAGCAATTTCATTAGCAGCATTAATTATCACTGCATTTTTACTATTGTTTTTGAGACTGTCAAGTGCTATTTGTAAACATGGGAATCTATCTGTATCAGGTTTACAAAAAGTAAGCTGGTTTATTTCCAGAAAATTAAGCTTCTTACTGCCAGAGACTATTCTTTGTGGGCTACTTAGTGCAAAAGCTATAGGGGTTTTCATGTCAGGAGTACCTAATTGGGCAATTATAGAACTATCAATGTATTCTACCATTGAGTGAATAATACTTTGCGGGTGTATAATGACTTCGAGCTGCTCATAGCTTGCATTAAATAGCCATTGTGCTTCAATTAATTCCAGACCTTTATTCATTAGTGTCGCACTATCGACAGAAATTTTCTGCCCCATACTCCAGTTGGGATGTTTTATTGCTTCTTTGGCTATGACATTTTTAAGTTGCTCTTTAGGTGTATTTAAAAATGGTCCACCCGAGGCAGTTAGAATAATCTTATTTACGCCAGCTTTTTGTAGTGATGTATAACCAAATGGGAGCGCTTGATAAATTGCACTATGTTCACTATCAACAGGAATTAATTGAGCATTATTTTCCTTGACGGTGTCAGTGATGATAGCACCGCCTGCAACTAAAGATTCCTTATTGGCAAGGAGTATCTTTTTACCACTTTTAGCTGCATGATAAGTTGGAATCAATCCGGCACTACCTACAATCGCCGACATTATAATTTGTGCATCAGGGTGTGCTGCTAATTCTGCTAATTGCTCAGTAGTATTTAGCACCTTTGTTTTGATCTTGGCTTCATTTAGTAACTGTTTGAGTGTTGCTGCTTTTTCTACTTGTTTAATCCATACAAATTCAGGTAGAAATTCCTGACACTGAGCAAATAGAAGTTCGAGATTGGAGTTGCCAGATAAAGCAAATACATTATATTTATCTTTATGTAATCTGATAACATCTAAGGTTGATTTACCAATGCTACCAGTTGATCCAAAAATTATTATATTCTGCACTTTAGGCAACCCAAATTAAAGCAAATCCGATTGATAAAACAGCAATTAGGCTATCAATACGGTCAAAGACCCCACCATGTCCAGGAAGAATGTTTCCGCTATCTTTAACTTGAGCCACTCGTTTAAGCCATGATTCAAAAAGGTCACCAATAACACTAACAACGGTGAGAATTAGTGCAAATTTAATTGCCATTCTATAATTATTTAGATAAGAAGCTACATTAAAAAACTTAAGCGCAAGTAGATAGGCTATTACTAGCAGAATTCCGCCAGCTGCGCCTTCAATACTCTTACCTGGGCTAATTTTAGGTGCTAATTTACGCTTGCCAAATGCTTTGCCAACAAAATATGCACCACTGTCAGCTACCCAAGCAATAGCCATTATGTTAATTAGTTGTCCTGAACCCAAGAGAGCGTGAATAACAACTAAGGAATAGTAAGCAGGAATGAATAATCCGATAGAAAAAAGGGTAATGGCAGCTTTAGAAAAACGTTTCGGAGTGAATATTAGAACTAATGGGACAATAAAGCACCAGACGGTAACAGAAACTATTCTTATAATTTGGCTAAAATCATAATTGATTTGGTTAATTGCTACTACTATAGCGGTATTTCCCAAAAGTAATAATATAACTTCAGCTAGATTGAATTTATACATTGTGGCTAATTCATATATCGCAATTAGACATAATAACCAGCAAGCAATTGAAAACCAAAGTGGTGGTAAGGCGAAAAGAACCACTCCAGCAAGGCAAAAAAGAATTGCTGAAGTTATCAGGCGTTGTTTTAACATTTTTTACCCCTTTAACTGCTCTGATATTTTTCCGAATCTTCGTTCACGTAGATTATACCATTCAATTGCTTTATCTAGGGCACTTGTATCAAATTCGGGCCAACATAAATCAGATAAAAATATCTCACTGTAGGCAATTTGCCATAGCATGAAGTTACTAATCCGTGATTCTCCACTTGTTCTTATTAACAGTTCAGGAGGTGGCTGTTCTTGAGTTAACAAATAGCTGCTAAACTCAGTCTCATCAATTGGCTGAGTGCGATTTTCTGCAATAATCTGGTTCACTGCTTGTATGATATCGTATTGTCCGCTATAATCTAGACAAATATTGAAATTAAGACCACTGTTTTTTATAGTTAAATCTTCAGCATGTTGAATTTCACTTAATAATGCATCATTTATACGACTACGATCTCCAATAAAGCGAATCCTGGCATTTCGTTGATGTAGTTCAGAAATTTCCTTTTGAAGTCTTTTCAATATAAGTTTCATTAAAAATGACACTTCACGTTGTGGGCGACTCCAGTTCTCTCGTCCAAAAGCAAATACGGTTAGATGTTTTACACCTATATCGTTGCAATGGATGATTATTTTCTTTAAGGTGTTTACGCCTTTTACATGTCCAGCAACTCTGGGTAAAAAACGACGTTTTGCCCAGCGCCCATTACCATCCATTATTATTGCAATATGATCGGGAATAATTTTAGTCATAAGATAGGTTCTGATATGTAAAATGCAATACGCTAGCGTATTGCATTTTGGGTTATCTAAAAATTAATTTTTTAAATTGCTTATACAGTTAGTAATTCTTTTTCTTTATCTGCCGTCAGTTTATCAATTTCTATGATAAACTTATCTGTAATTTTCTGAATTTCGTCCTGACCACGTTTATCGTCATCTTCAGTGATTTCTTTATCTTTAAGTTTGGCTTTCAATTCGTTATTTGCATCACGTCGTAAATTACGAACCGCTACCTTAGCATCTTCCGCTTCAGCTTTTACAACCTTGATCAACTCTTTACGGCGCTCTTCAGTCAGTGGTGGCATTGGTACACGAACTGTGCTGCCATTGGTTGCGGGATTTAAGCCTAGATCAGCATCCCTGATTGCTTTTTCGATTATTCCTGCCATTTTTGCTTCAAAAGGCTGGACATTAAGCGTTCTTGCATCACTTACATTAACTGTTGCAACTTGATTAATTGGCATCATGCTACCATAATAATCAACTTGTACATGATCAAGAATACCAGCGTGAGCGCGACCAGTTCTTATTTTACCTAAAGTACCCTTGTAGTTCTCAAGTGTTTTAGACATTTTAGTTTCAGTCTGTTTTTTGATTTCGCTGGTCATAGATTTCCTAACTGTTAAATGTATTCTCTGGGGCAGGATTATATAAAAAAATCAGAATTTTGTCAATTCAAAAACAACGCTACTAATAAGTTTATTCGCTAATAAGTCACAGACGTTTATGAGCTTTAATAGCTTGGGCAGCCTCTCTCTGTCCTTCTCTTTCTTTTTCGGTAGCTCGTTTATCATGGAGTTTTTTACCTTTGGCTAGTGCGATTTCTGCTTTAACTTTACCCTTTTTGTAGTGTAAATCTAAAGCGATCAGGCTATAACCACGCTGTTCAACTTTACCAATTAGGCGGTCTATTTCACGACGATGGAGCAAAAGTTTTTTTAATCGGCTAGCATCTGCTCTGATATGTGTACTTGTCGAAATCATTGGATTAACATTAAATCCAATTAGCCAAATTTCATTATTTTTAATCTTTACATAGCTGTCTTTGAGTTGTCCTTTTCCTGCACGAATAGCTTTAACTTCCCATCCCTCAAGCACAACGCCAGCTTCAAATTTTTCTTCGATAAAATAATCGTGGTAAGCTTTCTTGTTACTTATAATACTCATAATGATTTACTGTAAAAAATATTCTTCAATGCACACAATTCTAACATAAAAGCTGATTGGGAGCTGTTTTTTTGCAGCAAAAGCAATTAATTTGTTACAATTATCGGTTAATTAACTTTATTTTAAACCAAGGATACATCTGGGTATGTCCAATGCTTCTGAATTACTGACCTTTCAGGATATAATTTTAAAACTTCAAAATTACTGGGCGAAAGCTGGCTGTGTAATTTTACAACCTTACGATAAAGAAATGGGTGCCGGGACTTCACATACTGCAACTTTTTTGCGTAGTATTGGACCTGAGCCATGGTTTGCTGCATATGTGCAACCATCGCGCCGCCCTAAAGATGGTCGCTATGGTGAAAGCCCTAATCGTCTTCAACATTATTATCAATATCAAGTAGTGCTAAAGCCTTCTCCAACTAATATTCAGGAGTTATACTTAGACTCTTTACGTGAATTAGGTGTTGATACTGATACTCATGATATTCGTTTTGTCGAAGATAATTGGGAAAATCCAACTCTTGGTGCTTGGGGTCTTGGTTGGGAAGTTTGGCTTGATGGAATGGAAGTTACCCAATTCACCTATTTTCAGCAAGTTGGTGGACTCGATTGTAAACCAGTCCTTGGTGAAATTACTTACGGGCTTGAGCGTTTAGCAATGTATCTACAGGGAGTTGATAGCGTTTATGATCTTGTTTGGGCGCGGACGCTAGATGGTAATCATGTAACTTACGGTGATGTTTTTCACCAAAATGAGGTGGAACAATCCAAGTATAATTTTGAATATAGCAATGCTGAATTATTATTTGTAAATTTTAATAATTATGAAGCAGAAGCTAAAAGGCTACTTGAGGCAGAATTAGTATTACCGGGTTATGAAATGATTCTAAGTGCTGCACATACCTTCAATTTACTTGATGCACGAGGGGCAATTTCGGTTACTGAACGGGCTACTTATATTGGACGTATTCGTACTTTGGCAAAACTAGTTGCTGAGAAATACTACTTATCGAGAGAGCAACTAGGCTTTCCATTAATAAAAAAATAATAAGATGAAATGCCCATTTTGTAATAATGATGATACACAGGTGATTGACACTCGGCTTAGTGATGATCGTATGGTGGTTAAGCGCAGGCGTAAATGTGTTGCATGTGATAGACGCTTTAATACTTTTGAGAAAATTGAATTACAGATGCCTGCGGTGGTTAAATCTGATGGCTCAAGACAAGAGTATGACGAATCAAGAGTGCGTACTAGCTTTATGAAAGCACTTCATAAGCGTCCAGTTGCAACGAAAGATGTTGATGCCGCAATTGAATTAATTCGTCAGCAAGTCCTAATGCATGGTGAGCGCGAAATTAGTAGCCGCATTATTGGCGAAATGGTGATGGAGCAATTAGCTAAGCTTGATACGGTAGCGTACATCCGATTTGCATCGATATATAGAAGCTTTCAGGATGTCGATGATTTTACTAATATTATCAAGCAAGTTGATGATAAATAAACGCTTATATCATCGGCGGCTATCAATTAACAAGTAAGTTGAATGAAAATAATTAGAAGAAAAGAGAAGATATGTTAAAGATTTTACAAAAAGCTTATGCTTTTGATGACGTTTTATTGGTTCCTGCACATTCTGAAGTATTACCTAAAGATGTTCTACTTACAACAAAATTAACTCAAAATCTTAGCCTGAATATTCCGATAGTATCTGCGGCTATGGATACAGTTACTGAAGCTAGAATGTCAATTGCGCTAGCACAGGAAGGTGGTATCGGGATCGTTCATAAAAATATGCCTCCAGAACATCAGGCAAGTCGTATAGCAAATGTAAAGCGTCACGAATCAGGCATTGTTAAAGATCCAATAACCGTATCTCCTGATGTAACGGTTCGTGAATTATTAGCTATCACTAGCAAGAGAAAAATTTCAGGTGTTCCTGTTATTGAAAATGGAAAAGTTGTTGGTATTGTAACAAATCGTGATGTTAGATTTGAAACAAATTTGGATTTGGCTATTCGTAGTATTATGACGCCAAGAGAAAGACTAGTCACAATAAAAGAAGGTGATTCGGTTAATGATGCGAAGGCATTAATGCATAAACATCGGATTGAACGCGTACTAGTTGTAAATGATGCCTTTGAATTAAGAGGTCTTGTTACTGTAAAAGATATTAATAAAAATGTTGCCTTTCCTCTTGCTAATAAAGATGAGTTTGGTCGCTTACGGGTTGGTGCTGCTGTTGGTGCTGGTGGAGATGCAGAAGAACGAGTGAGTTTGCTGGTTGCTGCTGGCGTTGATGTAATTGTAGTTGATACTGCGCATGGTCATTCACAAGGTGTAATTGATCGTGTTCGTTGGGTAAAAAAGAACTATCCCAATGTTCAAGTAATTGGTGGAAATATTGCAACAGCAAATGCAGCTAAGGCTTTGGTTGACGCTGGGGCTGATGGAGTTAAAGTTGGTATTGGACCTGGTTCAATCTGTACTACAAGGGTAGTTGCTGGGGTAGGGGTTCCACAATTATCAGCTATTGCTAATGTGGCTGATTATCTAGCAGGTAGCGGGATTCCAGTAATCGGTGATGGAGGTATCCGCTATTCAGGCGACATTGCTAAAGCAATCGCGGCTGGGGCTAGTACGGTAATGCTTGGTAGTATGCTTGCTGGAACTGATGAATCACCGGGTGAAATTGAATTGTATCAGGGGCGAAGCTACAAGTCTTATCGAGGTATGGGATCATTAGGTGCAATGGGTAAAGGATCTGCTGATCGTTATTTCCAAGATGCTGAAGCCTCGCAAGATAAGCTTGTTCCTGAAGGTATTGAGGGGCGTGTGCCGTATAAGGGAACTTTGGCATATGTGGTACATCAGTTACTTGGTGGTTTAAGAGCTTCAATGGGTTATCTTGGTTGTGCAACTATCGAAGAAATGTATAAATATGCTGAATTTGTGGAAATCACTGCTGCAGGGATTAAAGAATCACATGTTCATGATGTACAGATAGTAAAAGAAGCACCAAACTATAATATCGGTTAAATTTTTAGGGTAGTATTATTTATGTTTAATGTTGTTGAAAAGCACCAGAAATTAGTTAAAGGGATAATGATAACTCTAACTGCAACATTTGTTGTCTGGGGAATTAGCGGTTATCTTGGAATGGCTGGTGATGATGGTTATGTTGCTAAAGTTGGTAGTAATAAACTCTATTTGCAAGATATTGATCGGGCAATGGAACAGAATCCATCACAAAATCAGGACAAAATGCAAGTTCTTTTTGGTTTGATTAATCGTCAATTATTACTAAATTCGATTGATGACAATCATATGAATATTACCACTAAACAGTTGCAAGATGCTATTGCGGCAATTCCAATTTTCCAGACAGATGGGAAATTTGATCCTAAAAAATATGAGGATTTTTTAAAGCAGCGCTATATGACTTCTGCTTCTTTTGAAAAAGATGTTGCAAATCAGGAGTTAATGCAGGAGTATCTGGACTTTTTCAAGAACTCATATTTTACTTCAAATGCATTTGAAAGTAAATTTGCTGAAATTCTAAGTCGTGAGCGGAATGTTTCACAGTATATGATTGATCCGAAGCAATTTTATAGTAAGATAAATCTATCCGAAAGTGATATTGCCGGATATTATCAGCAAAATATTGCTAAATATACTGTTTCTGATCAGGTCAAGCTTCAGTATATTCAGTTATCAACTGATGATATAGCTAAAACAATTAAAGTAACGGATGATGAGGTTAGTAAGTATATTCAGGATCATCCGGCGAGCGTAGCAAATGAGCAGGTTGATGTTTCACATATTCTCTTTACTGTACCGGAGGGTGCAACAGCTGCACAAAAAGCTGAGGTAAAAGCCAAAGCTGAGAAAATTCTTGCTGAAGTAAAAGCTAATCCGACTAAATTTGCTAGTCTTGCCAAAGAGTATTCACAGGATCCCGGTTCTGCTGCAAATGGTGGTGATCTGGGTTATTTTGGTAAAGGTGTAATGGTCAAACCTTTTGAGCAAGTTGCCTTCAATATGAAAAAGGGTCAAATTAGCGATCTAGTTGAAACTCAATACGGCTTTCATATTCTTAAGCTTAATGATGTAAAAGGCAATGATGCAGCTAGTCAAAAAGCAACTGTACTTGCATTACTCCAAAAGCAGAAAGCGTCAACTCAGTTGCAGGCTATGGTTGAAAAGTTAAATGATGTTGCATATAATCAACCTGATAGTCTTGCTCCTGCTGCAGCAAAAGTTAATGTTAATGTTCAATCAAGTGATTGGTTATCCAAAGCTGCTACATCAGGCTTATTAGCTAATCCAAAATTACAGCAAGCTTTATTTACTGATGATGTATTGAAGAAGCATCATAATAGTGAGGTAGTTGACATGGGTGATGGAAGCTTTGTTGTTGCTAGAGTTACTGATTATCAGCCAGCTAAGCAAAAAGCATTATCTGAAGTGCGTAACCAGATTATTGATAGCATGAAAGCTGATCAAGCAGCACAAATGGCAATGCAGATGGGGCAAATGGATGTTGCTCAGTTACAACAAGGTAAATTAAAACTGAATTTTACTGGTAGTGATAATGTGACTATTACTGGTGGTGGTAAAAATGTTGACCCAGTTGCGGTTCGCCAGATATTTACTACTCCAGCAGCTTCATTCCCAGCTTATACCGGTGCACCAAATAAGCAGGGCGCATTTGTTATTTATAGAATTAATAGTCAGACAATCGATAAGGCATTGATTGATAAGAATCGTGATTTATTGAAGCAAATGGCTGCACAAAATTCAATGATGACATTAAATGCTTATATTGGAGCATTAAGAAGTGATTATAGTGTTAGCTATAAGTTAGATCGTATAAAAGACTCAGATGGATCAAGTTCTCAAACTCCAAATAACTAATATTTTAAAAAGAGCCTAATTAAAAAGTAGGCTCTTTTTTAGTTTAACCGGAAGTTTTAATAAACATAATTTGTTTAATCAAAACTAATGTCTTATATTTTTTTATATATAATATCCCAAACACCATGCCCTAAGTTTATACCTCGGTTTTCGAATTTAGTAAGTGGGCGGTAATCAGGACGAGTGATATAGTTTTTAGTTGGAGATGTATTTACCAGAGACTTTTGCTCTTCTAGAGTTTTGAGCATCCAGAGCGCATAATCTTCCCAATCTGTAGCCAAATGGACATAACCACCAACTTCAAGCTTTTGAGATAATAATTCAACAAATTGTTCCTGAATTATTCTACGCTTGTGGTGACGTTTTTTATGCCATGGGTCAGGGAAGAAAATATGAAACCCGTGAATTGAATTATCAGGAATCATATTCTTAATAACTTCTACGGCATCATGGCGGATAATTCGCAGGTTATTAACTGCATGTTCTTCAATTTGCATCAATAATGCACCAACACCAGGTAAATGAACTTCTATGCCGAGATAATCTGTATCTGGATTCTTCTTTGCGATTTGCCAAGTTGCATGTCCCATTCCAAAGCCAATTTCAATGACCTTTTTATTCTCTCTAGCAAAAAGGCTAGATAAGTTTACCAAGCTATTCTGGTATTCAATTCCGTATAGCGGGAAAAGCCGTTCTAGAGCATTTTTTTGTCCCGGAGTAATTTTCCCTTGTCTTAATACATAGCTTTTTATTTCACGCTGAATATTCTCATTATTCATTAAAATTCTCTATCTCATTGTTAGTTCTTTTTTTACGTCGTTTACGCTTCTTTTTCTTATTTGGTTTCTGCTCTTCGTTTTTTGGTAATTTATCTAATAGCTCAATTCGTAGCTCATTCTCTTCGGTAAGTAAATATTCGTCCCACCAATCGTGTATTTCTTTATTAATTTGATGAAAATCATGCCTAAGATTAAATAAATGTAGTGCTTGGCGGAAGCGGTTATGTTTTAATAGATGATCAACCCGGGTAATACCAGGGTATTCAAACTCCAATTGTAATAACCAAATATCACGCATGGCTGTGTAAAGATTACGAGTAATACCGCTATTAAAGATAAGATTTTTGGTTTTGGCAATACTATCAATGAGTCCCTGACGGAAATGAGCCCCAACGATTTTTTCATGTTCCCAGAAATGATTTACAGTTTGCCAGAGTAAGCCAGACAATATATATACCAGAGAGACTTCTTCGCCTTCATTTATTCGGTTGTCTGTTCTTTGCATAACCTCTAATGCAAACTCTTCTGGTCTGGCATGGAACATGATTTTATCAAAAAGATTGAAAACCCTTCTCGGTAATCCTAGCTCATTTAATTCATTTATGATCTTGACCGAACTTCCGGACATTAAGATTTTCACCATTTCTTCAAAGAGCCGCCCCTTTGGTTCATTAATAAGTAGATGTTTGACATTCCTAAAGTTTATATATGTATTTTCATCAATTGATAAATTTAACTTTTCTGATAGCCTAATAGCACGTAGTACACGTACTGGATCTTCTAAATAGCGCTCATGCGGATTACCAATTATTTTGAGTGTTCGATTCTCAATATCCTTAATTCCTCCGTGGTAGTCAACTACCACTTCTGCAATCGGATCATAATATAATGCATTTACCGTAAAATCACGCCTAAAGGCATCTTCATTCATAGTACCGTAATTATTATCAACCAAAATCCGGCCATGTTCACTTACTGCTTGATTCTGGATTTTGTTGCTTCTATAGGTTGAAACCTCAATTACGTGTTTAATAAAGCTTGGGTAGCCATTTTTTGCACTACGAACTGGATCATGGCGTTCAAAAATAACGTGAACTAGTTTAAATCTGCGACCAATAATCAATGAATTACGGCTAAAAATCTTTCTAATTTTTTCTGGTTCCGCATCTGTAACAATGTCGTAGTCTTTTGGCTTTCTACCTAGTAATAAATCACGGACACCACCACCAACAATATGCGCAGCAAAGCCATTTTTCTGCAGTTTTTCGATTACTGTTAGCGCATCCTGATCAACCATAGTATGGTCAATATTCAGTTTGCTTGCTGCTATAGTTTTTTTAGCCATTAAAAATCTTACATAAAATTCGGTTATATACTTCCGTTAGCTGAGTTAGATCGCTAATAGTTGTTGTTTCATTTATTTGATGAGCAGTAGTATTTAATAGACCTAACTCTACTAATTCATTACTAACATCAATTAGAAACCTACCATCTGAAGTTCCGCCGTCTGTTTTTAAATCAGGTGTAATATTACAAATCTCTTCGATTGCGTCTTTACATACTTCGACTAATCCTGCAACTTTTGTTAAAAAAGGTTTTGCAGAGTGTTTCCAAGTTATTGAGTAATCTAATTGGTGTTTTTTTAAGATCGTTTCGGTTTTTAAAATTAAATCTTCGGCATTATGAATTGTATTATAGCGGAAGTTGAAATTTGTTATGAGCTGCCCCGGAATAACATTTGTAACACCTAGTCCGGAATTAAGGTTAGCAAACTGTAATGAGGTTGACGGGAAATGTTCATTTCCGTTGTCCCAAACTAATTGTGATAATTCACTAAGTGCTGGTAGTGCCTTATGAATCGGGTTTATGCATAAATCAGGGTAGGCAATATGTCCCTGTTTGCCAAAAACTGTTAATTCACCAGTTAATGAGCCCCTCCTGCCGACTTTAATAGTATCACCAAAAATACTACTGCTAGTTGGTTCGCCAATTATACAATAATCTAGGTGTCTGCCTTCTCGTTGTAACTTCTCAACTACTTTAATTGTTCCATCGGTAGCTGGACCTTCTTCATCAGAAGTTATGATTAGCATTATCTTATATTTATCCATAGGTGTATTATTAGTAAAGCTAATCAATGCTGATAAAAAAGCTGCAATTGCACCCTTCATATCAACTACACCGCGACCTACTAAATTATCACCATGCTGATGAAGTTTGAAAGGGTTTTGGTTGAGCCACTTATCGTGATTACCACTTGGCACAACATCAACGTGTCCAGCAAATGCAAGAGTTTCTTCTCCAGTACCAATTGTTGCAAGTAAATTTGCCGTATTTCCAGAGTCTATTCTTTCGACTATTCCACCTAAATGGGTAATGATGTTTTCAATATAGTCAACTGTTCCTGCCTGATCTGGAGTGACTGACGGCATTTCTATAAGTTTAGCAAGGATTTCAAGCGGGTTTGTCTGTATCATATTTATATATTTTTCTAACTTTTTTCATGTAACTAGGCAATGCTTTATAGCGGGTGGTTATTCACATAAGTACTCGATTTTAACATAAATCTACCACTATCTATTTTTTGAATGTTGATGGAGTAATTTTTAATTTATGTGTTGTTTATTATTTATTGTTTTACATTTATTTTTGTAATCAAATATAAATTAAAAAACACTTGCATTTGCGAATCATTCTCATATATAATATGTCCTTATATAGAATATAGTTATTATGGGTTTACTATGACTAACAAATTAATCTCCTTAGCGAAACTGAAAGTTGGTATGTCTGGAGTAATCGAGAAAATTGATGAGGCTCTTTTGCCACACAATATAGAGCTTGAGGCGGGTGAACTAGAGCGTAGACTACTCGAGATAGGAATTATTGAAGGTGTTCATGTCAAGGTTTTACATTTTGGCTTAATCAAAAAAGATCCGATCGCTTTACAGTTAAATAATGGTGAGATAACTGTAGCTATTCGTAGAAATGAAGCAGAAATTATTTTAGTTAATCAATCAATTAGAAAATAAATAGTATGAGTGTATCAGTTAATGTTAGTGGCGGAATAAGCCTTGATAATAGTAAACATTTACGCGTTGCCTTAGTTGGTAAGCCAAACTGTGGTAAAACTGCATTATTCAATGCGCTAACCGGAAGTCGTCAAAAAGTTGCCAACTATTCTGGAGTAACTGTAGAAAAGAAACATGGCTATTTTAAAACCCCTGAGAATACTTTAGTTACTCTTGTTGATTTGCCTGGAACTTATAGTTTACGCTCAAGAAGTCCTGATGAAAAAGTTACCCGTGATGTAGTTTTAAATCAGTTTAAAGAAGAAAAACCAGTAGATTTAATAATGGCAGTAGTTGATGCTACCAACTTGTCCGGTAGTTTACGGTTGGTACTTGAATTAAAACAAACTGGTATTCCTTTAATTATAGCTCTCAATATGATTGATCTTGCTAAATTGCGTGGTTTTGAATATGATATTGAGAAGCTCTCAAGTTTGCTAAATTGTCCAGTTATTCCGACTTCTGCAGTAAAGAAATCTGGAATAAGCAATTTGGTAGCTGAGGTTGATAGACATGATCAATTAGAAACTACTAGCAATAGATGGCAAGAACCGGATCGTGATATGGTGCGTGAGTATCATAAGGAGGTTCATTCGATAATTAGGTCGATAGAAACGCGTAAAGGTATGCCTTCCTTGTGGTCTGCTAGACTGGATAAATTATTTCTTCATCCAGTATTGGGTTTATTTATCCTACTTACAATACTGTTTTGTATGTTTCAGGCGGTATTTAGTTGGGCAACTATTCCGCAAGGATGGATGCAAGATACGTTTGATAGTTTACAAGCACATGTTGCAGCACTTAATCCAAATAGCTTCCTAGTGAGCCTTGTAGCAAATGGAATAATAGCTGGTGTCGGATCGGTAATTGTTTTCTTACCGCAAATACTTACCATTTCCTTATTTATTATTCTCCTTGAAGATACTGGTTACATGGCGCGAGCCGCTTTCCTGATGGATAAGTTGATGGGAGGAGTAGGGCTACATGGACGTGCTTTTATTCCGCTTCTTTCAAGTTTTGCCTGTGCAATACCGGGGATTATGGCTACTAGAACCATTGAAAATCGCAAAGATAGGCTAGTAACTATATTAATAGCACCACTAATGACTTGTTCGGCAAGATTACCAGTTTATACTTTACTCATAAGTGCTTTTATTCCGGTAAAAACCGTTTGGGGTTTTGCAAATTTACAGGGCTTAGTTATGTTTGCCTTATTCGCGGCAGGGATTATCTTTGGCTTAATCATGGCATTTATCTTTAAGACATTTTTCTTTAAAGGTGATCGCCAGCCATTAATGCTTGAATTACCTAGCTACAAAGCTCCAAATCTTTATAATGTTCTTCTAGAATTAATTAAGCCTGCAAAATCTTTTTTACGCCGAGCTGGCACGATAATTTTGTCAGTCATGATTATTATTTGGTTTTTATCTTCATTCCCATTGCCACCAGAGCATGCAACTGCTCCAGCAATTGATTATAGTATCGCCGGGATTGTAGGTAAATTTCTTGAGCCATTATTTAGACCAATTGGGTTTAACTGGCAAATTGTAGTTGCTTTAATTCCAGGTATGGCAGCCCGTGAAGTTGCTGTTTCAGTTTTGGCAACGATATTTGCTTTAAGTGGAACAAATGATGATGTAATAAGAGAAGGCTTGACTGTGATTTTACAGCATGCATGGACTTTGCCAACCGCATTGTCACTTATTACGTGGTATGTTTTTGCACCACAATGTATTTCTACTTTAGCCGTGGCAAAGCGTGAGACAAACTCATGGAAATGGCCAACAATCATGTTTATTTATCAGATGATGCTTGCTTATTTAATGTCATTGGCAGTGTTTAATCTGGCCCGCTATTTTATACACTAGGATTTGGAGGAAGATATGAGTCACTTAATTGATTTATGTGCGATGGCAATAATTGTCAGCTTGGCAGCAGGATTTTTATATAAGACATTTAAAAAATCTTCAGGTAGTTGTGCCAGTGGTGGTTGTTCAAGTTGCGGCAGTGGTTGTAGTAATAAAATTCAGCATTTTAAGGCTATTCCAATTAAGAGTATTAATAAGTAGCCAATAGCCATAATTACGATATATAAAAAGCCCCATTCTATGGGGCTTTTTATATTTCGTAAGAAGCAAAGTATTTGTTGATCGGTGCAGTCTATAAAAAGGTTTGCCTTGGTTAAGCTATTTGGTAAACTATAATATTATCGAATGTTACTAATTGAATAGATATTATTTGCTAGATTGTAATTCAGTGATTGATATAAACTAGTATTAATTTAGCCGTCCATTATATTTTTGTCCCTGTCCTTCGATATCAAAAATGTTTGTTTGGGGTGATACTAATCATTGTGGATTGACCTCGAAAATATTAGCTATTATTATGTCCTGTCTCGTTAAGGTCGAAAGAGATTGTCTGGGTAACAACTGAGGCAATCTTTTCATTTGCACTTAGTGCTGGGCTAAATTTTACTTTTTTAAACCATGCAATTGCTTCTTCATCAAGAATTTTGTAGCCACTTGAAACAAGAATTTCAATATTTTTTATAGAACCATCAATGTCAATTAAAGCTTTGACTTTTACCTTGCCTTTAGCATTTTGGGCAATGGCTTCTGGTGGGTAGCTAATTGGCGGCGGCGCATATTCTACTTTTGCCTTTTGGGTTATTTGTTGGCTGGCTTCTGCATTACTACTATTGTTGCTTGCATTTATTTCATGAGGCTTTTGTTGTTCGACTGCCATTTTTTTGTTAGCAATAGTAGTAATGGGTTTTTGAACCTTTTTTGCTATAGCCATCTGCTTTTGAACTGGTTTTGCCTGCTTATTCGGTGTTTTACTTGGAGTTTCTGTTGGTTTACTTACTAGATTAAGGTGTTCAATCAGACCTTTGCTACTAGTGCCGGTTTTTAGAGCTGTCTCAGCTAGAAGCCAGCTATTTTTTTTGTGTTGCCAGCTATAATAAACTACTCCATGTAAAGCTAATGAGACTGTGATTGCCAAAAAGGTGATTTTATTATTCATTAATCTTTGTCCACTAGTATTTATAGCCAATTTGAGCATAAATATTTCTTCCCATTGCTGGATACATATTATAGCCGTTGTAATTCTGGTAATAACTGTCCAACAAATTATCAACACCAATAAGTGCGCTCATCCCTTTTAACTTACCTTTTGGTTTCCAGTCATAAGCAAGCCCAAGTATGGCATATCCCTGCGCTTCAGGTAAATTTCCATAAACACTAACAGGGGTACGTGTCTGGGTTAGTGCATAATTCAGATATGTTTTAATTACACTATCAACAGGTTCAATTGGGAAGCCTAACCCGAGATAGCCTTTCGCCTGTGGTATTGGTAATGGTGCACCAGCTGGTACAATATAATTACTTCCAGTTGTATAAGCATCTTGGGTTGCACCGTAGGTACTGGTAAAGTTAGTATTTACCAAAACCCATGGGCTTGTATATTGTAATGCTATGCTATAACCATAAAGTTGGGCGCTACCAATATTACTCATTTGCGTTACACTAGTTGAGCCACTTTGTCCAGCATAAGTCCATAAGACATAATTTGAGACATCATTCAGGAATCCATTTACATCAATTGTCATGTGCTGCTCAGGTGTGAACCAACTGTCATATTTAATCCCAATCGATTTATTATGTGCGACTTCAGGTTGCAGATTTGGATTTGGCTGATAAATATAACCATTACCATTACTATATTGGTGATAGCCATCTAGGTATAGATTAGATAACGTAGGTGCCTGAAAACCTTCCGAATATGCAGCATACGCGAGCCAGTCCGGTAGGAAATGATAATTAATTCCAATTTGATTGGTAAATAGCGAACCACTATTATTCAAAGTTCCATTTGTACTAGTATAGGCATTATAGCGAGTACCTGCGGTTATATTAATTTGTTTGGTTATGTCCCAACTATCTTGTAAAAATGCTCCATAGAGTTGTTGGTTTGAATTTGGAAAATTAAGCACAGTAGTTCCATTATAGGCATCAGAAGCTGTAATATTGGTTGCTTCAATTCCATAAAGTAGTTTTTGCCAAGCAACTTTTGTCGTGTTTTGTGCCTTTATACTGCCCGTGTTATACTGGATATTTTGTGGTGTTTGCCAGCTATCTGGGGTATCAATCGGATTTACTGCATAATTACTTGTCTGATAAGATGCTTTTACTGCTACATCAAAATAAGGGTTATCTGGATTATAGCGATAGTCTAGCGTGGTCTGAGTCTGATTATAGTTAAAGTTTGCTGGTGGATTGGTGGCACCTGCATTATTAACAATTGCCATTGGATATTGTCCGACATTTTGCATATTTAGGAAGCTTAGTTTCAAGCTTTGCGACTTACTGATATCGATTGCAATTTTTGCTAATCCTTGAAAGTTCTGGTTGGCAGAATATGGGAGGGTACTTCCATTGGCAGTTGTCATATTATTATCATTGCTACCAACAATATCGAGTAAATATGATACTTGTCCGGTTTTTGCTGCAATCCCGGTATTTAGGTTAGCTCCAGTAGTAGCTGAATTACCCCCAACAGTTGCAAAAGTACTCAATCTGTCGCCATGAAGAATATCTTCTGGGTCAACTGTAGTAAAGTCAACTGCTCCACCAATATAGCCAGAGCCATAGGTAATATCATTCCCACTTTGGCTTGCCGTTACACTTTTAAATAAATATGGGCTAGGGAGTAGTCGGGTATTATTTCCACCAAAATTTGAAAAATAATTATTTACTCCATCTATTCCAACTATTACATTATCTCGATCAAGACCGCCAATGCTAATACTTTGACTGACAGTTTGTCCACCACCAACAATTGATATTCCTGCCATATCATTTAGTTCATAAGTTGTACCATGAACTGTATCTACAGGTTTTGATTTACTAATCGCAGGAATAACTTCACCGCTTTCAATAGTATTATTTAATTCAGTATCAGAAGCAGAGAGTTTTCTTGTTGCTACTACCTGAATATCGTCGAGTTCCAAATTATTATTCTGGCTGGCTACGTCGTCAGCAAATACTGCTGAGGTAAGTGAGATAAGTATTGTTGGTAATATTTTTCTATTTCGTTTCATTATTTGTTTATCCTTGAGCTTATTTTATTGATGTCTATGCTTTATTTTTCTTCTTCAATCTGTATATTTGCAGTTTTAATTCCTAGAGACTTAGACATAGCAAATAGCTTCATCAGTGTTTCTACTTCTAGGTTTTTATGCGGTGCAATCGTAATTTCTTGTATATCATTTAGGTTTGTTTTTAGATAGTTTTCAATTTCGGAAATTGACCGATAATGATTGCCATTAATTTGTATATCATCCTTTGTATTGAGGCTGATAGTAATGTTTTTTTCATCAATACTTTTTGCAACTCCAGGTTTCACCTCGGGTAAGGGCAGGTCAACAGCTTGTTTTATAGGACCCGCGAGTAAAACAAACATTACAATTAATACCAGCATGAAATCAAGTAGTGGAATCAGGTTTGGTTCACTGATTGATAGTTTATTGGTTTTGGATGATTTAATCATGCTTATTAGCTCCTTGCTGTTGGATTGCTAAGCTAATTCGATTAAATGCTAACTCGCATTCATCGAGATATTTATCTGATTTTTGCCGAAGTATATATAGTCCAAGCATACTCACTAGTGCCAAAATTATCCCAAATGCCGTGGCATACATTGCTTCTGAAAGATATTCAATCATTTTATTTAGATTGCCGTTATTGAGGTCTTTGCCTAAGATCGCAAATGAATGGCTCATACTCCAAATTGTTCCAAGTAATCCCATCATTGGCGCAGCGATAGCAAATAGGTTTAGCCATTCCAGTGGTTTTTGTAATTTATTACGAAGTTCAGTTAAGAGTAGGGTGATTTCAGCTTCAGCAAGAGTAAAAGTTTTCCCCGCTAAGATCTCCAGCCAATCTCTAAAGCGTATTGCTATTTTTGGTTTTTGTATGCTTAATAATTGACCTTTTTGTAGATTGATAATTATTTGTTGATAATCTTTTTTGCTGAATTTAGGCTGGCTATATAAAACAATCAGGCGTTCGATTATTATTGCAATAATTGCTATGCTTGAGACTAATAATAGGTAAGCGATTGGACCAAATGAGCTAAAAAAAGAAATAGAACTTGACATATTTATACCTTTAAATGAGAATGATTCTTATTTGCGGTGCTGATTATAAATAAAAAAATCATACTTGTCAAATAAGCGCAGATATATGGAGGTTAGTTAAAAAGTGAGTAATATTTACTTATGTGTTTGAAATATATTGAGAATGGCTAGAATTAATAATAATACGGATATGTGTAGGGTGTAATTTTTTTACGAAAATTTATTTCATTTAATATTCTGATTTAATTATATATATTTCAGAATAATTTAAAGAGTTTGCTTAATTTATAAAAATATTAATTGATAATGATTCTCATTTGCATTTATAATCATCGCTGGAATAGACAGCTATCGTTTGGGAGTATAAAATGAAAAGAATAAAAAATAATTCAATGCGAGTATATGATTTAATTGGTATTGGTTTAGGTCCATTTAATCTTGGTCTAGCTGCACTTGCAGATAATGTGGATGGTCTAAATACGCTATTTATTGAACAATCCTCTGAATTTAACTGGCACCCGGGGCTGATGCTTGATAGTGCAACATTGCAGGTTCCTTTTCTGGCTGACCTAGTGAGCTTGGCAGATCCTACTAGTAAGTATTCTTTTTTTAACTATTTGCATAATCATAATCGGCTGTATAAGTTTTACTTCTATGAAAATTTCTTTATTTTGCGTAAAGAATATAATCACTATTGTCAATGGGTTGCGAGCCAACTACAAAATATCTGTTTCTCGACTAAAGTAACAAATATTTCTATAGCGGATAATGATAGTGAAGGTAAGATTTATCATGTTGAAATATATGATCTTAATACAAATCAACGGGAAATTTATAAAGGAAGGCATATAGCACTTGGAGTTGGAACTAAGCCACATATCCCTTCGAGCCTTGAGATACCAGATAATTTGCCAGTCTATCATTCGGCTGATTTTGTTAATTATGCATCTGAACTAGCTGATAAAAATAACATCTGTGTAGTGGGTTCTGGGCAGAGTGCGGGAGAGATTGTCCTTGAATTATTGAACCGTAATCCAATTAAGGATAATAAGCCACATATCAACTGGATTACTAGGTCGGGCGGATTTTTCCCAATGGAATATTCAAAGCTTGGCCTGGAACACTTTAGCCCGGATTATATGAGTTATTTCTATACTTTACCAGAAAATACTCGCCAAGACATAATTGGTTGTCAGGATATGATGTATAAGGGAATAAGTAAACAAACAATTGCTGATATTTTTGACTCACTTTATCGTTTGACTATTGCGAATAGTCAACAGCCACTTACCATGCTTGCGAATACCAGTCTTGATTCGGTTGGTAAATCAATATCGGATAATATGCTTTTACTTGATGTGCACAATTGCCTAAGTCAAACAAAGTTTCAGTTAGAAGCAGATGCGCTTATTTTGGCAACTGGATACCGTTCGGCAGATTTATCAATTTTAAATCCAATAGCAAGCCTATTAAAACAGGATAGCAAAAAAAATTATGTATTAAATGCTGACTTCAGTCTTAAAATTAGTGGAGAAAAAGTAGGCAAAATCTTTATGCAAAATAATAGTCTTCATTCTCACGGAGTTGGCTCACCGGATCTTGGCTTGGGTGCTTATCGTAACTCAGTAATCATAAATACTATTTGTAATCGAATGGTGTATAAAACTGCGAGAAAAACCGTATTTCAGAGTTTTGGAGTTCAAAATGAATTTGGCTACTAATATCAGTTTGAAAAGCTTCTTAAACTCTTACCTGTTTGGTAAAGATAATTATTCGCTGATTAAGCATCAAGGTAATGATTATTTGGAAATTAATTTTCCCAAGGTGGGTGTGATTTTATGGGTAAAGCTTAATTATTATTCCGCAACTGGTCGTCACCAATTGTCCTTCCCAGTTTATCAGGTTTCTAGTGATACGATAAAGTCAATTGATTTTTGGCAAGTGCTTGATTTTATTCTTGAGGAGCTAAAATTAAAAGATGATCTGAAAGTAGAAAAGATAGTTAAATTCAGAGGGCAGCTTGAAAATAGTCTTCATAATCAGGCGGTAACTCTTGAGAATATTACTGATGTTAAAGGATTAAGCTCTTTAGTAGTTGATTTTGCGTTAAGTGAATCTTCATTATTATCCGGACATCAACTTCATCCTTCAGCAAAAAGTTGCTATGGTTTTAGTCAAAGTGAATATTTAAAATATTATCCCGAATTTGCTAATTTATTCCAGTTACATTATTTTCTTGTTAGTCAGGATGTTATTCATAGTGATAGTAGAATTAATATAAATCTTACCAAACTTATCGCAGATGATCTAGCAGCTCAGAAAATCCCAGAGGGTAAGTCTTTGCTACCATTACATCCGTGGCAGGCAAATTATCTACTTTCCTTAGAGTCGGTACAGCAAATGATTGCCAATGGGGAATTGATTAACCTTGGTGCTCTTGGTAAAAAATTTCAGGCAACATCTTCAATTCGTACTCTTTACTCTCGCGAGTTTGAATATATGTTTAAAATGTCACTGAATGTGATGATTACCAATTCGGTACGAATGAATCAGGCGCGTGAACTTGATCGGGCAATTGCAGTTACAGAATTTTGGCAAACTCCGATTGCGAGTGAATTTAGCCAGAGCTATCCTTTTTTTAAAGCAATAAAAGATCCGGGTTATTTATGCCTGAAACATGATGGACAATTAATTGAAGAGTCTGCGGTATTAATTCGGGATAATCCATTTTATGGTAAGCCGCCAAATGTTAGCTGTATTGCGGCTTTATGCCAAGATAATCCATTTAAAGAGGGTAACCGCTTTAATACAATTATCCCAAAGCTGGCAGCAAAACTTAATCTAGAAGAGAGGGTAACTGCTGAAATCTGGTTTAGGCGATTTATTGAAACTACTATTGAACCATTACTTTGGTTATTTAGTTATAAAGAAATTGCGCTTGAAGCACATCAGCAGAATTTACTTATTGAATTAGATGCTAATGGTCTACCTATTGGTGGATACTATCGAGACAGTCAGGGTTACTACATCACTGAAAAGAAGAAGCTTGAGTTTGATTCCTTTTTGTATATATTTAGCCATTTTGCTTCTGGTGATAGCGAATTTGTGGCACACCATTTTACATACTATCTCATATGTAATAGTCTCATGGCAGTAATCAATGCTCTTGGCTATGCCGGTTATATTGATGAAAAAGTATTAGTGACTATCTTTACTGAGTTTTTGTTAGAAAAACAGCAAGAGTGGGGCAAGCGTACGAATAAATATCTTGAATACCTACTAAATAGCCAAACTTTACCGATGAAAGATAATTTGGCTACTCGTCTTCAGGATCTTGATGAATTAACTGCACCACTTAGTCAGCAATCGGTTTATCTTGAGATCAAGAACCCATTTTATTCTGCCACGCGTGATGTTCAAAATAATAGTTGGCAGGAGTATAAATTTTTTGCACGAGCTAGTGACATACAGGCTCAGCCATCAACAAGATAAAAACTAATTTCCCAAGGAGAGGCAAATGAATCAAAATCAATCATTATTTAAAGACGCAATTAGAGCCGATTACTGGCAGCTAGTAAATCGGAACCTGTTGGCTAAGATTTTTAGTGAATTTATGTATGAAGAATTAATTGAAACTAAAATCTATAAACTTTCGGATGATAGTTATGAGCATCATTTGGTAATAAATCGGGATTTAAAATATATTTTTACTGCTAGTCCACGCATCTTTGGCAGCTGGCAGGTGATTCCTGAAAGTATTTGCTGTATTAATAAAAATAACAAATCTTCAGAATTGCAGGTAGGTAACTTTATTGCTAGTATTTATCAGCAAATTGGAATAGATGGTTTGACGGTGGGGCATTTGATCCGCGAATTAAACCATACTTTGATTGCGGATTGTCACTTACTTGCTAATCCACAAAATATTAATCAACATCTTCTTGCTCTTGAAAGTGCTGCAGAGCTTGAAGGGTTTATGCGTGCCCATCCATGGTTTATCGTCAATAAAGGTCGCCTAGGTTTTTCGTATGATGAATATCTCACACATGCCCCAGAATCAGCCAATTTACAACAGTTATCATGGATTGCCATCAAGTCCTCATGCGCTGAGTATAAGGCAATAAAAAATCTTGATTATAAGAAACTAATCCTGAACGAGCTTGGAACTGAGGGAATCAGAAAATTTGATACAGAAATGAATAATGCCGGATTAAATCCTGAAGATTATTTTTATATGCCGATACATGAATGGCAATGGCAGCGTCAAATCATTCAACTCTTTGCCAGAGAAATAGCTTTGAAAGAGATTATTTGGCTTGGTAAAAGTAGTGATTGCTATCTGCCAACTCAGTCGATACGAAGCTTTAATAATCAGACTGATAAGAGTAAATTTCAAGTTAAATTGCCATTAAGTATTTTTAATACTGCCGTTTATCGTGGATTACCCAATGAGCGAACTAGGCTTGCACCCTTATTAACAGCATGGATTAAAGAAGTTTATAGTCAAGATAAATTTTTACAACAAACTGGTTTGATAATGCTTGGTGAAGTTGCTAGTATAAATTGTCCTCATCCGGTATATAATCAGCTACAAGGTATTCCTTATCAGTATCAGGAGCTATTAGGAGTTATCTGGCGTGAAAGTGTGAGTAATTATCTAGCAAGTGATGAAAAAGTAATTACTATGGCGGCACTGATTCATATTGACAATCAAAATCAGCCATTTATAATGGATCTAATTGCTAGCTCTGGACTTTCAATTAATCAGTGGTTAGAAAAACTCTTTACAGTTGTAATTCCACCTCTTTTGCATTGGCTTTACAAATATGGGGTTGTTTACTCGCCGCACGGTGAAAATACAATGCTGGTACTCGATGAAAATAACTATCCGAAACGACTCGTTATAAAAGATTTTATTGATGATGTAAATATCAGTAAGTCTGATAATGAAGCGCTTATGAATCTGCCTGATGAATTGAAAAAAGTACTTTATCGTTTGCCTGATGCTGATTTGGCACAGTTCATCCAGACGGGGTTATTTGTAGTTTTATATCGTTATTTATCAGATATTCTTGCTACATATGCTTGTTATCCAGAGTCGCAGTTTTGGGAAAGTCTATATCAGGTCATTACTAAATATCATTCAGAGCATCCAGAATTTGCCACAAGAATTGAAGAGATAAATATTTTGAAACCACAATTTAAAAAATTAACTCTTAATCGCTTGCGTTTACTGGAAGTAGGTTATGCGGATTATGCTGCCCGCCCAAAAGTTGAATCTACCGGAGTGGTTGATAATCCAGCTAGTAAATTTTCTTGGGGTAACTGGGATGAAAAAAGATTTTCAATTATAGATAAGAAAGTAAGCTAATGTATAATATAGAATATAAGTATAGTTGTGCTGAAACAGGACATCAGCTTGAGTTTATAGCGCTTAATTATGCGCGTGATTTTGATCGTATCTCTTCATGGATGAAAGAGGAGCATGTTGCCAAAACTTGGCAACTTCATGAGTCAATTGATAAACTAAAAAATTATCTACTTGATGCTCTTGGTAAAAAGAGCCAGAAGCTATGGCTTCTAAGCATCAATGGTAAAATTTCAGCTTATGCCGAGACTTATTTTGCTCCTAATGATAGGCTCAATGATTATTTTCCGGTAGTAGCTGGAGATTATGGGATACATCTATTAATTGGTGAAGCTTCTCAACTTAGTAAAGGATATAGTAAATTAATTATACGTGGCTTAAGCGATTATCTCTTTAGTCGTGAAAAAGCTAAGCGAGTTTTAATCGAGCCAGATATTAATGTTAAACAATTAAGTAGTATTGAAAATACCCTTGGATTTACTAAGCTTGGGCAACTAAACTTGCCTGAAAAGACAGCTAATCTTTATGCTATAACTAAAGAGCAGTTTTATCATAAAAATCCTTCAGTTATTACTTATGATGATTCTCGATTACCACTATTGTTTCTTCATTTTCCATCGTATCCAAATGACTTGCAGGTAGCGAAGTGGCTTACTAAGCTTAACCAAATTACTAAAACAAAGACGCCATATGTTGTTATTAGTACTTTTGATGATTGTTATCAATTTTCTCAGGAAGCTCGGAAACTTCAGATGCGTTGGTTCAAGCAAAATAAAATTATTCTAGCAGAATATTGTCTAGCCATGCTTAGGGTAACTACAGATACTGAGATGATACAGAAATTAAACAGTCCAGCTATTATTAACGGAATGCCTTTTCGTTGTATTCCCGTTGCAAGTAAGGAAGAGGCGTTAAAGCAAGCACAAATGATTCTTGCTGATAATAGTCATATTTATCTAGCCAGTTAATCTGATGGAAAATTATCGAAGAAACCTCTTGGTTATTGGAGTACTGTCGTTTTCCAATAGTATTCCATTATATCTGACAACATTTGCCTTGCCTGGGATATTAAGGAAATCTGGTGCGAGCTTGGTGATGGTTGGGCTACTTGGTGGACTGATGTTACCTTGGGCATTAAAATTTCTATGGGCACCACTTCTTGATAAATTTTATAATCAAAAGCTAGGTAAGAGAAAATGCTGGCTAATCCCTTCACAGTTTATGATTGCTTTTTGTTTACTTTTATTAATTTTTGGCACCCCTAAAGATAATGGCTGGTTTTGTTTTACGCTAATTATAGTAATGTTGTTGGCGGCAGCAACTCATTATCTTGCGAGTAGTGCATTTATTTATGAACAGTTGCCTAACGATAAAATATCTTATGGGAACTATGCTCTTGTAATTGGTACGGCATTGGGTAGCTTTGCTGGTGGTGGTTTATTTATGATTTTATATGCCAATTATGGTTGGGCACTCTCGATTTTATTTGAGTTTATATTTGTATCAATTCTCCTTGGAGCTTTAGCGGTCTTAATTCAGGAAAACTCATTATTGGCTAACGAAATTGATAAAACCAAATCACCATCAGTCTTGAACTTTATTAAAAACTTAGGGAATCGGAAACTTCTTTACTTATGTCTTACTTATCGTGGGTGTGAAGGTTTGGTAATGGGGATGCAACAAGCTTTTCTGATTGATAAGGGCATTTCACTCTCGATTATTGGTTCAGTAATGGGTATTAGTGGTGTTACAGTTAATCTTTTTGCTGCCGGAGTTATCTCTCGTTTTTTAACAAATAGTTCTTCTCATCGATATTGGCTCTTGCTGCTTGGTTTATTAAGAACTATCTGTTATAGTGCATTTGTACTTCCTGCTATTTTTGGCAATTTTGCTACATCATTTATTCTTGTAATTGTAGTTATTAACATGGCATGTCGGGCAATGGAAATGGTAGTTTTATATACAATTTTCATGCATAATCTTAAATCAGGGCAGATTGCAACTGATATGGCAATACTTTTATGTGCTGAAATAATAATTTATAGCATTGGCATGATGTCAAGTGGTTTTGTTGCTAGATATTGTGGCTATTCTGGTTTATTTTTAATTGGTGCATCCTTATCTTTAATTACCAGTTATAATAGTTTCCGCTTATTAAAAACTATCAAATAATTCCAAGGTTATGACTATATTAATTAATTATTTGCGAAAAGCCAGATTTATTCTTGCCTTAATTGTGCTGAATAATAATGTTTTTGCAAAAGATTGCATTTTAAATATTTATATCGCAGCTAATTATCTTGCCAATGATACCGCTAACTCTTTTAAGAGTAAATATGAGTGTCGGGTAGAGCAGAATTTTTTTAATGAAAATGATGAAATGCTGGCAAAGATGGCTGCTGGTGCCAGTGGCTATGATATTATTGTTCCAACAAGCTATGCCGTAGATTCTTTAATCAGAATGGGTAAGCTAGAACAGCTTGATAAAACTCGTCTGCCGAATCTTAGAAATATCGACCCACAATTTTTAAATCCTCCTTATGATAATGGTAATCAGTATTCAGTTCCATATGCCTATGATAATGTCATGCTTGCTTATAATAAAGATGTTTTTAGGCGGCTTGGAATTAAAGCGGATAGCTGGGCAATAATCTTTGATCCCAAATACCTAAAACTTCTCAAGGGGAAGATAACGGTATTAAATTCACAGCGTAATGTATTTGCTGCTGCGTTATTATATCTTGGTAAAGATCCAAACTCTACTAAGCGTGAGGATTTGGATGCTGCGCGTAATTTGATCGAGCGAGCTAAACCGTATTGGGCAAAATTTGATAGCGATACTTATTACCGTAGCTTATTACGCGGTAATATTTGGG
The DNA here is from genome assembly GCA_008017155.1 of Neisseriales bacterium. GTDB lineage: Bacteria > Pseudomonadota > Gammaproteobacteria > Burkholderiales > UBA11063 > Aquella. The sequence continues at coordinate 42,407 of SSGX01000033.1, read as the reverse complement.
TTGCCATGAGTTATTCGGTTGATATTTATAAAACTATCGCTGATCAGAAATTAGCCGGGCAGCCAGTAACAATAGAAGCAGAGTTGCAGCGTGAGGGTAATATGTATGAGTTAGATAATCTGGTTATACCCAAAACTGCTGAAAATATTGATAAGGTTTATACGCTGATCAATTATCTTCTTGAACCATCAAGTGCTATTGAACTTTCTGCGGCTACTGGAGCAAGTATTATGAATCTACCCGCATTGAAGAATATTAATCCAGAGTTAAAGCAGATTGACTGGATTTATCCTAAAAATATGACTAAAATGCATAGTTTTAAAAATTATGATCCCAAAACCAGAGTTTATGTGAATGAGGTTTGGCTTGAATTACAGCTGTCTTAATCAGCTAAGCAAGTAAATTGAGATCTTTAAAACTGAGCATAATCACTCAGGTTTCTTATGGGAAAGCAGGTGATTGTAAAATCTCCTGCTTTCTAGGAATAGGAAAATAACACAGTTGTGCGTATTTTCAGGCATGGATTCTAACACTTGTCAAGAAAGTTAATTTATCCATTTTGGATAATTTGCTATTTTAAAAAATTAAAAGTAAAACTCTTATCAATATATTATTGCGTACTTATTTGCTATAATTTACACTAATTCTTACATCTATCTTATAGGTGATAGATATTTATTGAATAGTAAAGAGAATAGGTATATAATTGGGGGCATTATAATTTCTCCTAATGAGTTTAAATGAACTACACTAAAATTGATTTTGATCGTGAATTAATTGAGCGTTGCCAGACCAATGCTCCACGTTATACATCTTATCCTACAGCAGACAGATTTTCGCTTGAGTTTAACCAAGAAACACAATTAAAGCAGTTAGCTAAAGTTTTTGATAATGAGCTTAGTGAACCAATTTCGCTGTATATTCATATTCCATTTTGTAATACTTTGTGTTTATATTGTGGTTGTAATAAGATAATTACAAATAATAGAGCACTTATAACCACCTATCTTGAATATCTTGCTAAAGAGTTTGCTTTATATGCTGAATTATTTAATGGGCGTAAATTACCTGTAGTTCAGTTACATTTTGGGGGTGGTTCACCTTCATGGCTTTCGATTGCTGAAGTACATCAAATTATGCAATTAGTTCATCGTTATTTTGATTTAAGTTTTGCAGCAGAAATAGCCATGGAGCTTGATCCTCGCCATGTAACTGATGAGTTTGTTGAAGCTCTTTATTCAGAAGGTTTTAACCGAGTTTCTCTCGGGGTTCAAGACCTTGATTATAAAGTGCAGAAGGCAGTGAACAGAATTCAGCCACTTGAAGAAACATTAAGAGTATTAAATAAAGCAAATGAGCTTGGTTTCAAATCAACAAGTATAGATTTAATTTATGGATTACCTTTTCAAACTATAGATGGTTTTGCAAGCACAATTGATACTGTAATTAATGTGCTTAAACCCGCAAGAATTGCTTTATTCAACTATGCTCATATCCCACAGTTATTTATGTCTCAAACTAGGATAAGAGAGGAAGATTTACCAAGTAGCAGTGATAAGCTGACAATTTTGCAGGAAAGCGTTGAGAGATTGGCTAGAGCTGGATATAAGTTTATTGGAATGGATCATTTTGCAGTTCCTGAAGACGAATTGTCTATAGCTCTTGACAATGGAAGTTTACAGCGAAATTTTCAAGGTTATTCAACTTTTGCAGATACACATATGTTAGCCTTTGGCGTTTCATCTATAGGTTTTGTTGGAAATAGCTACTATCAGAATGTAAAAGATTTAGATAGCTATTATCGTAGTCTTGATAATCACCAGCTTCCTATTTTAAGAGGAATCCTTCTTAATCAGGATGATTTAATAAGACGTTACATTATTCAGCAAATTATGTGTCAGTTCAAACTTAATTATCCTGAAATAGAAAATCGCTTTATGCTTGAATTTAAACGTTATTTTGTTTCTGAATTGGAAGAGTTACAAAGGATTGAAGAGATTGGCCTAATTAGTATCAGTGCCGATGGGTTTACTGTATCAAATAAAGGTCGATTTTTAATCCGTAATGTAGCAATGATATTTGATAAATATCTGCAAAAGAAAAGAGATCTTGCTCGTTATTCAAAGGTCATATAAATTCTGATATAAATATTAGTTATGCAAAATTGCATTTGAATAAAGTATTAGTTAATATTTATAATCATGAAAATTTATATTAAGGATTATGGTAGTGAGAAAGATAGATAGTTTATTATTGTCGATTTTGGCAGGACTTGGTGTGAGTGCTTGCAATAATGGGAGTAGCTCTACTTCTTCTTCTCCAACACCTACACCACCGCCCAATTATTGTGCTCTTAATGTTGCAAATTTTGATAGTTTATCTGGAGTAAGTCTCGCTAGTTTACCATATGATTTTATTTGGGGCCCAAGCCTTGCTAATTTACAATTTCCAACTAATCTTGAATCTTGTAATGCTAGTATTGTATGGCAGCAATCACGAGTATTGGCAGCTGCTAATTACTGGGTAACTCAGAAGGTAAATTACTGTCACCATCATATTCCAACTTGGTATCCAGAATATAATATGGATGGTGTAACGCCAAACCCAGATGCAAAAACTAGTTTTGAGTCATGTAGTGCTAGTACTGATGTTATGCCACCTATACCAATTGAAAGTTTGATTCGTTGGAATTACTCAGGTATAGGCAATGAATCTCAACAGGCGTGGTATAACACAGCTTCTGGTAAAGCATATGCAACTGGTAATTATGGTTATGGTTTAGATTGTAGTGACTATACCAAATTGAACTACGCCTATGCAGAATCAATATATTTTACCAGTGATGTTTCAATGCAAGCTGGGCAGGAATCAACTCAGAAAAACCTTGCTCCAAATATGCAAGGATTCCAAGATTCAGCTGCACAAGATACTATTGGTTTATATTCTGCGGGTAATTTAGTTTGTAATGATGGTACAACAGTTAATTTGCCAAAGGGGATGGCTGACAATACTAGCTGTAATGGACATGGAGGGTATATTTCAGTATTTGAGAGTAATGGTAGTTACAACCCTAATGGGGTCACGGAAAGTGCTTTGAATAATTTGCAACCTGGTGATTTATTATATATTGCAGGTTGTGCTTCAGATCCATTTGCGCTTCAAGATAAAGCATGTGGAAATAATCCGCGTCAAAATGTTACGCATGTTGTAATGTGGACTGGTCAAAAAATTGGGCAAAGTGCTTGGATTACAAATGGTATGATTGCGCCAGAAACGGATACTGACGTTTATGGTGTTGCAAATGGGGAGTGTGAATCTCAACCTATGCCTTGGTGGTCTGTTACCGCTAATCAAGGTAACTGGATTATTACAGATAGCCATTACCAAGGACCGGATTATCGAGCATTTACTAGCTGTTTCTATCGGAATCAGGTTTGGGGTGTTCGCCGTGTTCTTGGGGGAATAAACAATTAAGAAAATAAGGGGTATTATGCGTTATACAAATTTTGTTGTTTTTGCTTTTATGGGTTTTATCTCTGCTTGTAATAATGGTAGTAGTTCTAATAATGCTGTTAGTTATGCATCAGTAACTATTCCAACTACTACTTATGCGAGTAAATTTGCCATATACTCAAGTGTAGGTGGTGGTCCTGCAACCCTTACGGAAATTGATACTGGTTCAGATTTCCTCTTAATTGAATCTAGTTATGTTGGTTCAAATATTCTTATGACAAATGAGAGTATAACGTATACCTATGATCACGGTACAAACCCCCGCTCAGGGTTTCTAGGCTATACAAACCTAAGTCTTCTTAATGGTGAAAGTGGAGCTTCCATAATCACTACGAGTAACCAAGTTCCTGTAATCGTTGTAGCCGACGGTGTGGTTAATCCAAATCCTAGGCAGAATCATGCTATTCTGGGACTAAGAATGGACAGTAACGTTTCGGCAAAGCTATTTTTACCGTATCCGTATAATCAGTCATTTATTCTTGATATTCCTAGCTCAAGTATCAAGTTTGGTAACTTTTCTGAATCAGAGTTAGCTAGTTTTGGCACAGTTCAGTTGACAGAAAGTAGTTGTAATAGTTATGGAGTGACATCAGCTGCAACTAATCCATGTTGGAATGATATGGCAATACCAGTTAATTACACAATTTCTGGTGATCCATCTGGAAGTAGTATATATAACTCACTGTTTGATAGTGGTGCATCATCTAGCTTTCAGTTTTCACCTTTACAATCATGGCTTAACGTTACTCCAAATGATGTCTTATTAAATCAGGTAAATGCTAATCTAAGTACTAGTTTAGGCATATATCAAATTTATCTTACCGATCCAATCTCAGCCTACGATAGTGATTATAATGGTGGAATAGTTAATGTTGGGAATAATATTTTTAACTACTATCAAGTATTATTTAGTCAACAAAATGGCAAAGTAGGCCTGTTATTATCGCCTAAATAAGATATAAATTTAATGTTGTTTATTCAATATGTGATTTTATAGGTTAAAAATTTAATGTAAAACAATAAAAATGTATTGAATAACGCGGTTTTATGTGTTAGAATATTGGTGTTGATGTTTTTTATAAAGGTCAAACCAATGTACGCAAAATTAGCAACAATCAGTAAACGAGTACAATTAATTTTAAAAATAATATTCATCCTTCTACTATTTTTTATAAGTTATAGTTGGTTATTTCCACAAAGTTCATTCAGCCATGCTGTTTTGGGTCCAAGTTTAGGGGGCTATGCAACGGAATCGCAAATTGATCAATTTCAGCTTAATAATCAACTTATTGGCTTTACTGGCTCATTCCTTGGCTTGTTACCATTATTCATTGGATTACGCTGGCTGATAAAGCTATTTACCAACTACGCTAGGGGAGAAATTTTTACAGTTATAAATGTTAAATCCTATAGCCGGTTGGGGTATCTATGCCTTCTGAGTGCATTACTTTTTCAGCCATTGAGTCAGATGATTTTAGCTATTGCTGTTTCAATAAATTATCCAAAGGGTCATCGCTTTATTGCTTTTAGTTTTGATAATACTAATCTTACGGCGATTATTGTTGGTATCTGCTTAATAGTGATCGCGTATGTTATGCAAATTGGACATGAGTTGCAAGAAGAACAGAAACTAACGGTTTAGGTAATAAAAATGGCAATAATTATAGAACTAGACGTAATGCTTGCAAGACGCAAAATGAAGTTGCAGGATTTGGCACAACATGTTGGGATAACAATCCAAAATTTATCAATATTAAAGACAGGCAAGGCAAAAGCAGTACGCCTTGAAACCCTTAATGAAATATGTCGGGTGCTTGACTGTCAGCCCGGTGATATTTTACGCTATGAAGCATAATATTGGTTAATAAAGTTGTATAAAAGAAGTTTTCCTGATTGTTTAATTGTGTGTGCTAAAAATAGCCTAACGAAGTTAGGTGGTTGACATGTTACATTTTTAGTTGATAAAATAATTCATTCTAAAAAATATCTCACTTAATTTCACGTAATTTAGCAGATACCTAACTAAGATTAAATTTATTAGATTTTTAACTATTAGACAATAGTTTAAAATTTTAATCAGTAATATTTTCTTTCAAAGATAAAAAAGGCAGTAAAAATGAAAGCAAAAAAAGTCCAAATTAGTAGTTTTGGGAAACCTGAGGTTATGCAAATAATTGAGCATGATTTACCAGAGCTGACAGACGATGAAGTTTTAATCCGACAAACAGCGATAGGGTTTAATTATCTTGACTTAAGTCAGCGTGCTGGGCATATGTATAAGCTTAATTTACCCAGTGGGTTGGGGCATGAGGCTGCTGGTGTTATTGAAGCAGTTGGCAGTAGGGTTACGGACTTCCGTATTGGCGAACGAGTTGTCTACATGAATGCTCCAATCGGGGCATATGCTGATTATAGAAATATCTCTAGTGAGAAACTGGTAAAAATTCCAGATAATATAACTGATGTCCAAGCAGCATCAATATTATTTAAAGGGCTAACTGCTCAATATTTAGTTAATAAAACCTATCCAGTAAAACGCGGCGATATTGTTTTAATTCATGCCGCAGCTGGTAATGTTGGACAATTTTTATGTAGTTGGGCAAAATCACTTGGAGCATATGTAATTGGAACAGTCACTTATGATCGAAGGTTTAATGTTGCAAAAGATGCAGGATGTGATATGGTTATTAATCAATCCAAAGAAAATTGGCATTTAGAATTATTAGATAAATTAAATGGTGATAAAGTGAATGTTGTATTTGATTCTGTAGGAAAAGATACATTTATGAAATCTCTCGACTGTATCAAAAAATTTGGAACAATGGTTATTTATGGGGCAAGTTCTGGTTCTGCTCCTGCCATTGATCCAGAAATATTAAATCAGAAAGGTTGTTTGTACCTAACGAGACCATCAGTATTTGCTCATAATTCAGCTATAGAGGATTTAAGAGCCAATGCCAACCAATTATTTGAAGCTTTTGCTAAGGGTTATATAAAGCTTAATAATATAAATCAATTTCAACTACAGGATATTGCTAAAATTCACGGCGAAATTGAAGCTCGACGGATATCGGGAAGTATTGTGTTTATTCCATAATTTTATTTTTTATTTCAAAAGCTCGGTAAAGAATCAGACTACCAGTGGAATCAATAGTTAACTGATTTTGGGTCGCCTGATTAAGCGTTCCTGAGTATATGTTTTTGAAAGAGAAATTCTCTAGAGGCCATTTTAGTTCTTGGCAATTAACTTGAGTCGTTTGGTTTAAGCAAAAAAAAGAAATTTGTTGTCCCGGTATTGCTGCCATTATGGTGTGCCCCTTATGGCAAACATTAAAAACACCATAATCACTAAGCATTGCAGTTTTATTATTTCTTGTCGCAAATTCAGCTAATAAACCAAAATTGGCAATAGCATGATCTTCTCTTAACCCACTAGCGGCAAAAATTACAACTGGATCATTGGCAAAATTTTCTACTACAAAATTAAAGGCTTTACTAAGATCATTACTATTTTGATCTGGGATATGAATGTACGGATTTTTACTAAATTCTCTAGCAATTATTCCAGTCGAATCACCATCACCAATAATATAATCAGCAATGATTCCAATTTTAGCCAAATTATGAATCGCGCCATCACAGGCAATAATTAGCTTTGCTTTTTTCAAAAAATTAATTATTTCAGTTTTTGTCGGGAATAGACCATTCGCAATTATTGCAATATGGCTTGTATAGTCGGGTAAAAAATACTCGGGGTTATTGATTATTTGTATATCCATCTGATATAAATTTCTAACTAGCTAAAGTGGTTAAATCCCAGCGTGGATTAACTGAGAAACTATATGTAAATTGACGTTCCTTAAAACGGTGATAACCAGCTAGTGCGATCATTGCTCCATTATCGGTACATAAATTTAGCGGCGGATAGACAATTCGATAGTTTTTGCTTTTGGCTTCTTTATCAAGTTTCTGTCGTAGGGTTTGATTGGCACTAACTCCACCACAAACAATAAGTTGTTTCATGCCTGTTTCTTTAAGTGCTAACATTGACTTTTTTACAAGTACATCAGTAATTGCCTCTTCGATTGATTTGGCAATATCAACTATGACTTGACCTTCAATATTAACCTTGTCTTGTTCTAGCTTTTGAATCAGAGTTAAGACTGCTGTTTTTAATCCAGAAAAACTCATTGTTAGATTCCCGCTATTTAGCATCGGGCGAGGAAGAGGATAGGTTTCATTACCTGATTTTGCCAGATCTGCAATATATTTTCCTCCCGGATAGGGTAGTCCCAACATTTTTGCGGTCTTATCAAAGGCTTCGCCAGAAGCATCATCCAAGGTATCACCAAGAATCTGATAACTACCGATTTTATCTACAGCAATAATCTGGCTATGTCCACCTGATACTAATAGTGCTATAAACGGAGGCTTCAGATCGTTATCTGCGAGTAATGGGGATAAGATATGTCCTTCAAGATGGTGCACTGGAATCAATGGTATCTTATTGGCAAAGGCAATGCTATTCGCAACAGTTGCACCTATTAGTAACGCGCCATTTAGCCCTGGTCCAGCAGTATAGGCAATCGCATCAATTTCTTTTAATGAGATATTAGCATTAATTAACGCCTCATCAATGAGAGGTATAATTTTTCTTAGGTGATCGCGTGAGGCTAATTCTGGTACTACGCCACCATATTGCCGATGCAGATCAATTTGGGAATAAAGAGTATTCGCAAGTAATCCACGATTGTCATCATAAATCGCTACTCCGGTTTCATCACAAGAGCTTTCAATACCTAGTATTATTGCCATTAATTATTACTTAATAAAATAAAAAATTAATTTTATCACACCTATTCTCCCATGCGGTTAAATGATTCTTTGCGTGTTACAATTGTGAGCTCAAATTATAATTTTGAATAAGAATGATTATGCAGAAAATTTATTGGAAATCCTACGCTAAAACCAGTCGTCAGGATATTTTATTTAATTTACCGCGACTTATAAACTCATACGGTCTTATTACAAATTCAACCTTATTGTCTGATTATTGCATAAACTTTGTTATAGAAGTTGAAATGACAGTACTTAATGATTTTGTTTGCGAATTACAAAAGCAGATTGAATTTACTCTAATCATTCCAGAGAGAATTGATTCAGAAATTATTATGATATATCTGAGTGTAGCTTTTAAAAATGCGTCAGGAGATCTGAAGAACTTAATACCAAATGTTCCAGGTGGTTAGTCTACTAGTAAGTTATGACTTTATAAAAACATCTAGCTTATACTTTGATATTTATGATTGTATATGCTATTAGGCTAGTTGTCCATGACACTACTTAATGTGTTAAAATTACGGGTTTTATAATATTATTTTTATGCGATTCAAGGATTGAAATTGATGGAACTAGCCAAAACATATGCACCCGGTGAGATAGAGTCTAAGTGGTACCCAATTTGGGAAGAAAAAGGTTATTTTAAGCCAAATATGGATAAGAACGCGCCAAGTTATTGTATCCAGTTGCCACCACCAAACGTTACTGGTACTTTGCATATGGGACATGCTTTCCAGCAAACTATTATGGATATCCTGATTCGTTACCACCGCATGAAAGGCTATAACACCTTATGGCAGGCTGGGACTGATCATGCTGGGATTGCAACGCAGATCGTGGTTGAGCGTCAATTAGATGCAATCGGCGTATCGCGACATGATTTGGGGCGTGAAGAATTTATCAAGCGCGTCTGGGATTGGAAGAAAATTTCTGGCGATACGATTACCCGCCAAATGCGCCGTCTAGGAGCGTCATGTGATTGGTCACGTGAACGCTTTACCATGGATGAAGGCTTATCCAAAGCAGTTAGTGAAGTGTTTGTAAGTCTATACCAAAAAGGTTATATTTATCGTGGTAAGCGATTAGTAAACTGGGATATCCAGCTACAAACTGCGGTATCAGATCTGGAGGTTGTTTCTGAAGAAGAAAATGGTAGCCTTTGGCATATTCGTTATCCAGTGAAAGATAGTAATGAGTCAATTGTAGTTGCGACTACTCGTCCAGAAACCATGCTTGGTGATGTTGCTGTTGCGATAAACCCTGAAGATGAACGCTACAAGCATTTGATTGGTAAAACTTTAATATTGCCATTAGTTGGACGCGAAATACCGATTATTATTGATGATTATGTGGATGCTAGCTTTGGAACTGGTTGTGTAAAAATAACTCCAGCCCACGATTTTAATGACTATGATATTGGTAAACGGCATAATTTGCCAATGATTAGTGTACTTACTCTAGATGGTAAAATCAATGAAAATGCACCAACTGCGTATCAAGGAATGGAACGCTTTGCTGCGCGTAAACAAGTAGTTGCTGATCTTGAGGCGCAAGGTTATCTTGTAGAAATCAAGCCACATAAACTAATGGTGCCACGAGGGGATAGAACTAATGTTGTGATTGAGCCGATGCTAACCGACCAGTGGTTTATGGCAATGGATAAATTTGCCGCACGTGGTTTGGAATTAGTAGAGTCTGGGAAGATTAAATTTGTACCGGAAAACTGGAAAAAAACTTATGATCAGTGGTTAACTAACATTCAAGATTGGTGTATTTCGCGTCAACTATGGTGGGGACACCGGATACCAGCGTTTTATGATGATAAAGGCAATGTCTTTGTTGCGAAGACTTTGGAAGAAGCAACTCAGTTGGCTGGGACTAATGCACTTACACAGGATAATGATGTATTAGATACTTGGTTTAGTTCGGCACTATGGTGTTTTTCTACTCTTGATTGGCCACAAGATAATGATTATCTAAAAGCTTTCCTTCCATCAAATGTGTTAGTAACCGGGTTTGATATTATCTTCTTCTGGGTGGCACGGATGATAATGCTAACCGAAGAATTTACTGGCGAAGTACCATTTAAAGATATTTACATCAATGGGCTAATTATGGATGCTCATGGTGAAAAAATGTCGAAATCTAAAGGGAATATCATTGATCCTCTGGATATTATTAATGGAATTTCGATTGATGAGCTGGTAAAAAAACGTACCGCCAATCTGATGAATCCGAAGCAAGCCGAAAAAATCGCTAAACAGACGCAGAAAGATTATCCAGATGGCTTTACTCCATTTGGTTCTGATGCTTTGCGCTTTTCATTGGCAACCCTTGCGACGCAGGCACGCTATATCAATTTTGACTTAAAACGGATCGAAGGTAATCGTAATTTCTGTAATAAAATCTTCAATGCAACTAAATTTGTTTTGATGCAAGTCGAGAATCATCAAGAACTAATTGCTAGTGGAAATAAAAAATCGCTTATTGATCAATGGATTTTATCTGAATTAGGTAAATTAATTAGTGATGTTGAAAATGGTTTTGCAAGCTATCGCTTTGATTTGGCAAGCCAACGAATTTACGAGTTTGTCTGGAATGAATTATGTGACTGGTATCTTGAATTAGCCAAAGTTAATTTGCAATCCGAAGATAAGGAAATTAAAGCTGGGACAATTGATACTTTATTAACAGTACTTGAAGCTGTACTACGTATTATGCATCCGATAATGCCTTTTCTTACTGAAGAATTATGGCAGGTAGTTGCACCATTAGCTAATAAAAAAGCTAAAGAGTCAATTGTAATTAGTAACTACCCGCAAAAAGAAGATTATGTACAGTCTAATCAGTCGCAAATAGATGGATTTATTTCTCAATTAAAGAATCTAATTGGCGTTGTACGTAATCTCCGTGCTGAGATGAATATTCAGCCAGCTGTTAAAGTTCCATTATTTATTGAAACGAGCAATCCTGATGAATACTCAGGTTTTGTTGATTATATTAAAATGCTTGCAAAAATTGAAACGGTTAGTATAGTAGCCAAACTTGAAGATTCACCAGCTCCAGTAGCGGTAATTCTGGGCGGACGCTTGATGTTAAAAGTTGAAATTGATATAGCTGCTGAGAAATCTCGCTTAACTAAAGAAATTGAGAAAAACAGCAAAGAAATCGAAAAAATGAAAGTCAAACTGGATAACCCAAATTACGCGCTTCGTGCACCAGCTGAACTAGTAGCAAAAGATCAGGCACGGGTTAGTGAATTAAACGCTATTGTTGCAACACTTACGCAGCAATTAGCCAAATTATCTTGATCGGAGAGAAATAAATGGATGCGAAACTACTTGAAATATTGGTATGTCCAGTTTGTAAGGCAAAGGTTGAATATGATAAACCAAATCAAGAATTGGTTTGTAATAAATGTAAGCTAGCATATCCGATAGATGATGGGATTCCGGTAATGCTTATTGATGAAGCAAGGAATTTTGAAAATGCCAGTGAATAATTTTACGGTAGTAATTCCCGCACGGATGAGTTCTACCAGATTGCCGCGCAAAATGGTACTAGATGTGATCGGAGTGCCCCTTATCGTCAGAGTTGCTAGACAGGCACTCAAAAGTAATGCCAAACAGGTAGTGGTTGCCACCGATCATCAGGAAATCTATGATATTTGTGTTGCACATGGGCTTAATGTAGTTATGACGAGTAGCAAACATCAATCAGGAACTGATCGAATTAGTGAAGTTGTTGGCAAGCTTGGGCTTATGCCGGATGAAGTTATCGTAAACGTCCAAGGTGATGAACCGTTGATTGATCCTGAGTTGATTAACCAGTTGGCACAGTTCATTACTCGTAAACAAACGGCAATTGCTACACTTGCGCATCCAATTCATAGTAGTGATGAAGTGTTTAATCCCAATGTAGTAAAAACCGTGATAAATCATGAAAGTCATGCACTGTATTTTTCAAGAGCACCAATTCCATACTTTCGCGATGGTTATACTCATGGTGGTAAGATTGAATTACCTAAGCAGATTAATGTATTACGCCATATTGGTATTTATGCGTATCAGGTAAGTTTTCTTAATTTGTATCATCAGTTGCCAGTTTGCCCATTAGAGCAAGTTGAAGCATTAGAACAATTGCGCGCCATGTATAATGGTTATAAAATTTCAGTGATGATTACTCCCGATGCTCCAGCGGCTGGAGTTGATACACTTGAAGATCTAGTACGTGTACGTCAAATTATTGCCGCGGAGGAATATGAGTAATTTATATTATATTGGACTTATTCCAGATGAAGAGTTAAATTCCTTATGTGTAACTTATAAAAATCAGGCAGAAGAGCTTTTTGCCTGTAAGGCAGCGAAGAAATCACCAGCACATATAACTATAGTTCCTCCTTTTGAGATAGATAGCTCAAATATGGAATTGATTAATCAAGAGTTATCCGAATTAGTCAAAAAATATACTACGCTAGAACTAGCGATTCATGGTTGGAATCATTTTAAAGAACGTACCATTTATATGGCGATTGAGGCAACACCTCAGCTGAAACAAATATTTACAGAAGTTTATGAGCGGGTAATTCATTATGTTACTCCTCGTGGCGACAGAAAATTTATTCCACATATTAGTATCATTAACCGTGATTTATTGGCAGAGAATTTCGCTGCTGCCTATGACTTCTTTAGCCAAAAGTCATTACCTGCCAAATGTATTTGTAGTAAACTAGTACTCTTTAGTCTAGTAAATGGAAAATGGCGAAATTCGATAAGTTATAATTTGATTTAGTATGAATATGAAATATTTGCCACTTTATGTCCTCCTCTTACTCACTGGTGCTGCTGTTTATGCAGTTAATTTACCACCGGTTCCTGCGGCTCCAGTTAATAATGATTTAATTTCTCTTGAGAAAAAAGAGGAGTCGAAAACTTCTTTTGTTGAGAAACAGCTAATTTATCGTCAAATCTATAATATGGCTTTTGATAATATTAGTATGATTGTTGATGATAATAAGCTCAAATCCAAAACATGGGCAGCAGTTTTCTCTTATCGTGCACTGGTTTCTGAGGCGACTCATGTCTTTGGTCAGCCGATAACAGAGTCTGCTATTTCCGGTGCAAAAGACCTTAGTTGTAATATTGAAGGGCTTGGTGGTCGAGTAATTATTATTAGTAACTATTCAGAAGAAAGTATGGGTTTATCTCAACTTGCTCAATTACGGGCAACTGAAAGTGAGCTGAAAGCAATGAAGTTCTGTTATAGTAGTTTGATTGTACCAAATACTCCAGATGCAACTAATAAAAATCCTAGATTTACAGCGGTTACTTCAGGTGATTATGAAAGTGTTATCACAACGGTAAAACTTCCACCATTAAAAATAATTGCCTATTTTGGGACAAAGTTTGAAGATTTTCCAAATTTTAAGGCAAATATAGCAGATAAAATATCGCCAGATTCTAGTGAGTTTGATCCATTTGGCTATAATTATTTTCTTCTGCCTGATTTTCAGTTATCAAAATAGTTACTATCAGTATTTATTTTGCATTGCACTGTTATCTATCTCTAGGATATTATATAATTGCTACTTAGTTGACTAATTTAGAGGGTTATTAAGTGAGTTTTGATCAAAATCTAATAAATAAAGTAATTGATTTATTTAAAAATGAAGTAATTCCGGCAGAGGGCTGTACTGAGCCAATTGCAATAGCTTATGCAACGGCAAAAGCAAGGGAAATTCTTGGTTGTGAACCTGAGCATATCAATTTACTTTTATCTGGTAATATTATTAAGAACGTAAAAAGTGTCTTTGTTCCAAATAGTGGGAACATGGTTGGAATAGAAGTTGCTGCTGCTATGGGGGCACTTGCTGGTGATGCTAGTCAAGAATTAATGGTTCTTAGTAAAGTTACACCAGAGCAAATGGTAAAGGTTCGTGAATTTCTGGCAAAAGATACGGTACACTATGCTAAATCTGATAATAATCTAAAACTTTATATCAAAGTAAAAATGATTGCTGGCAATCAATCGGTTAGTGTTGAATTAAAACATGTACATAATAATATCACTGAAATTGTAAAAAATGGTGAAGTTGAATTTCGAGTAAATGAGAAAAGTGCCAAAGCAAAAATTGAGAATGATGCTGAAATTCTTAACATTAAACTAATTTATGATTTGGCTAAAGAAATTGATATAAATCTTTTAAAACCTATTTTAGAAAAAATTATTAGTTGTAATACTGCAATTTCAATTGAAGGTTTGACTCATGATTATGGTGTTAGAACTGGTAAAAATATTAAAACTAGTATTGAACGTGGTTTTTATGGCAAAGATGCAAGAAACTTAAGTGCTAGTAATGCTGCTGCGGCAAGTGATGCCCGGATGGGCGGCTCAGCAATGCCTGTTATGACTGCTGCAGGAAGCGGAAATGTTGGTTTGACTTCATCTATTCCTATTATTACCTATTGTCGCGAAAATGGCTTAAGCGAAGATAAAATGATGCGAGGGCTGATTTTTTCGATTTTAGCATCAGTTCATATTAAGAGTAATATCGGAAGATTATCTGCATATTGTGGACCAATGTGTGCTGCTGGGGCTGTTTCTGGAGCATTGGTGTTTCTTAATGATGAAAGTTATGATGTAGTAGCAAAAGCGATTATTAATACCTTATCTGGAGTATCTGGGGTTTTTTGTGATGGTGCTAATTCTTCATGCTCAGTTAAGATAGCCAATGGTACATATGCAGCTTTTGATGGTGCGGCATCAGCAATGAATGGTAATGTGGTTACCCCCGGAGACGGGATTGTTGCCGATGATGTAGAATCAACTATTCGTAATATTGGTGAACTTGCCCGTGATGGCATGCGTGAAACTGATGATGTTATTCTTGAAATAATGACTAGAAAATAGTTTTTATGTTTTTAAAAAATCCTACCTTTTTAGGTAGGATTTTTCTTGACTTAAGCTAACTTCCCATTGTGAAGAGTATATTTTTGTTGGGTTCGGTTGGCGATTTCATGATCGTGAGTAACTACAATCAGACTAGTATTTAGCTCTTCTTGTAGCGATAGAAAGATATCCAGCACATGATGTGCTGTTGTATTATCTAAATTGCCCGTTGGCTCATCTGCGAAAATTATTTTTGGTTGATTGATTACGGCACGAGCAATTGCCACTCGTTGACGTTCTCCTCCTGATAACTGACTAGGGTAGTGTTCCATGCGTTTAGCAAGACCAAGTTTATTCAGGATATAGCCCGCATACTCTTTACCTTCTTTATTATTTTTATTCCCAATAATTAATGGCATCAGAGTATTTTCAAGCGCAGTAAATTCTGGCAGTAAATGATGAAATTGATAGATAAACCCAAGTTTTTCATTTCGTAGTTGGCATAGCTGATTGCTACTCATTTGTTGTAGGTTTTTGCCATCTACACTGACATAACCAGCAGTTGGTTTATCCAAGCCGGCTAATATCTGCAACAGCGATGTCTTACCGCTTCCCGAGCTACCTACAATACTAACCGTCGCACCAGCTTCAAGGCTAAAATTTATATCGCTAAAGATTTCAAGTTTATCACCACTTGATTGTGTAAACGCCTTTGAGAGTCCTGTGGTTTGTAATATATTGTTATTCATAACGCAATGCCTCAGCAGGGTTAGTCTTTGCAGCAGCGCGGCTAGGGTAAATTGTAGCTACTATACTAAGTACTATAGATACAATAAATATGCTCGCAACGTCACTAAATTCTACTTGCGATGGTAGATAGTCAATCATATAAACTTCGCCTGAAATTAATTTTGTATGGGTGATTATTTCGATTCCGTGCACCAAATCGCCAATTGTTAGTGCCAAGATTACTCCAAGAATTGTACCACTTACAGTACCAATAATTCCAGATACTCCGCCTTGTAACATAAATATCTTCATGATACTTTTTTCGGATGCGCCAATGGTTCTTAATATTGCTATATCTGGTCGTTTGTCGTTAACTGTCATTACCAATGTGGATACCAGATTAAATGCTGCTACCGCAACGATAAGAGTTAATATTACAAACATCATTTTCTTTTCCATGGCAACAGCAGAGAAATAGTTTTGATGCTGATCAATCCAATCTTGAATAATCAAATCTCCGGGTAGGACTCCATAAAGCTGGTTTTTAATTATCTGAGTACGCATTACGTCATCTACTTTGAGGCGTAATCCTGTTACACTATCCGGTGTTTTAAATAATATCTGTGCTTTATCAAGACCAATAAATACCAATGAAGTATCATATTCATACATATGGCTATCAAAGATCCCACTAATTGTGAACTGTTTTAAACGTGGAATCATGCCAGTTGGAGTAATTTGTCCATCTGGTGTAATCAGGGTAATTTTATCACCTAGCGTTGCACCTAATTGTCTGGCTAATTCTTTACCGATAACAATATTGAAATTACTTGATTCAAGGCTATTAAAATTACCTTCAACAATTTTATTAGTAATATCATCAACTTTCGGTTCATAATTTGGTTCAACACCACGGATCAATATTCCACTAACACTACCGCTAAACGAAATAAGCCCCTGACCATCAATATATGGTGCATAAGCAAGGACTTCTTTGTTTTTCATGGTTAGCTTACCCGTGTCTTGCCAGTTAGAAAGTGCATTTGCCGCAGATATTATCTGCATATGAGACGTAACTCCGATAATTTTATTCCGAATTTCACGTTGAAATCCATTCATTACCGATAATACTGTAATTAGTGCAGCCACTCCTAGTGCTATTCCGATTATAGATACTAGTGAAATGAATGACACAAAGCTATTTTTCTGCTTGGCGCGCAAATAACGTAAGCCAACCAGTAATTCAAATTTACTAAACATCTTAGTCCTTATAGGGGTTTTGGAGATTGTTGACAAGAGATAACAAAAATTGACGGAATTGCGCCTCGTCAACATCCATAAGTAGAGCATCTTCAAAGGCATCCTGCATATATTGCTGGAGTTCTTCTATATTTTCACGCATAACCTTGATTTTTTCGGTGCAGGAGATTATTTCACCATTACTTCTATGCCAAGTTGGGATATATGGTTTCATTTGTCAATGTTTTTTACGCTTCTTTTTGCTGGAAGATTTTTTACTACTGGATTTTTGGTTTGTAGTCGTTGCATGTTTTTTTGAGCTATGTCGTGAGCGACTAGCGTGTCTAGATGATTTACCACGATAACCACCCGGTAATGCTTCATCTCGGATATCTTGATAGCTCTCAACTGAAGTATCGCCGTTATCATCGACATTTTCCTGAACTACACGCTTAGCACCATTAAAATGTTGCCGCCACCAACCATCAAATTCGGTAATTTTAATATTCTCACCAGTCCGTGGTGATTGGATGAATTTATTATTACCAAGGTAAATACCAATATGGGTATTAGAACCACGTCTAGTATTAAAAAACATTAAATCACCCGGCTCAAGATCATTTGGATCGACCTTTTTCCCGACTTTAGCCATCTCGGCTGCAGTTCGTGGTAAATTAATCCCCAGTGATTTTTTAAATACATAACGCACGAAACCACTACAGTCCATTCCTGTATCTGGAGTATTTCCACCCCATTTATAGGCAATTCCCATTAGGCTAACTGACTGAAGTAACATATTACCAATGGCATCACTTGAAGTTGCGTCTTTTTTTACAGTAGTAGTATCTGTATTGCTGTCATCAGAGGGAACACCGCTAACATCATTTATGTCATCTGCAAAAGAGATTGCCGGATATATCATCGTAATAGCGGCAAGCGTAAGTGCTAGAATATTTTTTTTGATCTTTAAAAACTTTATCATATGTAAATAATACTTTTCTTTACGTACATATACCATAGCGTTTTAGTTTTACCTTCCGGTTTATTTATATCTTTATCGGAAATTATCGGTAAACTAAATTTATCAGGCATAAAAATTTATGTTTTATCTTTTGATTTAACTTATTTAGTTAAACAGGTATCCCCCCGATTTTCTCATAAAACCCGATATTTTTCAATTAAAAAAGCCACTAGTTTTATTAGTGGCTTTAAATGTATTATTTCCAGTGTCTTATAGACTGTAGTACATTTGTAGTTCAACCGGATGAGTGGTCATACGATAAGTTGTTACTTCATGCATTTTAAGCTGAATATAACTATCGATCCAATCATCAGTGAAAACACCACCACGAGTCAAGAACGCACGATCTTTATTTAGATTTTCTAGAGCCATCTCTAGACTAGAACAAACTTGAGGGATTTTTGCTAGTTTACTTTCTGGCATTTCGTACAGGTTTACATCCATTGCTTTACCTGGATCAATCTTATTGATAATGCCATCGATACCAGCCATTAGCATCGCGCTAAATGCTAAGTATGGATTAGCCATCGGATCAGGGAAACGAACTTCAATTCGTTTAGCTTTATCTGATGTAGTAAATGGAATACGAATCGCCGCAGAACGATTACGAGCTGAGTAAGTAACGATCACTGGCGCTTCAAATCCCGGTACTAGACGTTTGTATGAATTAGTTGTTGGGTTGGTAATCGCATTTAAGGCTTTTGAATGCTTAATAATCCCACCGATGTAGTGTAGGGCAGTTTCAGAAAGATTAGCATATTCTTTACCGGCAAATAGGTTTTTGCCGCCTTTCCAGATTGATTGGTGTACGTGCATACCAGAACCATTATCACCAACGATTGGTTTTGGCATGAAAGTAGCAGTTTTACCATAGCGGTGTGCAGTATTTCTAACTACATATTTTAAAATTTGCGACCAATCAGCACGCTCAACAAGACTACTAAATTTAGTTCCGATTTCGCATTGACCTGCAGTTGCTACTTCATGGTGATGTAATTCAACAGGTACGCCTAATTCAGATAGAGTAAGACAGGCAGCAGCACGTAGATCTTGATGTGAATCTACAGGCGGTAAAGGGAAATATCCACCTTTAACACGTGGGCGATGTCCAGTATTACCACCTTCAATCTCGGCACTAGAACTCCAAGCCGCTTCTTCAGCATTAATTTTATAGTGACAACCACTCATATCAGCACCGAAAGTTACTGAATCAAAGATAAAAAATTCTGGTTCTGGACCGAAATAAGCAGTATCGCCTATTCCACTTTCTTTGATAAATGCTTCAGCACGTTTTGCGATTCCGCGTGGGCAGCGATCATAGGCTTCCATTGTCGCAGGCTCAACAACATCACAAGTCATAAATAGGGTTGCATCATCGAAATACGGATCAACTTTTAATGTATTCGCATCAGGGCGTAATAACATATCAGATGCTTCAATACCTTTCCAACCTTCGATAGATGAACCATCGAAAGGGTGGCCGATTTTAAATAGGTCTTCAGTGATTACATCTGCTGGTAGGGTAACGTGATGTTCCTTACCTAAAGTATCGCTAAATCGTAAATCAACGAATTTAATATCATGTTCTTTAACTAGTTTTTCAATTTTTTGGAAGCCACTCATTAACATTTTACCTTTAGAAAGATGGACTAAGAAATATGGACAAACGCCTATTTTATATCATTATGTTGCTATGCAGCAAATAAATTTAATAAATTATTTTTCTGACGTTTTTTTGTTATAATCCAGTGTGAAATTACTGTATAATATCGTCCTCTTAAAATTATACTTTCATTTATAATTCTTATATACATATTTAGAATTAAATAATCTCTTAAAATCAAATAAAAAAGCATCACTATGGATCAGCAATACGAAATAAATAAACTGGCAAAACGTTTGCGCGCTGGCGTTGGTAAGGCTATCAATGATTATAATATGATTGAAGCTGGTGATACGGTAATGGTTTGCCTCTCTGGCGGTAAAGATAGTTATAGTATGCTTGATATTCTGATAAGTCTTCAAAAATCCGCACCAATATCATTTCGCCTTATCGCAGTGAATCTTGATCAGGGACAGCCGGGCTTTCCCAAAGAAGTATTGCCAAATTATCTTGAAAGTCTTGGGGTAGAGTATAAGATCATCGAAGAAGATACTTATTCTACGGTTAAGCGAGTGATTCCTGAAGGCAAAACTACCTGTGGCTTATGCTCACGTTTACGCCGGGGGATTTTATATCGTGTGGCGCGAGAAATTGGTGCAACTAAAATCGCCTTAGGGCATCATCGTGATGATATTCTTGAGACATTATTCCTAAATATGTTCTACGGTGGAAAATTAAAAGGTATGCCTGCTAAGCTCGTAAGTGATGATGGTAGTAATGTTATTATTCGACCATTAGCTTATTGTGCCGAAAAAGATATTGCGCGTTATGCAATGATTAAAGAATTTCCGATTATCCCATGCAATCTATGTGGTTCTCAACCAAATCTGCAACGTCAGGTAATTAAAGACATGTTAACCGAATGGAATAAAAAGCATCCGGGCAGGATTGAAACTATGTTTCGAGCAATGCAAAATATTGTCCCTTCACACCTAATGGATACAGAGTCTTATGATTTCGTTAATCTAAAATCAGATGGTATTGCTAGAGAAGATGGTGATAAGGCTTTTGATAAAGAAGTATTTTCAGCGCCGTTGGCAGTTAATTTTACTACTCAGCTCCAATAATCGTTTATCAAATACCTTTTCGGGCAACTTCTTTTATTTTTTAGTAATAATCTGCTATCAGTTGCAAATGTAGTCGTTTGATATGGTGAAATGATTTTGTCTTTTAATGTGAGAGCAATATGTCTGACCCCCATACTTTGTCAATGGTTACTTTAATTCTAACTATTGTTGGAACTGTGTTAGGTAGTAGTGTCCTTTCTGCAATTATCACTGGCTTATTTAATAGTTCAAATAAAAATAATGAATGGCGAAGTCAGCATTTATCACAAGATAAAGAAAAAATTCGTGAGGAATGCATGAAAATTTTCAATAATTGTCAACAGTTTAATTTGAAAGAAACCATTGATAAAATTATTAATGAGGAAGATTCGGCAAAATTTATTACTGCTCTAAATTCAAGCTTTCATTTAATAGAGCTATACCTAGACACAACAAATATAAAATCAAGTGAACTTCGTAAGACTATACTTAATTTGATTGAAGATTTTAATAAATTAATGTGTATACAAAATGCTAAGGATATAAAAGAGAATAGTGAAGTAGGTGCTATTGAGAGGGCTATATTTAATAAGTTGCTGCATAACGAGATTCCTGATAAACTTGGTGAATTTAAAAAAATCGTACGAGAATATTTTGTAGAGTACTACCCAAAGCCTGCGGTTTTGGCGAGAATAAAGCAAAGCTTATGCGGTAAATAAGAGCCACTTAATAATCAGTGGTTCTTATTGTGTATGTAGCTTAATTTATTTTATGTACCTCTGCAATCAGTACTCTATTTTTGATCTTAACATCAATTAAGTTTAAGTTAAACACTTTATCATCAACTGTACCTAGTTTTATTGTGATTAAGGTATGTTTATCGACATAGAATTGCAAATCTTTTGATAATGGTACTTTAATATAAAGACCATTTTCATTAATTTCAATCGGTGGTGTAAATACATCGGTGTGATCGGGGAAAGAAAAGTCACGATAGCGATGAGGTATTTTTATTTCTTTAACTAGCATCTTGCAATTCCTTATTTAAAGCTAATGCTGTTAAGGTCTGAAAAAGTGGAACTTTGAGTAAGTTATCATTTTAACAATCATTCAATTAGTTATATCATAAAGTAATAATTGAGTCAAATTTATTTTTGGGTTTTGTTGAAGGTGAGGTTCACCGTTCATTAGTATGCAAGGGGCGCAATTGCACTTTTCACCAAAAATTACGATTAGATTGTCTAATTACCAATTTCAACACCCTCACGGCGTGGATCAGCTGCGCCTAGCCAACCTTTTTAGTTTTCAGAATATTAGTTTCGCCACTAACCAGATCGGTTTGGACGATTGATTTGCTCATTCCTGCAATTGTGGTATTTGTTGGTTTAGCCATTATCTGCGACTGATCGCCTTTCTCATCTGACGAGTTTAATACTTATAATCGCCTCATATTTATCCGAATAATTTTATTATTTATGATTCTACTTTTATTGGTTTAATATATTCCTCTTTGGTAATTAATATGAATTTGTGAAATTTGCTTGACAATTAGTTCAAACTTGAACTAATATTATGGATATAGTTCAAATTTGAATTATTTTAAGGAAACAAATGTCGTTTTTAAAAATGGTAAGAAAACTAGTTACTTCATATCAAAGCCTTGAGAAATTAGGTTCAAAATATATAAGGACTCTTGGTTTCACATCTGGACAATTTGATGTCATAGTAACTTTAGGTAATCAGCCGCCAATGAGCTGTTCTGAGCTA
Source organism: Neisseriales bacterium (assembly GCA_008017155.1). Lineage (GTDB taxonomy): Bacteria > Pseudomonadota > Gammaproteobacteria > Burkholderiales > UBA11063 > Aquella. The sequence goes on along the minus strand of SSGX01000033.1, from coordinate 19,702 downwards.
GCAGAAAAAACTCTGATGGTAAAAGGGAATTTGACTGTCATACTTGATGGGCTTCTAAAAAAAGGACTTATAAATAAGACGCCAAATCCTATTGATGGTCGCGGAATAATTGTTTCATTAACTGAAAAAGGAGAAGAAACTTTTGTAAGAATCTTTAATGCACATTTGGCTTATCTTGAGCCACTTGCAAAATCATTTAGTGATGAAGAGCTAACTGAGTTAATTAATAATTTTGATAGCATACTTAGAAAAATTGATAACTTTAATAGATTAGATAGGAAATAAAATGAGTAAAGTTTTAGTAATTGTTGCGCATCCAGGATTAGCTGAATTTTCTAAATCTCAGCAAGTATTAAAGAAATTTGTCGATACTTATACAACATATCATCCAACAGATGAAATAAATACAATTAATCTCTATGATCTGGATGCTCCAGATATTGATAGCACTGTGTATGCAGCGTTTGGTAAATTAATGTCTGGAAGTGATTTTAGTTCGCTTAATGATGAAGAAAAAATTGCACTTGGTAAACGTCAAGCCGTTATTGATCAATTTATCGCTCATGATAAATATGTTTTTGCTGCTCCTATGTGGGAATTTAGTTTCCCCGCAGTCTTAAAAAAATACTTAGATATAATCTGTGCCGCTAAACAGACATTTTCATACGGCGAGGCTGGAATACCTGAAGGACTTCTAAAAAACCGTAAAGCGATATTTATACAGGCAAGTGGGGGAGTCTATGATCCAGAAATACGAAAAGAAATTCGACAACAGATTTCAAATTTGAATCGGAGCGAAGTATTGTATGCATATGATACGCTAGGTAATTTTGGTGAGCCTATCGTAAAAGCAACTTTAGCAATCATGGGCGTAATTGATTATCAACATATATTCGTAGGTGCACAAGCAAAAAGTAATGCGGCGGAAGTTTTGGCTGTCAAGATGCATGAAGCAGAAATGCTGGCTAAAAGCTGGTAATTTTATAATGAACTAAAGGAAGTTCCATCATAAAAAACTCCCTGTAAATAGCTAGTATAAATTGTTTTTATTATACTTGCTTACTTACAGGGAGTGTAATCAATTTCGCTGTTTTATTGTCTAATTACCAATCGCAACACCTTCACGGCGTGGATCAGCTGCGCCAAGCCAACCATTCTTGGTTTTAAGAATATTGGTTTCGCCACTAACCAGATCGGTTTGGACGATTGATTCGCCCATAGCCTGCAATTGTGGTATTTGCTGATTTAGCCAGTCATTACCAGATTCAATTACCGGATTGGTATTAACTGCACAAAGATTTGCACTACTTACCGCATCTAGTGGAGTTAGTCCCATATCAAGCATACCAATCAGATTTTTGGCAACATAACAAATTATCTGACTGCCACCCGGTGAACCGGTTAGGGCATAAAGCTTACCTTTTTTATCAAAAACCATAGTTGGTGCTATTGATGAGCGCGGACGTTTACCAGCTTCGACGCGATTTGCAATTGGTTTTCCATTATCCGCTACTGGCTTGAAAGAGAAATCGGTTAATTCATTATTAAGGAAAAATCCATCCACAAACAGATGGCTACCAAACTGATGTTCAACTGTCACAGTCATGGTTACCGCATCACCATTTTTATCAACAATTGACATTGATGTCGTTCCATGTGGTTTCGGGCTTAAATCTGGTGCGTATTTTTTATCAATTCCATCTGGTATTCCGGCACTAACAGGCGTTGCCAGTGCACTTTCTGTTACTAACTTACTGCGGCTAGCAAGATAATCTGCATTTAGTAATCCTTTAACAGGCTGTTTGACAAAGTCAGGATCAGCAAGGTATTGGTTCCGATCAGCATAGGCTAATTTACTTGCTTCAAGGAAATTATATGCCCATTTAACATCTTGTGGATTATTGCCCGAATAGTTATTGGCATAAATCTGCATTAATTCAAGAACTGTTGCTCCGCCACTTGATGATGGAGGAACCGAGCATATTTTATATTGATTACGATAGAGGCTACATACTGGATCATAAACGATCACATTATAGTCTTTTAAGTCTTTTTTAGTATAAAGCTCAGTGCCTGCTTTTTCATTGATAATATTGATAATGTCTTTGGCAATACTACCAGTATAAAACTCTTGTGGATCCTTGGCTATTTTTTGTAGTGTAGTTGCGTAATCAGGATTTTTTACTGTAGTACCAATTGCTTTAACACTACCATCGCTATTAAAATAAACCGCAGTAATTGCAGAGTTTGCCGATAATACATTCTGATCGGCTACTAGTAGATTATAAAGCCGTGGGCTCATCGGGAAACCTTTTTGCGCAAGTTTGATTGCTGGCTCTAATAGTTTTTTCCACTCTAATTTTCCGCTATCTTGATGCATTTTATAAAGTAAGGCAACTTCAGATGGTACACCAATTGATTTGGCACTAAGCATTGCCTGATCAAAGCTTAAAGGTTTGCCATCACTACCGATAAACCACTGTGGATTTGCGCTTCTTGGAGCTACTTCACGTCCATCATAGGCTTTCATCTTCTTATCATTGTAAACCATTGCATAACCACCACCGCCAATTCCCGATGATTGTGGCTCTGTAAGTCCAAGCATAAAGGCTGCTGCAACTGCGGCATCAGTAGCATTTCCACCTTTACTTAAGATCTCACTTGCTGCTTGGCTTGCCCAAGGATTATTAGTTACAACCATGCTTTTTTTACCTAATACCAGTTCTTTATCGGTCTTCGCAGTCGCAACTTCTGGCGCAACTGGCTGATTGGCGGCATAAGCATTACTAAAAAAACTAGTTGCGACTAAAACACCAAGCACAGATTTTTTAATTTTAGTATTTATATTCATCAGGATTCCATAAAAAATAATAATTAAATTAGAAGGAGTAAGTGATAGACCTTCCGATTATTTCATGTTTAGTAGGCTTTGTATTCCGATTTCAAGCTCTGAGGGCTTTAACTGTGGTGGATAACGAGTAATAATTGTGCTATCACGATTAATTAGGAATTTGGTAAAGTTCCATTTGATTCCTTTAGAGCCAAGTATACCAGGTGCTTTTTGTTTCAAGTGCTTATAAAGAGGATGGGCGGTATTGCCATTTACTTCAATCTTACTCATTAACTTGAATGAAACATCATAGTTTAGGTTACAAAATTCAAGAATTTCTTGTTCGCTACCTGGCTCCTGATGCCCAAATTGGTTACAAGGGAAGCCAATAATTTCAAGTCCATCAGCATGGTATTTTTTATGTAGTTCTTCCAATTCACGATATTGTCCGGTAAAACCACATTTGCTGGCAGTATTGACGATTAACACAACCTTGCCTCGAAGCTCTTCAAAATCAAACTCTTTACCATGAATATCCTGTGCCTTAAAGGTGTAGATGTTATCAGCCATTAGTCTTGCTCCAAAAGATAGTATAATGATTACTTAATTGGTAACTACTCGTACTATTTCGTAATAGCTATGTTGCAAGACTCCTTATTTAGTTCAATCTAAACTGCATCGCCTTGCTATTGCCTCATATTCCGGCAGCTATAGTGAATGTACTATATTAATAGTTACCTTAATTGACTAATTATACTACAAATTATATATTTGGGCAGGGTATGCTGGATATACGCAATAAAAAATTTTATCTGATTATTCTAATTGCTTTGGCAATTACAGCGATTGGTTTGTTTGAACCGCTAATGCGTAATGATGATCCGGTGTTATATGCAAATATTGCCAAGCAGATGATTCTGCAACATAACTGGATTGATTTATATTCTGGTGGACAAGATTGGCTCGATAAGCCCCACTTCCCATTCTGGATGGCAGCATTATCGTTTAAGATATTCGGGATAAATTCATTTGCCTATGTATTACCGGGATATTTATTTCATCTACTTGGTGCTTATTATACTTATCGACTAGCAAAACATCTTTACAATAATGAAGTTGGCTTACTGGCTATGTTGATTTATGTAACTAGTCTGCATCTTATGCTATCCGCAATGGATGTCAGGGCAGAAGCTTATCTCCTTGGTGAAATAATGCCTGCTTGTTACTATTGGCTCATTTATGATAAAGAGTCTTCACTTAAATCTCTACTACTGGCAAGTTTCTTTACTGCTTTGGCATTGATGACTAAAGGTATCTTTGTTCTAATTACCATCTTTAGTGGTTTAGTTGCAGCATGGATTTATAGCGGTCAATTTAAGAAGATAATAACTCCTAAATGGTTACTTGGCTATGGGCTAAGCCTAGTATTTATCTTACCTGAATTAATCTGTCTTTATCTCCAGTTTGATGCTCATCCAGAAAAAGTAATCTTTGGACAAACCCATGTTTCCGGGATACTTTGGTATTTCTGGGGTAGTCAGTTTGGTAGATTCTTTAATAGTGGACCAATAGTTAATAAACACGGTGATATATTCTTTTTTGTTCATACCTATTTATGGGCGTTTTTACCGTGGAGCATGGTATTTATAATCGCAACTTATCAGCTAATAAAGAATTTTAAAAAAGAAGCTGATAAAGTACTTAAAGCCAAACAGGTTTATTTATTGGCAGCCTTCTGGCTAACATTCATCATGTTTAGTGCTACCAAATTCCAGCTTGATCACTATACCAATATCATCATGCCATTTGCCGCGATACTTTGTGCTGATTATTTGTATCGCCAAAGTGGCATGAAGCTAGCTAAATTTCAGCTGGTAATTAGTGTTTTATTGATAATACTTACAATTGGTCTAACGCTATACTTATTTAAGCTGGACATGGCGAGTATTAGTATTATTCTACCATTAGGCTTACTAATCTACATCATCCAGACCAAGAATAAGATCAGTTATCTATCACAAATAATAATTTATCCGGCACTAGCGATCTCATTTGCTTTTGTGTTTATTATGCTCGTGAATGGACGGATTTATGCTCGGTATGATTTTGGTTATTTGGCAGCCCAAATAGTAAATGCCCAAACGGAATCTTTACTAGTTTATGATTATAATGTTAATGCTTTACCGCTGGAGTTTCATTCTAACTACCCATACCACAAAGCGCATGAGTTGGCTGATTTACCTACTACCGGGAGCTATTATTTATTTATTCGCGATACTGACTGGCAACAGTTAGCTGCCAATAAAAGAAAATTTCAATTAATTGGACAGTTTTGTGGCAATACTATTGATAAGGTGATCCCATACTATACAAATTCGGCAAAATTACAGCAACATTTAGAGTGTTTTATGGTATTAAAAAATGATACAAATAAATAAATCAAACCTGTTTAAATCCCTAGTTATAATTATTATACTTTGGATACTGGCTTATGCTTCAATTCTTGTTCTGGATCGCCCACTTGCGATATTCATTCATCAACATGGCATTGACAGTTATTTACAATTACGTAAAATTACCGAGGGAATGCCAATTTTTATCAGCGTATTAGCAATTATGGCATTAATAATCTACTACTGGCAGAAACAGCGTAAAGTATTAAGCTTTACCGCACCAGTATATTTTTACCTAATGCTGAAGCTGACAATGGAAATAAAAACTGGGCTAAAAATTGTTTTTGGTAGGTATTGGCCAAAAACTTGGATTAATAATAATCTTTCTTTGATTCATGATAATGTTTATGGCTTTAATTGGCTACATGGTTTTGGCAATCAAGGGAGTTTCCCTTCTGGTCATTCTACCTATGTGGTATTTTGTGCAATGTGGTTGAGCTATGTTTATCCTAAACTAGTGTATATTTGGTTTTTATTGGCGTTTTTTGGTATTACGTGTTTAATACTTCTTGATTACCATTTCCTTGGCGATTGTTTTGCTGGGATTGGGCTAGGAATATTTTGTGCTGTAATAAGTCTTGCCATTTGGCAACGAATTGCAATTAGCCATAACCATAACAAATAAATAAATTTTTAATGAGTGAAAAATGCTTAATCAACAGGTGATTACTACTATTCTTGAGGCAAATAATTTAGAACCAAGCTTTCTTGATCAAGAAATTAATAAAATAGCGCTTAAAGGAGTAGATTTTGCAGATTTTTATCTGCAGCATACGGCAACTGAATCTTGGGTACTGGATGAAGGGATAATCAAGTCGGGTAGCTACGCTGTAAATCAAGGTATTGGGATTCGAGCTGTTTGTGGCGAAAAAACCTTTTTCAGCTATGCTAATGCGCTTAATGAGAAAGTAATCAGTAATCTGGTTGCTAATTTATATCTAGAGCCAGTTAATATCCAGTCTCAGAAATACTCACACGATAAAAAAGTAATTAATCCATTATATACTTTAAGTAATCCAATTGCAACAATGGAAAGTATCGGTAAAATAAAAATTCTGGAACGGATTAATCAGCTTGCCCGTAAACTTCCTCATGTTATGAATGTGATTGCGAGTATAAATCTTGAGTATGATCAAATTTATCTGGTGCGTAGTGATAAGGAGCATTTTAGTGATATTCGTCCTTTAATTCATATGAGTGTTAGCATCATTGTGAACCGCAATGGACAAATGGAGCGAGCCGGCGCAGGCGGTGGCGGCAGGTATGATATATCGTATTTTAATGATGAGGTTATTGATGGCTATATTGAGCGAGCATATAATCAGGCTATTTTGAAATTAGATGCTAAAGCTGGTCCCAACGGCGAAATGCCCGTTATCCTTGGCAATGGTTGGGCTGGTGTGATTCTTCATGAAGCAGTTGGACATGGGCTTGAGGGTGACTTTAACCGTAAAGAAAGTTCGGCATTTAGTGGTAAAATCGGTGAACGGGTAGCGAGTCCGGGAGTTACCGTAATTGATGATGGTACAATTAGTGATCGTCGTGGATCATTAAATATCGATGATGAGGGGAATCCTACTCAGCATAATGTATTAATCGAAGATGGTATTCTTAAAGGCTATATGTTTGATGAATTAAATGCTCGCCTAATGAATACCAAGTCTACTGGAAATGGACGGCGCGAATCTTTTGCTTCAACTCCAATCCCACGGATGACAAATACCTATATGCTAGGTGGTAAGCATACTCCAGAAGAAATTATTGCTAGCGTAGATTATGGTTTATATGCGGAAAATTTTGAAGGTGGGCAGGTTGATATTACTTCTGGACAGTTCGTATTTAATGCTTCAGTTGCTTGGGTAATTGAAAATGGCAAATTATCTTATCCAGTCAAAGGTTGCGCCCTAGTTGGAAGTGGTCCAGAATGTTTAAAGCACGTCACTATGATTGGGAATGATTTTTCTCTTGACAGTGGAGTTGGCGTTTGTGGCAAGGATGGACAATCTGTACCTGTTGGAGTTGGTCAACCAACAATCCGTTTGGATGGTGGACTTATTGTTGGTGGCTAATAAGTAATTCTTATGAGGCGATTATTATGAAATTACTTAACTCTAGTTTACGACTGATCTTTTACTTTTTTTTCACTATTATGGCTACGCTTTCATTTGCTGATGATTTAGGGAGTAAAGAGCATCCAATTCAGGTAGGTGTATTAATGGATATGCCATTTGCCCAAAATATTAATGGACATTATTCCGGTATTGCAGTAGATATTTGGGACAGAATTGCCAAATTAAATCATTGGGAATATCGTTATATTCCATTAAGTAGCGATAATATGGAAAGTGTAGTTAATACACTTGCAAATACTAATAAGCTTGATGTAGTAATAGGTCCGGTATCTGTTTCAGCTAAAAGGCTTGAAGTAATTGATTTTTCTCGACCATTTTATCTAAGTTCTATCGGTGTTATTATCAAAAAACATGAGCTTGGAATTTTTGATATTGCAAAAATTTTAATTAGTAAAAATCTTCTGCATATAATCGTTGCTCTTATTCTATCTTTTGCTGGATATTTAACATTATTGTGGCTATTTGAACATAAAAAAGTAAAAAGTGGTTTAAATAATAGTAATATCCAATATCCAAACCTAACTCAACGAATATGGTTACATCTTTTTCAAAAAAAAGTTGATTATATGCCAGTAACTACACAGGGGCGGATTATCGGAATTTTTTGGATCATAATTGCCGCGGCAATATTTACTGCGATTAATGCCAACTTTACTTCAGCACTTACGATTGCACGCTACGAAAATGCGCATCGTTCAGGAAGCCTTGAAGGATTACAAATAGCTGGTGTGGCGGGAATTTCTGGTGAGTTTGATGTTGAAGTCGCAGAAAAAAATGGTATTCCAGTTACTCGGGTAGGAGATATGGATGAGGCAATCAAACTACTTGAAAAAGATAAAATAGCTGGTGTAGTTAGTGATACTCCTGTTGCGATTCATTATTTACGACAGCATAATTTGAATGATTTAACTGTAAGTCCAGTAACTCTAGAAAATGATGAGATCTCATTTGCCGTTAAAATGAATAGTCCTTTACGGCATGCAATTGATTTGGGGATTACATCTTTTCAGGATGATGATAGCGTTGTCCCCCTTTGCCGTAGATATGTTGGTGAACAGGCAAATCGTTGTGATTTATAACGTTAAAAGCAATCAATAGGGGCTACCTGTATTGGTTATTGGTAGCCGCTGAAAGTTCTAATTAGAAGCTTGATTCATAATTATGTGCATAATCTTGGTTAAAAGAAATATTATCTAGATCATCATCATTAATATTTTCATCTAGACTGCTATTACGATTTGCCAAAATATGCACTTCATTTGCAACGATCTCAGTAGTAAATCGACTATTGTTTTGTTGGTCAACCCATTTTCTGGTACGTAAGCGACCTTCAACATACATATGGCTACCTTTTTTAGCAAATTTACCAATGATTTCCGCTAGTTTGCCATAGACAACGACACGATGCCATTCAGTTTGCTCTTTTTTTTCGCCACTACTTTTATCACGCCATGCTTCTGTGGTTGCTAAACTAAAGCTGGTAACAGGCTCACTATTTGTCATGTACCTAACTTCTGGATCGCCACCCAGGTTACCAATCAAGATTACTTTATTCACCGATCCACGCGCCATAAGCCCCCCAAGGTATTATAATCAATATATAAATAGTTTCATCTAAACATGAGTTTAACATAAGAGTCAGCTTAGCTCAACTTATGTAAGTTTGTATTGTTTGAGAAATATTTTTATATATCAATATGATATATTTAAAAATGGTATGAGCGTTGCGCTAAATATATTAAATAACATCATGAAAACGTTGTATTTAGTAACATTTTGGCTAGAGCTCTTTGATTTCATTATAACTAAGGATCCGGTTTTCAATCTGAATATCTGTCTTCTCAAGATTAATTTTATAGCCCTCGACATTATTTATCTCTTGTATCCCATCGATATGCATCTTTTTTTCTTTAAAGATAGATTTATTTATCACTATGTTTTTAGCCGTTGATGCGTCTTTTGCTGCAATCAGAAATTGGGAGTGTAGTTCATACATACCAACCTCATAATCATAGTATCCAACATGAATAATATATAATTTCATTGTAATCATTCCTAAAATAAAGATGGAATTGTAGCATATCATTCTTTCTTGCCTGAAGCTTGCCTGAGAGCTACTACTAAAACTATGGTATAATTTTGCTCCATTTTATACTTCTGGCAGGTACTATATGCTTGATAAAATTACCATTCGCGGGGCACGCACTCATAATCTTAAAAATATTGATCTGGACTTGCCAAAAAATAAGCTGATTGTTATAACTGGACTATCTGGTTCTGGTAAGTCATCGCTTGCATTTGATACTTTGTATGCTGAAGGGCAGCGGCGGTATGTTGAATCATTATCAGCCTATGCGCGCCAATTTTTACAGCAGATGGATAAACCGGAAGTTGATTTGATTGAGGGTTTATCACCAGCGATCTCAATTGAGCAGAAAGCAACTTCACATAACCCACGCTCTACCGTTGGAACAGTTACTGAAATTTATGATTATTTGCGGCTTCTTTTTGCTCGTGCCGGGACGCCATTTTGTCCAACCCATAAAAACCCACTGCAAACGCAATCAGTCGGACAAATTGTTGATTCAATCCTTGAATTACCTGAAGATAGCAAAATCATGCTACTTGCACCGCTTATTGTTAATCGTAAGGGGGAGCACGTTGATTTACTTGCTCATATTCAAGTGCTTGGATTTACCAAGGTAAGAATTGATAACGAGATTTATAATCTGGGTGAAACCCCAGCACTAGATAAAAACAAAAAGCATACGATAGAAATTGTTGTTGACCGGCTAAAAATTAAGCCAGATCAAAAATCACGGCTTACTGATTCAGTTGAAACTGGACTTAATCATGGTGAAGGTAAGATCAAACTAGTAAATCTTGAAGATAATAGCGAGAAATGGTTTTCCAGTAAATTTGCCTGTCCTGAATGTGATTATTCAATGCCAGAATTAGAGCCACGGATATTTTCGTTTAATAATCCAATTGGCGCATGTCCTAAGTGTGATGGGATTGGGCATATTACTTTTTTTGATCCGGATAAAGTAGTAGCTAACCCGGAGATCTCAATTGCCGATGGTGCAATAAAAGGTTGGGATAAACGGAATCAATATACGTTCCAAATGCTTCTGTCTGTTGCTAGCCATTATGACTTTGACATCGAGACTCCTTGGAGTGAGTTACCAGAGAAAATCAGAAAAGTTTTACTTTTTGGTTCTGGTAATGAGGCAATTAGTTTTAATATACTTAATGAAAAAGGTGGTTATCGGAGCATCAAGCAATCTTTTGAGGGAATTGTCAATAATTTGGAGCGACGTTATTACGAAACGGAAAGTCTTCATGTTAAAGAAGAACTTACTAAGTATCAGAATAATAAAGAGTGCCCAAGTTGTAATGGCTCGCGTTTACGCATGGAGGCGCAATGCGTTACAGTTGGTAAATATAATATTGCTGAAATCAGTCGCTGGCAACTAAGAAAATGTTTTGATTATTTTAATAGCCTTGAATTGGAAGGGCATAAACAAGAGATTGCCAGTAAGATAATGAAGGAAATTACCAGCCGGGTCGGTTTTTTGATTGATGTTGGTTTGGATTATCTAATGTTAAATCGTTCTGCCGATACATTATCTGGTGGTGAAGCTCAGCGGATTCGTCTGGCAAGCCAGATTGGTTCTGGATTAACTGGTGTGATGTATGTGCTTGATGAGCCATCGATTGGTTTACATCAAAGAGATAATGATAGATTAATTGCTACTTTGAATAAACTACGCGATTTGGGCAATACCGTGATCGTTGTTGAACATGATGAAGATGCAATTATCAGCTCAGATTTCTTAGTTGATATTGGTCCTGGTGCTGGTGAACATGGCGGTAAGGTTATTTTTGCTGGAACTCCCGAAGAAATAAAAAAATCGAAAGATTCGATTACCGGACAATATTTATCAGGCAAAAAAGAAATCAGTATTCCTAAGAAGCGTCGCACTCAGGATAAAGGTAAATTGACATTAACTGGCGCTACAGGGAATAATCTGAAAAATGTCAATCTGGAGATTCCAATTGCTAATCTAGTTTGTATAACCGGAGTATCCGGCTCGGGTAAATCAACTTTAATTAATGATACGCTTTATCGGGCAGTTGCGCAATATCTCTATAATAGCAATGAAAACCCTGAGCACCATAATGAAATAATTGGGCTTGAAAACTTTGATAAGGTAATTAATGTTGATCAAAGTCCGATTGGGCGGACACCACGTTCTAATCCAGCTACTTATACTGGACTTTTCACACCGATTCGTGAGCTTTTCACTCAGGTGCCAATTGCCCGTGAGCGTGGTTATGGACCAGGGCGTTTCTCATTTAATGTAAAAGGTGGGCGTTGCGAGACTTGTCAGGGTGATGGACTAATTAAAGTAGAAATGCACTTTCTACCCGATATTTATGTTTTATGTGACGTTTGTAAGGGTAAGCGTTATAATCGTGAAACCCTTGAGATACAGTACAAAGGTAAAAACATCCATGAAGTGTTGGAAATGACGGTTGAGGAAGGCTTAGCCTTCTTTGCTGCTGTACCGTCAATTGCTAAAAAATTACAAACTCTTATGGATGTAGGTTTGGGTTATATCCGGCTTGGTCAATCCGCAACCACTCTATCCGGTGGTGAAGCGCAGCGGGTTAAACTTGCGCTAGAATTATCCAAGCGCGATACTGGTCGGACTATGTATATTCTTGATGAGCCAACTACTGGTTTACATTTTCATGATATTGATCTACTTCTAAAAGTATTACATAAATTTGCTGATCATGGGAATACAGTAGTGGTTATTGAACATAATCTTGATGTAATAAAAACTGCTGATTGGATAATCGACCTTGGACCTGAAGGTGGTGAGGGTGGAGGACAAATAATTGCAACTGGAACACCAGAACAGATTGTAAAACAGAACAAAGGCTACACTGGTAAATATCTGGCGCAATATTTGAAGCCAAAAAGCAAAGGTAAATAAATGCTAAAAAAGATACTGGATAGCACTAGGATTAAACGTATTCTTGATAATGGACACTGGCAGACTATTATTCCGCTAATTTTGACTAATCAGCTGATAAAGGTCGAATATTTACGTCAGCGAGTTTATACTCCAGATAACGATTTTATTGATCTTGATTGGGTTAATCCAGATGTGGTTGATAAACCAACCGTGATTTTGTTTCCCGGGATGGAGGGTAGTTCTGATAGTCATTACGCAAAGCGCGTGATGTACTATCTAAAACAAATTGGTTGGCGTGGGGTTGTTGCTCATGCCAGGGGCTGTAGTGGCGAATTAAATCTTACTTTTAATTTTTATCACGGTGGTTTTACGACTGATTTAGCTTTTGTGATTGAAACAGTTAAGAAAGTCACGCCAGCACAACTTTTCGTTACAGGTGTTTCACTTAGTGGCAATATGCTTTTGAAGTTACTGGGAGAGAATAATCCTGCTGCGAATTTACTCAACGCGGCAATTGCAATTTCGGTACCATTTGATCTAATGGCGGCATCACTTCAAATTGATAGTGGGCTTAATCGCCGACTTTATGTCCCATATTTCCTGAAATCACTGCTACCCAAGATGAAGCAATATGCAGAGAAATATCCGGATCTAAAATGGCAAAAAGTAGATAGTCTTGATGAATTTAATGATAAGTATATTACCCAAATGTATCGCTTTAAAAGTGCCATTGAGTATTATCAGAAATCTAGCTCAAAATTCTTTATTGATAAAATTAAACAGCCAACTATGATAATACAATCAGCGAATGATCCTATGATTCCGTTTGATTCTTGGCCAGATCGTGTGCAATTGCCAGATGTAATTAAATTTGTTGGTTTAAATTATGGTGGGCATGCTGGTTTTGTTGGTAATAATGAGGATCTTTTGGCTGCATTACTCAAACTACCAAGAATTATGGTACAATATTATAGTAAGCATCTAGACTAATTAGGGGGTAATATGGATTTAAAGAGAACTGCATTAACAACATTAAGATTGATTGATTTGACTAGCCTTAATGATAATGATACTCCGGGGGTTATTTTAAATCTGTGTAAGCAGGGGAAAACTCCATTTGGACACGTACCCGCTGTATGCATTTATCGACAGTTTATTCCGGTAGCTAAAGATTATTTTATTGCCAATAAACTAGACGTAAAAATTGCCACTGTTACTAATTTCCCTCATGGTGGTACCGATAAATACCTTGCTATTAAAGAAACTGAAGAAGCAATTAAACTTGGTGCCGATGAAGTTGATATAGTATTTCCATATCAGGCACTTATGGCAGGAGACTCTGCAATCGGTGCTGAAATTGTGAAAAAAGCTAAAGAAACATGTGGAGATAAAGTTCTGAAGGTAATTATTGAAAGTGGTGAATTAGTTAAGCCAGAGTTTATTAGAGAAGCTAGTATCATCTCAATAGAAAATGGTGCTGACTTTATCAAAACTTCAACTGGTAAAGTCCCAGTAAATGCGACGTTGGAAGCAACTGAAATTATGCTAAAAGTCATTAAAGGGCTAAATTCTAAATGTGGCTTCAAGGCTGCTGGTGGGATTCGTCGTGTATCGGAAGCTGCAGAGTACTTGAAACTAACAGCCGAGATTATGGGTGAAAGTTGGATTAATTCAAGTAAATTCCGCTTTGGTGCTTCGAGTTTACTTGGGGATGTACTTGATGTCCTAAATGATAGGCAGAGTAGCACAAATAATAGTGCATATTGATCTTGTATTTATGGTGTACAGATACAGAAAAATTTTGTTATGGAAAAATTATGCTTAAAATTACTCTTCAATTAGTTTTTTTCTTGTTGTTTAGTGTCACTACAGCTTTTGCTAATTCTACCGCTAATCAAGAATCAAGCTTGGTTGCTAATAAGTGCAACCTTGATGATAGTTGTAACTTAAAAGGCAAAATTTACACCCGATTTAAACAATATATCATCGTACCAGAAAATAAGATACTTGGCAAAAAACAGCAGGGTACTGTTCTAAATATTGGAGAGCAAGATTATTCTTTGATAGCATACCCATTATTTTTCTCAAAAAATATACCTCAAACGGCAAATCTAAAAAATATAAAATGTGACTCTACGAATTATTGTTATATACTTTATAATGATAAAAAAAGAAGTCATTTAGTCGTGGTTGATATTACTCATCTATTAGGTACGGCTGGAGCTGATTATACTGCTACCGTAAAGCATTATCCTAAAGTCTATAATAACATTAAGATATTATGGGATAATGATAATCAAACTTCGTCAGAGATAACAGGAGTTTTTCCAGTGCAGTTATATTAACTTTTGCTTTTATCATATAGAGAGTGGCTAAGATATTTAAAATTAATTGGAGATAGATATGACAAATCGTGTAATTGTTATGGTTCTTGATTCATTTGGTATTGGCGATTTGCCAGATGCAGAAAAATTTGGTGATAAAGGTAGTAATACTTTAGGGCATATTGATAAATACTGTCACGATAACGGACTTCAGTTTAAGATTCCAAATTTGCTAAAGCTTGGTTTGGGGCGTGCATATCAGAATGTTAATGGTAAACTGCTTCATACGGATAATGGTGATTATCCTATACATGGTTTTTATGGTGCTGCCCGTGAACTTAGCTCTGGTAAAGATACTACCAGCGGGCATTGGGAAATCGGTGGCTGTCCGGTAATGTTCGACTGGGGCTATTTTACTTCTCATGAGAATAGCTTTCCAGCTGAATTACTGGATAAAATTGTCAAGCGTGCAGGTATCCCGGGATTTCTTGGTAATTGTCATGCATCAGGTACGACGATAATTGCTGAATTGGGTGAAGAACATATTAAAACTGGTAAGCCAATATTTTATACTTCTGCTGATTCGGTCTTTCAAATTGCCTGTCATGAAGAAAGCTTTGGTCTGGAAAATCTTTACCGTTTGTGTGAAATTACTCGCGAAGAGCTTGAGCCATACAATATAGCTAGGGTTATTGCTCGTCCTTTTGATGGTGATAGCCCGGCAAATTTTGCCCGTACCAAAAATCGTAAGGATTATTCTTTATTACCTTCAGCACCTACCATTCTTGATGTTTGTAAGGAACATGGTGGTGAAGTGGTTGCGATTGGTAAGATTGGCGATATTTATGCGCATCAGGGAACTACAGTTGAAATCAAGGCTAGTGGACTACCTGAACTTACCGATAAAACTATTGCTGCAATTAAAGAATACCCAGCAAATGATAAGCCAGTCTATATAATGACTAATTTGGTAGATTTTGACATGAATTTTGGTCATCGCCGTGACGTTAAAGGCTATAAGGAAGCATTAGAGTACTTTGATACCCGCATTCCGGAGATTGTTGAGAGTCTTAATCAGAATGATATTCTTATCTTTACTGCGGATCATGGTTGCGATCCTACTTGGACAGGTACTGATCATACTCGTGAGCATATTCCAGTTATCGGTTATCATGCAGCTAAAGAAATTGATATTGGAATTCGGGGCACTTTTGCGGATATTGGGCAAACAATAGCTAATCATCTACGATTGCCTAAGCTTGATTATGGAGTGTCTTTCATTTAAAAACCGCCAATTGGCGGTTTTTTATTAGAACCATAAAATCTAATGGAATACATCTTTTAAAATTATTGTTGTATCGGTATTTTGTACTCTAATGTTGGATAGTAGTAATAATCAGATATTGATGGTATAGGACATGGAGCAGTCAAACAACCTACATTTACATATGAAGGTAGAAATAACAAAAGTGCTGCGATTGCCACATTTTTAGCTGGTTGCCCAATTGGCGCTTGAGGTGGATTATCACGAGCGTTGCCAAGTTGTATTATTTTTTGAACTGAAGGTCCAATAAATAGTTCATTACCATAAATATAAACTTGTTGAGTTGTTAATGTTTTTCCATTAGCAGCATATGCACCAGTTACACTTACTGTAATTTCTGTGCTTAGCCCTGTGGTCATTGAGTAATACGTACTTTCTGTTAT
This sequence comes from Neisseriales bacterium, assembly GCA_008017155.1. Taxonomy (GTDB): domain Bacteria; phylum Pseudomonadota; class Gammaproteobacteria; order Burkholderiales; family UBA11063; genus Aquella. The sequence goes on along the minus strand of SSGX01000033.1, from coordinate 3,268 downwards.
ATTAGTCGTGAGTACTCCATAATTAACAGCGACCGTATAAGTAGTACTTTTATTTGGTATTGAGCCATTAACTGTGTATATTAAGGGTCTAGTAAAATCATTATGTGAGGTTGCACTATAATTTGTTATTCCATTAACAGTAACGTTAGTAGCGTTTGCTGATAATGAGAACACTGGAACCAAGTCGCTTAAAACTGTTGACTCTGCTAATTGTACCGTAATATTATAATCTGTTGGCGCACCGTTATTAGCATAACTAGTAATAGTGCCAGGTACGCCATTAATTGAGAATGATGTAATTGTTGGTGGCGCGCTTTGTTCTGAATTGCTACTACCACTATTACATGCACTCATTGAACACATTAATGCGCTGATTAGTAAAGATGTTGACCATCTATTTTTAAACTGAGTTTTAATTAATTGCATGATATTATTCATAATACCGACCCTAAAAACTATTCTTTAATGTTTAAGTATAGCTTATTTTTAAACTAAATTATCAGCCATTTTGGACAAGTTTATTATGTGGTATTATAAATTAGTAGATTTAGTTATTTTCCGATACAGAAAATTTATGGCTTTAATATATTCTTATTAATCAATGTATTAACTAAATAAGATTATTTATCAGGTATAAATTCAAGTATAACAAAATAAATTGTTGTAGAAATTCGAAAAAATTCCGTACGGAAAGTAGAATATCTATTTAACAAGAAGATTAATAATTAACCTGATTAATAAATTTATTTTTAGCATTCCTTTACATGCCGCTAGTTATATAACCTTTCCCTACGAATTTGCCAATCCGGCATATGTGTAGCCAAAAAATTATAAAAACCCTTATCGTGGTTGTAATGAATTAGATGCACTAACTCATGAAAAATAACATACTCGATGGCGAAGGCATGTTTTTTAATCAAATCAAGGTTTAGGTTGATGTAAGACTTCTTCGGGTTGCAAGAACCCCAACGAGTCTTCATCTTCCGGATTGATACTTTAGCTACTTCATGTTTGACGATTTTAGTATATTTGGCAATAAGTTTTTTAAAGTAATCCTCAGCTTTCTGTTTGTACCATGTTTCAATCAGCTGCTTTTTTCTGTCATGGTTGGATTTATCTCTTAGGTTGACATGAAGATAGCCGCCAATCAATTTAACTGATTCATTGGTTGCGCTAGATATCTTTAAACGATAATTTCGCCCCAAATATGTAAAGCTTTCTCCACTAACCAAGTCTTTTGTTGACTGTTGAAATTTTTTAAAATAATTCAGCTGTGCCAGAATCCAATCATGACGCTTCTTTAGTACTTTATCTATCTCATCCTGTTTTATATCCAATGGTACAGTTAGTATAACTTCCAGCGTAGGCTTCACCTTTAGGCTAATTGTTTTAACTGGTTTATAAACTATCTGCACTTTATACTGCATAATTATTTATTCCGATTGAGCGTACTTTAGTGATTAATTCCGCTGGATTAGCAAAGCGAATACTAAATTGTTTTTCCAAATCATAGAGGATATCATCAATTGATTGATCAATCTGATTTCTAACATCATTATTATGTTGCCAATCTGGTTTTTTTGAAACAGTTCTGAAAACTTCATCAATCTGCATGACTACTTTTATAAATTCGTCTGCTGGTAATGCGCTCATTATCTCCTGAAGATTATCATATAAAGCTCTAGCACAAACCTTATCGATTATTTCCGATGGATAGCGTGAATCATCATCTATTTGCTTTGTCATCAAGATAGCCCGGATATCCTTAGCATGCTTTAGCTTATCTTCTTCACTTAGCCGACCTTCGCGGTACTCTTGAATAATTTGCTCAATTTTTTGTGAAAGTTTATCGTAAAAGCTTGGATTCTGTTCCCGATTTTCGCGGATAATCTTAGCAGTAGCACTTAAAATTGTATCAGCCTTAGCATTATCACCAACAAGTCTTTCCAGCTCTTTATCAAAATCTTCCTCGAAGATATTGACTAATTTAGTTAGCTGATTGACTTCATTGGCACTAATAAAAGTGTCTAATAGCTTTTGCATTTCTTTTTCATACTTGCCAAAATCAACCTCTTCATAATAGCGGATTTTAATTGCCCGGCGTAGCTCACTATAGAATTTCATTGAGCGTTTATATTGCTCAATTTCTTCTATAGTTAAAATTTCATCACTCTTATCGCTGGATAAGCTTAGCTTTAAAGCTCGGGCAAACTGTGAAAGTAGATCATAGAATCTTTTACGCAACTCTTCATCAGCCAAAAATACCTGATAGCTTTCCTGATCATTTTTGTTTACTACTGGTTTAAATAAATCTTGCAAATGTGAATAAAAAGTCTTAACTTTAGCAATCTCAGCTTTTATATCGATAACTGCACCGGTTAAGTCCTCTTCATCAAAACCAGCTAAAGCACCGTATGAGGTCAAGGCTTTATCAAGATTACCCAATAAGCCACGATAATCTACAATAAAGCCATATTCTTTCCCCTCGGATAAGCGATTAACCCGAGCAATAGCCTGTAATAAGTTATGCTCTTTGAGTTCTTTATCAATATATAATACTGCGGCACAAGGAGCATCAAAGCCAGTTAATAATTTATCAACTACAATCAGAAGCTCAATTTCATCACTGTCAATAAATTTACCTTTTACTGATTCTAAAAAACTTTCTTCATCACCATAACGCTTTATTACTTTAGCCCAAGCATCAGCCACATAAAGCTTATTATTCTCATCTACTTCCTCATGTCCCTCACGGGTATCGGTTGCAGAGATCACAAAAGCGGTTTTAATATTGCCATATACTTCAAATAGCTCATAATACTTGATTGCTTCATATTTACTACTCGTGGCTAGCATAGCTTTAAAACCAGTTCCCTGAAAGTTCTTGGTATAATGTTCATTTATATCTAGAGCAATCATTTCTAAACGGCGCTCACTGGAGGCGACACGGCTAAAGCGAGCCCACTTTTGTTTTAAATCAGCTTTCTGCTCAAGGTTTAAATCCCGTGAGATCATTTCAAAACGACGGTCTAACCCAGCTTTATCACTAATCCATTGTTCAACCAGCCGCCCTTCATATAAAAGGGGTAATACAGCTTTATCTTTAACTGCTTGATCAATGGTATAGCGGTGGATCAAACCGCCAAATTTAGCAATTGAGCTTTTTTCTCTTTTTAATAACGGCGTTCCGGTGAAGCCAAGATAACAGGCAAGTGGAAAGACTTTTTTCATTGCCTTATGTAAATCTCCGCCTTGGGTGCGGTGTGAT
>SSGX01000044.1 GCA_008017155.1 Neisseriales bacterium | reverse complement strand
AGTGCATTCAATTACACGAACACACTCGCTTGACGTCTTTGGTTTCCCGTTAGACATCTGCTATTTTTTGTAACACCATGAAACAATTCAATTAAGAATCACTTCACGGCACTACCTTTTCTATAGCTAGATGCCTCACATTTATTGATTGTTTATCTTGTTAAAGATCTGTTTTGTTTCTCTTTTTTAACCCGCGTCTTCATTCGCGAGATCAGTATTATCACACAATACACTCCACAATGTCAACCTTTTTTAGTGAAAATTTTTAAAAACCATTTAACCTAAGCTTATAAATTAATTAAAACAGTTAGATAGCAAACTTATTATTTTACAAACTTGCATTCATCAAGTACATTATTGTGATAATCACACTTAACAGGAGTAATCACCGTAGCATTAAATTCAACAGTAGTTTCCTTACGAAGAGCATAATTACCAGACTCTTCATGAGTAATCTTACAGTTTTTCAATATATCGTCTGCAGATGAATTACTATTTAATGTATACGTATTACCACTTTCACCCTTACAGGTTACGATCTGTTTATCCAGATTAAGACTATTAAAAGCATTAACATCAAATGTAAAAACCAGTAAAGCAACAATTAAGAACTTATTCATCTACCCTCCAAGACTGTTAAAAATGCGACTTATGATTCATCCGTAATAGTGTAGTTGGAATATTCATTTAATTAATAAGCCAACTACAAGGTCTTTCTTATATATAGTTAACTTATACATTAAAACGGAAATGCATTACATCACCATCTTTAACAATATATTCTTTTCCTTCAAGCCGCATCTTACCCGCTTCTTTTGCTCCCTGCTCTCCCTTATACTGAATAAAATCAGAATAACTAATCACTTCAGCACGAATAAAGCCGCGTTCAAAATCGGTATGTATCACACCTGCCGCCTGTGGTGCAGAAGCACCAATATTAACGGTCCAAGCACGAACTTCTTTTACACCTGCAGTAAAGTAAGTTTGTAAGCCAAGTAAATTATAGCCAGCTCGAATCAAGCGATTTAATCCAGGCTCTTGCATTCCCATGTCATTCAAAAATTCAAGCTTATCTACATCATCAAGTTCAGCAATCTCAGATTCTATTGCAGCACAAATTGCCACAATTGGCGCATTTTGCTCTTTAGCATAAGCAGTCAATTTATCTAAGTGTGCATTATTCTCAAAGCCATCTTCACTAACATTCGCAACAAACATCGCTGGCTTAATAGTTAAAAGACAAAGCGGTTTTATAACTAAACACTCCTCTTCATCCAAACCAAGCGTTCGTGCAGGTTTTCCTTCATTAAGATGAGGCAATAACTTCTCCAGTGTAGTAACTAGCTTTTGCGCTTCCTTATCACCTGATTTAGCTTTCTTGCCTTCACGCTGAATAGTTTTCTCGACAGTTGCCATATCTGCTAATGCCAACTCCATCGTGATAACTTCAATATCGCTAATTGGATCAACTTTTCCACTTACATGGATAATATTATTATCTTCAAAACAACGTACAACGTTCACTATCGCATCGGTTTCACGGATATTGGCAAGAAACTGATTTCCTAAACCCTCACCTTTTGATGCTCCGGCAACCAAACCAGCTATGTCAACAAATTCAACAATGGCTGATTGAATCTTTTGTGGGTTAACAATCTTTGACAACTCAGCCAAGCGCTCATCAGGAACCTCAACGATTCCTACATTTGGCTCAATAGTACAAAATGGATAATTTTCTGCTGCTATTCCAGCTTTAGTTAAGGCATTAAACAAGGTTGACTTTCCAACATTTGGCAAACCAACAATTCCACATTTTAAAGACATTTATATTCCTTTAATCGCATTATAATCAAACTCTAAACCGAATAAAACAAATCCAAACCGATCATTAAAATATTGAAATACAATTTATTTCAATCAAGATTTATATAGCAATTGGATCTCATAGCTTATGTATGATAGCGTAAGTTTATCATTATCTAAAACTCCAGCATCAATCTAATTAACACAAGAGGTAGATTTCAAGTTAAAATAATAGTCTTCTCTATAACTAATAGACTTATTTGGGTATTTAGAATGCTTGAAAATATCTTTTTATTTGTAACTTTAGTCAAAAATCAAAGCTTCAGTAAAACTGCCAAGTCACTTAAAATATCACCAGCAACATTAACACGCAAAATTCAAGAATTGGAAAAATTTTTTGGGAAAATACTTCTAGTTCGTGATACCCGCAATATTCGACTGACAGAAGATGGTGAAACAGTTTACATTAGATTCAAAGATATCCTTATTCACATGGAAGAGATTATTGAAAAATTTAATCCAAATAGTCATTCAATTCCAGATAGTCAGTTACGGATTGTTTTACCTATAGGACTATCTACAAAATTAATCAACCCATATTTATGTACCTTTATTGAACAGTATCCACAAATTAAACTGGCGATTATTTACAATAATGAAATTACTGACCTAAAAGATAATGATATTAACTTAGCCATAACTTGTAAACCAGTCAATAGTAAGGAGTACGATTACCGTCTTTTACGCTCAGAAACCGTTGACCTATACTGCACACCAGAGTATGCTAAACAATTTGGGATTCCAGATAAACCAGAAGATCTTCATCACCATAATGTACTAGGAGGAAATGATTATCTAAATAGTAAACCTCTTAAGTACATAAAGCTAACTAATCGTTACACAAATGAAAAATACTTAATAGATAATTCTAAAACCTCTATAAGTGTAAATATTGCTACACATGCACTAGAGATCGGGCTTACTAGCAAACTAATTTTTGGTAGCTTTAACTATTTGTGTGAAGATTCTCTTAATAGTGGGAAAATAATCCGAGTTCTTCCAGAATATTATGCTTACAAACAAGACTTTTACATTGTTTCAAATAAACGATTAACTAGACCTGAGCAAGCTTTTATTGATTTTATTTATAGTTGCATTAATAGGCTAATCGCAAAAACAAACTGAACAGACTAAAGATTTTTAAAATCAGCAAATGGACGAATTTTTGAAGGACTGGCACCAGACTGGCAAACAAATAACAGTTATGGTGAATGTTTTTTAATACCGGAATGGCTGGCTATGAAGAAACACTAACTGACCCATTATATTCAGGGCAAATTCTGACTTTTACTTCCCCTATACTGGAAACTACATAGCATCTGCTGGCAAACGTTGGGAATCAAGCAAAATAGACGCTAAAGGCGTAATTTGTGAAACTGTTTTTGATGAGCCCGCACATCATTCTCAATAACAAACATTTTTAAACTGGCTTAAACCAAATAATATACCGCTGTATAAAGCATCTTAAGAATAAAGTAAAATACGGTAATTAATGGACCATGTGAAACAGAAAAATGACAGCATAACGCTGTCATTTTAAAGTATCTTAATGAAAGATTGTGTTCTGCGTCCAATACCCAACTGTTGGATCAAATACTTTAACTTCACCATAGGTAGTTCCCGCTATGATATATGGCGTACCATTTCCTTTCGGCGTAAGGTCATTATTTAATGGCCAGTAAACCCTTAATACTGGAGCTGAATTATCTTTGCCCCAATCCGGATTCCCAAAGTTATTCCAGATATGACTATCATAATAATATACCTCTGCATGGTTTTTATCACTATTATTAGTAGAAATCACTACTTGAGGATCACCGGATTCAGACCAGAAAGCCTGAAGATCCAAAATAGCATTTCCCTCAATCGATTTACCATTGGCAATATGATCAATATTCCCTCGATTATCGTTGCGGACCAGATCAAACCAGCCAGAACGAGCAGGATCATAGTATTTTACTTCGGCATAGTTGGTACCAGCTACAATTCGTGGTGTGCAATTCTCGCCACACCATGCAACATTCATAGCAGTAACTGCATTGTCTACTCCCCAGTCACCATTATGGGTAGTTATTCCAAAATTATTCCAAATATGCCCATTATAGTAATACACATCCGCACCATTATCACCACTATTACTTGTCCCCAGAACCACTTGCGGATCACCGCTAACTGACCAGTCAACTGCCATCGCACCAATTTCATTGTTTTCTATAGATCGTCCGCTTGCAATCTTCTCGATATTACCTTTATTGTTATCCCGGATAAGATCAAACCACGATGAACGGCTTGGATCGTAATATTTTACTTCACCATAATTTGTTCCCGCTACAATATATGGCGCAGAAGTATCAGGTGTTTCGTAGCCATAGCGATTCCACGACACTTGAAGAATATTGACGGAATTATCACGCCCCCAATCATTATTGCCACTAGTAATACCAAAATTAGTCCATAAATGTCCATTATAGTAGTAAACTTCAGCACCATTACTACCATTATTATCAGTAGCCAATACAATTCGTGGATCACCACCAGCACTCGGCCACAAAACTGACATACCAGTAACAGTATTACCTATTTCGCGATTAGATACAATGTTTTCAAGATCTCCACGGTGAGATTCATCCATCAGTGAAAACCATTGTCCTCTCGATGGATCATAATAGTTAACTTCACCATATTTGGTAGCAATAACCATATACGGAGTAACCTCTGATAGGTTTAAGCCACGTGAGTTGGCATAATCAATCGTTCTATCCCAGGATACTGAAATCTGACTGACCTCTTCATCACTCAATCTGCCAATGCCACTCCATGAACTGCCATTATAATCATGAAAAAGATTATCGCCACTACCATCATCGGTATTAAGACCACCACCAGAGACCATCAATGGCCATTGAGCTTCATCCATTTGTGGACCGACATTTATAAAGTTAATATGTTGATAACCATCTCGGCGATGGACCGTATTCCATATCGCATGATAAATACCGTCTATTGCCGTTGCAGCACCTCCTACAAAGATTCCCACTCCAGTTGAATACATTAGCATCTCTGCTGCAAACTCAAATACCTTCTCCTCCGCATGCTGACTGACTAGCACTGCATACATTAATCCAAATGCAGCATTTTGTCCCGCTGCGTGTCCTGAACCATAAACAATTGCATATTGCATATTTGGGTTATATAAATTTGAAGACTTAAGTGCAGGCTTAGCCTGGTTCTGATTTGTCACTGCTGATTGATTATTTTGTGACTGATTTGGATTGCTGCCACCATTACAGCCGAATAAAATCGAAGATAGCAATAGCGTAGAAATTAAAGTTTTAGTTTTCATAATACATAAGTTCCTAATATAAGATTAAAAACACAGACTATTTGAGAAATTTTACTGAAACCACTTCTTTGCATACTAAATGTTAGCGATAACACTTTAGCAATTAAGTAACAATCTTAATTTTTTAAATAGTCCTGTGAAGAGCAGCATTATAACTTCCATGTTAACAAATTAGTACCGTCCAAAAATGACGGGGCAAATAATTTATTAATCAGTTAAAAGAATAATATTTGTATACGGTACATAATTTATTTTTACACTTTTGCACTTTATGCTATAATTTGCGGATTTTAAAAAAGGTAACCTAATGCTTAAACCTAAATTTATTCAAGCCATCAATCTGATCCAGATTGATTTATTGGCTCTTTTTGCATTGGTACCGTGAATAACAGATTTAAAAACTCACTATTTTATTAGTGAGTTTTTTTTTGCCTGAATATAATTTAATAAGGATTTTTAGATGCTGGAAAAATTAATTTTGGATATGTATGATGTCGGAATGATTAAATTTGGTGAATTTACGCTTAAATCAGGCAAACAATCTTATGTCTATGCGGACATTCGCACTGCAATCTCACATCCAACAATCTTTACCACTCTATGTGATTTACTTTATAGCAAAATGTCAGGATTAAGCTATGACTTAATTTGTGGTGTTCCATATTCTGCGCTTACTTTTGCCAGTGGAATAGCTTATGCACATAAGATTCCTATGTTACTTAAACGTAAAGAAGCTAAAGATTATGGCACCAAAAAAATCCTTGAGGGTAATTATAAATCTGGTGATCGCTGCTTAATAATTGAAGATGTAATCACAACTGGAATGAGTATCAGTGAAACAACTACTGTTATCGAGGAAGCTGGAGTTAAGGTAAGCGATATTGTCTGCTTTGTAGATAGAAATCAAGGCGGGCGAGAAAGAATGCAATCTCAAGGATATACCTTACATAGCATTATTGACTTATATCAGTTGATTGATATTTTATTAGAACATGGCAAAATAAGTGCAGACGATAAGGCTAAAGCCTTAGCTTTAATTGGGGTGTAAGATGCAAATGCAAAAAGCTTATTTAAAATTAGCAAATGGACGAATTTTTGAAGGACTAGCACCAGGCTGGCAAACTGATAGCAGTTATGGTGAAGTGGTTTTTAATACCGGGATGACCGGCTATGAAGAAACCCTGACTGACCCATCATATTCAGGGCAGATTCTGACTTTCACCTTTCCTATCTTGGGTAATTATGGCGTATCGGCTGGCAAAAGGTGGGAGTCAGAAAAAATACATGCCAAAGGCGTAATTTGTGAAACTGTATTTGATGAGCCAGCACATCATTCACAACAGCAAACATTTTTAAGCTGGCTTAAACAACATAATATACCACTTATTTGCGGGGTTGATACGCGTGAACTTACCAAAGTTATCCGTGAATATGGTGTTTTAAGCGGTGTTATTACCACAAACGCTGATCTAGAACCAGATTTTACCGATAGTATGACTCATGACTGGGTTAAGGAAGTTTCCCCTAAAGAAATACAAACCATTGGCAATGGGAAATATAAGGTAATTTTGGTCGATTGCGGAGCTAAAGAAAATATCATTCGTTGTCTATTAAATTTTGATATTACCCTAAAAAGAGTTCCATTCGACTATGATTATAGCAATGAAGATTATGATGGAGTGATGTTATCCAATGGTCCGGGTGACCCCAAATTATGTAATCAAACAGTAGCAGTCTTGGCTAAAGCAATGACTAGAAACAAACCGATATTTGGTATTTGCCTTGGTTCGCAATTAATGGCGCTTGCAATTGGTGCTAATACCTATAAACTTAAATACGGGCATCGTGGACACAATCAGCCATGTATCGATTTGAAACGTGACCGCTGTTATCTGACATCACAAAATCATAGCTATGCGGTTGATGATAAAACTTTGCCTAGTGATTGGGAAGTAACATTCCGCCATCTTAATGATAATACCGTAGCAGGTATAGCACACACAAGTGGTATGTACAGTGCAGTTCAATTTCACCCTGAAGCGAGTAGTGGACCACAAGATACGTTTTATCTCTTTGAACAGTTTTTTAACCAGATTCAGGCTGGAGGTAGCAAATAATGAAGAATATTCTGATTTTAGGCTCAGGTGGATTACGCGTTGGGCAGGCTGGAGAGTTTGATTACTCTGGTTCACAGGCAATCAAAGCCTTCAAAGAAGAAGGCTATCGAGTAATTTTGGTAAACCCTAATATCGCTACAGTACAAACGGATAAATCTATGGCAGATGAAATTTATTTTGTACCACTACAGCAAGAATTTGTTGCACCAATTATTGAAAAAGAGCAGATAAACCTCATTGCTCTAGGCTTTGGCGGACAAACTGCACTTAATCTTGGTTTAGAACTATATCATAGTGGCATCCTAGATAAACATAATGTAAAAGTATTAGGTTCAAGTGTAGAAACAATTGAAGCAACCGAAGATCGCGATATTTTTCGGGACTATCTCGAAAAAAACAACGTAAAAACGCCAAAAAGTAAATCGGCAACTAGCATCGATGAAGCAATTGCGGTCGGGCGCGAATTTGGCTATCCGTTAATGCTGCGTGCTGCGTTTTCTTTGGGTGGACTTGGCTCAGGTAAAGTTTTTAATGAAAAAGATCTGATTGATAAAACTAGTAAAGCATTAAGTACTACACCGCAAGTATTACTTGAAGAATACCTAACTGGCTGGAAAGAGTTTGAATACGAGATTGTCCGTGATATGAAAGGGAATAGCCTAACTATCTGTAATATGGAGAATCTTGATCCTATGGGTATCCACACTGGTGAAAGTATCGTAATTGCGCCAGCGCAAACTCTTAACGATGAGGAACACCAGAATCTGCGTAATATTGCGCTTCAATGTGCCGAGATTTTTAATATCATTGGCGAGTGTAACATCCAGTTTTCGGTAAACCCGGCTAATGGTGATTACCGGGTAATTGAGATGAATCCACGCTTATCACGTTCTTCAGCATTGGCATCAAAAGCAACTGGTTATCCACTCGCATTTGTGGCTGCCAAATTATGTCTTGGCTTTAGCCTAAACCAATTAACCAATCAGGTTACAAAAAAAACTACCGCATTTTTTGAACCTGCACTTGATTATGTAGTGGTAAAAATTCCGCGTTGGGATACCCATAAATTACGCCTAGCAGAACGCACCATTGGCACTGAAATGAAATCAGTTGGTGAAGTCATGGGAATTGGACGAACTTTCCCCGAAGCCTTACAAAAAGCAGTACAAATGTTAAATATTGGTGCTTCAGGCTTACATGACTATATCTGGCCAATTTTGAATCTAAAAAATGAAGTCGAATTTGCTACTGACCGCCGAATATTTGCCTTATATCGCTGGTTTTATGAAGGTGGTACAGTCGATGAAGCGCAACAGTTATCAAGAATTGACCCTTGGTTTTTGACACAAATTAAGCAGATTGCAGATATTGCTTTAGAAGCGAAATCTAGTCAATTAAATCCAGAACTATTACTTAAAGCTAAAAAATTTGGTTTTAGTGATAAAACTATTGCCAAACTTACAGAAGCAAATGAAGAGGCAATTCGGGCTAAGCGGCTAGAGTTTGGTGTTAAGCCAGTAGTGAAACAGATTGACACGGTTGCCAATGAATTTACAGCCGAAACCAATTATCTTTACACGACTTACCATGGTAAATATCATGATATTAGTCCAACTGAAGCCACGGATAATTTAATCTCCAATGGAGCTTATGTAATTATTGGTTCTGGACCATATTCGATTGGTTCATCGGTTGAATTTGATTGGTGTACAGTTAATTTGGCACGTCAATTACGTGCTCATGGCAAAAAAGTTATCATTCTAAACTCTAATCCTGAAACAGTATCAACCGATTATGATGAATCAGATCGGCTTTATTTTGAAGCACTGACTCTTGAACGGGTTTGTGATATTCTTGATTTTGAAAATATTGCTGGAGTATGTGTCAGTGTTGGTGGACAAGTAGCAAATAACTTAGCTCTTACTTTACATAAACGCGGCTATCCGATACTTGGTACTTCCCCACAGGATATTGATAAAGCTGAAGATCGGGCTAAATTTTCATCAATGCTAAATGAATTAGATATCGATCAGCCATGCTGGATTAATGCTACTAGCAGTGAAGAAATTCAGGCATTTATCGCCGAAGTTGGTTTACCTGTATTAATTCGCCCGTCATATGTATTATCTGGTGCAGCGATGAAGGTAGTTTCTGACCAAAATACCCTCAATAGTTATCTTAATGATGCGATGCTAATTTCCAATGAGCATCCAGTCGTAATTTCGCAATTTATCGAAAATGCTAAAGAGCTTGAAATTGATGGAATTGCCCAAAATGGACGGATTGTAATTGACTCGATAAGTGAACACATTGAAAATGCAGGAGTTCATTCAGGCGATGCAACTTTGGTATTTCCACCAGAACGCTTATACCTAAAAACAGTTAATCGTGCCCGTGATATTGCACGTAAAATAGTCAAAGCGTTAAATATTAGCGGTCCATTTAATATGCAATTTATCGCACGAAATAATGAATTAAAAGTAATCGAATGTAATGTTCGTGCCTCACGCTCATTCCCGTTCATTTCAAAAGTTAGTGGACAAAATCTGGTTGAATTGATGGCAAAGGTGTTCTTAAATCAGGAAATTACTCAAACCTATAATACTCTTGATTGTGGCGTAGTTGGGGTGAAAAGCCCGGTATTCTCGTATAGCCGCTTTAAAGGTTCTGATCCGGTGGCTCAAGTAGAAATGTCATCAACTGGGGAGGTTGCCTGTATTGGTAAAGATATGCTTGAAACCTTCTATCAGTCTTGGTTATCTGTTGGGCAGCGGATCAATAAAAAAGCTATCCTCCTAAGTGTCGATGACAAATATAAACAAAAAATCCTGCCAATAGTTAAACAACTAAGTGATCAAGGGTGGCAATTTGTTGCCACTGGCTCAACCCATGATATGCTAGTCGAAAGTGGGATTCAGTCAAAATTTGTCTTTAAACTATCCGAACAAGTAGAGCCAAATATTGAACGTCCAATTATCAATAAAGAAGTTGGGCTGATTATTAACTTACCAGGCGATAGTTTTAATACTAGTCAGCATTCCGATGGCTTCAAAATTCGTCGTCTCGCGATTGACTATCACATCCCACTAGTAACCAATTTCCAGCTAAGTGAAATGCTACTAGAAAGTTTAACTGTATTATTCGATAAGCCAATGACAGTTTATTCTTATAATGAATTATTAAAAGGTGCCAATAATGCTTAATTTAGCCAAAGGATTAATCGCACTACAGGATTTAAGTAAGGCGGATATCCTCTCAATTCTTACTCATGCGCGTAGTTTCAAACAAGGATTACGTAAGAATACTCTCGAAGGCAAGGTAATTGCTTCCTGTTTTTTTGAAGCTTCAACGCGAACACGTCTGTCTTTTGAGTCAGCAGTCGCCTACCTAGGTGGCAAGACTATTGGCTTTGCTGATAGTAGCGCTACTTCACAAACGAATAAAGGCGAAAGCTTTGTTGATACGCTACGGATGCTAAATTGTTATGCAGATGGTTTTATAATGCGTCATCCCAATGATGGTGCTGCCCGTTTAGCTTCCGAAATCATGTCAATCCCAGTAATTAATGCCGGCGATGGAGCGAATCAGCATCCGACCCAGACTCTACTTGATTTATTTTCAATACAAGATAGTCAGGGACAATTAGAAGAAATACATCTTGGTTTAATGGGTGATCTAAAATATAGCCGGACAGTCCATTCATTGATAGATGCTAGTAAATTATTCAATATGCGTCTATATTTAATTGCTCCTGCACCACTTAGAATACCTAGTGAGGATCTGATTGAGCTAAAACGCCATGGAATTAGCTATTCTTTCCACAATAGCCCAGAAGACGTAATTGATAAACTTGATTGTCTATACCTTACTCGCTTACAAAAAGAGCGCTTTAATAGCGAAATTGATTGTAATTATAGTATTAATCTGGAGTTACTGGCAAAAGCCAAGCCAAATTTACGCATACTTCACCCATTGCCAAGATTAGATGAGTTACCAACAGAAATCGATAATACGCCATATGCTTATTATTTTGAACAGGCAAGGAATGGACTTTTTGTGCGGCAAGCATTATTAGACATAATTTTTGGAGGCTATGATGGCAAATAAAAAGATTGGCGCAATTGAAAATGGTATAAATCTCGATCATATTCCTCAGGGTAATGCGTGGTATATTATTAAGTTACTTAAACTGGAACGCAAATATCCAGTTGGGATTGGGCTTAATCTCTTGAGTAAACGGATGGGGGTTAAAGATCTGGTAAAGGTAGAAAACTACTTCCTGACTGATAAGCAATTAAAGGCTGTGAGTGTTTTTGCACCGGGTGCAACCTATAGCGAAATCCGCAATTTTGAGGTGGTCCGCAAAATCCAGTTAACACTGCCGGAAAGTATCGATGAGCTGATCATATGTCCGAATCATCGTTGTATTTCCCATCAGTATCGTTCCTTGTTTAGATTAAGTTACAGTAATGAAAATGCAATAGCTCAGTGTCACTACTGCGAACATCATTTTAATTTATCAGAGCTAGACGCCTTTCAATTATAAGATCTGAAAGACTTAATGAACCATCAGAAAGATTATTTAAAACTAAAATAATCTTTCCCACATATTCACAATGCTCAATTTATGATAAACAAAGAATGATTTTAGTTATCTTACCACTTCTAGCATTAATTGCTGGATTTCTTAATGGAATTGGCGCTAGTGGTGGTGTATTGATGATGTCAGGACTTATCATATCTGGGCTATCACCAATCGAAGCCAGTGCACTGAATAAAATCTGTGCCCTCTTTGGCTCAATCGGTGCGCTAAAGACTTTTTTTAAAGATAAATCATTACTAAAGACTATAAAACCATCATCAATTATTTTTTCAATTATCGGCGCAATTATCGGTGCTATCTCTGCCCTTATTATCAATAACCAATTTCTTGGGCGATTATTTTCTATATTAATTACAGGATTCTTTATTTTTGATTTGACAAAGAAATTTTGGCTAAAACCAACCACCTCTAAAGTAATGCATAACTATAATCAAGATCGGATATATTCTAGTAGCATATCTTTCTTTTCCGGAATTTACAATGGAGTATTTGGACCTGGAACACTGACATTAAGTATGATCCCATTTCAAGTTATTTTTGGATTAAGCGTATTAGAAAGCCTAAGAATTGCAACAGTACTAAATACCACCACTAATCTGACTGCGGCTATAATATTTTCAAAAGAAACAATTCCTGCAATATCAACCTCATTTTTGATTTTATTTATAGCTATGATTGCTAACCTAATCGGGCAAACTTTAGGTAGTAAATTTGCCACAAAAGTAAATAATAATCTAGCATTAGCAATATCGTATTTCTCAATTATAGGTCTTATACTAACTCTAATCATAAAGTACTGGCTAAATTAACCTTTCTCCCATAAGACTTATGCGTATAAATAAACCCCAATAAAGAACAGGTTTGTATAAAGAAAAATTACTGTAAACATTATCATATCAAATAACTTGGCTAGTGGATAACCGTCTTCATCCAGAAACCTTAATGTCCTGACAGTTATCAAAAAACATAATATAATGACTGCTCCAGAATAGAAACTGACCAGATCAATGACAGTCAATGAATTAATTATCTTAACGGATGCATTTATCTGAAAAACAGTTGCAGATAGAGCAAAAATAGAACTACCAATCACAGCAACACGACCATTTTTGGGACTATTGGTTCGTGCATTAATTAATAGCGCGAATAAAGCAATCGAAACTGCTAGAAGCATATATTGAAAGGTCTTTAAATATGAATAAATATTCTTATGTTCAAAAAGCATATATGCTCGATTTAAGCCAAAATAACTAAGTTTATGTTCATTATCTGTTAACGAAGAAAAATCATTACTTTCAACTTCATTCACAACCCCCATTTTGACCAGATTATAATCATTTTGTGCTACATAAGTAAGATCAACCAAATCATTAAGTCTAAAGTAATAAAGATCATCTTCAACTTTAGGTGATAGCCTAAGTGAAATTAATTCAAGATCAAATGGATACATATTTGTCATATAATACGGATTAACCTCAGCAAGGATTTTAATAACCTCGTGAACTCTACCATTTTTCACACTACGACTAATTTGCTGTTGATCTTTTAATTGTCCATTAAAGATCCCTATTGCTGGGCTTGCCCCTGAAAAATGACTTTCATAATAGTCAAGATTAAGCACAGCATTTAGCATTAGGGATTTCTCTTTAAGGTTTATATCGCTCATGCGCATCATAAATACTGTTGTATCAACTATCGACATTCCATTTAAGTGAGATAATTCACTATCTGAAGGGGGTTTTGCATCAATTCGCGAATATATCCAATCATACTCAGCATCTTTCATTACATGTAACCGATTTCCAAGGACACTTATAATTAAAATCATCACTAGATTTATTATTATAAAATATTTAAAGAGTAGATTCTTATGACTTTTGTTTAGTTCTGAATATAATTTACCTAGAAAAATGATACGCCTAATCATCAATAAAGTCCCCGCTAACAAAGATATTAAATCTAAATAACTTATATTTTAGCTTACCTTCATACCTTTATAGAAAAAATAATTAGATTAGTTTCAAGGATAATGTTTTTTCCAAATTTGCATGCTATAATAATTCTAGCAAATAAAAGGAATATTACGATTGCATAAACATCTACACTTAAATCATCTGGATAATGACCAGTTATATAATCTATGTGGTGTAATGGATGAAAACATTACCCAAATTGCCAATCATTTTGATGTAAATATTAGCCGACGTGGCAGTGATTTTAAAATTAGCGGGCATAATTCTCAGATAGCTAGCGATTGTCTGGAGTATTTTGCGGCAAAATCAACGGAACGTGAAATTAATCTGGAAGATATTCAGCTAGGTTTGGTAGAGCAACAAAATCGTGAGAAAGAAAGCGATTCTAGTAGCTATAACCTGAAATCTCGTAAAGGTGAGATTAAGGGACGGACACCAAACCAAACTAGCTATATTCATTCTATAATTGCGAATGATATCACTTTCGGAATTGGGCCAGCAGGTACCGGGAAAACCTATCTTGCCGTAGCAGCAGCAGTAGATCATTTTGATCGCGAGATGATTAAACGGATTATTTTGGTTCGACCTGCAGTTGAAGCAGGAGAGAAGCTTGGTTTTTTACCCGGAGACCTTAGCCAAAAGGTTGATCCATATTTGCGCCCGCTTTATGATGCGCTTTATGATTTAATGGGGTTTGAAAAAACTAGTCGTCTTTTTGAACGTAGTCTTATTGAAATAGCACCATTAGCATTTATGCGTGGACGTACACTTAATAATGCCTTCATAATCCTTGATGAAGCCCAAAATACCACTCCAGAACAAATGAAGATGTTTTTAACCCGAATCGGTTTTGGTTCCAAAGCCGTAATTACCGGCGATTTAACCCAGATCGATTTAGATAAAAAAATTAAGAGTGGCTTAATCGAAGTAGAACAGATACTAGGTAAAATTCGCGGAGTACATTTTCATCACTTTAATAAAAAAGATGTAGTTCGTCATCCACTAGTACAAAAAATTGTCGAAGCATACGAAAAAGTATCAAATTAAAAAATAAAGCCGGAGTGAATATTCCGGCTTTATTTTTTAATTATGCAAGTCCTTTTGCATTTGATCTATGCTTAGACTGAATATAATACAATTGCCCTTCAAGTCTACCAGCTTGTGCCATTGTAGTTACGATTAATGCTATCGTTTTGAAAAATTTTTTCATAATATACCTCATTTCCCTTTTATGTTTTTAATTTAGTTATGATATAAAACTTAACATACCTTTTGCAATTGCATAGGTATAGTCTTTAACCGCAGCAATCACGCCAGAAGATTTGTTTTCTTCTTCTATTTTAGAAGAAGATGTTTCTTTAACTTCTGATTTGAATAAATCCGCATGTTCATCAACAATAATATTAAATAAGCATTCTCTTGCCATAATAAGTAAACTCCTTAAATTTTTAATTGCACACTTGTGCCTTAAAAACTTGAATAAATTCACAACCAGCTAAGGTTATTCAAGTTCTCAACCTTTTGTTTTATATAGGGGTAAAAAGATAAATTTCAACTGACATTATTCACCTTTCGGATCAATTGTCAGTTACTAGAGCTTTGTAAGAGGCATTAAACTGAAGCCAGACCGAAAAATGATTTGCCAGCAGAAATATTTTTTTTGAAGAAACTTCATCCGGTCGATAGTTTAAAAACCAGCCAAGCGAGATCCCCATTAATATTTGACCAACAAACTCAGTACACCTGCTGAGTGTAAATAAGTAATCAGAACCACCAATCAAGTATAGTCGCGACGCTTGCAGCAAGTCCCCTATTTGGGCAAAGAAGGGAAATAGACTTGAAATTATCACTTTACCATGAATGCAAAATACTACATGATTTAAGTAATGCCCATTAATAAAAATACTATCGTCACAATCAAACTGATTTAAAATTAAAAACAAACCACAAAACAATACACTTCTACTGACAATCTTATATATTGCCGCATCGTGCTTTGCTCGGATTATGTTTTTTTTCATCATTTGCTAACTATTTTTCTATGCTACAAAGTAGATCGAAACCTTGAAACACTACAAGTAATGTCAAAGAAACTTCTAAGGTTTAATACAGGTTATTATATTCCTGTTTTATTCTATGACATTATTATAACACACAAAACTTACAATGTAAGTTATATTTTAAATAAATTAAATTATTTCATATAGATACAAAATAATGCAATGCACAATAAAACTAGTAATGGCAATAGTTTTAGCTTACCCAACAACCTCAAAAAATAAACTAAAAAATTAAGAAATAACGAATCAGTCTCAAGATGAGTTACAATTAGGTTTTAAGCAGTTAAAAATTAGAATACTCAATAATAACAATATATCACCACAATAAAATGACATTTACACCGATAACCGTTAATCAACAGGAATTTACAGAACTTCCGCACGATTTATATATTCCACCGGAAGCGCTACAAGTATTTCTTGAAATGTTTGAAGGACCGCTGGATCTATTGTTATACCTTATTCGTAAGCAAAATATTGATATTAAAGAAATACCAATCACTAAAATCACTGATCAATATATAAGCTACATTAATGCGATGCAAGTATTAAATATAGAACTAGCTGGTGAATACCTACTTATGGCAGCAGTCTTACTTGAAATAAAATCAAGAATACTTTTACCTGCTCCAGCACAAAGCGAATTAGCTAGTGAAGAAGACGAAGGTGATCCTAGACAAGAACTCATCCGCCGTCTAATTGAGTATGAACAAATCAAGCTTGCTGCTGAAAATCTCAATAAAATTCCCCAACCAGATCGTGATTATCGTTGGCTAGAGATTTTGGTTGAAGAGACAACTCCAGAATTACCTAACGTAACTCCCGAACAATTAAAAAAAGCATGGCAAACGCTATTAATCAGAAGTTTAACCAGTCGTAGCCAGCATCATATGAAGAAGCAGGAACTTTCAGTTCGTGAACACATGACCCAAATCTTGCGTCACTTGCAGGAGAATGGAAAATCAAATTTCTTTGCTCTTTTTAAGATTGAACAGGGAACGGCTCATGTGGTTGTCAATTTCATTGCCATTCTTGAATTAGGTAAAGAAGGAGCAGTCCTGATTATGCAAGATGAGAAAATGGATATTTTCGTAGAGTTAGCAGTAGAATGAGCGTAGCAACGTTAAGCCATATAAAAAAAGTAATTGAAGCATGCCTATTAACCGCAACTGACGTTATCGCAGTTGATCAATTATTGGATGTCTTTGACAATCAAATCAGCGAAGATACTGTCAAACTAATAGTTGAAGAATTGGCTAGTGAATATATTGACAGTGGAATCGAATTAATCACAGTTGCCAGTGGCTATCGTTTCCGTTCCCGTCCAGAATTTCAGTCTTATCTGAATAAACTATATAATACAAAACCAGCACGATACTCAAGAGCAGTGATGGAAACTCTGGCAATAATTGCCTATCGACAACCCGTTACTCGTGGCGAAATTGAAAATTTACGTGGTGTTGCAATCAACAGTAATATAGTACAATTATTATTTGATCGCAATTGGATTGAGGTCGTAGGACATAAACAGCTTCCGGGTAAACCGGAATTATTGGCAACAACTACCCAATTTCTCGACGATATGGGTATACAGAGTCTGGAAGAATTACCACCATTACCTAATATTAATGAAGCATTCATAAACTCTGAACAAGATTTGATTGAAGAATATGATAGCCAGAAGGAAAATGAAGAAAATGTCTGAAAATAGTACCATTGAAGAATTATTAAAATTCCCCTGCCCCTTTGCCATAAAGATAATGGGATTTAATCAACCGGAATTAATCGCTGAGGTTCGCACTATAATCATCAAATATGCGGAAGACTTTAACCATGAAAAAGATTTGCAGTATAAATTAAGCCGGGCAGGTAATTATTTATCAATCACTGCAACCGTAAATGCAACTTCAAAAGCACAGCTAGATAATATCTACCTAGCCCTAAATAAACACCCGCTAGTAAAAATTACTTTATAGTATTTAATAATGGATAGAGCAACTATAAAACAGCTGGGTAAGGTAGATTATCTCGAATGCTGGCAGGCAATGAAAGATTTTACTGAGTCAAGAACTGAAAATACTCCTGATGAGCTATGGATTGTTGAGCATGACCCGGTGTTTACACTAGGACTAGCAGGCAAAGAAGAGCATATTTTATTTAAAGATCACACCATCCCAATTGTTAGAACTGACCGTGGGGGACAAGTGACCTATCACGGACCAGGGCAAATAGTAATCTATTTAATGGTAGATTTAAAGCGTGTACAACTATCAATTCGTGATTTTGTAACCACTATTGAAAATGCAATCATTGATTACCTAAATACTAAATTTAGCATTAAAGCCTATGGTGACCGAGCTGCTCCCGGAGTATATGTAAATCACAAAAAAATTGCTTCTTTGGGATTAAAAATTCGTAAAGGTTGTAGCTATCACGGGTTAAGTTTTAATTTTTCAATGAATAAATTGCATTTTAGCTACATTAACCCTTGTGGTTATAGTGGACTTGAAGTTGTAAACCTATCTGAATTAACTAACCTCAAGTATCCTGATGACTTTATCAAGCATGGACAATTAATTGCCGAAACAATAAATAAACACATCTACAAAGATAAGGATTAATATGAAATTAAAACATTGTCTATTAGCATTAGGACTATTAAATTTGGTAGCCTGCGCTAGCATGTATGGCGGTGATAATAGTAGTCAAACCGCAAGTAACGATCAAAATAATAGCAACAATAAACCGCTTTGGTATGTCGGACCTGCAACTATTGGTAGTGGCGATCAAACACTAGAAAATAGTAAATATAGCGCACTTACAGTTGGCGGTGATCTAACTGCGACCCAAATAACAGTAATAAATGACCTACAAATTGAAAGTGATGCCAGCCTGACACAGGTAACTGTCCGTGATGATAGCAATATTAAAGGCAATCTAAATGCTACAAAATGTACCTTTAAAGACTTAACCACAGTTGGCGGTAATATCAGTAGTATTGATACTTACTTTGGCAATGGTATTACCTTTAGTGGTGGAAGTTTAATGCTTAGTTCAAGGAGTAAAGTAATTGGCAACATTATAAGTAACTCTGCAAAACCTGCAACCATAATTATTGATAAATCAACAGTCAAAGGAAATATCCAGTTTGCAGCCGCAGGAGGTAAAGTAATTCTACAAAATAAAGGCAAGCTTACTGGACAGGTAAGTAATGGTCAAATAGTAAATGAATAAATAGCCCCTACATCTCTTTCAAGAATTAAATGTATAACAGGAGATTAATAAATAGTCAGATTAATTTATGTTTGATTATTGAAAAAAAGTTGCAAATTAAGGGCAGAGCTGGCATAATACTTACCTCGCAGCCAATTAGGCACGCGGGGCGCATAGCTCAGTTGGTAGAGCATCTGCCTTACAAGCAGAGGGTCATAGGTTCGAATCCTGTTGCGCCCACCAATACGGAGTGGTAGTTCAGCTGGTTAGAATACCTGCCTGTCACGCAGGGGGTCGCGGGTTCGAGTCCCGTCCACTCCGCCATTTAGATAATTTTCCCGATAAGGGGCGCATAGCTCAGTTGGTAGAGCATCTGCCTTACAAGCAGAGGGTCATAGGTTCGAATCCTGTTGCGCCCACCACATGGAGTGGTAGTTCAGCTGGTTAGAATACCTGCCTGTCACGCAGGGGGTCGCGGGTTCGAGTCCCGTCCACTCCGCCATTAAAATTTCTCCCTATTATACACAATAAATGCTAAACTCTTACCAGATAAAACTATGAAAGCATTATTTATGCAAAAGAAGTATCTGATTGAATTTATCCTATTTTGTACATACATGTTATTTGCTATGTCATGGGTTGGCGCCACAATTTTCATGCCAGAGATAATGAAGCTCGCTGGAATGCAAACGCTTACTCAAGCAAGTATCCTTAGCACTTCTTTAACTGTAGCAAAAATCTTTGGTACGGCAATCGCGGCTTGGACGATTACAAAATTTGGTATTCGAAATGCATTTACCCTATCATCCTTTCTAATTTGTTTTAGTATAATTACTCCATATGTCGAAAATTACTGGCTACTACTCATTTCTCGATTTCTGATGGGACTTGGTGGAGCACTAGTTATTGTATATTTCAACCCAATTATTTATCAATATTTTAAGCCAGAAGAGCGGGCAGTTGTAAATGGCTTAAATGCGATTGCATTTAATGTTGGTACAGCAATAATAATGTTTGGAGTAACAAACTTTAATGCAATTAGTGGCGGTTGGCAACATACTCTTTTATATATATCAATTGCTAGTATCTTAATGCTTATAATCTGGCTTATTTTTGGGCGCATTGAGTCACAAAAAGAAAATCAAGCACAAACAATAGCCATTAATAACTATACATTTACTGATGGTCTGAAGGATAAATTTAACTGGATTTACGCTCTAACTTATTCTGGACTATTATCTTTTTATATTGTGCTATTCACCTTTTACCCCAAAGCCGGGATTGCCCAAACCAAACAAGTTATTTTATTTGGAATTGCCGGAATTATTGCTGGAATATTCTACTCAAATAAGATCAAAAGACGTTTACCGATTATAAGAATTGCCGGACTAATCCAATTAGTCTGTGTCTTTTGTCTAAGTTTCGTAAATAATCCCATACTCTCATTACTAAGTGCTGCTAGTCTTGGCTTTTTCATGTTTTTACCTATGCCTGCTTTAGTAACCTATGCACAAGAACGCCCATTAATGAATGCGCAAAAAATTGCCGTAACTTTCAGTCTTTTTTGGTCTATCAGCTATCTAGTAGCAACAATTGCATCAACTATCTTTGCGAAAATAGTTGATATTAGTAATGGTAGCTATAATTTAGCATTTCTTTTTATCTGCATTATTGAAGCGAGCTTTCTAATCGGGTCACTAATTTTGCAAGAAGATTAAGATAGATAAATTATCTATTGCAGACTAACAAGCGTATTTGCTAAAATCGCAAACTTTAAATTTTATTGTAGGTGCAAATGAGTAATTTAAAACCAAAATCAAAATTAAATACGCTGTTATTTGTCTTCATTATCCTAATATTATTGGGGTTAAATTTTAGCAACTTCAGTTTCAAGCATTTTTTACCAGGAATTGCCCTATTAGTTGGAATTATCTTGACAGCAATCCAGAATGATGATGCCATCGCCCATTATTCAAAATTATGGTCAAGCAAAGTTCTTAGCTATGCGATCATTTTTCTTGGCTTTGGCTTTAATTTAAGCAATATTTTAAAAGCAGGAATGGCTGGGATCGGTTATACGGTAATTAGCATCGGTGGAACACTATGCCTTGGACTACTAATCGGAAAATGGCTCAAGAATCAAGATAAAATTTCAATGCTAATTAGTTCAGGTACCGCCATCTGTGGTGGTAGTGCAATTGCTGCAATAGCTCCGGTTATCCGTGCCAATCATGCAGAAACAGCTGTAGCAATGGGGGCGATATTTTTGCTAAATGCTGTTGGCTTGATTTTATTCCCAATAATCGGACACCATCTACACCTTACGCAAAATGAATTTGGACTACTTTCTGCACTTGCAATTCACGACACGTCTTCAGTAGTTGGTAGCTGTCTTGCTTATGGTTCAGAAGCACTAATGGTAGGCACAACAGTTAAATTAGTTCGAGCATTATGGATAATCCCAGTTAGTCTAATCATCGCTGCAATCTACTCGAGAAAAAATCATGAAGAAGCACATACTGGCAAAACCAAGAAGCCATGGTTTATCTTATGGTTCATACTAGCTTCACTGTCTGTAACAATTATTCCAGCTTTACAGCCTGTTGGTATCCATTTAAAAGAGTTTGGTGAATCTCTATTTGTAATTGCGTTATTTCTAATTGGCTATAATGTTTCATTTAAGAACATCAAAGCCGTGGGTGCAAAAGTATTTATTCAGGCAGTATCACTATGGATAATTGTTTCCATTTTGGTTATTTCTGCGCTTAAATTACATTTACTACACTAAACAAATCTTCTAACTAATTAAACAAACTAGTTTTTCTTCCCCCACCTACTCAGGTGGGGCATCTGTAGAAATTTCCCCGTAAAATAACTAGCCCCACATCATCAATATAAACATTGATACGTTTCAAGAATAGTAATCAAAAAGTACAACAATGATAGAACTCTTTTCAATCAATGTAGAGAGGATGTAAGGATGCCATAACATAAAGTAATGAGGTAGGAAGCACTAAAAACATGATAAGTAGTTATCATATTTTTGCTATATACAATAACATATTTAATCAATTACAATTCTGGATCTTAACAAAAGCGAGCATAAAGTTCAAACAAAAGGAGATAAAAATAAAGTTTAATGTATTAGTTCGATTAACAACTATCCTTGGTCTATTTATTTCTACAAATTTAGCAGTGGCTAATGAAACAATTACAGTTGTAGCAACCAAATTCCCAAATGGTGATGTTTTAAAAATCACCGAACCAATCTTAAAACAACAAGGTTATGATCTAAAAATCATTGAAATCCCAAGTTATACTGGACATGGAATTGTAACAGAAAAAGGTTCTACGCCACAAGAAATCCATAATCCAAATTTGCAGGTGCTAAATGGCAAATATGATGCAAATTTTTTCCAGCCAGATATTTATCTTGATGAATACAATAAACTCTCGGGTAGTAACCTTGCGGATATAGGCAAGATCTTTTATGTGCCTTTTGCTGTTTATTTATCACCAAACCATAAATTGGAGTCTGAATCATTAAGTATCTTAGCAAAGAATCATGATGGAATGACAGTAGGTATCCCTACTAGCTATATAGATGCAGCACGCGCATTAAAATTACTTGAAGCCAACCATCTGATAAGTCTTAATCAAGGAGAACAGATTCCAAATATATCAGACATAACTGCTAACCCATATCATTTACATATTATTCAAGTTGATAATGAAGTCATGCCTAAATTGGCATTAAATAATAGCTTTGATATGATCGTAATGAATTCTGGACGGGCATATTTAAAACATCTTTATATTACAAATAGTTCATTGGTAGAAAATAATCCCGACCGATATTCGAATGTTGTAGTTACAACAACCAAAAATCAGAATAGTCCGAAAATGAAGGCATTAGTGAAAGCCCTTCAATCGGCTGAAGTTCGCAAATTTATCCAGCAAAACTACAAAGGTGTGGTAAAGGCTTCATTTTAAATTACCACATAAATCACAAAAATAAAAAAGGCCGGAGTTTATTCCGGCTTTTTTTATTATATTTTATCAATCAATCTTATTGACAGCTTTCGCAATCAGGATTATCAATTGAACAGAATTTGGCATCCGTAGCTGGAGCGGCTGTATCCACATTTACCCGAGAAGTAAACTGACCAGCACTACCATCAGCAGAAACAGCATTTAATTCACCACCACGCCCTGTTGACTTCTCTGCTGAAGTTGCCCCAAGAGTACGTAGATAATAAGTGGTTTTAAGTCCGCGAATCCATGCCAGACGATACAATTCATCAAGTTTACGACCGGAAGCTTGCGCCACATATAAATTCAATGACTGCGCCTGATCAATCCATTTTTGACGACGGCTAGCTGCTTCAACAAGCCAGCTTGGATCCATCTCAAATGCTGTTGCATAAAGCTCACGCAAATCAGCAGGAATCCGCTCAATCCGTGCCAAAGAGCCATCAAAATATTTAATATCCGATAGCATAACTTCATCCCATAAGCTACGCTGTTTCAAATCACGAACCAGATATTCATTTACCACTGTAAATTCACCAGACAGATTTGATTTAACAAAAATATTCTGATAAGTTGGTTCAATACATGCTGAAACCCCGATAATATTTGAGATCGTAGCAGTTGGCGCAATCGCCAGACAGTTTGAGTTACGCATTCCCTGCTCTTGAATTTTTTGACGTAAAGCATCCCAATCAAGAGTAGCAGAAGTATCAACTTCAATATACTGACTGCCACGCGCATCTGCCAATAATTTTAATGAATCAAGCGGCAAAATACCTTTTGACCAAAGGCTACCCTCATAGCTAGAATAACGTCCACGTTCAACCGCTAAATCAGTTGATGCCATGTATGCATAATAAGCAATTGCTTCCATTGATTTATCAGCAAAATCGACTGCTTCATTCGATGAATACGGAATCCGTAGCATATGTAAGGCATCCTGAAAGCCCATAAAGCCAAGACCAACCGGACGATGTTTAAGATTTGAATTACGCGCCTTAACTACAGGATAGAAATTAATATCAATCACGTTATCTAGCATACGCATTGCTGTTGCAACCGTGCGTTTTAACTTATCTAGATCAAGACCTTTATCGGTTAGATGATTAACCAAATTTACTGAGCCAAGATTACAGACAGCAATCTCATTGGCGTTAGTATTTAGCGTAATCTCAGTACATAAATTCGAACTATGAACTACACCTGCATGTTGTTGTGGTGAACGGATATTACAAGGATCTTTAAAGGTAACCCATGGATGCCCAGTTTCAAAAAGCATGGTTAGCATTTTTCGCCATAACTGTAATGCTGGGATTTTTTTATAAACACGTAATTTACCTTCAGCTCCTAGCTGTTCATATTTTAGGTAAGCTTCTTCAAATTCTTTACCATATTTATCGTGTAAATCAGCTACTTCATTTGGTGAAAACAATGACCATTCACCTTGCTCATGTACCCGTTTCATGAATAAATCAGGAATCCAGTTTGCAGTATTAATATCATGACAACGACGACGATCATCACCGGTATTTTTACGTAAATCCATAAATTCTTCGATATCAGCATGCCAGCTCTCCAGATATACACAAGCAGCACCTTTACGTTTTCCACCCTGATTTACGGCAACACAAGTATCATTGACTACTTTCAAAAATGGTATAACACCTTGTGATTTACCATTAGTCCCTTTGATATGTGCACCAAGAGAACGGATTGGCGTCCAATCATTTCCAAGCCCACCAGCAAACTTCGATAATTGGGCATTTTCTTTAATCGCATCATAAATACCGATCAAATCATCAGATACGGTACTTAAATAGCAGCTGGATAATTGAGAATGTAACGTACCAGAATTAAATAATGTTGGAGTTGATGACATAAAATCAAAGCTTGATAATAATTTGTAAAATTCTATTGCCCGTTTCTCACGCTCAACTTCATTAATTGCAAGCCCCATCGCCACGCGCATAAAGAAAATTTGTGGTAATTCGATCCTACGCCCACGAATATGAATAAAATAGCGATCATAAAGTGTTTGTAAGCCAAGATATTTAAACTGATAGTCACGTTTAGCTTCAAGAGCCGCGGCGAGTACTGATAAATCAAATTCAGCAAGACGCGGATCAAGTAGCTCAGCTTCAATTCCTTTTTTAACATATTCAGGAAAATAACTACGATATACCTCGGTCATCTCAAGCTGACTTACTTCGCGTCCGATTACTTCGTGACGGATTGTGTGGAGTAATAATCGAGCTGTTACAAAGTTATAGGCTGGCTCATTTTCAATCAATTGACGAGCAGCAAGAATTACTGATTTAAATACCTCATCTTCACTAACACCATCATAAAGATTTTTTAGTGCTTCATCAAGGATGATTTTTGAATTTACTTCGAGAAGCCCTTCACAAGCAGCCTGAATCACACCATAAATATATTTTATATTTAGCTCTTTACTTGAACCATCTTTATAGTTTACATTGATTTTTTGTTCTGGCTGTTTAACACCTTCAAGCTCACGCTCATGACGCCGCTCTTCACGATAAAGAATATACGAACGGGCAACTTCATGTTCGCCACTACGCATCAATGCCAGTTCAACCTGATCCTGTATCTCTTCAAGATGTATCCCACCACCGCCAAGTTTTCTACTTTGCAGGGCGTGAACTACCATATTCGTTAACTGCGAAACCTGATCACGAACACCAACTGAAGACATGCTATTATGTCCATAAACGCCAATATATGCCTTGGTAATTGCAACTGCAATCCGACTGACATCAAATGGGACAACTTCACCATTACGCCGAACTACATGATATAATGAATAATCACCAAGAGGCGCAAGATTGTGCCCGATCTTGGTAGCAAAAGAATTTACTTCACTGCCTAACTGCATAACAATATCCTTATTATTATCAAATCACTATGTTAGTATTATATGTTTTTAAAACACTATTAGTAGTGGTTACATATCAGATTATAACCTAGATATAGTGTATCACTCCAAATAAAAGATAGTAAAAAAAGTAAATTTTTTGGTTGACAAATAGAAAAATGTTGCTACTGTTAAGTTGCTGAAACCTGTTGCAGAAAATTAATTTATACCTTTAAATCCTAAAAAGTAATATTTCTTTCTAAATCACATAGCCACTCGGATGAATATCTTTTTCTGCCAAAGTTTCCAGCCGGCATGGATAAGTAAAGCCAGGGTTTTGTTGATAGAGTTTAAGCCAATAAATTGCATTGTGGATATTTTCAGCAATCAAGCCAACTTGAAACATATTCCGGGTATAAATCGCTAAGTAATCCTGATTAGAAGCCCCTTCTGCCATCAAACACTCCTGATAATCTGCTACCATTAGTAAGCGAAAATTCTCACTTGTGAGCTTATCATCATGAAAATTCTCACTCAAAAATGAGTAATCATACTTAGCACCAAAGGAATAATTTATAATCCGCACCCCCCGACTAGAAGCCTTTTCCAGCTCGGTTCTAAACAGATTTAAATCAAGATTCCCATGTAAGTATAACTCTTTTTGGCTATTATTGATCATTGCTAACAATTGCGTACTAAAATTAGTATAACCTTGAACATGGATAAATTCATCATAACTCTGACGATGATTAAGATTTTTTATCTCTTGTAAGGTATTGTCAATACTTGCATTATAATCTTTCCGCAGTTGCTCAAGTGCAACTACTGGATCTTGGGCAATATATTGTTTAGATTTACCCGGGATAAGATTAATAACTCCCTTTTGGTAAAGCTTATCCAAAGCCAGATACACTGAAGGCTTAGGAATGTTAATCCGGCTCGTAATCTGTGAACCATTACTAACCGGATTCTGGAGAATATCAATATAAACCAGTGCCTCACTTTTGGCTAAGCCAAGTTTTTCAAGACTAGCGATAAGCACTTGCACGTTTATGCATCCTGCCTAGTATCAGCAATCACGATCTCACGAATGCAGACATTTTGCGGCTGACTATATGCATATTCAATCGCGCGTGCAATATCATCTGGGTTAAGTCCTTGTTTGATGGTACTCGCTTTCCAATTTTTATAATTATCAACAATTGTACTATCAGTTGTATGTGAAAGAAGCTCAGTCTCAACTACACCCGGTGCAATAACCGTCATTCTTACATTATGCCCCGCTACTTCACCACGGATATTTTCAGTAAGTGCATGCACGGCAAACTTACTCGCACAGTATGCCGCATGATCCGGAAAGGTTTTTCTACCCGCAATTGAGGATAAATTGATGATCGTCCCTTCATTCCTAGCAATCATCTTACCAAGAACTGTTTTAACACCATTTAAAACACCCATCACGTTTATGTTTAGCATTTGCTGCCATTCTGTACTATCTTGGGTGGCAATATTGCCAAGTAGCATAACTCCAGCATTATTAATTAGTAAATCTGCTGGACCATAAATTTTCTCAGCTTCATCAACTGCTGCTTGAAACGAATTTAAATCTGTTACATCAACTTTACGACATAACGTGTTAGGTAAATTTAAGGCTTCAAGATTCTCAATTCTTCTTGCTAAAAGTAATAGTGGATGCCCAGCCTCTGACATGCGAATCGCGGTAGCTTTACCAATTCCTGAGCTTGCACCAGTAATAACAACTAATTTTCTCATTATTCTTCCTTATCCAAATTTAAGTAGTATATTTTATACTACCAATATTGTAACCTAAAAGACAAATGACTGTCAAGCTTTTTCCTCTTTTCTATCACGAATTACTACTTAACTAAATCGCCACATTAATCTATTATAATTGACTACAAACAAAATATAATTTAATTTATATTGCTACGTATCCCTCTATTTCAAAAGAAGATTTTAAATATTTAATAAAAAGCATAAATTATACGTTTTTGTATAGCTAGTATACATAATTACTTATTGGCAAGTCGCATAAAAGTTGTTACAATACTATGGTAAGCAAAAATTCTTAATTTTAAGAGAAGGTCAAAAATAATGAAAACAAAACATTTAGCACTACTAATAAGTGGTTTATCTACACTAGCATATGCAGATATTCCACAACAACTTAAATTCTGTAACCTAAGCCCGTTCGAGGCTCAAGTAAAAGTTACCGGACGTACAAATGCTGAAATTGAAGTGGATGGTGGACATGGTCCAAATACCAAATTGGACATAGCAATGAACTCTGGTGAATGTAAGGTCATGAATGTTCATTATGAAAATAAACTGCCTTGCCATGATTCACATAGCGAGATAAGCTTGCAGATTTCAGAACACAAAGGTGATAAATGGGAACCGGCTGAAAAATTTAATATTAATAGTGATCCAGGAAATATTGATTATTGCTCAGCTAATGAGAACTCATGGACACCTCGCAGTTACTTAAAACAAAATAACAGTGATTTACATATTATGTTTCCTGCAATTGAGGGTATCTATTACAATGACAATTATAGCAACTTTACTAAATTAGGTTCCAATACTGTCTTTGATATTTATAAGCACAATGGCGGCAGAGATAAATTTACTCCATATCCCAATAAAAATGAGCAAGTATTTTATATCTATTCAAAACGCTTAAATAATCCCCCAGCTCAGCAAATACGTAATGTAGTTGATTTAAATTTTAATGAAGCCCTAAAACAAGTTAGAAGTAAAAATAAAAGTAGTTTTTTCTACCAATTGATGGGACTAACAAATAAAGCTAAATTTACATCTGAAACAACTAATCAAATTCATAATAACCAACGTTTTGAACTGAATAAAATATGTGACATAAATTATCAAGTAAATCCATCAATAGATGTAAAGACTGAGCTTGCTTCCCCAGTATCTAATGATGGTACAGTAACACTAAAAAGAGAATTAGTTAATGAATTCAAAAGTGGAGAAGCTAGAACCGAATTAACAGCACCATGGAGTTTTTCGGAGGAAACTTCTGAAACAGCAACAACAACATATGTTTCATCAAATCAACTAGGATTCAAATTTAAGCAATCTGGTGGATTTAAACTGGTTGCAAGTGGAGAAATGACCTTTGAAGCAAATTTCAAAATGGTTGAGGAGGTTGGTAAATCTGAGTACAACAAAACTAATGTTAAAATATCAGTACCAAGTATGCAAATTCATGTACCCAAAAGTAAAGATATTTATGTGACATACACTATTCAACAGTCAAAATTTAGTGGTACTTTTGTAAATCGCTACCCGGTAACGAATGTATTTGCAACTGCAATTATCAATAAAAACATGAATGCTAGCTGTAATGATGCAAATTATATGATAAATGTAAGCGACCTACTAAAATTTAAGGAGATAAAAAATACCTCTATTTTTAACCAATCAGAAAGCAATGATACTGTCTATGTGGAAGATAAATTTAAATTTACGACTAATAACGGATATAGTATACTAGTTCAAGTTTGGGATAAAAAACCAGAAGATTCTTATAGTAATAAATTACGCCTAGCTAAATCTGATGAGCAGTCACATTTATTAACAAGTAAAGTAGTATCTTTATCCGAATTACAAAAAAATACACCAATAATAATCAATAGCACTAGTAATTTAATCAAAAAAGACAATAAAGCAGCACAAATTAACCCCTTTACCAATACTAAATAAAAGGATTACTCAAAATGAAAAAGACAAATTTAATTGCCATCTTATCAACATTACTGCTTTCTGCAAATGTCTATGCAGACTGGCCTACAGCCTTTAGCTTATGTAATCATTCACATGGAGCGTATAAAGTGAATCTATCAAACTTTAACAATATAGCTTGGCGAATTAATACTGATTCAGACTGGATGCAAACAAGAGAATTTGATATTCCAGAACATGAATGTAAAGAGATTTTTGTGAAACCTAACGAGTATGGCTATTCCAAATATTCCAGCCTAAAAATTGATTACTCTGGTGTTGGTGGACATGCAAGTTTTTTTCTTAAAACAGACCCAAATGATATAAAACATCTTGAAACTAATGTTGCTCATTGGACTATGATCTATTGGTGGGCAAATTCAGATAACATGAAGATAGAGGCACGAGTAAGTAAAGTTGCTAGATGTCAAAATGGTAGCTGTCAAAATATCTCAACAAATAAGCTAGATACATGGGTCGTAACAAAAAATAATGATAATAAATACTCTGATGGTACATATAAATTTTATCCACCAAAAAATGAAGATGTTCAAACTATCAATTTATTGCAAACATCCACTAACCCAGAGAACTATACGGCTGAAGAAAAATTCCTGCTAGCTGAAGTTTATAAAAACTTGCGTACTTTAATTCCAGTATGGAATAAAACACAAAAAGCAGGACTTCTTGATCTCACCATTAGGCGAAATGATGGTAAACAGATAGACCTCTGGAATGCGGGTGCTATATGCAAACTATATGATCCCTATGTTAATGTTGATTATGGTAACGTTAGTTTAGAGCAAGCCGCAATCCAATCATTTAAACTATCTACGCTTACACCTTTAGTAGTAACACGTGAAGACTATGACAATAATGCTGAGTCAGCTAGTAATTTTCGCTCCACTGAAGTGTCAAGAACAATTACCAATGGTTTCTCAGAACAAACGAAAAGAACCACATCTTTTAAAACAAATCTTACTTTGGGAACTATGGTAAAAGTACCAGCAGTTTCAGAAACTTCAAAATCAGTGTCAATTGAATTGGAGATTAGCAAGTCTAAATTAAAGCTTACAGATAGACAAACTAGCGAGATGATTTCTGTTCCAGCAGGAATGATTTTGATTCCAGCAAAATCAAAAGCTACTGGAATTACGAGCTTATCAAGACAAAAAGTAAGTGGTAAAGTCTATACGAATTATCCACTTAAAGATTATAATATATCTGGTGATTATGCTTTAGATGGTAACTGCCGCAATAAATCCGCAAATAATATTGTATCAGTTAAAATTAACCCATACTTCCTTGCAAAATATTCAATTGATCCTGATAAATTTGCTCTTAATAGCTCTGGGAAAATTTCATTACGAGATGAGTATGAATTTACCACAGAAGTAGGTTATCATTATTCAAGGACTCTTAAGATTACACCAAAACTTTCAACTATGAAACCGTATGAAATCACAGAGTCTCTACCTTACGTTATAAGTGATAAGATTTCAGCTCAAACAGCAAAAGACTATATAAAACCACTACAATAATTGTGTCTAAGCTAACCTTACTAATAGCCTTATCTCTAAAGATAAGGCTATTTCAACTTTAAATCAGAATTTGATGCATTACTTACCATGAAAAAGGTATAATATTTTAAAAACTATTTAAATTTTTTAACCCACAGAGATCAAGAGAAGAGATGGAATATATCTGGAAAATCACCAAAAACAATCTACTAACCAGCATATTACTAATTGCTGCGATAGTATCCTCGTTCTGGGGTTTACCTAAAGCTGATTATATAAACTGGCAGGTTATTGCCCTATTATTTAATCTGATGATAGTTGTTGCAGTTTTTCAGCGCTACAAATTACTTGATTTAATTGCCGTAAAAATCCTAAACCTTGCCAGCAATGAGAAAAACCTGACAAGAATAATGCTACTTCTATCGGCTATCAGTGCCATGTTTATTACCAATGATGTTGCTCTGATAACATTTGTACCTATAACACTATTAATCAGTCTAAAAATAAATATAAACACCATCCGAATAATCGTCCTACAAACCATAGCAGCCAATCTGGGTAGTAGCTTTACACCGCTTGGTAACCCGCAAAACCTATTCCTCTATGCTTATTATCATTATTCGTGGTGGACATTTCTTGGGCAAATGATGATCCTTCAGCTTTTGGCTACAGTTCTTTTATGGTGGCTTACTCAGCCGATTGAAATTACACCATTTAAACTAGACTTAGAAAATACACGGCTAAAACGACCATTGATAGTTATTCTCTTCATTTTTATGTTTGTAGCAATTTTATTAAGTGTTGGACGAGTCTTTGATTACCGTAACGTAACTCTTCTTATCATTGCAATATCACTTGTTACAGTCCCGAAAATTATCAAAGAAGTTGATTATTCTTTATTGATTACTTTTATTCTATTTTTTATTGTAATTGGTAATATCTCACATATCCCGGAGGTGGCGGAATATCTAAAACTATTCTTGAAAGGATCGATGATGACATTCTGGACTGCAACTATTTTAAGCCAGTTTATCAGTAATGTACCTACTGCGATTATGCTGTCACCATTTACGAGCGCAAAAATGGCATTAATTTGGGGAGTTAATATTGGTGGGATGGGCACGATGATAGCATCAATGGCTAGCCTGATTAGTTACCGGATATATTTGCGTAATTTCCCGCTTTATTCCGGCAACTATATTCAAACCTATATTAAATATAATCTAGCTGGCTTAGCAATTTTCTTACCAATTATCAGTTTATTGCTATTTGTCCAATAAAATGTTTAATTTGCTAATCAAAAACTACCTATTTAATCTATGACGAGATTGTATATAATATGACTGCGCCTCAAACCTGCTAGCCTCAGCCATTGTGCTCACAATTAACCGAACTATTCTAAAAAAATCCCTCATAATGACACCTCCAATATCATATTTATACTTATAGTGTAATTGTCAGCAGTAAAATAAAGCTTATTATTTTACAAAAGTATCATTTGCGAGTTTCGCTATAACTCTTTTAGCAATATCTTCTTTTTCAAAATAAGTAGTGCACTTATCTTCCACATCATGAATATTATGTACTACAAGAGTAATTGCTGACTCATCACTTAAATTAGCAACAGTATGTAATACTCCGTTTGGCACATGAACATAGCTACCGGCTTTTTGTATTGATACATGCTCAAGGTTTTCACCTGAAATTGATATGATCTCGCCAGATAAGACATAATATAATGTCTCATAGTGGTGTTTATGGGGAATCCCAACTGAATGAGGTAGAACTTTTTTATGGTGCATTTCCATACTCTCACTTTTTATCACTGCCAAATGCTCTACGCCCCAATCACGATTTTCCCATGTAAAACTCTTATTATCCTCAATAGTAATAACGCGATCAAATTGTGCTTGCTTCATCATAATCAGTACTCCTGTAAATTTTTTCTGATAGCGTTATTTTAGCTGTCAGATAAAATATCTACAATCATCATTTTTGTCTATAGACAAATCAAAAATTATAGTATTAGGAAAATTTTTAATGAAATCAATTTGATATATTAAACGGTAAATACAAAATATGGCAATCAAAAGTAGGAAAGGGCTAATTTATCCCTAGATATGATTAATTGATATTATTAAATAATAATTTTTGAAGATGATTAATTAAAACTTCCATTTGAATCACTGTTTCTTTGATAGATACATTAATTGTCATAAAAAACCCTTTGATAATCTTCAACATATTAATAACAAACGAATTATATTATGATGAATAAAACAAAAGGGACTAAATATTAAGAGTAATTTATGATAAAAAATATCGTAGGTATCGTCATGCTAAAATGCTTAAAGTACTGTTGCAGAATCTAAGGTAATGAATCACGACTCAAATGCCATACTATCACTATTACCTCCGTTATTAAATCGCGTCATTTCTTGTACGGATAATATTTCAATACTAGGTCGCATATAATTTTTGCAAGTTTGCTCAACCCTCTTTATTTCATTAGTTGAAGCGTCAGTTTGCGTTATTGTTTCTTTTATAGACATAATAAACCTTTACATAATAAACTTTAATTATCATAAGATGCGATTATAACATATCAACCAAGAGTTCTCGAAGAGCAAATAAAACGTTAATATTGTAAAAATTCATGCTACACATCGATTCGTATTCTATAGAAAATTATCATTTTGATATCATTAAATATTAGCTATATAGTTGGTGTAAAATCTACATTTAACTAAAATAGCTTGGAACACCTACGATGAATCGACTAATTGCGCGCCTAAATTTTTCTAACTTTAATTCACCTAGGCAGAATAATTTAGCTGATTGCGCGTTTAATACACCCCATTGGCAAGCTGATCATCAAGAAATCATTTCGCTTAGAGAAATTGAATTGTCTGCGACTCAAAGATTCATTACTCCACAATGCGTTGATTGCCTAATGCCCTATCAAGACAAGCAAAGCCAATTATGGATTAATGCCGATGTCTATCTGACTAATCATGAATTTCTGTGTGAATTATTACAAGTAGATAACTCAACTGCTGATGCCAAGCTAATCCTTTTAGCATATATCAAGTATGGTATAAATTGCCTTGATTATTTCTCCGGATGCTTATCTTTTGTTATTTATAATCCATTAGATAAATCTTTGTTTGCTGCAGTTGATCAATTTAGCAATAATCCTCTTTATTATAGCTATGAGGAAGGAAAACAATTTATCTGCGCTAATGAATTTTCCCCTTTTAGGAAATTATCATCGCAACTAACAATCAATGAGAAGCATTTTTTAGAAATAACTTTTGACACCTTTTCATTAACTGAAACCAGCTATCAAGAAGTATTTAGGCTCAAAGGCGGACATTATTTAATTGTCGATCAAACAGGATGCCAAGAACACTGCTATTGGGAACTAAAAAGATCCAAGCTACCAAAGATGAATCGCGAAGAATACTATCAGGAATTTAGAAACATATTTTATAATGCAGTAAATTCTTGCCTAAGAAACAATGGAGAAAACTGCAGTCAGATTAGTGGTGGAATGGATTCATCATCAGTGACTGCTCAAGCAGCAATAATACTAGCTAAAGAAAACAGAATATTGTATTCATTCACCGCACTTCCAAATAATCTGGAAGGTCCAAGTAACCGTAAAAATTGGTACTATCACGAGTTGCCAATTGTCAAATCAGTGCTGAAAATGTATCCCACTATAGCTCATTATCAACATTACTCAGAGATAAATAAAGACATTTATCTAGAATTAGATATACTTAACTCATACATTGACCAGCCAATTCGCAATGTAGCCAATATCGAATGGATACTCAGCTCTTATCAGTTTGCAACGAAAAATAATTCAAAAGTTATCTTAACTGGAGCATCTGGAAATGCAACAATCTCGTGGACAGGAGAATCACTACGCAATAAGCTTGGTAAAATACGCTCCTTTCTCAAATTAAAATTAAAACCAACTAATGCTTTTAGTAATTTCTTTACTTATGCGAATCACGATGTCTTGCAAAGTAGAACCGGACAACAGCTCATATTTAACAGGGGTTTTATTTCGGATAGCCAAGCATATATGCTGACGGGACCTTCCAACGCCTTAAAATCTACAGCTTATGCGTTGCAGCTTTGGTATGGGACCAAAAGCTTAGATCCAACCACAGATAAATATCTGGTAGAATTTTGTCATAGTTTACCGCAATGGGTGTTCTACACAGACAATAAAACCATCAATCGGCGATTGTTAATCCGTGAAAGTTTACGAGATATTTTACCAACAACTATTACGCAAAGTATTGCCAGAGGTGAGCAAGCTTCGGATTTTTACTTATCTTACAATATGCACCAACAACAATGGTTGGATCGACTAAATAATCTTAAACCAGCAACTCAGGCAATTATTTGGAAATATTTTAATAAAGATAAAATGCTTGGCTTTTTTAAACAGTATCCACAAATCCCAGATAAACCAGACAACGGAATTACCACAAAACTAATGGTTTTATCGCGCTGCCTATCTTTCGCTTTTTATCTTGATCAGTAACATTTACTCTAATTAAACAATTGAATTCAATTATGATGAAATATGATGTATATTATTCAAAGTACAAAAATTTATAGTTTACTTGAGATTAAAATTAGTTGTAGTTTATATATTTAACTTCGCCACTTTTACTAAGAGTCATAACCGCCGCAGGCTGCCAATATTTTTGATATGCAGAAAAAACAAGGTTTGGATAGGTCGGTTGTCCACGACTTCCATTATAGCGACCAAGAGCATAATAAACATCCCCATGCTCAAGCTGCATGTAATGACGTAAAATCGTACAACCAAAGCGAATATTTGTCTGCACCTGTAATAAATCCTGTCCGCTAGCACCGATTTGCCTAACCCAAAAAGGCATGACTTGCATTATCCCCATAGCTCCAGCACTAGAAATGGCATATTTATTAAAGCGGCTTTCAACGGTAATTACACTTAAAACCAGCTGTGGGTCAAGCCCTGCCCTGACTGACTCATATTGAATGATAGTTAATAAGCGATTCCGCATAAAATCATCTGGAATCCACTTTTTTAGTCGATTTGACATATCACTTAACCATGCATCAGCCTGCTCCTTGGTTGGAAAAACCAGTCGTGGCTGAATTGGATTAATTATTGACGAGTGTAGACTTGCTTGTACATCAGCCGAAAGCTTCTCTTCCTGCTGATTCCCGGCATAGACATTTTGACAAAAAAAGGCGCCTGAGATAAGCGCCATTATTATTTTAGCTACGTTCATTCTGTATTTGTCTTACAAGATTCTGAACAATTGTATCTAGTTCCAACAATTCGGTTTCTCTAGTTTTACGATTATATAATTCAACTTTACCTTCAAGAAGGGTTTTTTCCCCAACAACTACTCGATATGGAATGCCTAGTAGTTCACTATCAGCAAGTAAGAATCCAATCCGTTCGTTACGGTCATCGAGAATAACGTCAATTCCAGCAGCCTTGAATTTATCATAAAGACGATCAGCTTCTAGACGCACCACTTCACTTTTATTATAGTTTGCTGGAGTAATAATTAACTCAAAAGGTGCCATATTTAATGGAAAAACAATACCATTCTCATCATTATTTTGTTCAATTGATGCACCAAGGATACGAGTAACTCCAATACCATAACACCCCATTTCCATTAGCTGTGATTTACCATTTTGATCTAGATAAGTAACATTCATTGCCTCTGAATACTTGGTACGTAATTGGAAAACATGACCAACTTCAATACCGCGACATAGCTTGATCTTACCCTTGCCATCCGGAGTAGAATCCCCCTCGCGCACATTACGAATATCAACAACAACAGGTTCTTTGCAATCAACACCGAAATTAACACCAGTTAGGTGATAGCCATCTTCATTCGCACCACACACAAAATCAGCTAGTAAACCAACTTCACGATCAGCAATTACTACACCATCAAAACCAACTGGTCCAATAAATCCTGGCTGACAATTAAAGGCTTCTTTGATCATTTCTTGACTTGCAAATTCAAGTGGCTCTTTTAATTGCTTTAATTTACCAGCTTTAATTTCATTAAGCGTATCATCACCACGAATCAATAATAGTACCGGCTTATTATCTATCCCAACAAACACTAATGATTTAACCGAAGTTGCCAAATCAACTCCAAGCATCTCGGTCACTTCTTCACAAGTTTTCTGGGTTGGCGTTGCCACTTTCAACATTGAAGCTTTGCTTTGTGGACGCTCACTACGACTAGGTAAGCTCTCAGCAAGTTCAAGGTTAGCCGCGTAATCACACTCATCACTATAAACAACAATATCTTCACCACTATCAGCAAGTACCTGAAATTCATGTGAACCCGTTCCGCCGATTGATCCAGTATCTGCCGCAACGGGTCTAAATTTAAGTCCAAGACGATTAAAGACATTGCAATAAGCCTGATACATTTGATTATAATGAACTACTAACGAGTCATAGTCGGCATGAAAAGAATAAGCATCTTTCATGACAAATTCACGTGCGCGCATCACCCCAAAGCGTGGACGCACTTCGTCTCTAAATTTAGTTTGAATCTGATAAACGCTTAAAGGTAACTGTTTATAACTTTTAACGTCTTTACGTATAGTATCAGTTACAACTTCTTCATGAGTAGGTCCAAGGCAGAAATCACGCTCATGACGGTCTTTCATCCGTAGGAGCTCTTTACCATAAAATTCCCAGCGTCCTGATTCTTGCCAAATTTCTGCTGGCTGTACTGCAGGCATCAGCATTTCCATTGAACCAATTGCATTCATCTCTTCACGAACAACACGTTCAATCTTACGAACAATTTTTAAGCCCATCGGTAACCAAGTATAGATCCCACTCGATAATCGTTTGATTAAACCAGCTCGTAACATTAATTTATGACTGATTAACTCTGCTTCACTTGGAGCTTCTTTTGCTGTAACAATATAATATTTTGATGCGCGCATCTTCGCTTATTCCTTAATTATCAAAACCATCAAGATTCAAGGCGTATATTATAGCCGATTCATTGAAAAGAGAATTTAATCTATTCAATAGTAGTTGATTATCTAAATTTTCATTGGCAAAATAACCATCTGCATTCCGCGCAAATGTAACTGCCGCTGTAGTAAGTTAATGGTATTATTATGTAATATCCTAGTCCACCAACTCTCATCGACAAACACCAATTTACCACCAAAGAATACACAATCCGGGTAATCAGTCTGGATCTGTTCAGACAACTTAATCAACTCATCAAGTCCATTGATGCCATAACTGAAGTATCCAGCTGAAGGCAAATCATGCATGGTACAAAAATAACGATAGCCATCAATTATCCGGTTTAAATCCTGACGATATTTTTTCTTAAATATTTCTTCGTTGGCAAATGATTCCGAATCAATTTCACCAGATGTAATGAAAACAAAATTTTTGAAGACTCCCGGGAAAATTCTTTGCACCCAAAGTAAAGTGTGTAAACCAGCTCCATAGTGTTTGGTTACAAAAAATACTGCAGTTTTCTGTTGATGATCCTCGATTGGTAAGAGTTTTGCAGTATCAAGATCAGTATATTTAAAATGTGAAGCAAATAAATGATCAGCATCTTTAAGTTTTGCACCAACCTTCCGATAATGATCGCGAACAAAGAAACAAAGCCCAATTGTGAAAGCAGTAATGACGACCGTTAACCAACCACCTTCAGTAAATTTCTCAATTGTTGTTACTACTAAAATTGAGGCACAGACTACAAAACCTACTACAGCAATAATAAATTTACGCAACCAAATTGGTTTTTCTCGGCGACTCTTTATCCAATAGACACATAATCCAAGTAGAGAAAGTGAGAATGTCAAGAATACATTGATACTATATAGAACAACCAATGTGGATACTCGACCACGCGCCCAAAGTAAAATTATTATTGAAGCTATACCAGAAATTAAGACACCATTTTGAGTAACCAAACGTCCAGAAAGTTCACGAAACTGGCGTGGTAACCATTTATCCACTGCCATATTAGCCATAACTGCTGGACAACCAAGAAAACCAGTATTAGCACCAACAAATAATAATGCTGCTTCGAAGAATAAAATTACAGGTAACCAATGATGATTAAAACCTATTTCAGCAAGGATTTTATCAAAAACAACTGCGTTAAGTGTTT
Source organism: Neisseriales bacterium (assembly GCA_008017155.1). GTDB lineage: Bacteria > Pseudomonadota > Gammaproteobacteria > Burkholderiales > UBA11063 > Aquella. The sequence continues at coordinate 19,593 of SSGX01000044.1, read as the reverse complement.
GTCCATAAACAGGTTCAGCATGCCATAGTAAGTATAATACGATAATCCCACCTGCTGTGAAGGAAAGAGATATCGCCATATAAAGCATGGTAAATTTACCAGTTCGAACGCGTGGTTCAGCTAAAATATTAACGTTATTTGAAACAGCTTCTAGCCCAGTATAAGTACCACCACCAAGTGAATAAGCACGAAGAAAAATAGCTATTGCCGCAAAAGAACCAATCGAAGCTGACATTTTACTTGCTTCATGAGTCGCATTTGGCAATATATCACCAAGATTGTTTGCATGAAATAAGATCCCAACTAAAATAATTGCTACGTGAGTAATCAAAAACCCTAGGAATAATGGAATTAAAACTCGGATTGACTCTTTCATCCCTCGCAAATTTAAGACCATTAGCATTACAATTATGGCAATTTCAACTTCAATCTTATATTCTAACCACCAAGTAGGTAACAGACTAAATATTGCATCAACACCACTAGCAACCGAAACGGCAATCGTCAAAATGTAATCTATAATAAGGGCACAACCAGATACTACACCTGCTTTTGGTCCTAAGAGATGGGTTGCAACTTTATAACCACCACCACCAGAAGGAAAGAGTTCAATAACCTGATTGTAGGCAAAAGAAATCAAAAATACCGTAAACGCTGTTGCAAAAGCGAGAAAAATCGCAATATCAGTATGAGACCCCAATGCCAAATAAGCTTCTTCCGGTCCATATGCAGAAGAAGACAACCCATCCGCTCCAAGCCCAATCCAAGCAATTACAGCAATTAAAGCGATATGATCTTTCACTGTAGGATTTAAAGCATTCAATGGCTTACCAATAATTACAGACTTTAACCACCTTACCCAACGCATAAAAATTTCCTTAACAAATCCACATGTTTTTAATATTTGTACACTATTATACTATATAAAGTATTTTTAGCCGCTTACTCAAGCACTTATTTGAATTATAAACTTGACAAATAGGCAACAATGTAATATAATCGCGACTCAAAAACCAATTTAACACCGGAGGGGGTGATTTTATTTCTAATAGCCGGGCTACTAGAGCTGGCAGTATAAACTTTATAAAAAATTAAGCATTATTATCAATAAAATATACAATATTAAGGAAAAAACATGCCTAAAGTTAAGGTTCGTGATACAGAAAATTTTGAAGTTGCTCTACGTCGTTTTAAGAAATCAGTTGAGAAGGCTGGTACTCTAACCGAACTGCGTTCGCGTGAGTGTTATGAAAAACCAACAACTGAGCGTAAAAGAAAAATGGCTGCTGCAGTTAAGCGTCATTACAAGAAAGTTAGATCACAAATGTTACCAAGACGTGGTCGCTAAAAAATTAAAGCTGCATTTTTGTGCAGCTTTTTTTATTTGTACTGCTACAAATCTGCAACATAATACCAAATAATCCTCCTCTAAAATTGGCTTCGGATAACTAAGTTTACGGGCTAGCTACAATGTATCAATATGGCTTTTAATATGCATCTTTGATTCTCTATTCACATAATTTCAGTAACTTGAATATGGTCCATAATTATAACCAGAAGCACAAGCCAAACCAGTACAATTAGTTTGCAACATATTTACTAATATATTACCAGAAATGTGTGCCGCTTGTATATGTCCTACTCCATTTGAAGAATCTCCTCCCATTTCTTGCATTAGATCAGAAAAATATTGCCACTGGAAAGTTTCTTGTAATGCATTAGTTCCCGCTCCAATATTCAATTGTGCAATAACATTTGTATAATTATTAAATTTAGCAGTTGCATAACATTGATTCCAAGATGCATCAGTTGAGCATTCAACCTCGTCTTGATTACCTGCAGATAAAGTATAAAAAGAAACATTAGGATTATATTTAGGAGCATCTCGTTGTGAAAGCGGATTTCCATAATCTGTCCACGCATTGTAGCCAAGTGTCAAAGCACTTGCGGAAGTATCTCCAGATCCAGTATTACTGGGGTAAAATCCAAAAATATAACTGTCTAGGTAATTTTGTGAATCACAAGTTGTCGTTACTGCATTAGCATATCCGTAGTAAACACAAGTCTGCAATCCACGTAATCCACCAGCTATATTAACAAAACGTCTGATTTTTGACCATGCATTATAATAATCAAGTGTAGCAATAATTTCGGATACTCCAAGCGAATGAGCCACAATATCAACCTGATCTTTGCCTGTATAAGCTAAGACGGATTGAATAAAATTATAAATTATCTTATATTTGTCAGGATTGGCATAATTTGACTGTGGATTAGCCTGCTCAGTTTTACTTAAATAAGTTATACCAAATAACTCACAATCATTGTAACCAGCATTTATAAATGACTGATAGATTGAGTTTGGATTAGATGGATAACCATTAACCCCAGTGGCTTGGGTTCCCCAAGTTAAAGCACTGTCAGCATTGCCGTGAATAAAAATAACAGGAACATTATTAGTGCTACAGCTACCACCACCAAAACCACCATAACCAACACTAGGACTAAACCCACCTGAATATTGAGAACTTGTACTAGGACATAAATTACTTGAGTTTGGTGAAATGCATTCAACAGCATTAGCTAGACTTGGTAGTGTAAATACTATAACAACACTAACTTTTAATATAAATTTGAGACTTTTCATAAGAATAACCTTGAAATAGAGGCTAAGATTGTATGAAAAACCATATTTACAAATCTATGCGCAATGCAATAAATATCACCTTTAGTTTTGGGAAAATAATTATTAATAAAATAAGTGGGTTAAAGTTAAATCAGAATCCTTAACGATACTATTTGGGATGGAATGTTAATTATAATTGGTAGCTAGTGATAAGATGGAGCTAAACTCCTATCAAATATCCGTGATTTAGTCTATATTCTAAAAAATGGTTTAACATTCATCTATTATCAAAAGCTTTTAATGTTATATATCAATATAATCAAAACTTATATTGTGAAATTTGCAATTTCTAATGTAAAATAGCTTACTTATTATGTTAATAAACTTCTAATGCAAATATTTGAAAAACATAAAAATAACACCATTATGACAATCGCAACTCTTAATGTAAATAAAGCCAATATGGTTAACCATTAACGATTAGCTTAAACATAAATAATTTTTTAAAACACATCCAAAATGCTAAAAGAACAAATTCTAGAAAAAATAACCAGCCAACTCGCAGAGGCTATAAAAGCTAGCCCATTTCAGGATATTGAAACAAACCTAAAAGCAATTTTACAAGCAAGTTTTGAGAAACTCGACTTGGTAAGTCGGGAGGAGTTTGACATTCAGCAAAAAGTTTTATTACAAACCAGAATGAAGCTTGATGAATTGGAAAAGATAATCAAAACTCTGGAACAAAACAAATAAATCCATGTCAATTGCTAAAATATACTCCCGCGCTTTAACAGGGATGACTGCACCACAAGTCACCGTAGAAGTACACGTTGCAAGTGGCTTACCCAGCTTTTCAATTGTTGGTCTGGCAGATACCGAAGTCCGTGAAAGCCGCGATCGAGTACGGTCGGCAATTCAAAATTCAGGCTTTGACTTTCCTGCCCGTAGAATAACAGTCAATCTAGCACCAGCAGACCTACCCAAAGACTCAGGTCGCTATGATTTACCAATTGCTCTAGGAATCATGATTGCCAGTGGATTGGTTAAACCAAAGCTTGACTTGAATAAATATGAATTTGCTGGAGAGCTAGCTTTAGATGGTGCGCTTAGGCCGATTAGTGGTGCTTTAGCTATCGCCTTTGGTGTTGGCAATGATGCAAGATTATTCATCTTACCCAAGGAAAGTGCTAAAGAAGCAGCCTTGATAGAAACGACTGCCTGTCTTGGTGCCGAATCACTCCTACATGTTTGTAATTATATTGAAAATAAAACTAGTATTGAACCATTAGCGCCACTTCTAAATATTGATACCTTAGCTCACGTTAGTAATAAAGATTTTTGTGAAGTAAAAGGACAAATAGCAACAAAGAAAGCTCTGGAAATAGCTGCAGCAGGAAGACACTCACTATTGATGATAGGTAACCCGGGCTGTGGTAAATCAATGCTAGCCAGTAGAATTACTTCGATATTACCCCAATTATCACATAAAGACGCAATAATTAGTGCCTCATTATATTCATTAAGTAATGGTCATTTTAATCCAGAATACTGGAAACAGGTTCCTTTTCGTCAGCCACACCACTCATCCTCAGCAACGGCAATAGTCGGAGGGGGCACTAATCCAAAACCAGGCGAAATAAGTCTCGCTCATGGAGGAGTATTGTTTCTCGATGAATTACCAGAATTTGACCGAAAAGTACTTGAGGTACTAAGAGAGCCACTAGAAACCAAAAAAATAAATATTGCTAGAGCCAAGCATAAGGTAGAATATCTAGCTGATTTTCAGTTAGTCGCAGCAATGAATCCTTGCCCATGTGGCAATAATGGACACCCACAGAAAAACTGCCAATGTTCGATTGAGCAAATAAACCGCTATAAATCTAAAATTTCTGGTCCACTTCTAGATAGAATTGACCTAGTAGTTGAAGTTCCGTTAGTTAATGCTAATGAACTGCAAAATCTACCAAATGGTGAAAAGTCGGCTTTAATCGCAGAAAGAGTAAAAAATGCGCGGAGTATTCAGGAACAACGACAAAATAAGCTAAATTATGAATTAAGTAATCCAGAAGTAGAGGTTTACTGCGTAATGGATCAAAAGACACAATCGCTAGTCCAGCAAATCATAGAAAAAGAAGGACTATCTGCACGCAGTTACTATCGAATGTTAAAAGTAGCACGTACAATTGCAGATCTGGATAATCAAGAAAATATAAGTATAAGCCACATAGCACAGGCTAGTCAATATAAACGGAGCATTCAAACAAAATGAGATTTATCATTGGGTTATTGTTAGGAATCGGTATCGCAGGTGGAGTCGCATATTATCTCAATAAAGCACCAAATCCTTTTGTCGACAAGGGAATTGCTGGAAATCAAAATAATGGACAGTCAAATAGTTCTGCACCACTAATGCTTGCACCGGGAACAAAAATGCAAGCAGCAAGTAATCAGACACAACCTACAACGAATCAGCAACAAAATGATAAGCAAGATGCATCTGCACCCAATTATGATTTTTATGATGTGCTGCAAGGTAAAAAAGACATTAACCCTAAACCAGAAGCTTCATCAGTTGCAGCCAAACCACAAGGGTTCATTATTCAGGTTGGTGCATTTAGTGAGCCTGATCTAGCAAATAACCTGAAAGCAAAAATGGCACTACTTGGCTACAGTGTAAAAATCCGCCAACGTCAGGAAAATGGCAAAACTATCAATAAAGTCATGATGGGGCCATTTGATAGCGAGTCTCAGGCACAAGAAATTCTTGACCAGCTGAAACAGCAGGATATAGATGGTACAATAATTAATTTGAATCAATAAGGAAATCATATATGAAAAATTTATTAATCGCTCTAATTGGATTTGTAACATTCGCTCACGCCGATATTACAATCAAAGAAGGTACGGACTATACCGTTATTACTCCGCCAGCAAAATCTGTTTCTGTCAAGCCTGGCAAAGTAAATGTAACTGAATTTTTCTCCTATGCTTGTATTCATTGTTCAATTTTAGAACCAACTCTTGACCAATGGTTAGCAACGACAAAGAATGTCGATTTTAATCGAGTTCAGGTTGTCTGGGAAAACAACTTCCGAGGTTATGCTAAACTATCTGCAACAGCCCAAAGCATGAATCTTGGGACAAATTTTAGCCAAAAAGTTTTTGATGCGGTAATGAACCAACACCAAAATCTTGAAGACCCAACTCAACTTCAAAGCTTCTTGAAGGCTAACAAAGCGATTGTTGATCCTAGCAAATTTATGGCAACATATAATTCTTTTGCAATAAGTGGTAAACCGCAAGAGTATGCGCAATATACCCAAGGTTATAATATCACTGGCACACCAACTTTTGTTATCGCTAATAAATATATGACTAAACCGGCTCAACCGGCTCAATTAATTCAAGTGATTCAGGCTTTGGTTAACAAAGCAAAAAAAGAACAAAAAATCAAATAACTACTGATTAAGGAGTACAAAATGAATTTTGAACAAGCCCGATTCAATATGGTTGAACAGCAAGTCAGACCATGGAATGTATTTGATGAAAATGTTTTGGCAATGCTTACTAATGTTAAGCGTGAAGAATTTGTTAGCCCAGAATATAAGGCAATTGCCTTTTCAGATGTAGAGATTCCGTTACCGGGTGGACAAAAAATGCTGTTTCCACGAGTAGAAGCTAGAATGCTTCAAGAATTAAATCTTTCTAAAAAAGATAAAGTACTTGAAATCGGCACTGGAAGTGGTTATGTTACTGCAATGCTGGGAAAACTTACTGATTTTGTCTATAGTATTGAGATTAACGCAAAAAACAAAGAATTTGCAGTTAGTAACCTGACTAAGGCAGGTATTAAAAATGTTAGTATTATTGAAGGTGATGGGTTAAATGGATTAGCTGCTAAAGCACCGTTTGATAAAATACTAGTTGGTGGTTCATTGCCGGTGATTCCACAAACGCTAAAACAACAGCTAAAAGTTGGTGGACACATGGTTGCGGTTATAGGCACAAAACCAGCAATGCACGCTGTACACATCACTAGAATTGCCGAAAATGAGTTTATTGAGAAGCAGATTTTTGAAACAATTATTGATGAATTAACTGGTGCACACCAGAACCAATTCAAATTTTAATCCAGCTTTATAGGAAATATTATGGCTGACAATGAAAAAGCAAAAGCGTTACAGGTTGCATTAGCCCAGATTGAAAAGCAATTTGGTAAGGGTTCCATCATGCGGATGGATGACAAGCAAGTTGAAAAAGACCTTCAGGTTGTTTCAACTGGATCACTAGGGATTGACTTAGCACTTGGAGTTGGTGGATTACCACGCGGACGGGTTGTTGAAATTTTTGGACCAGAATCATCTGGTAAAACTACATTATGTTTATCTGTAGTGGCACAGATGCAGAAAATTGGCGGCACATGCGCCTATATTGATGCAGAAAATGCGCTTGATCCAGTATATGCACGTAAGCTTGGAGTTAAGGTTGATGAATTATTGATTTCACAACCTGATACAGGCGAACAAGCGCTAGAAATTGCTGACATGCTAGTTAGAAGCGGTGGAGTTGATGTAATTGTGGTTGACTCTGTTGCTGCCCTAACCCCAAAAGCCGAATTAGAAGGTGAAATGGGTGATAGCCATATGGGTTTACAAGCACGACTTATGTCGCAAGCATTACGTAAGTTAACGGCTAATATCAAACGCACTAATACCCTAGTAATCTTCATCAATCAGATTCGAATGAAAATTGGTGTTATGTTTGGTTCTCCTGAGACTACGACAGGTGGGAATGCGCTAAAATTCTACGCATCAATCCGCCTTGATATTCGCCGTGTTGGTAATATCAAAAAAGGCGAAGATATTCTAGGTAGTGAAACAAGAGTTAAGGTTGTTAAAAATAAAGTTGCACCACCATTTAAACAAGCTGACTTTGAAATCCTCTACGGTGAAGGTATTTCTAGACTAGGTGAAGTGATTGATCTTGGTGTAGCCAATGAAATCGTTGAGAAATCTGGTGCGTGGTATAGCTATAATGGGCAAAAAATTGGACAAGGTAAAGAAAATGTCCGCGAATTTATGAAAGAAAACCCAGCTATAGCAGATGAGATTGAGGCTAAAATCCGCAAGCTTTCTGGCTTAGCAGTTGGTGATGTACCACATGCTGAACGAGAAATCGATGCAAGTACCGATGCAGAAGGTATGGATGAATAATAAAATGGCGTAACTTTAGTTACGCCATTTTATTTAGGATTAACCTATTATACTAAATATCAATAATTGATAAATCATGAATAAGAAAACTGAGATTAATCTTCGTTCTAAAGCACTAGATTTTCTATCACGCCGTGATTATTCCTACCTAGAGCTATTTAATAAATTAAAACGTTATACTGACGATGAGATAGCTATAAAAACTATATTAGATGAGATGGTCGATAAAAGATTTCTAAATGAAGAGCGCTATATAGAGTCTTTTATTAATGCAAAAAGTCAAAAATTTGGTAGCCAAAAAATCCGTTATCTTCTTAGCGCAAAAGTTAATGATCCTGATTTGATTAACCAACTCTACAATGAAGCCAATATTGATGAATTACAAATTGCCTGTGAACAATTGAAGAAGAAATTTCCGACACCGCCCAAAGATAATAAAGAACGAGCTAAATATCTACGCTTTTTACTTAATCGTGGCTTTAACTATGAAATTACTAATTCCGCACTTCGTAATGCATATAATGATGAATAATCTCAACATGTGTTATCTTCCACCAGAAACATCAATAAATGTTCCCGTTGTAAAGGCTGCCTTAGCAGAAACTAACCAGTAAATTGCTTCGGCAACTTCCTCCGGATAACCGCCTCTTTGTAGAGGAACAGATTGACTCAAGCGCTCTACTCGACTCTTTTCTCCACCATCCGCGTGCATATCAGTATAAATTAGTCCAGGACGAACCGCATTTACCCGAATCCCCTGATCGGCAACTTCGCGAGCCAAACCAATTGTAAACGTATCAATTGCGCCTTTTGATGCTGCATAATCAAGATACTCATGGGGAGAACCTAAAACTGCCGCTCTTGAGGAAAGGTTAACAATAGCGCCACCATGCCCACCTGTTTTGAGTGACATTCTTTTTACAGCCTCTCTAGCACAAAGAATCGTACCAGTTATATTGGTCATAAATATCTTATTCATTCTGGTACTATCAAGTTCAGCTATAGTACATTGAGTAAATAATATTCCAGCGTTATTCACAAGAACATCAAGTTGTCCAAATTTATCGTCAATCACTTCAAACATCTGAATTACTTGTTTCTCATCAGCTATATCTGCCTTAATCGAAATAGCATAACCACCAGAATCAGATATTTGTTGAACCACATCCTTAGCTTCAATTTCATTCTTATTGAAGTTCACACAAACCTGATATCCATGTCTAGCTAAAAGTAAAGCAGTTGCCCTACCTATCCCCCTACTCGCACCAGTAATTAACGCAACTTTTTTAGACACTGATATTCCTTATTTTTTATTTCCGCTTTCGGCTATTTTAGTTTCTGACTCTAACAATTGATCTTTTAGGTATTTGGCTCCCTTTATTTCCGGACAAACAGCTCTACCGACGGTAACGCAAGCTGCGGTTTTGGCTGCCGCCTTAGTCTCAGAGGAAATATGCTCCTGATGTCCTCTACGCTGTAATATTCCACTACCGGACTCAGAGTCTGAACCCAATAGATTATTTAGTAAGCCCCAACTATAAAGTGGAAGCCATAAAATGGAAAACAGCAATAATAAACTCTTCAATTTAGTCATAAAGTTATTAATACCACGAGATAGCCGCGACGGTTTGGCTTGGAATATTAAGATTAATTGTATGTTGTTTCCAGCCCAGAACCACATTTTGGACGGATTCGGCACTATTTACCAAGATACTGACAATCTGCCCATCTGGGTTCTTAACAGACGTAATCTCAATATTTGGATTAGTACTACTACTTGCAATCCGGTATGAGCTAGGTTGTATAAACTTACTCATATTTGCTGTTGAATAGTAATCAACATTATAAGTAATCTGGTTATTTGTAGTATTAACCGTTATTAATCCGCGACAATTAGTACATCCACCGACATAAGGACCATTATTTTGGTCTAGCGCAAAATTCCATTTAGTAGCACCATTACCCCAGTTATTCAAATTGCCAATAAATAGATTTTGCATATCCCAAACTAAATCATCTCCAAAATTTGGCGCCCAATCTCCGCTGGTACATTCTGTCATGAATATCTTCTTATCAGGAAACTCCTGATGTGTAACAGACTGTGTACTCACATCACCAGCGTAACAGTGATATGCTGTTCCACTTACAATCTGACTTGAAGCTTGATTCAGATTACCTAGCACATATGCTGGATATTCTGGATGATCCCAGTTATGATCATAAGTGAGAACTTTAGTCGTAATACCATTCGCGATAAATTCAGGCGCAAGGTAACTGTTAATAAATGAACTTTGCTGGTTTGCAGGCATAAACATACCACCATAGGTATCTGGTGCAAATAAGGGTTCATTCTGTACTGTCAAATAATCAAAATGTAACCCGTTCTCTTCATAATCAGTCATAGCCATTGTTAAAAATCTGGCATAAGTTGACATATCCTCATCAATTAATTGCCCAATGACATTATTATAAGTACCAAAATAATTTTGATTAGTCTTCATCCATGCTGGAGCAGACCATGGCGTAGCAATTAATTTTACTTGCGGGTTTATCTCTTTGATTAATTTTAGTAATGGAATAATATATGTCATATCATGAAAGATACTAAAATTAGCTAAGGTGGGGTCACTCTCGCCCAAAGGCATATCGTCATAAGTATAATCATATAGGGAAAAATCTGATGCACTTATTGGAACTCTGATCATACTAAAATTTGCCCCATTTTTACCAAATAACTGCTGCAACGTATTAGTCCTTAATGGTTCGGGCAAGCTATAAAGCAAGTAGGCACTACTATCTGTGATTGCAGCACCAAAGCCTTCAATTTGCTGATAACTAATACTATCATCAACCACAAGATCAGGTATAACTGTTTGTGGTTGAAACGTTTGTTGTGGCTGAATTGCAAATTGAGTTGATTCATTGGTGGTATAAATAGTTGCCGTAGTTGCAGAGCCACTACTCTGTCCGCCACTACTACATGCAGCAATTAACCCCGTAAGTACTAACAATATTGATGATCTCATTTTAGCCTTTATATTTTTGTTATTTATAACTTCTCTCGTTTAACATTTAATTTGCTAGCAATATTTTTAACCACCTTATCTACGTCTTCAGGTATTTGACCAACTCTTTCGGCTGTCCTACGAACCGCTACGGTGACCTGATCAAAATCACTGCTGGCAAAAGAATATTTAATTAATTCATCAAGAGCAGACTCAGAATCATAACCAACAACCATTGACTGCATCCGGATTATATTCTTAAGTCGATGATCATCCCACCCTGGTTCCATCAAATGCGCTTCATCAAGTAATACACGTGCAGTATTTTCAGCAAGAGAATTATCCTTATGCAAAATCAACGAAACAAATCGGAATAATGCTTCTACATTATTGCTAACCGGCAAGTGTTGTTTAATTTCTGCGACATGCTTGGCATCGAGACGCTTACGATCAAATTGAGTTTGACTTGGAATATAGCGTGGCTCCTTATCATAGGTTCCCCAGAATTTCTGGACCCAAGGATTGGACCAATAGTTAAAAAACATTTGCTCCTGAAAATTATCGCGGATATTCTGAAATGATTTGAGGGAATCGGTTATCATATTAGCCACTTGCCCCTGTAACTGGACAAATTTGTTATCGGCACTAACTTCACTTCGATTATTCTGGATGCTTGCAGCCAAAGGCTCAAATACTTTCATCAATGGGTTTACCATATCAGAAAATGCAGTATAACTTTGCCTTAGTGGTTTGAAGTTCTTTGCTACATTAGCATAGCTATCATTAGCAAACATCTTGAACCATGGCTGAATAAAAGTAGAATAAACAAAGCTATTTGCTTCTGAAGCCTTAGCTACTGTAGCAAATGCTCTGTCATCTTCCTTGCTATTATAGCCAAGTTTTTTGATGTCCTCTATCGTTCGTGGTTCATAACGCGACTGTAGTGGCTGATTAGATTCCGCTCCTTCTGGGGTCTCAAGAACTAGCTCATATAAACCAGGTGGTAGCATATCAATAGTATCCATGTTTTCAACAAACATTTCATCTTCACGTTTGCCAACCTTGGTTGCCGTAAATATTGCCAGATGTCCTACTTTTTTATTAAGACAGTAAACAATAGTCTTCCCTCTGGCCTCGATTTCTTTTTCATCATGATAAAGATCAGCAATCCAACCAGCAGATTGGGCAGGTGGACTAATATTATCTCCGTCTGATATAAAGGTAATAATAGGTGAAGTTATCATCCGTGGATCAAGGCGAATACCATCACTAGTCATTAAATTACCAGTGGTAAGCTCATTACCAACAAATAATTTATCAACCAACCATTTGATTTCTTCAGTATTAAACTGAATAAAATCACCCCACCATTTTTCAAACTGCAAATAACGATCACTTTCCTTATCAATATTGGCAAATAAATCATATTGCTTAGTCCAGAGGAAATTAGCAGGATTCAATAAATCAAAATTAAGCACTAGATAAGTACCATCAAATTTACCACCACCAATATCACCAAAGAATGAATTTATCCATGAACCTCCGACTAGCCCACCTTTGTAACGCATCGGATAACGCCCACGCTCTCCATTCCAGTATGAAAGAGGAGAACCTGCAATCAAAATTGGTCCAAAAATTTCTGGATGCTGCATGGCGCTAAACATTGTTAGATACCCAGCGGCACAATTACCAATTGCACACATTTTAGGACTATGCGGATGATGTTTGGCTACATATTCATAAAAAGCTAATTGTCCATGAATTATATCTTCATAGGTTTGCCCGTCAACTGGCTCTGAATTAAAACCAATAAAATAAACCGGATGACCATGTCTCAGCGCATTACCAATTTCACTATCTTTTTTAAAGCCGCCAATACCCGGTCCCTGTCCAGCACGTGGATCTTGAATCACATAGGGGCGCAATTTATGATCAGTTTTTACCCCTTTAGGTGGCAATATCTCGGCAAGCCAATAATTGATTGGTCGCTCAAATTTGCTACCATCCATAATTACCTTATGCTCAAAATTAAGCACCGTTGCCGAATTATTATGCGTCATATCCATCATCTGGTTACCACGCTTACGCATTACATCCATAAATAATACAGAACGCTCTAGATAATCTTTCAAATAATCATTGAATTCTTTGGCGCTAGCGCTTAATGGAAAATTACCACTAAATTGCTGTAATTGATTTAACATTTCATCTCCTTTGCCAGCTTACACTCAAATAAATTAAGTCTAACTAGCGGTTTATTTTGTATAGAACTAAGAATTATTTACTATCTCTAGCGTACTTCTAGCAATCATCAGTTCTTCGTTAGTTGGAATAACATAAACGGTAATTTTTGAATCATTATTACTGATTTTTACTGCTTCTGTACCACCAACCGCATAGGTATTTGCTGAATCATCAAGTTTTACCCCCAGCCAAGCTAATTGATCACAGATCCGTTTTCGTAATCTAGCATCATTTTCGCCAATCCCGGCGGTGAATATCAAAGTATCCAAACCACCAAGTATCGCAGTATATGCACCAATATGCTTTAATAGCATATAATCAAATTTTTCACGGGCGTAAATCGCTGCCTCAGAATTATTTTTCTCGATAATCTGCATGCTTTCAGATAAATTGCCAGATAATGCGAGTAACCCACTTTTTTTGCTTAAAATAGTTTCTAACTCGACTGGTGTATAAATTCCCTGCTTTAATAAATAAAACACGGCATCAGCAGGAAAATCACCGCTTCGAGTAGCCATAGTTAAACCAGTAATTGCGCCAAACTGCATTGAAGTATCTATACTTTTATTGTCAAGCATCGCACAAAGGCTGGCCCCACCGCCAAGATGAGCAACTATTGTCCGCTTAGCTTCAGGCACTAGCTTTACTAACTGAGTACTAATATAAGCATAGGAAATCCCATGAAAGCCCCAGTGACGGACTCCGTGATTGGTAATTTCATCCGGTACAGCATAAAATTCTGCAACTTTTGGCATAGTTCGATGAAATGAAGTATCAAAACTTGCAGTCTGGATAATATCTGGGAATACCTTAGCTAAAGCTTTAGCACCCATCACTTCAAAATGCTGATGAGTTGGTTCTATCTTCGATAATTGCTCAAGATAATCAATAACTTCATTATCTAGCTGTACTGGCTGCATGAATCTTTCGCCACCAGATACGACCCGATGTCCAGCATATTTAACTTGAATATCTGGGAAAAGCTCCTCTAGCTTTGGTATCAATAAAGCAAGTGCCTTCTCATGATTGATATTCTCATCCGGAAAATCTTTTTCCTCAAGGATTGTAGCTGTAGCATTCTTAATTTTAATATGCGTATTCTGTGGCATCCCAGTATAGCTACCATTACCAACGACTTCGAGATCATTCCCAGTTATAGCATAAAGCGCAAATTTAAGACTGGTAGAACCAGAATTAATTACAATAACTGCATTTTTCATTGAATAATCCTGTTTTTATAATGCGCATGCAAAGCCGCAGCAGCAATCGAATTAAGCCGTGTTTCTTCATCATCAGAACGACTAGTTACTACTATCGGGATTCTAGCCCCAAGAATTACATCCGCAGCATCTGCCTTACCCATAAATACCATCTGTTTATATAATGCATTTGCTGATTGTAAATCAGGAAGAATCATAATATCCGCATCTCCCATGATTGGGGATTTAAAATGTTTTATCTGAGCTGAAGTTGGATCTACTGCAATATCTAGATCAATGGGACCATCAACGATACAACCCGTTACTTGTCCACGATCAGCCATCTTGGAAATAATTGCAGCATCTACCGTTGCTGGCATTTTGAGATTAACTGTTTCAACCGCTGCAATAATTGCAACCTTTGGATTCTCCCAGCCTAGGGCATGGGCAAAATCAACCGCATTCTCCAAAATTTGTACCTTTTGTTCCAATGTTGGGGCAATATTAATTACCATATCAGCAATGAAAACTAGTCTATCGTAAGTTGGCAAATGCATAAGACAACTGCTACTAATTAATTTGTGAGTACGTAAATTATATTCTGGTTGCATCACTGCATGCATCATTACATCAGTATGAAGACTTCCTTTTATAAGGAGTTTTACCTCTCCGGTTCCAGCTAGACTGGCTGCTTTGGCTGCGGCATCAACGTCATCTTTAGAATCAATGATTCTAACCCCACTGATATCAAGCCCATATTTAGATGCAGTATCATTTATTTCTGCTACGGGACCGACTAGGACTGGTTCTATTACACCACGCTCTCTGGCTTTTAACGCACCACTTAACGCAACATCACTGCATGGGTGAACCACCGCTGCCGCAATTTTGCCCAAACTATTGCATTTTTTTACTAGAAAATCTAGATTTTTCTCCATTATCTCTCCACTTCAGTTTTGTTATTATTCAATATATTATTATACTCCTCTTCAATAACCATATGTTAAATAATGATAAACCCAGTAGTAAATACTACTGGGTTTATTGAATATTTTATTGATATTAATTGATGCTAATTATTACCCGATTGTGGCTTAACCTGCTGCATGTATTGCTGGGTCAAACTTTCGCCAATTTGCTGTTCGGCATTATATTGTTTGATTTGTTGCTTTGACTGATCTGCCATTAGCTCTTCCTGCCCCTGAATATATTGAAACTGTTGTTCCTGTTGACCTGATTGAGCTTGATATTCACCCATCGGCTGTCCATTCGGCAAATACATATCATCTCCCATCATATCATCACCAATATCTTCTGGATTACCAACATAAACGCCCATTGGAGTATTTCCATATTGGTAAGTTGGGTTATACTGTTGTGGTGGATGATCATCCGGACCAGAAAGCCATGCGCAACCATTTAAGAGAAGGATGGACAAAAATATAATTCTTCTTTGCATTTAATTTCTATTCAAAAATTGGCGTTGGATTTATTGGTTTACCACTCTTACGTAATTCAAAATGAAGTAATGGCTTATCACTATCCGTTTTACCTACTTCAGCAATTTTTTGTCCACGCTTGACCGTACTACCCTCTTTTACTAGGTTAATTTTATTATGCGAATAGGCAGTTAAGAAATTATCTTGATGTTTGATAATAATCAGATTACCATAACCTTTTAACCCATTACCACTATAAACAACTTTACCATCATTAGCTGCCAAAACTGCTTGTCCCTCTGTTGCTGCAATATCAACACCTTTTAAAGCAGTTGTATATGATTGAACTATCTGCCCATTGGTTGGTCGTAACCAATCCACGCCAGCAATCACCGCACCCGTGCCAGCTGCTACTTTAGCTACTTTTGTAGCAGTTGATTTAGTAGGCGAACTTGCTGTATTTTTAGTTGTATTCTGAACCACTACACCATCATCTTCATCGGTTATTTTACTAACAGTAGTTTTGGCTGGAGTGGCTGTTGCAGCTGGTGCGGCAGCGACGGCTGGAGGAGTTACAGGAGTTGGATTTAGTGATTTCGGTGCAGTAACATTTTCTACCGGCGCAGGAGTTTCTCTAGTAATAGCGCACGCACCTAAACTTATAACTAAACTTAAAATCAGTAAATTTCTCATTTATTCCTCTTAATTAATTAGTTAAAGCTTCAATGATTGGCATTTGACTATAATCAGTTGGCAATACTTCGAGTGGAGTAATTGAAACACGTTCTTGCTTCAGATAAACTGCTAGATCAGTACCTAACTCACAATCTTCTGGTTCACTTGAATAACCCTGCCAATATATAATATTCCCACGCGGAGTTACTTGCTCCATCAGTGGACGATGAAGTGGACGTAAACCAAGTTTGGTTGTTTCATAGCCTTTTATCTGTTCGTATGCCACGCTTGGAATATTTATATTCCAGACAAAAACCTTTGGTAGCTGTTTAAGATTATTCTCAACTCTGGCAACTAGTTCGCCAACTACTCTGGCAGCAGACTGTAAATGATCAAATTTATTATGGGTTTCGGGAGTAACCCCATTTGTTGAAAAAGCTAATGCTGGAATACCGTGTAAACTTGCTTCTCTTGCAGCACCAACAGTTCCCGAATAATGTACATCTTCACCGACATTTTCACCCATATTTACACCGGAAACCACCAAATCCGGATAATTATCAGAAGATTTATATACATACTGCAAGCCAAGCCGAACGCTATCTGCAGGCGTACTTGATACGAAGTATATCTTTTCTTCAACCTGAGTAATACTAATTGGATTATAAACTGCGATAGACTGCCCTGCACCACTTGAGTTACGCTCTGGCGCAACAATTATCACTTCATGCCCAGCATTTACCAAATTAGCATAAACCGCTCTGATTCCTGCAGCAAGATAACCATCATCATTTGTTAAAAGTATCCGCATAATTTCCCTTATCCTTACTCCAGTTATTTCTTATAGTAACGTTCACTAAATTCAAGCATCCGGTCTATTGGCTTTTTAGCTTCTGTCATTAACTCAGCTGATAGGTAATCAATCTCAATTCCACCGCGCTCTTCCTGAGCTGCCTTAACTGCTTCTATCGTATTTAATTTCATATATGGGCAAGAATTACACTTACAACCAGTATAGATTGGTGCTTGACGAATATCTAGATCTGGGCGCGCCTTTTTCATGTTATATAATATACCATCTTCAGTCGCAACAAAAATCACGGCTGCCGGATTGCCACTATAATCACGAACCCAATTAAGCATTTGGCTGGTAGAACCGATATAATCAGACTCATGTAAAACAGGTAACGGACTTTCGGGATGTGCGATCAGATACTTATCACCACTAACTGAAGCAAAGGCTTCATCTAATGCCACCTTATTAAACTTATCATGAACCTCGCAGACGGCTTCCCATAACGGCATGTCATAGCCATATTGAAAATTGAGAAATGCACCCATATTACGATCTGGCGAATATATTACTTTCTTACCCTGTTCGTAAAGGTGGGCTATTATATCATCGACATTTCTTGAAGTTACAATCCAGTCCGCCAAAGCCTTATGCTCAGCAGATGAATTTATATATGCAACGTGGACATAGTCTGAATGTTCTTCACGCCACTTTTTTAATCGATCAATATCAGTCATGGTAACTAGAGAACAAGTTGATCCCATATCGGGTAAAACAACTTTTGCTTGTGGGTTAAGAATTTTTGCGGTTTCTGCCATAAAGCGTACTCCAGCAAAAACAATCAAATCAGCTTCAGCATCACGTGCAAATAAGGATAATTCGAGACTATCCCCAACCTTATCCGCCATTTCCTGTATTTCCGGAGTCGTGTAATAATGCGCTAACGTAACTACTTTTGTCATGATGGTTATACTCAAAAAATCCTGAATTAATGCCAGATTATATCATAGGTTGTCAACACTAGTTTAAAGTGGAAATTAGAGTGAATTCGAATGTTGTAAATTTACATCAATCAAAATGCACTATATTTATAGCCTTTATTTTGAACTTAAATACTTGTAAGCATAAAAAGCGATCTGGGAGGCTCAAATTCCCAAATATAGCAAAATAAGAAATTCATGAACTGTGCTAAAATCCTCTGTACTTATTTAATACAAAGGTTTCTATGAATAAGATAATTGATCTATGTAAAGATAAACTTAATTTTCCAACAGCAATAATTATTATTGCTGTAATAATTGGTTTAATTAACTTTTTTTCATATAAGCTTCCATTTACTGATAATGCCTTTGTAGTAGCTAATAATCAAACTGTAGCTGCCGATATATCAGGATACATAAGTGATATATACGTTAAAAATGGACAGCGTGTAAAAAAAGGTGATCCATTATTTAGAGTGTTTGATAAACCCTACAAAAATGCAGTAGCTAAAAGTCAGGCTAATTATGATCAGTCACTTGCAGCTCTTGAGGAGCAAAAGCAGGTTATACAGAAAGACTTAGATCTCATCAAAAATGCACAAGATAACCTAGCAAAAGTCGAGTATGAGTATAAATTAAAATCTAATCCTAAAGTTAAAGACTCAATTTCTGATATTGAACTAACACAAGCATTTTATTTAGTTAGTAGCAATAAAACTCAGTTAAATACTGCAAAATCACAATTAGCTATTGATCAGAAATCATTACTGCAAAAAGAAAAACAAACTGAAGCAGCTAAATCAGAGTTAGATACAGACTTAGTAAACCTCGAGGAAACCATAGTAAGAGCGGGTTCTAATGGAGTAATTGATAATATGTTTTTATCCTTAGGAACTCCGATAAACGCTCGTCAGGCTTTATTCTCACTAGTAAATACGGATGAATGGTTTATTCAGGCAAATATGTATGAGACTGACTTAAGGAAAGTTCGCACGGGAGATAAAGCTGTAGTTATCTTAAGAATGTATTATTTTGATAAAGTATTTCATGGTGAAATAATAAATAATCTCTGGGTTGCAGACCGCCAAACAGTAAATTCACGTTCACAACAGCAAACTGTAGCAAGTAACAATGAATGGTTAAATTTGCCGCAAAGAGTACCTGTTTTAATCTCTTTGGGTTTAATTCCTCGCAGCTTGCTGCGACTTAGTATAATCTATGGATGAAAAAAAGCCAATATATCCATAAAGAACATAACGTAAGCGTTTTGCTGTATCACCTAGTATTTCCCGCCAAATATAGGAGAGCAGTTTTGTCTGAGTCAGTAGACGAGGTTATTAAAAATACATGTTTGGAAATTGAGAAGCGCTACGAAATAGCGTTTATAGAAATAGGTAGTGATAAAGATCACATACATTT
>SSGX01000056.1 GCA_008017155.1 Neisseriales bacterium | reverse complement strand
GACAATAAAAAACCTGTAAGAATGATCTTACAGGTTTAGCTATTCAGAAGAGGTGAAGATTATTTTTTAGCAACAGTTTTTTTTGTAGCTTCAACGGTAGCTTTAGTAGCAGCACTGATGTTGTTATTAGCAAATTCGCTAACTTGAGCGGCAACTTTATTCATAGCAGCTAGAGCTTGATTTGCATTGTTGATCCAACCTTTAAGAGCATCAGCAGCAAAGTTAGAACCATTAGGGTTCAATTGAGAAGCACCTTCAACCGAGCTGATTGCAGCTTGTTGCATATTATGCATGCTTTCTTCAGCAGCTTTACTAATTTTAGTTTTAACTTCGTTTACCACTTCATATACATCACGAGCAGAAGCAAGATTTTTTTCTACAGCTTGAGTAGCGATGGCATTAATGCGGTTAAACATTTCTTTAGGGTCGTTAACACCAGTTAGATCTTTAATCGCTTTTGAAGTCTCTTCAAGAATCTGACGAGAAGTTTCTAATTGAATATGAGTTAATTTTTCTACGCTATTAATAGATGCAGAAACTAAGTCCATAGCAGTATCAATTGCTTTTTGAGTTTCAGCTGTAAATTGTTCATTTTTTTTCAACATTTTAATTCCTTTCAAGTTTAAATAGCATATTGATAATAATTATTATGCTATAATACAAATAACCAAAAATATAAAAATCTCCTACAGACGATATTATTGTGCAGTGCAACATAATTTGTCAAGTTATTTTTAAAATAATTATTTCCTATTATATGAAGCAGTTATGAAGAAACCATCTGAGACAAGGATTATCAAGAAATATCAGAATCGCAGATTATACGATACTGCGACTAGTACGTATATAGTTCTTGAAGATATTAAACAAATGATAGTGGATGGCGATATAGTTATCGTTACCGATGTTAAAACTGGAATTGATGTTACAAGAAGTGTGCTTTTGCAAATAATTCTCGATGAAGAGGCAAATCATACACCGATATTCTCGAATGACTTCTTAATCCAAATTATCCGTTTTTATGGTAAATCCTTTCAATCCGCGATTAGCCCCTTCCTTGAGCAAAGCATAGATTTACTCAGGCAGACGCAAAAGCGATTTTACACGCAATTAAAAGCAACATATCCAAAAGAGTCATTACCTTCAAGTATGGAGTTATGGAAAACTTTTTTGCATGATCATGGACCTCAGCTTCAACAAAACATTTTTGACTATATAAGTAATAGCACTAATAATTTTCTTCAAATGCAAGAGCATGTACAAGAACAGTTCAGTACTCAAGCAGAAAAGTTTATTAACATGATGCAGTTTCCATTTAATAAAGGAAATAAATAGATAAATGGCACGTATTGGTTTTGTTTCTTTGGGTTGTCCCAAAGCCTTAGTTGATTCAGAAAATATCTTAACTTCACTAAAGGCTGAAGGTTACGATATAGTTAATAGTTATGAAAATGCTGATCTTGTTGTAGTAAATACTTGTGGGTTTATTGATTCTGCAGTGGAAGAATCTATGAGTGCTATTGGCGAAGCATTGAATGAAAATGGTAAAGTAGTTGTAACTGGCTGTCTTGGCGCAAAAGAAGGTGTTATTGAGACTAAATATCCAAATGTACTTGGAGTGACTGGTCCTCATGCAACACAAGAAGTATTAAATCTCATCCATAAGCATGTACCCAAGCCTCATGATCCATTTACCGATCTGGTTCCACCTCAGGGTATAAAACTAACTCCAAAACATTATGCTTATTTGAAAATCTCAGAAGGATGTAATAATACCTGTACCTTTTGTATTATTCCTAGCATGCGTGGAAAACTTGATTCCTATCCTATTGGGGATGTCCTCTTACAAGCTGAGAAGCTAGCTGCTGCTGGAGTCAAAGAGTTATTGGTAGTATCACAAGATACTGGTGCCTATGGTGTAGATAAGAAATATGTTACTGGTTTTTATAACGGGCGACCAGTTAAGACTAAGTTTATTGATTTATGCAAAGAGCTTGCTAAGCTAGGAATTTGGGTAAGGCTACATTATGTATATCCGTATCCACATATTGATGAAGTGATTCCATTGATGGCTGAAGGTAAATTATTACCATATCTGGATATTCCATTTCAGCATGCGAGTCCACGGATATTAAAAGCGATGAAGCGCCCAGGTAATGTTGATGGTTTACTTGAGAGAATTAATAACTGGCGTAATATTTGTCCTGATTTAGCAATTAGAAGTACTTTCATTGTTGGATTTCCTGGGGAGACTGAAGAAGACTTTCAGTTATTGTTGGATTTTCTAGATAAGGCACAATTAGAAAAGGTTGGCTGTTTTAAATACTCTGAAGTAGATGGAGCACCCGCTAATCAGTTGGATAATCACGTTAGGGAAGAAGTCAAGGAAGATCGTTATCAGCGGTTTATGGAGCATCAACAACAAATCAGTAAAAATAAACTGCAGGCAAAGATTGGTCAGAAGATGCCAATAATAATTGACGAGGTAAGTCGGAAGGTTATTACCGGGCGAAGTAAATATGATGCACCAGAGATAGATGGTTTGGTATATATTAAGAACCTAGGGCAGTATCCAGATATTAAGGTTGGGGATATTGTTGAGGTTGAGATAATTGCTTGTCAGGATTATGATCTATTCGCATCCCCTTGTTAGGTTGTATTCTATAGGTTATAGTAATAAGTTGGCGGTCTAATATTACATAAATCATGTTTAATAGAGTTATAAATCATGCAACAATTAAATTTGTCACAAGAATGGATTAACTGGATTAAAGAAAATCTTGCTAGAGGTTGTGATGTGAACATGCTAACTAATATAATGGTTGGTAAGGGCTACGCGCCGTCACTGGCGATTCAGGCGATTACCATGATCAAGGAAGGCAAGGATATTACTTCGGTAACAAATAATATTGCTGGAGCGATGATGGGCACTGAACGAGTAGATTATACTTATGAAACACCGCGAGTGCCATTGAATACTAATTATATCGATACTTCAGACAGAAGAGTATATATTGGCATGAAGATGGAAAAACCAACTATCATGACTTTTGATAATTTGATGTCGCCAGAAGAGTGTGATGAGTTGGTTAAACGTTCATCGGGAAGAATGCAGCAATCTAGAGTGGTTGATGATGCTACAGGTAAGGAATCATTACACAAGGATCGCACTAGTGAAGGAACTTTTTTCAAATTCATGGAAGATGATTTTATTGCCATGCTTGATCGTCGAATTGCTGAAGTAATGCATTGGCCAGCTGAAAATGGTGAAGGTATTCAGATTCTTCATTATCGTCCAGGTGGTGAGTATAAAGCGCATTTTGACTATTTCCCATACGATGTAGCTGGTAGTCAGCGTCATTTGGCGACAGGTGGGCAGCGCGTATCAACCTTGGTTATGTATCTTAATGATGTCGAGCAAGGTGGCGAAACTACTTTCCCAGATATCGGTGTTTCAGTAGTACCGAAAAAAGGTTCGGCGGTTTATTTTGAATATTGCAATAGCAAGGGTCAAGTTGATAAGCTAACTCTTCATGCTGGTAATCCAGTTGTTAAAGGTGAGAAGTGGATTTGTACCAAATGGATGAGGCAGAAGAAGTATAGCTAGTTTATTTTGCCAATTAAATTAAGTAAATAAATAGCTCTAAATTGATTAGAGCTATTTATTTTTAAACTATGGAAAATATTTTTCTTATCTATTGATATTTTGATTATGATTTAATTTGTGGCTGATTGCTACGAATCTTGAGAATTTGACTAAGTTTGACAGTATTATCAGGTAACTGATTATCTGATTTAATAGTCTCTACTGGTATTGAAAATTTCCTAGCTATTGAATATAACGTATCTCCAGAGACAACAGTATAGTTAATAAAATTAATATTATTCGTTTCTCCAGCAGCTGCTGTATTGGCAACTTTTACCGTATTCATTTGATTGTTATCATTTAATAAATCATTAATTTGTGCTTGAGGCTCTTTGGCGGTAGAAGTGTTTGATTTGCTATTGTCGTTATTGCTAATGGCAACAGTAGTGGTAGTTGCTCCTACTGCAACGGTTGTACTATTATTTACGGTAGTGTTTGTAGCTGCTGATGTAGTGCTATTGTCGCTAAAGTTATTTGCGAGCTGATTTATACCATCTGGCTGTGAAGGAGTAGCGTTTATATTATTTGCAGGTGCCTGATTTAAATCAACTGCTGCCATTTGTGCGGCATTGTCATCTACTACTGGTGGAACAACTGATTGTTGTGGATTTTTTCCAATGCTTGCTAGATAAGTACTCTGATTGCTTAAAGGTAATAGTACCCGCTGGCTTTGATTTGCTACATAGCTATTGGAGGCAAATTGCGGGTTGAGTTTTTTAAATTGATCTGGCGAAACGCTTGCCGTAGAAATAATATCATTTAATGAAGTTGGAATTTGCGGCTGAATAATTCCAAAGTAAGGGGAGTTGTTTAGATTGGTTAATTTAATTCCAAATTTATCTGGATTTTGTATGATATTTGCTAATGCAATTACTTTTGGTACGTATTGTCGCGTTACATCGCGAACATCAAGATCATAGAAATTTTTGCTGCCACTACTGGTCATGGCATTATATATATTACCTTCACCCCAGTTATAAGCGGCAATAGCCAATTCCCAACTACCAAACATATCGTGTAGATAGATTAGATAAGTAATCGCGGCCCGTGTTGATTTAACAATATCTTTGCGCTCATCAATATCGGAGTTTTGGGTCATACCAAAGCGTTTTCCTGAGCTAGATACAAACTGCCACATACCTGTTGAAATTGCTGCTGGAGATACTGCCTGTGGGTTATAGGTGCTTTCGACAATAGGGATTAATGCCAACTCGGTAGGTACCCCACGCCGCTCCATTTCACTAACAACAAAATAGAGATAAGGTGCTGCATTTTGCATAATGATATTGAAATATTTGGGGCTACCATAACGCTTTTCCCAATACTTAACTTCCTTAGTTTCGGTATGATCTAATTTAAAACCATCACGCATTCTATCCCATAAATTTGCTTCATTGCGCGCAGAAAGATTATTTTGTTGCTGTAGCTGATCTTGTGTTAGTGCATCATCTGCATTTACCTGAACAAATCCACAACCAGCAAACATAAGGTATAAGGCAAGTTTTTTCATAAGTGAATAAATATATCTCATTGCTGGCTTTCAGTTATATAAGCTGAAAGCATTCAATTTTTTGGTATAATAACGATCTTAATATTGTAACTCAACTGTCACTAAGTTGGCAAGTAAATTAATAGAAATTAGTATGAATAAAGAGATTTTAGTCTTATATTATAGCCGTTACGGGGCAACAAAACAACTTGCAACACTAATTGCACGTGGTATCGAGAGTGTAGCTGGGATTAGTGCCAGAATCCGCACTGTTCCGGCGGTATCGAGAGTTTGTGAGAAGGTTGCCGATGAGATTCCTGAGTCTGGTCATCCATATGTCGAAAATAAAGATTTGCAGGAATGCATCGGTCTAGCTCTTGGTTCTCCGGTTCGTTTTGGTAATATGTCTGCTAATATGAAACATTTCTGGGATGGGACGTCTCCTGAATGGCTTGCTGGTGTATTATCTGGTAAACCAGCTTGTGTTTTTACTTCTAGTAGTTCGCTACATGGTGGGCAAGAAGCTTGCTTATTATCAATGATGATTCCGCTAATGCATCATGGAATGGTTATTGTTGGCTTGCCATATTCAAATCAGGAGCTATTGACAACCAAAACTGGAGGTACTCCGTATGGAGTAAGTCATCTTGCCGGAATTAATTCAGATTTACAGTTAAGTGAAGAAGAAAGTAAGCTTGCGTTTGCCCAAGGCAAACATTTGGCGGAAATAGCCCTCAAGCTTACAACAAATTAGAAGGATTATTGATGAAGATATTAGTATGCGCAAAACGTGTTGTTGATCCGAATGTAAAGGTTAGAGTTAAAACTGATCATAGTGATGTCGATATTGAACATAGTAAAATGTCACTTAACCCATTTGATGAGAATGCGATTGAAGAAGCGGTTAAAATGAAAGAAGCTGGCAAGGCAAGTGAAATTGTCGCGGTTTCAATTGGCTCTCTTAAATGTGAAGATACATTACGAACAGCACTTGCGCGTGGTTGCGATCGAGCAATTTTGGTTGAAGCAGCTGAAAATTATGAGCCGATTAATATCGCTAAGATATTAAAAGCAATTTATCTGAAAGAACAGCCAAATCTTATCATGCTTGGTAAGCAGGCAATTGATGATGATGCAAATCAGGTTACACAGATGCTTGCTGGGATGCTCGATTTACCACAAGCAACCTTTGCATCTAAAATTGAAATAGCAGATAATGCACTAGTAATCCGTCGTGAAATTGATGGTGGTACTGAAACTATTAAAGTTAATCTTCCTGCGGTAGTAAGTGCGGACTTATATTTGAATGAACCACGATTCATCAAATTACCACAACTTATGCAGGCTAAAAAAAAGCCAATCGAAAAAATTGCAGTGGCAGAGCTTGGTTTGGAACTTTCCCGTCGTAGTCGTTTAATTAAAGTATATGATGGTGAAGTCAAGAAACAATGTAAACAGCTAGCTTCTATCGATGAATTGATAAATGTAATAAAAGCTGGGCAGGAGGCGTAAATGAGAGTTTTAGTCATAGGTCATGCGACGGCTAATCAGCTTAGTGATAGTATCTTAAATGTTTTAGGTGCTGCGACTAAATTAAATACAAAGGTAGATGTGTTAATCATTGGTAAAGCAGATATTACTGAAATAGCAAGTCTTGCCTGTATCGCAAAAATTATTCATCTCTCCGATGTCTCAGGTGAACAGATGCAATCAGCATTTTTGGCAAAATCATTAGCCCAGATTGTTAAGTCTTATACACATGTTTTAACTGCTGCTGATAGTGCAGGTAAAGATTTATTGCCACGGATTGCCGGGATTCTTGAATTAAGCCAGATCAGTGAGGTTATCGGCATTATTTCACCAAATATGTTTAAGCGCCCAATGTATGCAGGGAATGTTGTAGCTGAAGTTGAGTCATTTGAAGACATAAAATTACTTACAATTCGGACAACAAGCTTTGCTAAATATACTGAAACAGGCTCGGGTGCCAGTATTGAAGAGAAATCTGGCTTGGTCGAAATTAATCCCACAACTAGTTTCATTAGTCAGGATATAATCCATAGTGATACTATTGATTTGGCTCATGCCAAAATAGTTGTAACTGGTGGTCGCTCGCTTGGTTCAAAAGAAAATTTTGATGATTTAATACACACTCTTGCGCTAAAACTTGGCGCTGCTGTTGGTGCATCGCGAGCTGCTGTTGAGGCAGGTTATGCTCCGAATGACTGTCAGGTTGGGCAAACTGGTAAAGTAGTTGCGCCGACATTATATCTGGCAATTGGTATTTCTGGCGCGGTACAGCATATAGCTGGGATGAAGGATTCTAAGACTGTAGTAGCAATTAATCTTGATCCAAACGCGCAGATTTTTGAGTATTCAGATTATGGACTAGTGGCAGATCTTTTTGACACTATTCCACAATTAATTAACGCTTTATCATAAATTTTGAGGATAACGAAATGTTGCATGATAACAAAAAAAAATATATAGAAATAAAAGACACTGATTTGCCATTACACTGTCCAATGCCGGATATGGTTAGCTGGAATTCTCATCCGCGAGTATTTCTTGAAATAGAAAAAGAGCCAAATCAGGAAATCATTTGCCCTTATTGTTCAACCAAATATAAATTGGTAAAATAAAGTAGTGGCAAAAAAACCGCTGAAAATACTCATTATTGCGCCTTCTTGGGTAGGCGATATGGTAATGAGCCAGACATTACTTAATGAGCTAAAGTCTAAATACGGAGACGAGACAGTAATTGATGTTTTGGTAAACTCTTGGGCAAAGGATGTTGTTAAACGAATGCCTGAAGTAAATCAGGTACATTGCAATCCATTTGCCCACGGTGAACTTGGCTTATTAAAGCGGTTTCAACTTGGGCGGCAATTAGCATCTTTTGCTTATGATCAAGCATATGTTTTACCTAATTCCTTAAAGTCGGCATTAGTACCTTTTTTTGCTAGAATTAGTGAGCGGATTGGTTTTGTTGGTGAAATGCGCTATGGTTTATTAAATACCGCCTATAAGCTCGATAAGAATAAACTACCGTTGATGATAGATCGTTTCTGTGCTCTAGCAAATAATGGACAAAAGCCAGTACAGATAGACTATCCTAACTTTACAGCGGATTTAAATAATCAGGCTAATGTTCTGAAATCACTTGTACTTAGTCTTGAAAAGCCAGTAATTTGTCTTTGTCCAGCAGCCGAATATGGACCAGCAAAACGTTGGCCTACTGAGCATTTTGCTAGCCTTGCTGATCTATTGCAAACAGCTGGTTATCAGGTGTGGGTAATGGGCTCGGCAAAAGATGCTGATATTTCAGCAAAAATTATGGAAGATGCTAAACTAAAAGCTAATTTGTATGATTTGTGTGGCAAGACCAATCTGGTTGATGTTATTGATTTACTTGCTGCGGCTAAAGTTGTAGTAAGTAATGATTCTGGTCTAATGCATGTGGCATGTGCTGTAAATGTCCCTGTTATTGCAATTTATGGTTCTTCTTCACCCGGATTTACTCCGCCTTTATCAGATAAAGCTCAAATCATAAAACTTGATCTGGAATGTTCGCCATGTTTTGAACGCACCTGTAAGTTTAATCATTATGATTGTTTACAGAAAATAATCCCTGAACAGATATTTAACGCTATAATAAAGACTTCACCAACAACTAAGTAAAAATCAGATTACACAAGTGTTTTTAAGTATGATTTTTAATTAAGTGTCTGATGTTACCTACTTATGTGATTTTCAGAGGTATAAAATGAATTTTGACGATTTTGCGGACTGGCTCGTTGTTTTGAGCCAGTCCGCCATGAGGAAAAATTTGTTTTATATCTTTGTAATGACTTATCTGCGTAACATCTTTAATTACGATAATATCAAACTATTCATCTATTTCGTGTAGGTTCGACATGCTACTTAAAAACTTCTTGACTATTCTTTCTTTTTTAGTTTTTTCAATAGTGGCTGGCGCCTGTGCAACAAACAAACCAGATGGTGGGTTTCTTCCCAGCACATATGATGTCCCTATTGATCTTGATGTACAAAATCAGCAAAATTCTCCAAATTTATAATATCCTTTACTAATATTTCAGGAAATTACCATGGCAATTACCTATCGGATTACTCCTCAGATCAATAATCATATCTATAAAGTACACTTGAGTTTTACTGCTACCAGTGGACATCAGGAACTTAAACTTCCAGTTTGGATACCCGGCAGTTATATGGTAAGAGAGTTTAGTAAGCAGATAATTAGTGTTAATCCAATTGATACCAATCATCTTGTTAATCAGATAAATAAAAATACTTGGAATATCACTGGGCTTAATATTGGTTCTCTGGTTGAGCTTGAATACTTGGTTTATGCTTATGAATATGGTATAAGAACTGCATTTCTTGATTTTAATCGCGGCTATTTTAATCCAACCAGTGTTTGTCTAGCTGTTGCAGGAAATGAGGCATCTCCTCATACAGTAATTTTTGAGGAATTACCTGCTAATTGGCAAGTAGCGACTGGACTTAAAAATATTACTGAGACTAGTTATGTTGCTGCTAATTATGATGAATTGATTGATTCTCCATTTGAATTAGGTAAATTTGAGAGAATTACTTTCAATGTCGCTGGAGTTCCACATTATTTGGTACTTTCCGGCGTAATTCCCGAATTTGATCGTGAGCGCATAATTACAGATATGACAAAAGTTTGCGAATTTCAAATTAAAATGTTTGGTGGAGTTGCTCCATACGATGACTATACATTTATCTTAAACCTTAGTGGTGAAATCTATACCGGGCTTGAACATCGTAATTCAACCCTCTTGATGGCACCATATTACGCGCTTCCTAACCTAGCAAAAACCAATGATACTGACTATCATAAATTAATGGGCTTAATTAGCCATGAGTTTTTCCATACTTGGAATGTTAAAAGAATCAAGCCCAAGGTATTTACTCCTTATGATTTAGATCTGGAAAACTATACTAAATTACTTTGGTGGTTTGAAGGTGTGACGTCATATTATGATGATTTAGTTCTTTATCGTACTGGAGTTATTACAGAGGAACAGTATTTACAATTGATTGTTGATGCACTTAATAATGTGTATAAATTTGCTGGGGTTAAGTTACAGAGTCTTGCTAATAGCAGTCTTACCAGCTGGATCAAATACTATCGACAAGATGAAAATAGCCCCAATAGCATAGTTAGTTATTATGTTAAAGGATCGTTGGTTGCTTTATGTTTGGATCTGCTGATTCGTAAAAATTCTGCCCGTAGCCTTGATGATGTCATGCTACATTTATATAAAGAATGGTGTGCTAATCCAATTGGCGTTGATGAAAATGAGATTCCTCATTTGATTAAAGCTGCAACGGGTGTGGATTTAAACGATTTTATTCATTTAGCTACGGAAACGGTAGCTGATATTCCTTTTGCAGAAATATTTGCCGAATATGGTCTTGACTTGATTTCACTTCAGGCAGGTAGTCATCAAGATAGTGGAAAATATACTAAAGATAAACTAGAACAAAGTACCAGCAGTTTTAAAGCTGATTTAGGAATGAAGCTGGAGAAGCAAGCTCATGGCTATTTAGTAAAGAATGTTTATAAAGGCTCTAGTGGTGAGAAAAGTGGCTTTGCGGCTGGAGATTTATTAATCGCGATTAATAATGTTAAATTAAGTAATTTAGAGCGGCAGCTAGCATTTTATTCTTCTGGTGAAGTAGTGAAGATTAGTCTTTTTCGCCAGGAACAACTACTTGAGATTAATTTGAAACTTGAAGCGAGTAATGTTAGGTTAATTAATCTACACCTTACCGATAGCAAAAAACTTCTTAATTGGCTATAATTTATAGAGGAATCAAAAATGAGTAATCCAGATGTTCTGATTGTTGGCGCAGGCCCAGTTGGGCTTAATCTTGGTTTATGTCTTCTAAAGCAAGGCTTATCTTTCAGAATAATTGACAAAAAGTCCGGACCAACAACCAGCTCCAATGCGGTTGGGGTTAATTGCCGAACGATGGAAGTCTGGGAAAGTCTTGGCTTCATTGATGAAGCAATCAAGCGAGGTTTGAAGGTTCACGGAACTTCATTGTATAGTGATAGTGAGCTTCTAAATCAGGTTAAATTTGATCTGATTGAAAGTAAACATGATTTTATGTTGGCACTTCCTCAGGCGCATACCGAGAAATTATTATTGGAAGAGCTAGCAAAAAATGGGATAACTGTTGATTGGGAACATGAACTTACTAGTATAAATCAATCTCCAGAAGATGTGACTGTAGCTATCAAGCATAATGAGAAAGATGAGGAATTTTCTTATCGCTGGGTAGTTGGCTGTGATGGTTATCGGAGTTCAGTACGCGATTTAAGTGGTTTAACTCGTGCGTGTCATGATTTACCTTTGCACTTTCTAATGGTTGATGCTGAAGTTAGTGGTGAAATCAGTACTTCAACAGTGAATATTTTATTTCATGATAAAGGCATGATTTTTATGATTCCGATGCGTGATAGCATCCGGGTGGTTGTAGAAATTAGCACTGATGAAGAATATAAACATCTGAAAACCTGTGAACCGGATACTTTTCGGGAAATAATTGCCAAACGTTATCCAAAAATTAATATTGGGCGAGTTGATTGGAGTTCAGCCTTTTATATTCATGAGTGTCTTGCAGATAATTATCGGAATGGCAGAATTTTTATTGCGGGTGATGCTTCTCATACCCATTCGCCAATGGGTGGGCAGGGCATGAATACAGGGATACAAGATACTTGGAACCTTGCTTGGAAACTAGGGCAAGTTAAGCGCGGAGAAGTAGCCGATACTCTTCTTGATAGCTATAGTCTTGAAAGGCGAGCGATTGGGCATGATGTACTTGAGCGTTCCGGTAAATTAACTACTATGGCAACAACTACTAATCCAATTCTAAAACGACTACGTAATTTTGGTATTCATCATCTGGCAGATTGGGATATTGTTCGCAGTAAGGTTGCAAATGGTCTCTCGCAGTCAAATATTTGTTATGAAAATAGCCCACTTGTCAAGCATGAGCAAGTAAGAAAATCAGGACAATTGAAATATCCTGAATATCAGGGTGATAAATGGACATTATTGACACTTGAGGATAGTAATGATCAATTACCTTCTTATATTCGGATGATTAATGTTAATCAGCTACCGTTACATGCCCACTATTGCTTGATTCGCCCTGATGGCTACACAGCAATGTATGCGAATGATATTACAGAGATTTTCGAGTACTTTAGAAAAAATCATTTTAATTTAAAATAATTTAGCGTGAATAATCAAGAAACCAAAGCTTTTTTCATTTTATTAACAATTCCGGTAATGTGGGGAATTACCTTCCCCTTAATCCATGAAATTGTCTATAACTATAGTCCATCTTTATTCGTATTATGGCGTTTTTGGCTGGCTGCGATTGTTATGCTATTGCCATTTATTGATGCATGGCGCAGACGACAGTTTAGCCGAATTGATATTCTTTATGGTTTGGCAATTGGTCTAGTTAATAGTGGTGCCTTTGTTTTACAGGCACAGTCGCTACTTTATATTGATTCTGCTCGTGCGGCTTTTCTCACGGGAATGAATGTGGTAATGGTTCCTCTTTTATTACCATTTTTTGCAATGGGGCGACCACGATTGATTGATCTAATGGCTGCCGGAGTTTGCCTTGCTGGGATTTATCTGATTAGTGGTGCAGATTTCCGTAATTTTGATGATGGTGATTGGCTAGTTATTGCTTCAGCTTTATGTATTGCGATAGGGATTATAATTACCGAAAAAGCTAGTTTAGTTAGTAATAATCTCAAACTACTAACATTTTATCAGATAATCTTTACTACTTTAGTTCCGATGGGAGTACTAGGGACACAGATTACAGTTATTCCGCATAGTCAGTTATTTTGGTGGGGCGCAATTTATTGTGCGGTGATTGCTACAGCATTACCGTTATTTCTACAATTAAAATATCAGAAATATGTTGGCTCGAGTAAAGTAGCAATTATTTTTAGTTTAGAGTCTGTTACTGCTACCTTTTGCGCTTGGTTGGCTGGTGAGAAAATCACTGCTAATATTATTTTTGGTGGACTGATAATACTATTAAGTACGATACTTGGTAATCTGATCGAGTTATTTAAAGGGATGCTTCGAATCAAGAAAACCATCGTTTGATGGTTTTTTCTTCTATTGTGTAGCTTGACCTGTGGTATTTGGCATTGCCATTGCCTGTAACTGGCTATAAGGAATCTTAACTCCAATTGCTGGAGCAGATTGTGTAACCATATTTGCCATATTTCCTTTGTACAAGTACTGAACATTGTAGCCAGACTGAGTTTGTACATTTTTATAACGAGTAGCACATTGAGTAGTTGAGCCTTTTTGCGCTACATAGTCTGGCTGATTAGAGCGTTGAACTTCACGTCCAACTAAAGCTCCAGTAGCACCACCAACCAAAGCACCAACTGCAGTTCCACCACCGCCTTGTTTTACTTGATTACCAATAATTCCACCTGCAACAGCACCTGTTGCACCGCCAATCAGAGCACCCTCAGTACCGTTCTTTTGATTTCGCACATAGTGGGTCGTACCAACACGATGACAATCTTGATATGGCTGCTGAGTTGAAACATAATTAGGTGAAACAGATACAATCTGCGCAGTCCCACTACCACCAAGGAAACTATATAATCCAGCCGCAACTGCAGCAGCGCCAACTATACCTAGACCAATTAGTAATGGTTTCTTACTGCTCGATTGGCGATATTGTGGTTGATAATCATCGTAATCGTCATCATAACGACGTTGGCGTGACTGTTGGTTTGGATTACCTCTTTGCTGCCGATTACGTGGCGAACGCTCCATTTGACGTTGGTCATCACGGTAATCATCTTCGTAGTCATCTTGATAGTTATTACCTCTGCGGTCTTCTTCGTAAACACGTTGACGACGTTGCTGATTACTATTACGGTTACGATTGTTATAATTACGATTATTATTGTCTGCCACAATTATATCCTTAGTTTATTTATTTGCATGATTTTAGCATAAACTATTACATTTTTACTTATGCTTTTCTTTATGCCATAGGGATAATATCAACATGATAATTGTAAGTGGAATCATTACATGGTTTAGAATTGCACCTGGTGGTGTATGAGCAAAATGTACAGGTTTGATGTGACCAATAAACATTCTCATTAACGTTTCACATAACATAAGAATATACATAAATGGGACAAGAGTTCTGTAGCGAAAGAATACAACTAGTTGAATGATCGCATATAAAAGCTGTGAGCTACCCCATAGTGAAAAGCCAAAAATTATTCCAGATGCACCCGCTACGGATAAATCCATCCCAGCAATAGTTCCTGCCCCTCCGTCTGGTGCTAAGAAGTGAATACAACTACGAACAGTACCTGTTGCTGCTAGTAAGAAAAATACATACGCAGCAAGTTTATGCCCCTTGTATTCATTATTGGCATTCTTAGGAAAAATCTTCTCAAATAAATTAGCCATTGGTATTCTACCTTCTACTATTAATTACAGGTTTTTAGTTTACCATTTTTCTGATCGCTTATGCTTATCCATTTTGGCAATCCTAAGTTTTGTAGATTTTCACATAAATTCTTATTCATTTAAGTTCTCTATTGGGACATACTAGCTATTGTCTTAGCTACATCTAATCATGTAAACAACTATGGTAAAGAGAAGGATGTCAGCTAGACTTTTAGGTAACGTTGATATTTTTCTTCCAGTATTTTTAAAAATAAATATTTATCTTCAGCACTTATATATTTGTAAAGAAAATTTGTATGCTTTTCTAGCATTATATTATATAGTCTATTACACCCATCTTGCCATGATTTGATTTGCTCATCACTGCAGCTATTATCATTTAATATAGCTTGACGGTGAATTAGGGATTCTCTTGCCCTATATATTTCATAGACCTCGTCATATATCTGTTGAGTAAGTTGAATAATATCGCGACTGTCTGGAAACATAAGGGAAGCCTGATTCTTGACTTTAGAAGATAAATGCAGCAAGTCCTTAAATTTAAGAGAGATATATTCTTTTAACTTGTCGTGAGGTAATTGGTATATTTCTTTATCTGGGTGGAATATTTCATATGCCTTTTCAAATACAAGTATTAGGTCATTATAATTATCAATATACCGTTGACTTATTTGGTACTCATAGGTTTTACTATTAAGATCGGATTGAGCTTTTGCAAATAATAATGTTCCTATACCTATAACTATTGCACCAATAGCCGCACCAGCACTAAAAAAATCAGTTAAGAATGTATCATCACCACTAATGTAAATGATTAAACCACTTATAAACCAGAGGGTTATTATAAAAATAATACTTATTATAAGAAATTTATGTTTTAACCAGATACTTATTATCCAACTATCAATAATACACTTAGACATGTTAACCTTATTAGTAATAAACATATGAATAAACTGCTGCTATAATCATTAATTATACAAGATTAGAAGATTCTATAATACTTGTTAAATTTAATATCTCTTCTAGCTACAGCTAAAAATATAGCATTAGCTCAGTATATTTGTATTTATGATTATGTAAAGATAAGAGTGAGGTTATAAGTATGCTATTGATTTTATTAGATTTATAGAAATTGTAGATTTATCTTGTAATATCCTGTAGGTGTATAAAAACTATTTAACTTCAATAAGCTCATCAAGATTAGTTGTGTAGTGTTGTGACATCTTTTCCCGTCTCATATGCCAATTATCAGCAAGGTTGCGGCTAGCTAAATTTATGGATGATTTACCGTATTTTTTCCTGATCTGTTCAATAGTTGTCAAAAGTGGATCATCTTGGATATTTACTGATTCAAATAAATCAATGTCTTTCATATCGTTGGTAATTAGGCTAGTGAGGCTTATGCCACTTTTTTTGTAGCTTCTTTCTGGTTGATATAGTTTTCTTATGGCTGGTTCTAGGTATTTGGCAAGAGCACGGAAGCTATCTAGCGCTTGTGGTAGCATGATTGTTGTAGAGTTATAATAGTAATCATCATTAAAGCGGTTAGTATTGATGAAGACGGTTAATTCTCTAGCGTATAATCCTTGCTTACGAAGTTTTTGGGTGGCATTTTCTAGGTGAAAGGTCACTGAACTAAGTAAATCATTAATATCAGTCACAGGCTTACCAAAGCTATGCGAAGATAAAATGCATCGGGTTGGTTCGTGATAATCCTCTAGTTCTAGGCAGGGAATACCATTTAATTCATAAACCATTTTCTCAAGATTAACACTAAATAATCGGCTTATTTGTTTTGCATTTGCAATTTTTAGATCATAGGCTGTTTTTATACCCGCTAATGGCAACTGTTTACTAAGCTTTCTACCTATGCCCCATAAATCATTGATTGGAGTTATCTGTAAAGCCTTGTTTATCCGTGATTCAACAAAATCTTCAAGATTACATACGCCATTAAGAGCCTTATATTTTTTAGCCAGATGATTAGCGAATTTGGCAAGTACCTTTGTCTTTGCAATACCCACACAAACTGGTAGTCCGGAATATTGTTTTATTGTTGTTTTGATTTTTTGTCCGTGGTTTGTAAGATCAGCCAATCCTGTCAGATCGAGAAATGATTCATCAACTGAGATTACTTCTTGCCGAATACCAAAGTCTTTCAAAATAGCCATTACTCTGGAAGACATATCTGAATAGAGAACATAGTTGGAACTAAATACATGTACTTTATGCTTAAATAGCAGCTCTTTTACTTCAAAGTAAGGGCTACCCATCTTGATACCTATATCTTTAGCCTCTTGTGATCGGGCGATGATACAGCCATCATTATTGGATAATACTACTATAGGTTTACCTTCCAGATTTGGCTGAAACACTCGTTCACACGAAGCAAAGAAATTATTTACATCAACAAGGCATAACATAATCGTCCCTGCTATCTATTCTTATGAATGGTATAGCTAACAACACCCCAGATATTAAGCTCCTGTTCATTTTGCAGTACTATTTCTGGAAATTCAGGATTGGCTGGCATTAGTTTGATTGTGCCATCTTTATGGTAAAGAGTTTTTACCGTAAATTCACCATCAACGACAGCAATAACAATATCATTATGTCTAGCTTCAAGTGATTTATCAACTACCAGAATATCACCATCTTTAATATTGGCATCGATCATACTACTACCGGATACCCGTACATAGAAGGTAGCATGTGGATTAGTCGCTACAATATCATTAATATCCAGCCGCTCTTCATTATATTCCGTGACAGGGGTAGGGAATCCAGCTGTGATTTTTGATTCAGCTAATGGTAGATATATACGCTTACTGGTTAATTCAAATATTTGATGCTTGGACATAGTGGTTGCCTGAATATTTATTCAAATTATATCTTCTTATGAGAGGTAATATGTTGTGTTAAGCTACTATAGTATATTGTTATATATTGGTTTTATGTTAAAGTTGGTATTAACAAATTTTTATTAATATTTACGGAAAAACATGATGTATTTAATCAGTATTAATAAGTTTTAATGTGCTGCAAAGGGATTTTCACATTAAATAATAAATCTCTTGGAATTAATCGATCAAAGCCAAGTTCAATAAGC
The DNA here is from genome assembly GCA_008017155.1 of Neisseriales bacterium. Classification (GTDB taxonomy): domain Bacteria; phylum Pseudomonadota; class Gammaproteobacteria; order Burkholderiales; family UBA11063; genus Aquella. The sequence continues at coordinate 16,226 of SSGX01000056.1, read as the reverse complement.
TTTTCATATAGGGCTTCACGACTAAATGAATTAAATTTAATACGTAGTTGATTACTGAAGATATTATCTATAGTATTTTTTGAAATATCTTTATCTTCAAGCTTCGATAATACTAAAGCAATTTCTTTACTGCTTAGACCGTTGAGAAACAGAAAAATCAGTTCTTTTTCTCTTCGAGTAAGATTATATTGCTCAAAGTCTATATTTTTAGGTTGTTTATAGATTTCAAGTGCTCGCATTAATTGGTGTTGTATATTGCTATATAAGACTTTATGTAGTACTACAATTATGCCAATTGAATTATCTGTATCAGGATTTATCAATGGATATTTGCTTGTCATGTATGGCTGGATAGTACCTTCAAAATAATTCATATTGATTGAGTGCTTAATTTTTTTGCTTTCTCTGACTTCAAGCTCCTCTGTAATTGACTGATTTTGGTTATATTTGTATTCGGTTGGTGGTAGTCCATAGCTCCCTTCCTGAGATACCGTTTCACCACGAGTAACCTTATACATATGCGTAGCAAAGACTATTTTTGCTTCAGTATCTTTAATTGCAATTCTGAATGCTGGCATTAGTTCGTCAATTCGTTTATATTTAGCAATTACTCTTGCTAGAAACTCTTCATCAGTCATAGTTTTTCAATTTCAAATGAATGTAGTAATACTTTATTCTAACATAATCATAGTGTAATTATTTTAAATTAGACGCTATTTTATTATTGAAAAACCTCAAAAATAATTGAAACTTTTGTATAATCTAGATTATTTTAGGTATAGTTTAAATATGGTTAGATTTAATTCATGATTACAGTTCGTCAACTATTACAACAATCCGACGTGCCAAGGCTAGACAAGAGGGTGATTCTTCGTGAAATCACAGGATTTAGCGATGCACAGCTTATAAGTCGTGATGATGCACCTTTATCCGATCAGCAACTTATACAGTATCAAAGCTGGATTGAGCGGCTACAAAAAGGTGAGCCAATTGCATATATTATTGGCTATAAAGAATTTTTTTCCCGAAGATTCAAAGTTACACCAGATACTCTTATCCCTCGTCCGGATACCGAGATACTGGTAGAAAAAATTTTAGCAACCGCCAAAAATGGTGATTCTCTGCTCGATATGGGAACGGGAAGTGGTTGTATAGCAATTAGCTGCCAATTGGAGAATCCAACCTTAAATGTTTCTGCTTGCGATATATCATCAGCCGCTCTAGCTATTGCTAAAGAAAATGCTAAATTACTTAATGCAGAAATTTCTTGTATTGAAAGCAATTGGTTTCAGGCTATTAGTGGAAAATTTGCTATAATTGCGAGTAATCCACCGTATATCCATGTAACAGATAATCATCTGGCTAATTTAGCATATGAACCAGCTTCAGCACTTACCGATTTTGCTGATGGTTTATCTGCTATTCGGCAGATCATACAAGATGCACCAAAGCATTTGTTAAATCAAGGTTGGTTATTGTTTGAGCATGGTTATGATCAGGCGAATAAGGTTAGGGAACTGTTGAGAGAGCAAGGTTTTCAGAATATCAGTTCAGAGAAAGATTACGCCGGGATTGAAAGAGTATCTTATGGGCAATGGATAGAGTAAGTTTAAATACCTGAAAATCATTACATCATAATCTCTATTTTTATAAAACTATATAGTTATTAAGGAACTTTTGATGGCTTGCCCATTACACAAATGCGAAACAAAATGTTGCTGTCTTAAAGATAGCTGGTTATTTTTAATTTTTCTGGCTCTTGCCATTGGAATCTGGTTATCCGGTAAAAATCACGAACTTTTTTTAGCCATAAATAGCCACCATGATTTATTACCAGATATGTTCTGGGCTTCATTCAATTTAGTTAGTTATTCAAAATTTTTCATTCTTCCAGTATTATTGATACTTATTACTGTTGTTAAAAAACGCAGTGCGTTACCAAATGTTTTACTCCTAATTATTCTTTACTATCTAGTTTTTGCTGCATTAAAAAAATTGGTCGGCGAAGCTCGCCCATACATAGTATTACCTGAAAACAGCTTTTTCTGGCTAAACTATTTCGAAGATGCGGTAAAATCAGCTCATAAGTCTTTTCCTTCCGGGCATACCGGGAATATGGCAGTGTTTGCCTTTGCTATTAGCACCATGTTTTTTGCCAATAAACGCGGCTTACAATTCTTAATGCTATTTCTAGTCGTAGCAACTGCTTTTGCGCGTATCTGTACCGGATGGCATTGGCCGCTAGATGTAATTAGTAGTGGTCTAATTGGCTATGTGTTAGTAAAAATATGTTTTGCAATTAATTTAAGTCGTTGGTGTCCAAAGAAAAATGCGAGTAAGTGATCATTTAAGTCAGGCAAAAAAAACTCTATTTAGTTATGAGATTGTTCCTCCGTTACGCGGTTCTACTCCGATAACGGAAATCTTTTCAATTATTGAAAAGCTTTTACCGTATGATCCGAAATGGATTAATGTTACAACTCATGCTTCATCATTATTATATGTTGAAAATAGCGATGGGACGATTAGTAAAAGAATCCATAAGAAACGTCCAGGAACAATGGGTATTTGTGGTGTAATTCAGAATAAATATGGAATTGATGCTGTTGCTCATGTTTTATGCCAAGGATTCTCACAGCAAGAAACTGAAGATGCCCTAATTGAGCTTAATTATATGGGAATAGAAAATATTCTTGCCTTAAAAGGTGATAATCTTAACTATAACCGCCAAATTGCCGACAATGAGACAGTCAATCGCAATGCAGTTGATCTGGTACGCCAAGTTGCCAAGATGCGCGAAGGTAAATTTATAGCTGATACTGAGTACCCTCCGGTAGATTTTTGTATGGGTGTTGCTGGTTATCCAGAAAAACACTTTGAAGCCGCCAATATGCAGCTTAATATTGATTATTTGAAGCAAAAAGTTGCAGCTGGTGCCGAATATGTAATTACTCAAATGTTTTTCGATAATAATAAATATTTTGCTTAGGTCGATGCTTGTCGCGAGGCTGGGATAAATGTGCCTATCATTCCGGGTATAAAAGTGATTAAAACGGCAAATCAATTAAATAGCCTGCCACGCTTATTTCATATTGATTTACCTCATGAACTGGTAAGTGAATTGGTCGCAAAGCCTGAACATGCTGCAACGATTGGTAAAGAGTGGGCAAAAAGTCAGGTTCAAGATCTAATTGCTCGTGGTGCGCCATGTGTACATTTTTTTCTGATGAATGATGTCAGTAGTGTACTTGAAATTATCAAAGACTTTAATTAATCTATTAATGAGAAAACTGTGAGAAAACCAATTATAGGTATTACTTCAAATCTGGATAGTATTGCTGCAACATCTGCTAGTCACGATGAATTTGTCTTCGTAAGATCAAATTACGTCAATGCAATTTGTGAAAATGGTGGTATTCCATTAATTATCAGTAGTAAGATTGAATCTGAAGATGCCGCACATATTGTTGACTCTTTAGATGGATTATTACTAATCGGTGGACAGGATGTTGATCCTCGTTTTTATGGTGAAGAATGCCTTATTGAATATTGTTCGAGTATTCAAGATTCGGGTGTTCCATATAAGCGTCCACTACGGGATAAACCAAATCATTTACGCGATGAATTTGAAATAGCCCTTTATTTTGCAGCGAAAAAGCGCAAAATCCCAATTGTTGGTATCTGTCGTGGTTATCAGCTGATTAATGTAGCTGAAGGTGGTAGTTTATTTCAAGAAATTGAAATAAACGATGTATTACATACTATTTTACCTGATGACATTATTCCTGATCATGAAGTTCTTTTGCAGGAAAATTCCCACGCACATCAAGTTTTTGGCGCAACCTGTTTTATGACATGTAGTATTCACCATCAGGGGATTAAACATTTGGGACATGATTTGATTGCTACTGGGTTTGCTAAAGACGGTTTGATTGAAATTGTTGAGAGTCCAGACCCAGAACATTTCTTGATTGGTATTCAGGGACACCCAGAGCGGTCATGCAAGCAGTTTTATGAGCATAATAGTCTCTTTTCGTCTTTTATTCAGGCTTGTATTGATTTTAGATATCGAAGTCAACACCAAAAATTACCAGCCTGAAATACTAGCCTGTCCAAATTGGTTAGATAATATGATTTTCTCCATGCTATAATATCGGTGAGAATAATAGCTCTAATATATAGAAAAGTGAAATTCATAATGAAAAATAGTTTTAAAACAGTCTTGGTTTTTAGTGGTTTTTTTAGTATTGCATTATTGTCTTCATGTAGTAGTGGAACAAGTAGCAATTCTGATGCTACACTAAGTTTTAGTGTGGAACCTGCCAGTAATAGTACACCAACTGGTACACAAAATTATATTTCACCAGCAATTAAAGTTTCTATCCTAGATAGCAATGGTACAGTTGAGAGTACGGCAAATGTGCCCGTAACCCTTTCTATCGCCAATCAACCCAATGTCAGTCAGCCTATGGGAGAAATATATACCGGAACGCTGATTGGTAATGTTACGGTCAATTCAGTAAATGGCATTGCAACTTTTGAAAGTCTATCGGTTACTCAGCCGGGAAATGGTTATACTCTTGTTGCGAGTGCAGAAGGTTATAAATCAGCAATAAGTACTCCATTTAATGTTAACTCTTCAATTGCCATCGCAGAATCAGCTGGCTATAAGAGCACCCTAGATAGTAGTGGTTATGAAGTTGCTTATATTGGGGATATTGGCAGCAATTATCAGGGTAACGTTTATGTTTACATTGATTATGGTTCAAATCCAATTACTACTGATGAAGAATTTAGTAATTTCAATTGTGGTGAAAGCTGGATCAGAAATACTCCACGTAATGCTACTTTTGATTACGCTAATACCCTAGGTAGCCCGATGGCAGCGTCTGGTCCATTAACCTCATATACTGATTGTCAGGGACATACTTGGGGGCTGATCGTAGTTAATCAAAGCTATAACTGGCCTTTTGAATCCTCAGCTTATCCCGCACCTATACCAGTAGATGGTTGGCAAGCAGGACAAACCAGTAGTTATGTTCCGCCAGGAGAGATTAAATATTCAAATATAAATAAAAATCAATTTTATTTGTTCACCAAGAATAATCAGGCAGGTGAAGCTATTTTACGCCATTTTATTACCGATACTTGGGGTAATATTTATATAATGAAATCAACTAATCTTGCCGATACTACTCCAGAAGAGATTACTAGAGCTTTCGAATCAGCAGTTTTACCAATTGGATTTAGGAAAACTAGTATATATTTGGCACAAGATTTATATTCTATGCCAGCATACAATTACTATGGAAATGAATCATATCCAAGTTCACTATTTATGGACTTCCGGGATAGTGCAGATAATGCTTATAGCATGATTTATTGGAGTGGCAATGGTAATAGTATCCCACAGCAGGTACAACCAACAGGGATTCTTCCATTATTTACTACAGAAAAAGGTGGACGTTTAAATGGTACAGATACCGATGACCAGATGTGGGGTAGCTTTGGTAATGATGTATTTTATCCATATTCAGGCAATGATACTATTAATGGTGGACTTGGAGAAAACACGGTAGTATTTGCTTTGGCATCGAGTGTGTATGCAATTTCCACCAGTGATGGGATTACAACAGTTAGTGGTCCAGATGGAGTAAAAATACTAAGTAATATTCAATATTTGCAGTTTAGCGATAAAAGTATCAAAATAAATAATATTACTGCCAATATCGCTAAGCTTAATCGTTAAACCAAAGAAAAAGCCTGCTGAATTTAGCAGGCTTTTAAATATCTTTAAATTGCAGTTTCTAGGGCAACCTGTAACATTTTGGTAAAAGAATTCTGCCTTTCTTCACTAGTAGTAGCCTCATGTGTGACCAATGAGTCAGAAATTGTTAATAAACAAGAAGCATGTTTATTTAATACTCGAGCATTAGCAAATAGCGCAAAGGCTTCCATTTCGACACAAGCACAACCATGTTCACGATTTATATCAATATAATCTTCAAAGCGCTGACGATAGAAAACATCTGAGCTATGAATACGAAGTTCTTTAACTGGAATACTTATATTTTCTGCCACTTTAAGGATTTTTGCATTAAGACTAGCTGAAGGCTCAATTATAGGTTTATCATAACCTCCCTGTACTTTTGCATAACTAGACTCGCTCCATGCGTCTTTTGCCAAAACCACTTCATATAATCCAAGATCGGCGCTATATGAGCCGGCAGAACCTACCCGTATGATATTTTCAACATTATAAAAAGAATAAAGTTCATAAGAATAAATGCCCATACTAGGCATACCCATCCCGCTACCCATTACCGAAACTTTGCGTCCCTTATATTCACCAGTATAACCAAACATATTGCGGACATTGTTAATCTGTACTACGTTAGTAAGATAAGTGTCAGCAATCATTTTAGCTCTTAGAGGATCACCTGGCATGATAACTGTTTTGGCAATCTGATTAAGATCAGTTAATTCAATGTGAGGAGTAGGTATTGGCATTTGATTCGCTCCAAAAATATAGTTTATATAAGCCATTCATTATACTACCATAGCTAGTTACGCTGGAAATAATTCGTCTGCTATGCATGATGGTAAAAACTAACTTTTTTTGTATAAATGTTATACGTTTTTATTAGTTGACGATTCCACTACCGATATAGCAAAATATCGTAAATAAAAACTATGATAAAAAGACTAATAATACATAAAATAACGAGGGAGTAAATGATGAAGAAAAGAATCATAGCAATATGTGTATCATCAGCGATAAGCACACATGTTTTTGCGCATGGTTGGCAAACCTTACCCTTAACCCGAGTAGATTATTTATACCAAACTGATCGTGGAGCTGTTGGATACGAACCACAGTCAGTTGCTAGTAACCTCATAGCTGGCGGTAGTTCTACATACGCACAAATTACTGGTTTTAGTGGCGGACCCTTAGGCTTCTTCAAGAAAAATCATGCGATACAAAACGGTAACCTATGTTCAAATGGACACGTAGCATGGTCGAGACTCCTTGAGCCACTTCCTGCCAATAAAATAACTAAAGTAAGTAATGGACAAACAGTAAATTTTGCATGGACAAAAACGGCGGCGCATACTCCAAGCAATCACTTTACTTTTATTACCAATTATAAAGCTGGTGAGTATAACCCAACACCAAGCTGGCAAGACCTACATTATCTATCAGGTTGTGATGCTGCTGGGACAAGTAAGGGGACAGATAATTACAATTGTAAATTACAGCTTGCCAATCAACAATTACAAGGCAAACAGGTAATTGTCAGCATCTGGCAACGTGTTGATCCGGTCGGGGAAAACTTTGTTTCATGTGCAGATGTCGAATTTGATGGCGGTGGAGTAGTAGTTACACCAAGCTGGAATGCAATTGATAGCAAGTCATGGATTTCTTCAATCAGTCAACCTAAAGCAAATGAACTAGTAACGTTCAAGCTAACTAAAAATAATAGTGTGATTGCAAGCTACTCCCTATCAATAACTGCGAATAATCTTTCAAAATGGGATAGCATCCTTGCTGCAAAAGTTAATAATGATACTAGCCTAAACGCCTTGGCTGCCATTGGTGTACTAAACACAACTACGGGCGCAGTTACTTACGATGAAGCAAATCAAAGTAAAGATTATGTTTACATCAATAAGGGTGTCGCGGAATCAAATGCGGTTTATGGCTATACGTTAACTAAACAAAATGATCCAAATCCGATAATAGTCTCATGGTCAGCAGTTGGCTATAAACTAAAAGACTGGTTACAAACAGTTAAAGCTGGGGATAAATTAAGTTTTGCACTAAATAAAAATGGTGTAGAAACAGATACGATTAGTAATATTAGTGTTACTAGCGTAGCCAATGCTGAACAGAACTTAGCTACTGCAATCAATAATTACACTTTTAAAAATAGTGTCCAAGTTAAAGCTGGTATATTAAGTAATGGTACAGTTGTCTTTAGTAGTGGTAGTCAGAATCAGGTATATGTCTATAAATCGTCCGATAGCACAGATGAATGGTCATATGTAGTCAGAAATACCCCGGCAAGTAGCGAATGTAGCGCAGTATCAATATGGAGTAGTACAAGTGTATATACAGCTGGTAATCAGGTTTCCTATGACGGCGTAATTTATAAAGCCAGATGGTGGACTAGTGGAAACAATCCTGCAGAGAATAATGGGGTTGACGGTTCTGGTAAAGTTTGGGGTGTAGTTAGTAACTGCTCTGGGACTACCCCAACGCCCACTCCTACACCAACACCTAGTCCGACGCCGGTGCCGACGCCACACCAAGCCCTACACCAGCGCCGGGTAACTATCCAGTATATCCTAGCGGAACAGGTACCTACGTTGCAGGCAGCATTGTTCAAGGAACTGATGGCAATCTATACGAATGTAAGCCATGGCCTTTCACTGCATGGTGTAATGGTGGCAGTTGGGCATATGCACCGGGAACTGGTTCAGATTGGCAATCAGCATGGACAAAGCGTTAAGAAATATTTAGCTCAACTCTTAAATACCGGATTAATTAGTCCGGTATTTTTTATTGAAAATAAATAATTCAAACTTGTTATAATCTATAGTTAAAATTCAGCTAGCGTTGAATTATCTAAGTTAAATATCTGAAAGAAATGCGTATGAATAAATATCTTACAATGTTGATTGCTGCTTCAGCGATACTAAGTGCAAATAGCTATGCAGCTCCTGCAAGTAAACCAGTTCAAGCTTGCCTTACTACTAATTATGGGAAAATAGAGCTACAATTAGATCAGGCTAAAGCTCCTCTATCTGTGGCTAATTTTGAGCAATATGTAGAATCTGGGTTCTATAAAAATAAGATTTTCCATCGCGTAATTCCTAATTTCATGATTCAAGGTGGTGGTTTTGATAAAGATATGAATCAGGCTGCAACCAGGGCGCCAATCAAGAATGAAGCTAATAATGGTCTTAAAAATGATAAATATACTATTGCTATGGCACGTACTAATGATCCAGATTCAGCAACTGCACAATTTTTTATCAATGTTAAAGATAATGATTTTCTAAATTATAGCCCAAGTAACCCAGGCTATGCAGTTTTTGGTAAAGTTATTAAAGGTCAGGATGTAGTTGATAAAATTGCTGCGGTTAAAACTGGCTCAAAAGGAATGTATCAGGATGTACCAAATAGCCCAGTTACGATTACCAATGCCACATTAAGTGCATGTAAATAAAAGTTGGGTTATCACCCAGCTTTTTTTGATTAAATTTAGATATGAATGGTTTTTTACTAGTACTGTGTAATACCCCAGATAAAGAAATAGCGCATAATCTAGCCAAACTTTTACTAGCAGAAAAGCTCTGCGCTTGTGTCAACATTCTGCCGCAAGTTGAATCACTATATCTTTGGGATAATAAACTTGAAGAAACAACTGAAGTTAGCATGCTAATTAAGACCACTAAAGATTGTTATCCAGAACTCGAAAAAGCAATAAAAGAAAATCACCCATATGATGTCCCAGAAATTATTGCTCTAGATATTGCAGCAGGATTACCGGAATATTTAAGCTGGATAAATCAGTCAACCACAAAGTTACAATAAATAAGGATTAGTCAGTGCATCAATCACCAATAATAAATGAATTAAAGCAAATCTTAAATCAACGCATTGTTTATCTTGATGGTGCAATGGGTACTATGATCCAAAGTTACAAATTAACTGAGGCTGATTTTCGTGGAAACCAATTTTTAAATCACTCGCATGACCTAAAAGGCAATAATGATCTACTAGTACTAACCCGCCCGGAAATAATCAAGGAAATTCATAAGAATTATCTATTAGCCGGTAGTGATATTATTGAAACCAATACTTTTTCGGCTAACCGTATCTCACAAAAGGATTATGGGCTTGAAAATCTGGTAACTGAAATCAATACTGCTGCGGTTAAAGTAGCCCGTGAAGCTTGTGATGAGGTAATGGCAGAAAACCCAGCGCGTAGATGTTATGTAGCTGGCGCAATTGGTCCAACTAATGTGACGCTCTCGATTTCACCGGATGTTAATCGTCCCGAATTTCGTACCCATACCTTTAATCAATTAAAAGAAGTTTACTATCAACAAACTCGCGCCTTAATCGATGCTGGGGCAGATATTTTATTACCCGAGACTTCTTTTGATACATTAAATATGAAAGCTTGTTTGGCAGCTATCCAGCAAGTAGAACGAGAAAATGACTGTAAATATCCGGTGATAATTTCGGTTACCATTACTGATTTATCCGGTAGAACCCTATCTGGGCAAACTATTGAAGCTTTTTGGTATTCAGTTGCTCATGCTAAGCCACTTGCAGTTGGGATTAACTGTGCACTAGGTGCAAAAGATATGGCTCCATATGTAGCCGCTTTAGCTAAAGTCTGTGATTGCTATGTCAGCTGTTACCCCAATGCAGGCTTACCAAATCCATTAGCGCCAACAGGTTATGATGAAACTCCAGAAATGACCTCCGAATATGTTTACGATATTGCCAAACATGGGGTGCTGAATATCCTAGGTGGCTGCTGTGGAACAACGCCAGAACATATTGCCGCCATTGTTGCCAAAACTAAAGTATGTGAAGCACACAAGTTAAATAGCTCAGCTAGCTATACAACATTGTCTGGCTTAGAGCCATTGATAATCAATAATAGCGAAACCCATCAATTCTATATGGTGGGTGAGCGAACCAATGTTGCTGGTTCACCAAAATTTGCTCGATTAGTGCGTGAAGGCAATTTTAGTGAGGCATTGGAAATTGCCAAACAGCAGGTACAAAATGGGGCTAATGCAATTGATATTAACTTTGATGATGGGATGCTCGATGCTATCGAATGCATGACCAAATTTCTTAATCTGGTAGCGAGTGAGCCAGAAATCTGTCGTGTATCAATCATGATTGATTCATCAAAATTTGATGTAATCGAGGCTGGCTTGCAATGCGTACAAGGTAAAGCAATTGTTAATTCAATTTCACTAAAAGAGGGCGAAACAGAATTCTTGCGCCAAGCTAAGATTATCCAAAGCTATGGTGCAGCGGTGGTTGTGATGGCTTTTGATGAAGAAGGGCAAGCAGTTAGTCAGGAACACAAGGTAGCGATTAGCCAAAGAGCTTATAATTTACTTATCAAAGAATTGGACTTTAATCCAGCCGATATTATTTTTGATGTAAATATCCTGACCGTAGCAACCGGAATCGAAGAACATAATAGTTATGGTGTGAGTTTTATCGAAGCTGTTCGCGAAATTAAACAAACCTGTCCGCATGCGCTAACTTCTGGCGGTGTTTCCAATCTGTCTTTCTCCTTTCGTGGCAATAATGTAGTCCGCGAAGCGATGCATGCGGTATTTTTATATCATGCAATCAAAGCTGGACTCGATATGGGTATTGTCAATGCTGGAATGCTGACTATTTATGATGAAATTGATCCGCCGCTGCGTGAAGCATGTGAGCGGGTAATTCTAAATCTGGATGATAGTGCAACTGAAGATTTACTTGACTTGGCAGAGAAATACAAGGGGCAAGCTACCGAAACGGTACAGATTGATGCATGGCGAAGTAATCCACTTGAGGAGCGGATTAGTCATGCTTTGGTAAAAGGTATTGATACTTATATTATCGAGGATACTGCCGAAGCACTCACCAAATATGGCACTCCACTGGATGTAATTGAACAGCCGCTAATGAATGGCATGAAAATTGTTGGACAACTCTTTGGCGATGGTAAGATGTTTCTGCCACAAGTAGTTAAATCCGCACGGGTGATGAAACGGGCAGTTGCCTATCTTGAACCGTTTATGGAAGAGATTGCCAAAGCGAGTGAAGCTGGGGTACAGGAGAAAAAAACTATCATCATGGCAACGGTCAAGGGTGATGTTCACGATATTGGTAAAAATATTGTGTCACTAGTACTACGCTGTAATGGCTATGAAGTGGTTGATCTTGGCGTAATGGTAAGCTGTCAGGCAATTATGGATGCAGCACGTAACCATAATGCGGTGATTATCGGCATGAGTGGACTAATTACCCCATCACTGGATGAGATGATTTATAATGCCCAGCAATTTGAAGAAAATGGCTTTACCATTCCGGTACTTATTGGCGGAGCAACTACTTCCAAACTCCATACTGCTGTGAAAATCATGCAGCATTATAGTGGCGCAATTGTCCATATCAATGATGCTTCTCTCGTTGCCGAAGCATGTAGCAAACTACTTAATCCAGCAACTTATGATAGCTACATTAATGATGTGCGTAATCAATATGCCAAACTTCGTGATGATCATTATACATTGCAGCGTAAGACCGAATTACCATCATTTGCTGAAGCATGTAGTAAAAAATATCGCTGTGATTGGTCGCAAATAGATATTGCGACTCCCAAACAATTAGGCGTACATCCAGTTAGTATCGAGCTAGCAGAGATTGCTGAATATATCGATTGGTCACCATTATTCTGGGCGTGGGGCTTTAAAGGCATGTATCCCAAAATCATGGATAATGAAAAATATGGTACTGAATGCCATAAAATATACGATGATGCGCAAAAAATGCTCTCAACAATTATCGCTAATCGACTATTTGAGCCAAAAGCAGTAATCGGCTGGTGGCAGGCAAACAGTATTGATCAGGATGTAATCCTTTATAATCTTGATAGTAATATAGCTGATAAATTATGTTTCCTCCGTCAGCAAAATGATAAGGAAGTAAATTATTCGCTGGCAGATTATATTGCCCCCTTTGATTCTGGCTATAAAGACTACCTTGGTGCATTTGTCGTAACTATGCATGATGTGGAAAAATTAGCCGATCAATACGAAAAGGCTAATGATGATTATCATGCAATCATGGCAAAAGTGCTGGGCGATCGTCTAGTTGAGGCTTTAGCTGAATGTCTGCATAAGAAAATGCGCGAATATTGTGGCTACGGAATCGGTGAAAATCTATCCAATGAAGATCTAATTTATGAACGCTATCGTGGTATCCGCCCTGCTCCCGGCTACCCGGCCTGCCCAGAACATACCGAAAAAGCCAAAATCTGGCAGCTACTTGATGCCGAAACTCACACGGGTGCAAAACTTACTGAAAATTTTGCCATGTACCCGGCTAGTAGCGTGTCCGGTTATTACTTTAATCATCCGGAATCAAAATATTTTGCAATTGGTAAAATCTCACGTGATCAGGTTGAAGATTATGCTACTCGTAAACAAATGCTAATTGAAGAAGCAGAAAAATGGTTAGCCCCAAATCTGGGTTATTAAATACTAAATTTTAGGAGAATGATATGCCGTATATTAATTTACAAATAACCAAAGGTGCAAGTAAAGAACAGAAAAAACAAATTGTTGCTGAATTTAGCCAAACACTGGTTAATGTTTTGGGTAAAAAGCCGGAGCACATCCATATTGTAATACAGGAAATCGAACTAGAAGATTGGGGGTATATGGGACAATTAACGAGTGAATTACAAAAATAGTAATAAATTATTCAGGTTTAGATAAATTAGAGGGCAGATAAACACTGCCCGCTAACATGTAAAAGACATGAATTACATCATGTGTTGTCCACCATTGATTGCTAATTCAGCTCCAGTCATGAAACCAGCAAGGTCTGATGCTAGATAGTCAACAAGAGCTGCAATTTCTTCTGGTTTACCAAGGCGATTAACAGGAATGCCAGAGATAATTTTGTTACGTACTTCTTCAGGAACAGCCATAACCATTTCAGTTGCAATATACCCAGGGGCAATAGTATTTACCGTAACACCTTTTTTAGCAACTTCTTGAGCAACTGCCATTGTAAAGCCGTGCACACCAGATTTAGCCGCAGAATAGTTTGCCTGACCAAATTGACCTTTTTGACCATTGATTGATGAAATATTAATAATCCGCCCAAAGCCTTTCTCAACCATCTCATCAAGAACTTGTTTTGTCGTATTAAATACGCTATCCAAATTTGTTCTTAATACTGCATGCCAATGGTCTGAGGTCATTTTTTTGAATGTTGCATCACGAGTAATACCAGCATTATTTACTAACACATCAACATTACCTACTTCGGCTTTAATTTTATTAAAACATTCAACTGTAGAATCCCAGTCAGAAACATCACATTTGTAAGCTCTAAAATTATATCCTGCTGCTTTAGTTTTTTCTAGCCATGCTTTTGCTTTTTCTTCGTTAGTGTAGGTTGTAACAACAGTATGCCCGCTTTTTGCCAAAGCTTCACACATAGCTGTACCCAAACCACCCATTCCACCTGTTACTAATGCAATTTTTGCCATTGCGGGCTCCTTTAAGATAAAATATTGGAAAATTTTTAACTGGACGATATGATTACAATCCTTTTACATAGATTGCTACAGAGTTTTTTATTGCCACCGTTAAATTCGCTGGTTATTATACTACTTGGTGTCTTTTTTTTCAAGCCACAAAAGCGAATTGGCAAAATACTTATTTTAATAGGATGTATTTCTTCTTATCTTCAAGCAACTCCCTACTTTGCTTATCAGTTAAATCGCTTACTAGCTCCCCCAGTTTTGGATCAAAGAATGTTTAAAGATGCCCAAGCAATTGTTATTCTTGGTGGCGGTATAAATAATAATGCTAGTGAGTATAGTGTAAATGCAGTATCTAACCCTGATACTTTTATTCGTGTTCGTTATGCGGCTTATTTAGCAAAAAAAAATCCAGACTTACCAATTTTTGCATCTGGTGGTGCAATTGATACAAAAGATTCTGAGGCTAGCTTAATGAAAAAGGCGTTAGTTGATGAATTCGATGTTGAGAACCAGATTTATTTAGAGCCGGATTCAAAAACAACCACCGAAAATGCTAAATATACTTCAAAGTTGCTTCAACAATATTCAATCTCTAAAGTAATTTTAGTTACATCTGCTAGTCATATGCGTAGAGCGACTGCTTTATTTGAACATAACGGAATAAATATTATTCCAGCACCAACGGGCTTTTACTCTTTAGGTTATACTACACTTCCGTTATTATGGTTTATTCCGACCGGGCTTGCTATGGCTACTACGTCAAGTATACTGCATGAACTTTTGGGGTATATTTATGATGTTGAGATAAAATCATAGTTTATGTTACAAGTTCATCATTTTGTTGAATGGTTCCTCCAACCGCCAGTTAATGGAGTTATTTTATTTATAATATTTCTACTATTGAGTATTATTTTTAGAAAACCTTCTTATAAATTCATCTTAATAATAGGATTAATTTCTTCATTTTTAACCTACATTCAATATACTCCCATATTTGCTAGACTTCTTACTTCGCTAATTTATCCTACATTTAGTAGTGTTAATTGTCAAATCCAGTCGGTTAAACATAATGGTTTATATGTTGTTGTATTAGGGGCTGGTACTGGAATTGGTGTAGATTTATTAGGAAGACTTGAAGCTATCTCAGCAGGGCAGACGCTATATAATATTAATAGAGCTTATCAGGTGATTAAAAATACGCCAGATATACCTATTCTATTATCAGGAGGAGTAACTGGTTCTTTTGGTAGTGAAGCTCAAGCAATGGCAAACTATTTATATGATAAAGGGGTTTCAAATCGGATTTTTCTTGAGAACCGTTCATTGGATACAGATGAAAATGCTCTTTATGCGGCAGAGATATTATCGCAGATGAATGTCAAACATATTCTTCTTATTACTCAAGCATCACATATGTGGCGTTCAAAGGCATTATTTGAAAAAAATAAAATTCAAGTAATAGTCTGTCCTTATTGGGATGAGTATGAATTCTTGAGTTTAAACTGGTATGATGGATTTCTTATTAATGCTGGAGCTTACAGTCAAGTTACCAAGCTTTTGCATGAAGTAATTGGTTATATTGTTTATGTTTTGTTTTAGTTAAGACTTTGTTTTAATTTGTTATTGAATTTAACTCGAATTAAATTGTCTAAAAATGGTTAAAAAAGGTTGACATTGTGGAGTGTATTGTGTGATAATACTGATCTCGCGAATGAAGACGCGGGTTAAAAAAGAGAAACAAAACAGATCTTTAACAAGATAAACAATCAATAAATGTGAGGCATCTAGCTATAGAAAAGGTAGTGCCGTGAAGTGATTCTTAATTGAATTGTTTCATGGTGTTACAAAAAATAGCAGATGTCTAACGGGAAACCAAAGACGTCAAGCGAGTGTGTTCGTGTAATTGAATGCACT